>NZ_JAAKGC010000022.1:0-34590 GCF_017591665.1 Aetokthonos hydrillicola CCALA 1050 | reverse complement strand
CTCATCGTATTTCTTGCGGTAGTCTTCATATGACCAACCGTAGACCTGGATTTCGCCAGAAGTACTTGGACGCCATACTGCGGTATACAGCACTTGACCGTTGACGACGTAGTTGTTGAGAATATGCAGCCGCCAACCTTGATTCCAAAGCTCATCGTATTTCTTGCGGTAGTCTTCATATGACCAACCGTAGACCTGGATTTCGCCAGAAGTATTTGGACGCCATACTGCGGTATACAGCACCTGATTATTCACCACACGGTTTTTGAGAATGTGTAACCGCCAGCCTTGGTTCCAAAGCTCGTCATATTTCTTGCGGTAGTCTTCGTATTGCCAGTCATAAACTTGAATTTCTCCGTCGGTTCCTTTTTGCCAGACAGCGGTAACTTTTAGATAATCATCTGGAAAGGGATAAAATTTACGCGCTCCTTCAATATCAGTTGCGCTCAACTGACCCCCGTTATTCCAGTTTGGATTGCAGTAGTTCATTACTGAACTCAAATCCCATGCACCGACAGTCGTGTCGCCATTACTACCACTTTTCTCTTCTGTGCATGTAGCTGGTGTATTGGGACGATTTTGCTCGTGTGCAAATCCCATTGCATGACCGAATTCATGTACAGCAATTGAACGGATGCAATTTTCTCGATCACTTTGACATAGTGTGCTCCAATTGTTGAAGGTGAAGTTGAGAACCATACCTGCGGTAACTCCGTCAAGGTTTCGCCCTAATCCTTTTGTATGTGGTCTCTCGTCGCTAATTTGAATGCGAATTCCTTTGGAATTCGGTATACAATCCTCCCAACCTATGAAGTCAATCCCTGATTCGTTCTCCCATGTATTATTGACTGCTGATATTACCCAGTTCTTTTCAGTATTACTACCTGATTTTTCCCAGCATACAGAAACTTGTCTTGATGGCCAAATTGTATTTTTTGCAACATAAAGTGGTTGTCTTATCTGTTGAATTTCTTCTGCCCGAGCTTGCATTGTAAAGATGAAAATTTCATTAACAGAGAATAGGGCAGAGAAAAGAGCTACATAATAATTCAGTTTTTTCATAATTCAACTCCATATGTGCTAAGTAGTCGCTCACAAGTAAACGAGGTTTTGCGGAATTTTGTGCTGAAAGTACATTAAAAATTTGCCTGTTAGATTTTGTAAGGCTTTAGTTTCATAAAAGCGGCGCTCGAATCCATCCCCTTGTCGGTGGAGAGGGATAATAAACCGCCTCTTTGTGCATGATCGCTGGGCGGATAGTACTTTTTTCCCACGACCAAAAAACTCCCCAAGCGCAAGTGGCATGGAGTTTTTTATATTTGTCCCTTCTTCTTAGTTTGCTGAACCAAATGTCATTTGACTCCGACTACATTGAAGAAGAATAAATTACCTTGTGTTTAAAGGCTAAAAGTTGTATGCCTCTATTGATTAATCACTTTAAAATGCAGAAATTATGCCATAATATATAAAAGTTTACATTAACAACAGCTAATTTAAGATGCAATTTTGTTTTAAGCGCAAAATTCAACATTTGATATTATGAATACAATATTGCTCGCACATACGGTAAAGCATATATTAATGTACGGTTTAGGCTGCTAATTTCCAGAAAAATCACAAAAATCGATTGTTTACAGCAATTTTCAGGTAATTAGACCACAGTCGTAGGGGAGCAATGCCTTGCGCCCTTACAAACGGTCTGGTTCATTTAGGTCAAAACTGCTGTAAGGAAAAAATATTACATAAAAGTTCTAAAATTTCAAATAAAAAACTCCATCCCCTTGTAGGTGGAGTTTTTTATAAAAAACCGCTAGTTGGCAACAAAGGTTTATTGCATTGCAGCTAAAGTCTTAGGTCCAATAATTCCATCAGCTTTTAGACCCTTAGATTTCTGGAATTTGATCACTGCTAAGCGAGTCTTTTTAGAAAACTTTCCATCAATCGGTCCATTGTAAAAGTTATGCTGCTTCAAATAAGTTTGGGCAGTTTTTACTGCTTCTCCTTTACTACCAACTTTCAATTTAGCAGGCTTTGTTGTGGTACCACTTTCACTAGGTGTGGTACTAGGGGTTGTTGTCGTACCACTGTCGCTGGGTGTAGTAGTACTAGGGTTCGTAGTTGTACCGCTGTCATTAGGAGTGGTTGTGGTCGTACCACTGTCATTAGGCGTTGTACTCCCTTGTTGTTGACTTTGAGCAACAACAACAGCATGATGAGTGGTTTGGTTGTTGGCATAAGCAGCAGGCACAGCAGATGCTAGAGTTAAACCAGGGAGTAAACAAAGAATTTTCCAATTCATCATTTTCTTTCAACAACAAGATATTTTGATTTTAGGAGCCATCATGCAATAGCTATTGCATGATGACATTCCTCTTATGATAAGGATTACTTCGTATTGTTGATGGTCAATATGACAAAGTTTTTGATAAATGAGAATAGTTAAAGCTCTGGCTAGCGTCGGAGCTTTTGTACTTGTCAATGGGCGAAACCAGCAAAGGCTAAAGGATATAGTAGCGAGTGTTACCTCAACTGGGGGTCAAGCTTCGCCATTAGAGTTAGATATTACTGATGAAGCTGCCGTGAAAAAAGCGTTCAATGAGATTCGAGATAAACACGGGCATCTGGATATACTTATATTGCTGCGTTCGTGCTGCCGTTTTTTGATTGAGTTATTCTCCATCCAACTAGAATCAGCAAAACACCACTAGCGAGAAAACCCAAATCCCAGATCAGTTGATTTGGTCCCGGTTTCACATGATGGATCCCAAGAATTTGGTGATCAATTATGCCTTCAATTAAGTTGAAAAATCCAGCACCACCAAGTACTGATCCAAAAAATATATTTGCTGACCAAGGAACATCATCACGCTTTCCTGCTTGCCACAGCAAGACGACTCCAATCACGGTTATCACCCAATCGAAGGCATCAAACAAGCCATCCCAGACCATATTCAAATCTATATTATGGCGTGATGTCAAGGGTCGAACGCTACTTAACATATGATGCCATTGGAGGATCTGATGCAGAACAATGCCATCAAAGAAACCTCCAAGACCAACACCAAGAAAAACTCCAGCTAAAATCAGTGGTGTGCCGCGACTAGTAGTCTCGTCAGTCTTCGCGTCCATAGGATAACCTTTTGAAGAAGAATTCAGGAGTCAGGAGTCAGGAGTCAGAATAAATTCATGAATTCATTCTGACTCCTGGAGTTTAATGCAGAATTTTCAAAATGCCATCACCTTTTTGCCAGATATTGGTAGTATTGCCAACGAGCATCAACTTCGGCTTGTGCTTCTTGGAGTAAGCGCTTGGCAAGCTCAGGTTTAGTTTTGGTAAGTATTTGGAAGCGATTTTCTTTGGACATCGATCGCTCTATTGTCTCTTTAGGCGATCGCATATCCATCTGTAATGGATTCTTCCCAGCTTTTTGTAAATCAGGATTGTATCTATACAGCAACCAGCGACCTGATTCCACTAACGCCTTTTGATGACTCATTCCTGTGGTCATGTTAATACCATGAGCAATGCAATGGCTATAGGCAATAATGAGTGATGGACCGTCGTAAGCCTCTGCTTCTAAAAATGCCTTGAGGGTTTGGTCATCACGTGCGCCAAGAGCTACACTTGCTACATAGACATTACTGTATGTCATAGCAATTAGCCCTAAGTCTTTCTTTGATACTGGCTTACCACTAGCAGCAAACTTCGCAATAGCTGCTTTTGGTGTAGCTTTAGAAGACTGACCACCTGTATTAGAGTATACCTCTGTATCTAACACTAGGATATTCACATTGCGGTTACTAGCAAGCACATGATCTAGTCCACCAAAGTCAATATCATAAGCCCAACCATCACCGCCGACAATCCAGACACTTTTTTTAACAAGATAATCAGCCAGTGTAAGAAGTTGTTGAGCTTTGGCGGTAATTTGTGAATCATCAGCAGTTAACAAACTTTGTAACCGTTGCTTGAGGAGTGCTACGCGATCGCGTTGTTCGTAAATCTCTGCTTCGGTTTGTTGCTGAGCATTTAAGATAGACTCAACTAGACTATCCCCGATTTCACCGCTTAACTGCTGGAGAAGATCAGCTGCAAATTCCGACTGCTTATCTAAAGAAAGGCGGAAACCAAAACCAAATTCAGCGTTATCTTCAAATAAACTATTAGACCATGCTGGGCCTCTTTCATCTGCATTCTTTGTCCAAGGGGTTGTAGGTAAGTTTCCACCATAGATAGAAGAACAACCCGTTGCGTTGGCGATAATTGCGCGATCGCCAAAAAGTTGTGTCAGCAATTTTAGATAAGGTGTTTCACCACAACCACTACAAGCACCAGAAAATTCAAACAAAGGTTCTTGCAGCTGTTGTTGGCGAATGAGATTAACTTTAAGCTGTCTTCTGTCAGGATTAGGCAAACTCAAAAAGAAATTCCAGTTTTCCCGTTCTTGACTGCGCAAAGGCAACTGTAATTCCATGTTAATTGCCTTACGCTCTGGCTGAGACTTATTTTTAGCAGGACAAATATCTACACAAATAGCACAACCTGTACAATCTTCTGGAGCAACCTGAATAGTAAACTTCTGACTAGCAAAGTCCTTATCCTTTGCATCAACTGATTTGAAGCTTGAAGGTGCATTGACTAACTGATCGGGTTGATAAACCTTACTTCTAATAGCTGCATGAGGACAAACCATAACGCACTTGTTGCATTGAACGCAAACATCAGAATCCCACACAGGAATCTCAAGGGCGACATTGCGTTTTTCCCACTTAGTTGTACCAGTCGGGTAAGTACCGTCAGCAGGTAAAGCACTAACAGGTAAATCATCACCCTGCCATGCCATCATTTTACTTAAGACTTCCTGGACAAATTTGGGAGCAGTCTCAGGTATAGGATTTTGGATTGTAGATTTTTGGGTTTCTTTTCCGATTTCGACCTTGTGTAAATTTTCTAACGTTTTATCTACGGCTTCCAAGTTCATACGGACGACGTCTGCACCTTTTTTGCCGTAGGTTTTTTCAATTGTTTGCTTAATTTTCGCGATCGCTTCATCCTGTGGCAAAACACCGGCAAGAGCAAAAAAGCACACCTGCATCACTGTATTAATTCGCCCCTTCATGCCGCTTTCCTTAGCGACCTTGGTAGCATTGATAACGTAGAACTTAAGCTGCTTAGTGATAATTTGTCTTTGAACTTCTGACGGTAGGTGTTCCCAAACAGTATCCGCGTCATAAGGACTATTTAGCAAGAAAGTTCCTCCCTGAGCAGCAGGCTTAAGAACATCTATACGTTCTAAGAATACCCACTGATGGCAACCAATAAAGTTTGCTTGGTCGATTTGGTAGGTTGAGCGAATTGGTTGTGAACCAAAGCGCAGGTGAGAAACAGTCAGTGAACCTGATTTCTTTGAGTCGTAAACAAAGTAACCTTGGGCGTAGTTATCAGTTCCCTCACCAATAATCTTGATCGAGTTTTTGTTTGCTCCAACTGTACCATCTGAACCTAAACCGTAGAACATTGCTCGAACAACGTTATCTGCTTCGGTTGAAAAGTTTGGATCAAACTCAAGGGAAGTATGGGAAACATCGTCATTAATACCAACGGTAAAGTGGTTTTTTGGCTTAGTTTGAGCCAAGTTATCGAAAATTGCCTTTACCATTGCTGGGGTAAATTCTTTTGATGATAAACCGTAACGACCACCGATAATTTTGGGATGAGGTGAGTTTTCCTTTACGAGTTCCCAAGCTTCGTGAATAGCAGTCACAACATCTAAATACAACGGTTCACCGATACTACCTGGTTCTTTCGTGCGATCAAGGACGGCGATCGCCTTTGTTGTTGCTGGTAATATTTGGGCAAAGCGCTCGATATCAAACGGACGGTACAGCCGCACCTTAACAACACCAACTTTTTCCCCACGGGTATTTAAATAATCTACAGTTTCATGGACTGTTTCACAGCCTGAACCCATCAACACAATCACCCGTTCTGCATCAGGAACGCCGTAGTATTCAAAAATCTGGTAGTACCGTTTTGTCCGTTCTCCAAATTGATCCATCACTTGTTGGACAATATCCGGACAAGCATTATAGTAAGGGTTAACAGTTTCGCGGGCTTGGAAGTGGACATCCGGATTTTGCGCGGTACCCCGTAACACTGGTTTGTCTGGGGTTAGCGCACGGGCGCGGTGGGCAAATATCAGTTCATCATCGATGAGCGATCGTAAATCACTGTCTTGTAGCAGTTCGACTTTTTGAATTTCATGAGATGTACGAAAACCATCAAAGAAGTGCATAAATGGCACTCGGCTTCTAAGAGTTGCAGCTTGGGAGATCAAGGCAAAATCTTGGCTTTCTTGTACTGAAGCGGAACATAACAAAGCAAAGCCAGTTGCACGAGCCGCCATTACATCACTATGATCACCGAAAATAGATAAGGCTTGGGTAGCAAGCGAACGAGCCGCGACATGAATAACGACTGTGTTTAATTCCCCAGCAATTTTGTACAAATTGGGAATCATTAACAACAAGCCTTGAGAAGATGTAAACGTGGTGGTCATAGAACCAGTTTGTAATGCTCCATGCACCGCCGCCGCCGCGCCCCCTTCACTCTGCATTTCGATTACACTAGGGACACTACCCCACACATTAAAACGACCATCCGATGACCAAGCATCAGTCCATTCACTCATTGATGATGAAGGAGTAATCGGGTAGATAGCAATAACTTCACTTAAACGGTAAGCAACACGAGCAACAGCTTCATTACCGTCAATGGTTGCATAGGTTTTGTTCATTGTCTCTCCTGTGAATTTCCCAGTTGCTCAAGCTAAGTGTGGACAATTTTTGTTTTGTTCTTGAAGTTAGAAGTTTAAATAAAAATAAAAAACTTAAATATTTTTTCGAATAAAAAATCAAGTCTTAATTATCTCACGAGAAAATTTATATTCCTTTATGCTAATTACTAATGTACTCACAAATGAAAGCTCTGAATAGTCGAGGCTTTGAGGTGATTAATTTTTTTTAAGGGGGTATAGGTTCGGGTATGGATTTGACGACTCTCCGGACTAAAGTCACGGAGATTCTTTCACACAGTAACACCTAGTAGAGGGTTCTTACTCGAACCGTTCCAAATGTTCAACCGAGCTAGGGCTGTCAATTGCCCTCTACACACTCCATTAAGATCAAGATCCAATATTGTGCTTACTTTTCTGAGAATATTTGCAGCTGCGTTAGCATCTGCAATGATAATTTAAAATCTACACTTTTATTTAAAAAAATTGCAAAAAGCCCCTCTAAAGTAATGACGACTTTAGCTGCTTTAGCCACCAAGTTTTTAGAACGTCCGGGACTAGCCAACAGCACTCTACGTTCCTATGAGTCTACGATTATCCCCTTACTCAAACAATATGGTCGATGGTCAATAGAAATTATCGACCGACAAATCTTGGTAGAATACCTCAATTCACTAACTGATGTTTCCTATACTACCCACCGCCGTCATCAAGCTGTAATCACGGCTTTGTTCAACTTTGCTGTTGATATGGGATATCTCAAATCCAATCCAGTTGCGGGACTCACAAGACGCAAACCCAGTCACAACAAAGGAGAATATGCTACGGATGAACTGGTGCGTTATCTTACTCCTAACCAATTAAGTATCCTGTATCGTATGATCAAAAAAGATGCGCGAATGTCTGCGTTAGTGCGTTTGTTGCATACCAGTGGCGCTAGGATTGCTGAGGTACTGGCTCTAGATCTTAATGACATAGACTTCAACACCCGGAAATTTCAGGTTGTTGGCAAAGGTAACAAGCGACGGTGGTGTTTTTACAGTGAAGTAGCTTCTGTGAGCCTAAATCACTACATTAAATATTATAGACACTCTAACCATCCAGCACTGTTTACTGCTCAACAGCCAAAAACTTTAGTTGTCTCCCGCCTGTCGTACCGTATGGCGCATAAATCTTGGACGAACCTGATTGGAGACAGTCCCGAACTCGAAGAAATTCGTCTTCACGATCTACGGCATACTTTTGCTACAGAGCGAGTGGGACTAATGGAAATTGAAGAACTCAGGGCGCTCATGGGACATGAAAGCATTCAAACAACCTTACGGTATCAAAAAATCACGTCACAACGTGCAGAACAAGTGGCACAATTGGCGTTAAATAATTTACCAGATTTTTTGGAATGATTTTAGTATATACCTTTATTAAGTGGCAGGAAAAATACTTTTTTCTAAAAATACTATCAAGGTACAGAGAATACATACTACTCTGCACCATCAAACTGAGTCTAAGTACACTCTTGAGCGAAATTGTTAAAAACAACCTATTTTCAGGGCTTTGAAACCGATCTCCTCATATGGGTGTACATTTATCGCCCGAAATGCTTACTGCAAGATGCTTTCAGCCTTAGCGTACAATTTTCCCGTTTTGGCACGGTGACGCCTATAGTGACACTCGTCTATCTAAACCAATCATCTATACGTAGGCTTTTAAATGTTTTAATTGCTACTTTTAAAAATTAGTCTGTGGCGTCACGGCTAGAAGAGCGGTTACACGAGCAAGTATTTCCTGTGAGGTTATGGATGTCTTACCCGACGAGGTAGTAGCTTGAATTGCCTCGGCAATGCTTTGACTAAGCTCTGCGATATTCTGTTCATTCTTAACTTCAGACACTGTAGACAATTTACTAGCAGGGATTTCATCTTCTGAAGGAATATACTCAATCAGATCAGAAGGAATGCACTTCAGCTCTTGGCAAAGCTTATTGAGTAAATCACCATCGATTGGTGGCATGGTAAATGCCCTTCGGAGACGCGAGACGGTGTTAGGATGCACATGAAGAATCTCTGCCAGTTGCTTACCAGAGACTCTACGTTCTGCCATCAATCGACTCAAACGCCAAACAATCACAATAAGTTGCTCCCTCAATCAACACATTTTTTATTTATACTGGTGGCTAAACAAGTATCACTCTTTAATAATAACGATTCATGTATATAGATAACCACAGTACTGTATCTACCTCACAAATTATATAGGCGTAAAAGTAGCGAAGGTACATTTTGCCGCCATGTACAGGCTGAAAACCTTGTTGTCGGTGGAACCATAATATTGCCGTTTTTACGTGCTTATGCTTCCTATTGACATTGGCAATATTATCCTTCCAACGTCTATAATCCTTGTAGGGTATACATTTGACGATAAAAGTGTTCATAATCCACCCCGACTAAAAATGTAGGATTGAAGTCACCCGTATTACTGTTACCCTTCCAGCATATGGATTTGAGAATCTTACACGCCACCTAAAAATCAAATCTTAAGATTACCTTTTTTTGGCAAGCTTATGGTGACAATTTTGATTCCCGGCAATCTTATGGTTCCAATGCATCAAAAAAGAATGCGATCGCTTCACGAAATAATGAGTATTACAGCCTCCGTTGCGGCAATCTTATGGTTCCAGTCGCGGCAATATTATGGGTTAACCGACAAAGAATTTCAGACGACGCATGGCGGCAAAATGCGCCTTGGCTACTTTTACCCCATATACATTTGTATTGGACTCCATACTTTTGTCTCCATAAATACTAAAGTGAAGTACTCTGTGGACGCTTAATATTATTTTACAAAAAAAATCCCGTTCGATGGTGATTATTCACAATAAAGTGGTGTATAGTGGTTGTGTGATAACAAATCAATGGGGTAGTGCTAAAGATGTAGTGATAGCGGAAGCTGAAAGTCTTGTTATACAAGGACTGACAAAAAGAAAATCACTATTTCTATACCACTACCCAAATCAATAAGTAATAAACTTAGGAAATGATATGTCATCATCGTCATATGTTCCAGCCCCTTGGTGGCAAAAACTTAAAGATCGGGGAATCGAAGTCAGCCGTCTTTTTCAAGTAGCTATTCCAGAACTAGCTAAAGTTCAAGGTATCAAAGATTTGCGAAATGTAGCAAGAAAGACAGGCATCCTATTTTTCCGACTGTGTGTAGGTGGCAGAAAAGCTCTAGTTACTATATATTATTCAGTGAAGGGGTTAAGTAAAACATCTAAAACTTTCAATCTTTAAATGTTTGATTCTTCAACAGGAGTCACTAGATATGAGTTTAAACACTGACAATTCAAGCTTATCTGAAAGTAATGCAAGTTCTCTTGAGGGAAATTTCAAAGATTTTAAAGTTACGGCTACGACTAATAGTGGATATATTGGAACTCAATTTTTGTCTATTGTTGGAACGTTGGCTGGAGTTGCTTTAGGAGCATGCATAGTAGTTATAGTTAAAGACAACTAAATGCTTGTCAACATGTCCAAATGATAAGCAGAAAACTATTGAGAACACTTTCACTACCTACGCAATAGTACACTCTGTGAGGGCAGGTGCGGTTTTCAAAACTTGCACCCACAATCCTCACCGTTTCTCAAGTTTAAAAGAACATCATTAGAAGGAATAAAAATGCAGATCAATACTTACGAATCGAAAGTTGTGCAATTGGTTAACGACATTCGCCGCCAAAACCGTTTACAGCCACTGGCTATAAACGGTGCATTAACTCAAGCTGCACGTCGCCACTCCCAGGATATGGCGATGCGAGGGTACTTAGACCACTATAGTCCTGAAGGTAGGAGTTGTCAGGAACGCGCACGCGCTGCGGGTTATCCATCTCAGTTTGTCGGTGAAAATATTGCTTATGGTTCTCCCACGCCAGAGCAAGTTGTACAAAAATGGATGGACTCACCAGGACATCGAAACAATATCTTAAACGGAAACTACCGAGATATTGGAGTCGGTTTTTACCACCATCCCACGAGTCGTTACAAATACACTTGGACTCAAGTCTTTGGGAGTAGGTAACATATCTTACTAGTACCGTGATCGCCGAGATACGTGTAAAGCTTTTTTGATTTTGGTTTTTTTCTATTCACGCAACAAGGGCACGATTTTGAAGAAAAGCAGATTTTTCTAAGCATCCATATTGGCTCATTATAAAATGATGTTATTGGAGAGACAAAATGTATAATCTAGAATTATTACTATCGGAAAATTATCACACTTTCGATGTGTATTATGGGGACCAAATTACATTTGTGTGTAGTAAAGGAGAGTTTTGGACGTATGGTCCTATGCCGAAGCCTCACAAAATTGATTTATTGAAAAAAAACCCACGAACAGGGAGATATGAACTCTGCAAGCGGATCCAAGTTAAAAGTGGCAGAAAAAAGACTATTACTTCGGAAAAGTTAGGATTAGGAAAGTATAAATATAAAAATAAGAATGGCGAAAGTATTCGTTTTTATATTCTAGAGTAAAAACTAAATGAGTTGGTTGTTACGCTATTTCTATAGTAAAAAACAAATTTTACTAGCTAAAAGGATTAAAAGCTAGGTTTTTTAGCTAGTAATTCTTACTAAGTTAGTGAAAATTCAGTTTTACAAGGACATTAAAGCGGTAAAAAGCTTTCTGAGCAAGAGATAGAGTATTTAATCTCATTGTATTTAATGTTTAGTAACCATAACAGGAATTGAAGAAGCACTAAACTTAAAAATCCGAAATATTGTACATTAAGGTTGTATATGACAGTGTTACTACTAAATCTAAGTGTAAGCTGATGGTAGAACCTCTAACGGCAGCAGTGATTGTCTCTTTATTCTTCTCAGAGGCAATTAAAGAAGGTGGAAAAGCTTTAGGTCAAGGTGCGGTTGATACATTTGCTCAGATGGTAAATACCATTCGGGAAAAGTTTAAGGCTCATAGTATAGATGGAATACTGACACAAGCACAGAATCAACCAACTGAAACGAATAAGGCTATTTTTCAAACTGTACTGCAAAACCAAATTGATGCAGATAAAGAGTTTGCAAATAAACTTAGAGAATTAGTCCAGCAATTACAAGCACAAGATGAAAACGTTCGTCAGGTAGTTCTTAGCGAAATTGAAGTAACTGGCGATTTAAAAGCAAAAGATATCAGCCAAAAAGCCTCGCGCGATGGTTCAGTTGAGCAAGAAATGTTAAAAGGGGTCAAAGCTACAAACATTGATTTGGGCAATTTAAACCAAGAAGCTTAACAGTATGACTAACCATCCAGATTTTCAAGTTGTACAAAGAATTTTGGAGAATGTTCAGGCTGGTCGTGACATCACAATAGGAGATATTCATCAGATTTATCAAATTGTTATCAATTTGGATAATATTCCTAAACCAACAGGCTTTCCCCAAAACATTCCTCTTAGCAGTACAGATAAATTTATCGGAAGAGAAAGAGAATTAGAACACCTCCGCCAACAGCTACAACAAAATACGAGTGTGGTAATTGCTCCGGTGGAAGGAATGGGGGGAGTTGGTAAAACAGAATTAGCAATCCAATACTCACTACTACATTTGCAATTGCATAGTTATCCTGGCGGGATCTGCTGGTTAAGAGCTAGAGAAGAAGATATTGGGTCACAAATAATACAATTTACTACAACAGACTTGGGAAAAGAGCCGCCAAAAGATTTGCCGTTACCAGAACAAGTACGTTGGTGCTGGCAGCATTGGCAACAAGGTCACACGCTAATAGTTTTTGATGATGTTAAAAATTACAGTCATATCCAACCGTATCTACCACCCCAACCATCCCAGTTCAAAGTAATAATTACTACACGTCTTCGACTAGATTTAGCTAGTTCTCTGTTTTTGTCAGTTTTGTCAGAGACAGATGCACTCTTACTACTAGCTCAATTGATTGGTAAAGAAAAGCAAAACCAAGAATTAGGACAAGGTAAAGAACTTTGTCAGCGTTTAGGCTATTTGCCCCTAGCTTTGCAATTAGTTGGCTCCTATGTCAAAAAACGCAAGATAACTTTAGCCGAAATGCTGCGACGGTTGGAGGAGAAAGGGTTAGCTCATCCTTCCTTAATCGTGAAGGAAAATGACCCGACTTGGACTAGAAACGTCAAACTTGGAGTAGCGGCGGCTTTTGAATTGAGTTGGTCAGACTTAAGTCATGATGCTCAACAGTTAGGTTGTTTACTAAGTTTATTTGCCTTAGCTCCGATTCCTTGGTCACTGGTGAAACGTGCTGCTGTTGAGCAAAATCCTGAAAAATTAGAAGATACCAGAGTTGAACTAGAAAACTTACACCTGTTACAAGGTGAACAAACTTATCAATTACATCAGCTAATTCGTGAATTTCTCAGAGACAAGCAAAACAACTTAGCTACTGCATTCGAGCAGAAGTCTCAATTGTGCAAAACTTTGGTAGAAGTTGCACAGAAAATTCCCTCTTCACTTACTCAAGAGTTTATTAGTTTAGTCAAAGATGATATCCCACATTTAGTAGAAGTCGCAAAAAATCTGATTGATGCAGTCAGTGATCAAAATTTAATTTGGCCGTTTGTTGGCTTAAATAGATTTTATTCTGGACAGGCTTTATATGCTTTCGCAGAACCTCGGTTAGAGCAATGTGTATTAGTAGTAAAATCCCGCCTGGGAGAAGAGCATCACGATTTTGCCTCTAGTTACAACAACCTGGCTTTTGTCTACTACTCCCAGGGGCGGTACAGCGAAGCCGAACCACTGTATCAAAAATCTCTAGAACTCAGGCAACGCCTGCTGGGAGAAGAACATCTTGATGTCGCTTCTAGTTACAACAACCTAGCTCTACTGTACCACTCCCAGGGGCGGTACAGCGAAGCCGAACCACTGTATCAAAAATCTCTAGAACTCAGGCAACGCCTGCTGGGAGAAGAACATCTTGATGTCGCTTCTAGTTACGACAACCTGGCAGGACTTTACCACTCCCAAGGACGGTACAGCGAAGCCGAACCACTGTATCAAAAATCTCTAGAACTCAGGCAACGCCTGCTGGGAGAAGAACATCTTGATGTCGCTTCTAGTTACAACAACCTGGCAGGACTTTACTACTCCCAAGGACGGTACGGTGAAGCCGAACCACTGTATCAAAAATCTCTAGAACTTTGGAAAAAGCTGCTGGGAGAAGAGCATCCCTCTGTCGCCACCAGTTACAACAACCTGGCAGGACTTTACTACTCCCAAGGACGGTACGGTGAAGCCGAACCACTGTATCAAAAATCTCTAGAACTTTGGAAAAAGCTGCTGGGAGAAGAACATCCCAATGTCGCTTCCTGTTACAACAACCTGGCAGAACTTTATTGTAGCCTAGGTCGGTACAGCGAGGCAGAGCCTTTGTATAAAACAGCATTATCACTCTGCCAACGGCTGCTGGGAGAAGAGCATCCGTTTGTCGCCACCACTTACAACAACCTGGCAAAACTCTACTATTTCCAAGGAAGGTACCAAGATGCGGAACCACTGTTTAAAAAAGCATTAGAAATTGCTTCAAAAGGACTAGGGGTAGATCATCCTACAACAGCGAAGATCAGTGAAAATATGAAATTATTGCGTGATAATTATGCCGGAGAGTCATAAACAGCGCTCTCCGTCTACACATTACATGGATGAGGATTTTCGTGTAATACAACCCTCAAAGTACTAATCTCTCGTTGTTTTGAGCAGCGTCACTGGCTTGATCAACAATTAGGTTAAAAACACTTTAATAGCCTGTTTGAATTAGAGGCGATTTAAGGGGCAATTCCTGGGACATTTTGAGAATGATGGTATCGTACTGCCAAGTAATTTGAAACCCCTTAAATCGCTTTCTGCTCATATCTTTTTTTTGTCAAGATATTGTATTTTCGCCAATATGAAAATATATATGTTCGCATTGTTAGCAATATAAATTTTGGCAAATTAATAAATGCAAATTTTCCCCCAGATGGTAAACTAGCAGCATTCACACAGAAAAGATTGTGATTATCACCCTTGCTAGTTTCAAGGGTGGCGTAGCCAAAACAACGAGCGCCATCCACATTGCTTGCTACCTGTCGCAATTTGCAGGTACGTTGCTGGTTGATGGTGATCCAAATCGCAGCGCTACAGGCTGGGTAAAGCGAGGAGCCTTACCTTTTAAAGTTGTGGATTTAATGCAAGCTCCAATGCATAGCCGGAACTATGAGCATGTAGTAATCGACACAGCAGCTAGACCAAGTAGAGAAGATTTAGAGGCACTGGCTGATGGCTGCAACCTTTTAGTACTGCCCACTACTCCCGACGCACTAGCGATGGATGCCCTATTACAAACCGTCGAGATGCTAAAAACGCTGGGGAGCGATCGCTATCGCGTGTTACTTACAATCATTCCCCCAGCACCACGACAAACAGGACAACAGGCACGGGAGGCACTTTTAGGGGAGGGGATACCTTTATTTAAGCAAGCGATAAAGCGATTTGCTGCATATGAGAAAGCAGCTTTGGAAGGACGACCAGTCTATGAAGTGAAAGACCGCAGCAGTAAAGTAGCTTGGGGAGAGTATCAACGAGTGGGGAAGGAGATATTGAAGTGAATAACAAGAGCCCATTCAAAAAGTTATTTGAAAGTAGAGACGAATCACAGCAGGAACCAGAACGCTCAGCTTCTCAAGTAGCAAAGGAAGACATAGTACAACCAGCACCGCAACTAACACAACAACCAGAACCGCGTAAGCGTGGTAGACCAGCAAAGGGGAAACGATCTGATGATGCTTGGATTGGGCGTACTTACTACGTGAAGCGCGAAACAGATTTAGATGTAGAGGAAGAGTTGCTCAAGCTGAGGAGGCAAGGCATAGAAGTTGATAAAAGTGAATTGGTGGATTTGCTAATGGCAGCCTGGGTGAAACGGCAGCAAGGTGTAAATATAGATTTACTGCTTGACGAAATTACGCCAAGGCGGAAATCTGAGGCAGATGGAAAATAACCAAGTACGATCAGTGATTGCTTAAGGTTGGGCAGTCGGCTGACCTGACTTTTCACGGGATGTGGAAAGGGAAAAACGGTTCGCGATGTTGAATGGCGAACCAGTCCGGCTCATTTTTTGTATTTAGAGGTTTCCTCAAGTAAATCCTTTAAACCAAGGTTAAGAGTTTCAATGGAACGGGCTAAAGCTTCAATTTTTGCTCTTTTAGTGATTTGCTCAAGAGCTTCTACGTATGCAAGACTACCAGCTTTACCGAGATGTTTGTATTTAGAAAGCTTGCCTGACGTCTTGGTTGGAAAAATCGGGTCAGTTGCTTGTAGTTTATAATACCAATAAAACCCCTTTCGTCCTTTTGCAAGATAACGAGCAATCCAACACCCAGCTCTCGCGATCGCGCCCGATGCGATAATTGCTTGAATCTCTTGCTCCAAGCAGTCTTTCATTGAAACAAGCTTATCTATACGTTCATACAATTCTTCTTGGGGTGAGGGTTTGTTTTGGTGCTTCATAATCAAAAAGTCTCATAATTCGCCACTAATGCTCGCGAACCATATTCCTCCAGAATCAGAACACTGTTGAGAATTAATATCTTAATTTAAGATTTTGATGCAGTAGCCAACCCTGACACAAGGTTTCTAGTTCTGACCAGCCCCGCCACAGTACTTGTATTCCAATTGCAGTTCCTTTTCTATGTTCTAAGTATCCTCAAATCTTGATTTCTTTTAGCGTTACGTTCCTTTTTTAATCGCTTTTTTTTCTGGGTTGGTGTTTCCCCATCTGGTGGAGACACTTCTTTGTCCCGATGCCATAATTTCTCCCATAAAAGTCCTAGAGGTTGTCCAAAATCAGGCTCCAGGGCTAAACAACTGTGCAGAATTAACCCGTTTCCACCGTTCCCTGTCGGACCATATTCCTCTCTTTTTTCTACTATTTTTTTGTAGTCAAGAAACGTCGTATCCCCCACGCCTAAAACTATTGGTATGCCGTTTATTTCTTGAGCAGTTAGTTCAAAACAAGGTATCGTCAATTTGGAAAATGTCGTTTTTGGATTGGATAAAAATTCGTACCCACGCTTTAAGTCGCTTGCGCTTTTAAACACTTGAGATAGAGGCTGACCATATTTTACCTGTAAAGCCTCCGCAATTAATTCTGCCCTCTTGTTTAATCGTTTGTCTCCAAAATCACAATTAATATACGGGTTTTTTAAGAAGAATTTCATAGCAACCAACTAAATCTACCACTTACGGCACCTTACCGCAAAGAGTACACCAGTTCATCTAATGAGGATTGGTTCGCCACTAAGCATCGCGAACCAATCCTCCCAAACCACATCCCGTGAAAAGTCAGGCTGTTAGACCGCTTGCAAATGAACTCCAGTATATTGGTTTCAAACCTTGGTAGGTTGATTTTGATTAACTTGGTTTGAACTTGTTCAAGAGCCAGTTGACATCACCCCTTGTTTGTTTGCCAGACTGTATCTAGTATATACGTATATAGCAATGAATGTCAACTCAAAAACACGTAAAAGATTACGCCATGTCCCAGTTCATTACGATGAACTTAAGAAGAAACGCACGATTAATCTCACCGATACATCATGGGAAAAGATCAACAAAATTGCTGATAGTCAGAGTATTAGTGCTAGTGAGTTAATTGAACGTTGGGGGCGTAACCTAGAATGAGAAAAGCCGTCCTAAAAGGACGGGGTTTTAAACCCAATGATTTTGATAAAAAATAAAAAACTCCACCCACATGGGATGGATTGCAATACTGCGTAGGTTTTGCCCGAAAATTCACCCTGAACTAAAGTTCGGGCTGATAGCTAAAGTGAGCTAAAAGCTCACTGGGTAATCTTTTAACCCATTTTAATGGGTTTGAGCTTTGAGCCGGGAAATTTATTTCCCGGCTCTTAACTCCCTGCTCCCCCCTTACAACTCAGTTGGCTCCTGATATTTAACTCCTCGTCGATTAAGACGATACTCAGCAACGATAGGATAAACAATACTGCGTAAACGATTTATAGCACCAACAGGTCGATGGACTGCCAAACCGTTCCAAACAGAAAAGCGAAGATTTTCACCAAAGTCATCTTCTTGGGGAGAGCGAACATTCTGATGCTTAATGCTCAGGCGACCAACTGTAAACAACGGAGATTCTTCTTCTTTCCAAAAAAGGGTAGTATCATCAATTGACATCTCTGGGCTAGCTTGAAATTGGATTTGAAAGTCCCATAAGTATTCGGCGTCAGGCTTTGCTAAGGATTGAATTATATCCTCTCGGTAGTAATTGTCATTTGAACTTGAGGCTTTTGCACGCTGAAGATCCCTTTGATCTCTGGATTCATGCGGTATTTTTTGATGAGGTGATTGACTAGAAACCGGAGTAAATGAAAACTTTATTACGGCTGGATATTCTACAGGAACTAGACTTGTTTTAGTTGGATCAAAGTCAGGTTTGAGTCCCAAAGAAAATGCAGAACCACTCCAATAGCTTTCTGTAAGTAAACTATTGGGAAACCGTTTGAAAGCATTTTTTAAAAATGAGAATTGTTTGGGATGTAGTAGTAGCCATACAAGTGGTGATAGCTTAAAAAATGGAGAAAGACCCGCTTTATAAATTGCCGAAAAAAATCCGTAATAGCATTTGATATTTATGACAAAAAAGTTTTGAGCATTATGTACAATAATATCTTGAGTTTTTAACTCGTGACTTTCGGCTAGTCTTTCTCCTTCTACGCCCATCACTTTAATAGCCATAGAGCGTGTATCCGGTTGATAATCATTCTTAACTGAAAAGGCACCATTTGCAAACCGTAGCCAAACTGGATATTCTTTTGGTTTTGCCAATAAACCTTGTTTTATCGAAATAGTCGAAACTTGAGCTTCAGTTAATGAGGTACGTTTAACCAATTCCTGCTTAATTGCTGCTTCATCAAAATCAAAGATTTCTAGAGTTCCTTTAACAGCAGCGTGTGTTTTAGCGTGAGTATCTCTCTTTGCGGGTTGTGCGTTCTCACCCCCATAAAGATTTTCCATACGCTTCGTGATGAGATCACGAAAGAGATCGTAATATTTGAGTTCATCTTTTTCGGGATATTCTGTAAAAAGTTTCATTTTTCACCTGTGATTAATTAATCAAAAAATACTTTATATGAATTTCAGAAATAGGATGTGTTATGAACAACATAACACATCCACATTGATTGGCTAATTAAACTCTTTGCCAATCTTGACGATAAAAAGAAACTCTATAGTTTTTACCTTGAGGGATGTTGCGATGCAACACTTGAGAGAGAGTTTTGGTATTCTGTATCTCAGCCCAACCTACTGGAGAAAAAGTTTCTGGGTTGAAGATATTTTCTGCTAACAGAGGATTGGTGAAAGCTTGAGAAAATGCATCTATTCCGATTAGCCTTCCGACCAAAGGTGGTAAGGCAGAATTTGGCCGCAGATCTTCTGCGTACAGTCCAACATACAACTCAATATTATCTACATGACCATATAATCGTTTCAGTTCTTTTTGAACATTTTCATTGCTGCTAATTTGATTGAAATTGGTTACCCGTGGATATTTACACATCTCACGATAATCGTTATAGCTTCTTAATTTTGCGGCGCGATTTAAACGAATACTTGCTAATTCAGTAGGAATTAAGAAATCAGCTGTATTGAATAAACTCAGTTGTGCAGCAGGCTGAGAACAGCTTTCCTCAAAAATAGCTCCTAACCCCTTGTTAATAATCATGTCATTGTTCCACATGGAATCGGGCATGGTCATTTCTTTGCCATCATGGATGAGCGTGTCGGGTAGCATACTATGCCAACGATAGACTAAGGTGAATTCTACCGTCATCCAATTCTGGCGATACCATTTTTCATTAGTAAATGATAGAGGGTCAGTAAAAAACTGAAAGTGATAGGGAGTAATATGATTTATATAATCCTCCAGCACAATTTTCAGCATCTCCACCATTACGATATTTCTTGCTGTTTGGAAAAGGCGTTCATCATCCCAAGTTGGATAGTTTTTTGCTAAGAGTTCACAGAGGCGATTGTGTTCTCTTAAGCAAAGAATGTTCAGCATGACATAGCCTATTTGCACATTTGCCCGTTCTATTTCTACCCCCATGACAAATAACTTGTGTTTTTTTTCTGGAGGGAAAGTTTCAGCTTTGGTCAGGAATTCATTAGCCATGACATGAGGTATGCCTTTGAATTCTTCTTTAGGTTGTCCATTTTCATCGTAGTAAAAAGGAGGATATTCTTCTCCATTAATTATTTGGCTTTTTAGTTTACCTCCTTGATGCGACCTTAATAGATGAGTAATTGTTGGGTTTAAACCATAAACATTACACAAATCAATTTGGTGGTTGGAAGTATTCCTTAGGTGATTCTGACGATCTGTACGCAGAAAACTGTCAGTAAACCATTGGACAAAATACGGAAACAACAAAGTAGATTTTGGCGAGTATAGAGTCTTTCCAGTTTTCTTATACAAGACCGCCAGATCTTCAACAGGAGGAAAATTCTTTTCAAAGTTTTCAGATGGAGCTAAATTAACTCCTATATAGTTTTTATCTGTCAAAGGTTTCCAATCAAGAGGTGGTAAATGGATTCCTGAATAGTCTCTCTGTGTCAATGACTCCCAAGAGGTGTAAGGAGACTTAGTACTAAATGGATATGGACGAGTCGGAATTTTTAAAATGGCGTTGTTAATAACGGTTTTGTTGACTACTTTTTTTAGAGCATCATTGCTTTGAATAAAGTCCCATAGCGGTTTTAAGTTAGTTAAAGCAAAAGTCTCAATTTTGTTTTTTAATCCATCTCTAGATGTATCTCTTTTTGTACCCATAATTATTTTATTCTCCTTAGAGTTTTTTGGTTTGATTACTTGTGTTAAATCTACAGAAAAAGATTTTATTAATAAGAATTTAGGAGTTAAGATTCAAAAATTATAAGGGTTTTATATTGGGTGTGTCTTCTTAGGCATTCAATATTTTACTAATCTTTGAAGACTCCTGAATCCTAAATTCTTACAGAGTTTTTCTTTTCAGTTTGCCTCAGAGTAAATTAAGTTTAGCGGCAAGCTTTTCTAAATTTTTGGGACGATAATCCTTGAGGCTTTTCCAACGCTTGATTGTGCTTGAGTGAAGATCATCAATGTTGTCACTCACCTCGCGAAGCTTAATTCCTGCCAATATGAAGAATCCAGGATCGTTTTTAAAAGGACAATTGTAATCAGGTTTTAGACCTCCAGGAATTATACTCGGATCCAACTCTAGCCCCAATCCCAGATGATCAACTGAATCTATCATCCACTGTAGCGCTCCGTCTGATAATCCTCTGTTTTCCTCCGTTCCACCCCCAACACAACCATGTACACCTGGAAACCAAACTTGAATAACTTTTTGATTTTGAGCATCAGGGTTTTGCTTCATCGGCGTGACATCAAAAACTTCCCGGGTTTCGTCGATCGCAACAGCATGAAGTGCATTTTGTATATCTCTGTTGAGAGTGGTGTCATGAAATCGGTACCTTTTATTGAGCTGTTCGGTAAACTGCTTGAAGGCAGGTATACTTGGAATACCAAGAGCGCCAACCGTGTCGAAACAACCGAGCAAGGTTATAGGAACGCGATCGCCGTATTGTTGACGGTAGTTCACTGCGGCTGGATCCTTTGGCTTAATGTCTCGGTTACGATAAAGCTCGTAAGCTTCAGGTGCTCTGGTAATATGAGAGCGATTTTGCAGACCAGAACAATAAATCATCCCTGCGAGACTCCTGGCTGTGTAAGCACCTCGACTGAACCCAAACAGATAGATTTCATCTCCAGGAACGTAGTTGAGACTCAGAAAACGGTAGCAATCTTGTATATTTTGATCAATCCCTTCTCCAGTTGCACCGTCAAATATCTTGCTAGACTCATTCTCTGTTCCAATTCCCTCCTGATAAAATACGATCTGTGGAGTCCCGTCACTGCCAGTCGATTTGACTGCTTGAGCAAGTTTAATCACATTACCTGGGCAAGGATTCGCTAACTTTTGCCAAGTTCCATCACAGCATACAACAAGACGTTTCATTTTCTATTTCAGAGCTTTTGATTAATGGAGTAAGTTTGTGTTTGTATTTGTTGGAAAGCAAATAAGCAAGTCGGTAAAGTAAATTCGTTCTGCCTACACCCTTTTAAATTACGGTACAGGTATATACATTGACTTTTTTGATGTGGACTTAACTTACCGTTGTTTCTTATCAATCTATTAAACACACCGTATTGTCCCGTAGTTTTATGAAAAAATCAAGTATTGTTTGTATGGTAGTGCCACCGTTGCGGCATGTTTTAAAAAGTTTAGTAAGCGCTAGGAACTGAAATGGATGTTGCACCAGCCAATTAAAAGCTCTTTTTTGTGATTGAGCAGCAGCACAAAAAAAACCGTAGTAGTCTTTAATACTTTTAATAAAGAATATCTCTGCATTTTGCAGTACTATGTCCTGGGTTCTGGACTCATAACTTTGCATAAGCCGTTCCCCTTCCACTCCTATCACTTTCACCGCCATAGAGCGTGTATCTGCAACGTAATCATTTTTTACTTGAGTGCGCCCGTTAGCGAACCGCAACCAAACTGGGTATTGTTTTGGTTGAGCTAGCAAGCCTTGTTTAATAGATATACTATTAAGTTGCTTAGAGTTTAATGAAGTAAGTTTGCTTAGTTCACGTTTAATTGAGTCCTCATCGACATCAAAGATTTCTAAAGTTCCTTTAACGCCAGCGTGGGTTTTTGCATGGGTGTCTCGCAGAGCTCGCTCAGAGTCTTTATAAGAAAAATGCAGAAAACCCTTGAGGAACAGCACCACAGGTGCGTTTTCCGTACTTTAGGCAAGGGATGAATGCTCATTGCAGTCTTTAGGCTGCCGTGGTATGATCTGAGCATGTCAGTACAAGACATTTAAATAAAACCTACTCCCGGACTGGGAGGAAGTCTACGCCCAAAACACTGCAAGGAGATATCAGTACGCCTTAAGTGGTAAACGTATTGAGCCTGGGAACCTGTGAAAACAGGATATTAAGACGCTCATGGTCTTAAGAATCTCCGTCTCTTTAGAGCGGAGAGTGTCAAAAAGATCATCTATGTGGCTCCTCACCTTATCAACGACAAGATTATAGTATTTACACTCATCCTGTTCAGGGTATTCTGTAAATAACTTGTTAGCCATAAACATTGAGATTGTAATTTGTCATATAGCACCTTCTTTGAGCCTCCTATTTATCCTAGAAGACCGATTCATTAATAAAAGACGAGATTGAAAAAGCATATTTTTAGCTCTTCCACAAATAAATATTCCTTGTTACAGAGCCAAGAAACTGGGTTTTTGATCATGACTCTGATTACTGAATCGGTGTTCTAGTTTTTTGGTCCAAAAAAGCGACTAATCTAAAAATACCATCCTTGATGATTTCTTGAATTATTTTTTTTCTATTGAATTTTTGTTAATGATTTTTGTCACCTTTTAGGGCTATTGTTTAATTACTTTATAAGTATTGCAAACAAATTTAAAGAAACCTAACGTAATTAGATTACTATTGTCAACTGAGAAATGATCACCTAAGAGATAATTTATAAAATAAACATTAAGACTCTGTAGGTTGGGTTGTAGCTTGCTTCCCCGTAGGGGTACGGAATTTACTCAGATCATCGTTTTGGGAAGGGTGGGGTATATCGCGTAGGAAAGATGAAGCGTGACTTTTGGGAACAATAAAATAGAAAAGTTTCAAAAACAGTAGCTGGCTAAAGAAAAAATCAGCTAAATTCGTAGTCTCTGATTCATTCAATCGGGGATGAGACTGACAAACTTAATCTAAAGAAAAATTATTAGAGGTAATAAATGGAAATTGGTGTTCCCAAAGAAACAAAGGATCAAGAGTTTCGAGTTGGGTTGAGCCCTTCAAGCGTGAGGGCGCTATACGAGAATGGTCATGCCATTTTTGTGGAAACTCAGGCTGGTGCTGGTGCAGGATTCACAGATGATGATTACATAAGCGCTGGTGCAGAGATTGTTTCTAGCCCAGAAGCTGCTTGGAATCGGGAACTAGTTATCAAAGTTAAAGAGCCATTACATACAGAGTATAAGTTTCTGCAAAAAGAGCAGGTATTGTTTACTTATCTACATTTAGCAGCTGACCGAAAATTAACTGAGTATTTAATTCAGTCTGGTGTGACGGCGATCGCGTACGAAACAGTAGAGCAACCAGGTATCAACAAGCTTCCTCTACTCACACCTATGAGTATAATTGCTGGACGCTTGTCAGTACAATTTGGTGCAAGATTCCTAGAGCGTTCCTCTGGTGGTAGAGGTGTTTTATTAGGCGGCGTTCCTGGTGTTAAACCTGGCAAAGTCGTAATTTTAGGAGGCGGTGTCGTTGGTACAGAAGCGGCTAGAATAGCCGTGGGGATGGGGGCTTCCGTCCAGATTTTAGATTTGAACGTTGATCGGTTATCTTATTTAGAAACTCTATTTGGTTCAAGAGTAGAACTACTGTATAGTAACTCTGCCCATATTGAAACTACAGTTAAAGATGCCGACTTACTCATTGGAGCGGTTCTAGTTCCTGGACGCAGAGCACCTATCCTTGTATCAAGGGATTTGGTAAAACAAATGCGTCCAGGTTCTGTTATTGTGGACGTCGCTGTTGACCAAGGTGGTTGTGTAGAAACTGTACATCCCACATCTCACACGAACCCAATATATATTGAAGAGGGTGTAGTTCATTATGGCGTTCCTAATATGCCAGGAGCAGTACCTTGGACTTCAACCCAAGCGCTTAACAACAGTACACTACCATATGTAATGCAGTTGGCTAATTTTGGTGTTGAGGCATTAGCAAAGAATCCAGGATTAGCCAAAGGTGTGAATGTGCGCGATCGCCGCATAGTTCACCCTGCTATACAAGAAGTATTTCCTGACCTTACTGTTTGACACTCTCCGGTCTAAAGACGCGCAGATTCTTAAGAGACAAGTCTCTCAATATCTTGATTGCTCAAGTTCCCAGGCTCAGTACGTTTGCCTTTTCGGCGTACTGATTTCTCCTTACGTTTTTTCGGGCGTTTAGAGTCTCGTGACCCTTGTTCCGGAGAGTCCCCCCGTACAACACTCGCTATGTTAAATATAGCGAGTTCTTTAATATTTTTAGCTGCATTTATGTCAGCATGAGCCATGTGAGCGCAAGCTACACAAATGTACTTTTCTTTATCCCTACTGCTAGCATCAACGTGACCGCAAACGTTACACTTTTGACTTGTATGTTTTGGGTTCACTTTGATTAAAATCTTTCCTGACTTCACAGCCATGTAATCGATTTTCTGAGTTAACTCGTTCCAGCTAGCATCTGAAATACTACGATTTAAACCTTTCTTAGCACTCTGACCGTTGCTTAAGAATCGTCCTTTTTCATCGACTTTTGGACGGCAACGCTTGAGCATTCCAGAAACGTTTAAATCTTCAACAGCAATAGCATCGACTTTTCTAGAAGAAATTAAATTAGCTACTTCCCATTGGTAGGCTTGACGCTTGTTTGAGATTTTTTTATGTAGCTTACCAATTAATGCTGCTGCTTTTTTCCGATTCTTGCTACCTTTAACTTTTCGATTGACTCTACGCTGTCTAATCTTCAGCCTGCGTTTAACTTTCTTGTTGGTTGAAAACTTAGGATTTTTAACTTGATGACCATCGGACAAATGTACGAGTTTGGTGATTCCCAGATCACAACCCAACACAGATTTAATTTCTGTTAAGGGTTTAAGGACGTAATCAGGTACGGTTTTATCTTCGATTCTCACCGACACGTACCAACCATCTTGACGCTTACGAATAGTTGCAGCTTTGATAGTGAATCCAGATGGTATTGGCCTAGAGTTAAAAAATCTCATCCAACCAATTTTAGGCAAGTAAATTTTATTGCCTTGAACTTTAATTCCTACCGTGTAAGTGAACGATGAGAAAGTTGAACGATTTTTAAACTTTGGAAAACCACTACCATTAAAGAAGTTTTCGTAAGCTTTATCCAGTCTCTTAACGTTCTGCTGTAGTACCGTAGAGTCAATGTCCGCGTACCAGGGTCTAGCTTTTTTAAGTATTGGTAACTGTGTAATCTGGATATCCCCTGCGCTACGGCGAGGATTTTTTAAATTTCCATCCTTATCAACCTTGCTGTCTTTCCAAGGTTCACCACTAGCACCATTCTTGCTAACAAAACATGTTAATGGACAAGCTTCTCCCTTGGTTCTCGTATCGGAGTAATCACCTTGAATGAATTGTTGATTATACTGTGAAATGCGGTCAGCCAAAGACCAATTGTATTGGCTTCTCAGCATATCAAGCCAATGATTCATTTCGTTTGATTGCCCGACATTAGGGCGTAGCTTGTACACATAGTTTGTTAGCAAGTATTATCACCTCATTGTTGATGAGCTTATTTTATTCTACAATGTTCTTATACAAAACGCAAGCTAAAATTACAGAAATATGGCTAAATTTTCTCCTGACGAATATCGGCACGAGGGTAATGCTGTTTCATTGCTTAACTATCACTTTGTTTTTATCCCTAAACGTAGAAAGAAAGTTTTAATAGGCACAATAGCTGAGAGACTTCAGCAAGTTATTTGTGAAGTGTGCAACGAAAACAGATGGAAGATTATAGCAATGGAAATCATGCCCGACCATGTTCATCTTTTTCTTAACGCTAAACCTACGGACAACCCGTCTACTATGATGAATCGTATTAAGGGAAGGGCATCTCATCATTTGCGAAAAGAATTCCCAGAACTTTTGAAGCTACCAACCTTATGGACTCCTAGCTATTTTGTGTCTACTGCTGGTAACATTTCTACAGAATCCGTAAAAGCTTATATTGCACAGCAACGAGATTGATGGTATCACTCAGCCCTAAAGGGCAACTAGAGCGCTTTCATCCCTGGGCTAAAGCCACAGGGTTTTCAGCCTACTTTCTTATAAGTAGTAAAAATGCCTTCCTTCATATTACCGACTGGTGTGAACGGAAGGCATAAGCCCAGTACTAGTAACTGGAATTCCAAGCTTTTCGATGTCTTTTTTAGCTCATACTGCTTCTTTGTGGCTGCAGGAAAATACCCTGGCGTAAGGCAGAGGCTCTATTGTTTGAAAGTTGTTTTTTGAGAAGCTTTTTGTACATTGTTAAAGTGGATATAAGCGATAACAGTTGTAGCATTAGTAGTAACACCTATAACATTCCAGGTAATTACAGCAGGTGCAGCAATCAGATAGCCATACACCACCCAAATGACCTGAAATATACCTGTAATCGCAGCCATCCGAGGATTGAAACCTTTGGTAGAGCGTCTCTTTAGCATAGTAATAAAGTCCGGGAGAGCGGCGAAGGTAGTTCCACAACCAGCAATTAAGCCAATGCCTTCTACTGCACTACTGTGAGAAGATGATTTTTGAAAGGTTTCTGCCAAAGTAGGAGTAGCAGCACTAATAGTAGTCAGCATAGCTAACACGAAAGCTCTAAGCAATTTCATGTTCTGTATTCTCAACATATTTTATTTTTGACTGGATAAAGCTTTACTCTCTCTCCGCTCAAAATCAGAAGTGACCTCAGCCAAACTAACTCGGCGATTTTCCGTAATTGACTTGAGAACGCCAAGACAAGCAAGAGTGTTTGCTCTAGCATCCGCTAGTGAGTATGGAGCGGGTTGATTGGTAATGACAGCCTGACTAAAAGCTTCAATTTGGAGTTGAAAATGATCGCCAGCAGAGACTAATTCTTGGTGCAGTTCTGTGCCAGAGCGAAGATAAATGATGGCTGATTTATCAGGCGTCTGCCATAAATTTTCGATAGCAATTGAACCTTTGGTACCTTGCAACTCATAAGTGGAACGTGGACCATAATCAAGACTATGGTCGAGGATTGCACGACGACCGTGACCGAAATCGAGTATGGCAGTAACGCTGGTATCAACAGTATAACCGGGTCGTGATGTGGCCTCAGCATAAACAGCTAGTGGCTCATCATCAAAAAACCAGCGTGCAACATTAACACCGTAGCAACCCAAGTCCCAAGTCGCACCACCACCCATTTCTTTCTCTAATCGAATGTTGTAAGTTTGACCGCTAACAGGGAAAGCAAAAGTAGCGCGAACCGCCATAAGCTCACCAATAGCACCGCTATCTATAAGCATTTTTACGCGAGTGTGCTGGGGATGAAAACGGTACATAAAGCCCTCCATTGCTAGTACGCCAGCAGATTTTGACATCTTTTCTAATTGAGTGATGGCGTTGGGCTCGAGCGCTAAGGGTTTTTCCACCAGTACATGTTTGCCTGCAGCGATGGCACGCATAGCCCACTCGATATGTAAGGTATTAGGCAGAGGAATATAGACTGCTTCAATTTCAGGATCTGTCAGGAGTGCTGCATAATTTCCATAACTTTTAGGCACATCATATTGAGCAGCAATAGCTTCAGCTTTAGTTTGGTTGCGGCTAGCAATTGCCATCAAGATAGCATTATTAGCTGTTTTCAGACCCGGAATAAATAGGCAATTTATCCAGGCTCCACCCATAACACCCCAATGTAATCTTCGCTGTTGTCTCTGGTTCATTTTTCAAACTTCTTTGACTTTGTTTATTAGAAATTTTTCTGTCACCAATCGGTCTCGCTCTACTTACCAATAATGTCAGCGGCCTTCTCTGCAATCATAATAGTAGCCGCGTAGGTGTTTCCCCTAGTGATTACAGGCATGATTGAACTATCGATCACTCGTAGACCATCAACCCCATGCACTCGCAACTGAGCGTCTACAACTGACATATGATCGTTACCCATTTTACAAGTACCCACGGGATGGAATTGAGTTTCAGCCATTGCCCGAATATAATCGGAAATTTCGGCGAAACCTAGAAATTTCTCTTGACCACGGAATGCATCGAATACGCTGGCACTTGCTATCTTACGAACGAGCTTGACTCCTTCTACCAAAACGTCTAAATCTTCTCTAACACCAAGATAGTTAGGCTGAATAATTGGTGGGTCAAAAGGATTGTTTGAGCGTAAGGCAAGATATCCTCGGCTCTTCGGATAGGTGAGTGCTGTTCCAATTGCAAAACCTTGACTTTTGGAGCTAGTCCGGTAGTTCAAATCGGGAACTGGAACAAAAATAAGTTGCAAGTCAGGTGCAGACAACTCAGGTTTAGTTTTGGTAAATCCTCCTGCCTCACCAATGTTAGAAGCAATATCTACATCTATTGGTTGCTTACTCTCATAAGACACGAATACTTGTATGTGGTCATGTAAATTCTGTCCGACGCCTGGTATATCCGTAACTACAGGAATGCCCAGATTCTTTAATTGTTCAGCCGAACCAACACCAGAAAGCATTAAAAGTTGTGGGGAGTTAATTGTTCCACCGCATAGCAGCACCTCTTTATTCACTTTAATAGTCTGGATATTTTGATTCTGGATATACTCGAGACCGATAACACGATTATTCTCAAAAAGTATGCGAGTAGCTTGAGCGTTCTCTTTAAGAGTCAGATTCGGTCTTTTCCAACAAGGATGTAAGTAGGCAGCAGCAGCGCTATGACGCTTGCCGTTCAACTGGTTCACCCGATAAAGCCC
The DNA here is from genome assembly GCF_017591665.1 of Aetokthonos hydrillicola CCALA 1050. GTDB lineage: Bacteria > Cyanobacteriota > Cyanobacteriia > Cyanobacteriales > Nostocaceae > Aetokthonos > Aetokthonos hydrillicola. The sequence continues at coordinate 5,131 of NZ_JAAKGC010000022.1, read as the reverse complement.
TACACCTTCTTGTTGGATGCCATTAAAATCCTTGTTAAAAGATAGACCAACTTCAATACCTGCTTTGATGAAGATCTGAGAAAGCTCGTTAGGTCTGAGAAGATTACTCACATTCAAAGGTCCTGCTATACCGTGATACAAAGGATCTCCATTTTCATAGTTTTCGGCTTTTTTAAAGTATGGTAATACATCAGAGAAACTCCAACCTTCACTGCCTAAATCTTGCCAATGATCGAAATCTGCTTTGTTACCTCGAATGTAAACCATAGCGTTGATGGAGCTAGAACCACCTAATACTTTACCTCTAGGCCAGTATATTCTTCGACTATTAAGTTGAGATTGCTCCTCTGTATAGTAAGCCCAATCATTAGAACCTTTCAATAATGTGAGAAAAGCTGAAGGAGTAATAATGTCTGTTTGATTTTGGTCATTTCCGCCAGCTTCCAGAAGAAGTACAGTTGTATTTGAGTCTGCTGTAATTCTATTAGCCAGAACACAGCCAGCAGCTCCTGCACCGACAATTACGTAGTCGTAGTTCACGCTCATCAAAATCTACTCCTTGAATCTGTAAAAACTCAACCTATCCTCACGCCCACTAAAAGCTGAATAGCTATCTACTGGGCTAGAAACCCACCATCAATTGCTAAAATGTGACCATTAATAAACGAAGCTGCATCTGAGAAAAGCCAAAGTACAGAGTTCGCGACTTCCTCCGGTTTTCCTATCCTTTTCATTGGCAGCATATTGCTCCAAGTTTCGATTCCTCCAATTGTATCTGCCGAAGCTTTGAGCATATCTGTCTCTATCGGTCCTGGAGCAATTCCATTAACACGAATACCATATTTAGCGTACTCAAATGCTGCTGCTTTAGTTAAAGCAAGAACCGCGTGTTTGGTGGCTGTGTAGATAGAAACTCCAGGAAAGATTGTTCTGAATCCATGCACTGAGATGTTATTTACTATAATTCCATGACCTTGTTTGAGCATCTGCTGGATTTCGTACTTCATGCTCAACCAAACACCTTTGACATTAACACTGAAAAGATAATCAAAATCTTCTTCATTCTGCTCGGCTAGTAAAGATGCTGCGCCCACTCCAGCGTTATTAAAGGCAAAGTCTATCCGACCAAAAGTTTCTACTGCCTTTTCCATCAATGCTTTAACATCAGCAGCCTTAGAGACGTCAGTTTGCTGAAATACTGCTTCACCGCCAGCATCTCTAATGAGATTTACTGTCTCTTCACCAAGCTCTTTTCGACGATTACCTAGCACCACGCGAATACCTTTTTGTGCTAGTACAAGCGCTGTCACACGACCAATCCCTGAGCCTCCACCGGTAATTAAGGCCACCTGTTTTTGTGAATTATTCATATTAGGAAATCCTTTGTTAAAGTTTCTCTAATCCCTAAACTGAAATTATTTAGAACAGAAGTGGTAAATAATTTTATCGTTTGCTTAGACACTAGCAAAACTAGAAGAATTCCAAAGAATTCGTATGTCAATTGCACGCATTCCAGCACGGCGAGCAGCTTCTAAACCCCCATTACTATCTTCATAAACAATACAATCTGTTGCAGAAACTTTCAAACGTTCAGCAGCTTCTAGAAAAATATCGGGACATGGTTTTCCCCTTGGGACATCATCTATGGTTACGATTGTATCGAATAAATCAAGCAGATCAATGACACTGAGCGTTGCTTGAACTATAGAACGATTGCTGCCTGAAGCAACTGCCATAGGGGTTTTTCCGCAGTGTGTTCTCACAATATCAGTCACTGCTTGGATTTCCTTAACTGTATGTATTAATTCTCTGTACAGTTTCTCCTTACTGCTAGTGACTAATAATGGGTCAAGTTCATGGTCGAATGTATTGTTGATAGTCTTTATAAGTTCCATAGCAGATAAACCAGTTTGCTCATAGAACCATTCTTTTGTTAACTCGAACCCAAAAGGACGCATAGCATCTGCCCAGGTTTGAAAATGAAGGAATATGGTATCAGCTAAAGTGCCATCACAATCGAAAATTAATGCTTTATAAGGTGGCACAGGTAGGATAGATTTATTGCTCATCATAAAATAGCTATACCTTTCTAATAATCGGCTGACGTTAATACTTTATCGTCTCGTTTCGCTTTTGAATCTGAAGTTTGATGTGCATTTGTTTCAGCAAATTTTATCAATCTAGCCTTTGATGATCATATGCTTTACCCTCTCTCTGTTGAAATTTTTACAATCAGTCTAATTCAGTGTGGGATAGATTGAAAACAAGGTTATACAATTATCCCACAGTGGTGATCACTAATAGTGAATACTTTAGAACCTTTAGAACTGCAACTGTTTCATCTTAGATGCGGCTGAATCAATTTCTTCAAATGTTACATCATTAAAGAAATTTGCGTAGCCAATGCTAATAGGTAATGGCAGTCGTTGAAGTCCATTGCGATGTCGAATTGTATCCTCTAAAGCTTCAGACAATAAAATGGAATCGCAAAAGAGTGGATGTGATAAGGGAAGTCTAAGTAGCTTCATCGTACGGATTATTCTCTCGAGATCTTCAGCGCTCAATAAACGACGCTGAACAGAAAGGATTGAAGAAAATAATACATCCAAAGCTACAGCTTCGCCGTGCAAGAGTTCCGGTAGTGCTCTCATCTCTACTAATGGACTAAAAGAGTGACCAAAATCTACAAGTCGATCTAATTGCTTTTCCCAGAGATTCGGTTCTAATTCTTCTACCATCCCTTCGATAGAACGTTGAATAACTAGATTTGGTACACCTGAACCTTGAAACTTTTCTTCTACCAATTGCTCGCCGTACTCCTCGAGGAGTTCAAACAGTTTTCTATCCTTTACAACTCCCATCTTGAGTATCTCTCCCAATCCATTGGAAATGTGACGAGTATCTACAGTTTGCAGAAAAGTTTTATCAAGGAACGCTGCTATAGGGGGGTAGTATGTACCGATACGGTTCCTATAACCTAAAAAGTTAATTCCTGTCTTAGCTCCAACACTGGCGTCGATTAAAGCCATCAAATTTGTTGGTATGCGAATATAAGGAATTCCTCGTCTATAAAGGCTGGCTGCTAAACCAACAATGTCAAGCAGAACCCCACCGCCAATACCAATTAATGGCTCGTGTCGCCTAACAATCCCAAATTTGACTAGTGCTTCTAAAATCTGGAACACTGCATCCATAGTTTTGTGCTGCTCAGATATGGGCAGAGGTAACACATGGTGCTCAACAGCATGAGCATGAAAGTACTTATGAATGCGTTCACCGTAGAGTGAGTATACCCTCTCATCTATCACTACCAACCTGCGAATTGGAGGTTTTGGCGGGTTACAGTCCAAAAAGAGAAGATTTTGATTTTCGATATCAAATAGATCTTCGCTCTCAACTATCTTGTAACTAACGGGTAAGTGAGTATTCACAACCCAATTACTCGTTTTGTCCTTTTGCCAAATTGGCTGTTGATTTGAAGGAAACTGCTTAGTTCTTGAAGAAGGAACTTGATATTGTGTCATAATAGGATAACTCTCGTTAATGTACTAACGTTCATGGGAGTGCTGCCGCTAGCTCTTGGTCGGGTAAGCGGCAGATACATCAATATGAGGCACTAGTAAGCAATGTCTGAAAAGTGATAGAGAGAATGAGTCAGAATGGTAGTCGAAATATTAACTGCTTACTACCAGTGGACGGAAGCTGTCTGTTGATTGGAGAAAGCTCTTTAAGCTAGAGCTAATGAGTTTCAAAATCCGGTTGATCATTTCTGGCAAGCCCTGCTGTTGAGTCTCTAAGTATGATTCAGCCATACTCTTTTACCTGTAATGAATCTTAACACAGTGAAACACGGAGTAGGTATTTTTAACTTACCATGACCATATTGAAGCATACTACATAACTTTGTCTGTTGACCTAAAGATGGATTGTTGTCCCATACTTGAGCTAGATGCATGATGGTTAGTTGCTATTTAAAGGCATTGTATTTGCATGACTTTGATTTAGTTCTAGCAGTTAATCTCATTAATTCTGCTTAGTTAGAGGGTTTTGTGGAGTTTTGCCTCGTTTAACGAATCTCCCTTAGTTGGTGCTGCTAAAAGAGGTAACTCTACAATAAAAGTTGCTCCTTGTCCGATTCCTGCGCTGTGTGCATGGACTTGTCCTCCGTGCATTTCCACTAAAGAGCGGACAAGCGCTAATCCAAGCCCTAATCCCCCTTGGTTTCTAGTTATAGAAGCATCGGCTTGACGAAAGTATTCAAAAACATGAGGAAGAAAATCTGGGCTAATACCACTACCTGTGTCAGTGACAGTCACCTGGACATACGGAGGGGACGAGGTAGACAAGGGGAAAGATTTTCCTTGGATATGTTGAGCCTGTTTTGTGGCTAATGACAATTTTACCTCCACTCTTCCACCCTCAGATGTGAACTTAATTGCGTTGTTAATTAAATTCCAAATGATTTGCTGTAACCGCCTGGAGTCACCTGATACGAGGAAAGGAGAAGACATAAAAGAGGAATGCGACAAAGTCTTTTCATCTCTCCCTCTTTCCATTTCTCCTGCGGAGGAGGAAGTTATAAATTCAAGCTGAATGTTTTTTGCCTCTACCTCAAGATGTACAGAATCTAAAACTCCTGAAATCACGCTCACTAGGTTAACAGGGCAAAGAGTTAATTGAAGCTTACCGCGAATAATCCGTGAGACATCTAAAATATCCTCAATGAGTCGTGCTTGTAAAGACGCGTTACGTTCAATTGTTTCTAGGGCTCGATCAATAGCTTGTTCATCGAGTTTCCTCTGGCGCAGTATTTTAGCCCAGCCAAGTATTGACGTTAAGGGTGTACGAAGTTCGTGGGAAAGGGTTGCTAAAAACTCATCCTTAAGGCGATTTGCTGTCTCAGCTTCTTCTCGTGCTGTTTGCTCACGGATCAACTTAATGTGTTCTTCTTCTGCTTGTTTACGATCAGTGATATCTTCTAGTGTCCCAACATACCCAATAACTTGGCATTGCTCACAAAGCATTGGGGATGACGAGACATAAACCCAACGCTCAATTCCTGCTGAGGTGAAGATGCGAAACTCACCTTTGTATTCGCGACCTTCTTGACATGCAGTATACCAACTGGTAG
>NZ_JAAKGC010000003.1:66514-215022 GCF_017591665.1 Aetokthonos hydrillicola CCALA 1050 | reverse complement strand
CTAGAAAAACTTTCTCAATTTTGGGAAAAACTTGACTGGGAATGGGTTAATGATATTCCATTCTTTAAAGGGTTTAAGGTCAGGAAGTCCGGAATGACAAAAGGACAACACACTGAGTAGCCGTGTGACATGAAAGTGACATGCACGGTTTCGGATGGGAGGGGTGCTACAGTAATGTACACCTCGACCCTAACGGGTTTCACCGGGAAGTAAATAGCTTTGTGCGAACTACCTCCGGTGTGTAAAATCTTCAAGGGAAATAGGTAGTCTTGATTGCTTGCATCTCCCGGGTCGGGCAGGACACGTTCCTGACTTTAAACAGCAGGACTGGGAAAGACACCGAGTACCAGGAATGAAGTTCTGCAAGTTCTGCGTAAGCTAGCCACTGCGTCTAAAAACAGTGTTGATGGAACGGCAGAAGCCCACCGTGACCGCTTGCAGGAGTGTGGGAGTGTCACTGTGGCATTTGTTAGTTTCTCCCTACTTAGAAATCTATGAAGCAAGAGTCGATAATTTAAGTAACGATACATATCGGGTGCGGCTGGTGATACAAAATACAGGCTGGCTACCCACTTACGTTACAGAAAAAGCTTTAGAGAAAAAGCTGGTGAGAGGCTGTATATGTGAAATTGAATTGCCTATCGGTGCAACCTTAGAGATTGGCAAACCGCGTGAAGAAGTAGGTCAACTAGAGGGACGTGCCTACAAACCTTCAGCACCCATTAGACGACATGCAGATCCTACCAATGACAGAGCGAAGGTGGAATGGATCGTACGTGCACCTTTTGGTGGTATTGTCAAAGTTTTAGCCCGTCATCAGCGTGCAGGAGTTGTACGTACCGAGCTAACTTTGCACTAATGAGGAGAATCTAGTCCTCAATTTCCTATCAAATCCCCCACACTTTTGTCGAGGTTTTCGCTTCGGGGTTAGTCGCTAATTAAAATTAACATAAGTTTTTGCTGAGTTTATTCTAGATTTATACTTAGCAATATCTCTCGATAATTTAATTAAAACTTCAGCTATAAATTGGACAAAAACAGGATACTTCAAATAGTAAATTACTGAAGCTCAATCCTATGATGACAAATTTCACCGAACAAGAAATTAGATTACAAGAAGCTTTACATCATGTAGCTCATTGGCGCAGATGGGGACCCTGAGTTTTCCCATTTAGTTTTAAAAAGCTTGTTTAAAAGAGATTGAGAGCAAGAAGCAAGATTTACGGTATAATGAGAAAAAATTGTATTAAAGATAATAAGTAACTTTGGGGTTTTAGGAGAAAAAAGCTTTATGAGTTATTCCTATGAATATTGTAAATATATTGAAGAATAAAGTAATGAGAGTTGCCATAGTCAGAATTGATCCATTTTCATTACAATTTCGTTTGACTATAGGCATTATCATTATCTATACTTTAGGATTGATGAGTTTTACTCTTGCGGCTGATTGGGAAATACGACACTATTTTATGCTCAGTTCCCAACAATATGGGAACTCTCATAATTACTCCCAATTGTTAACACTGAGTAAAACTCTGAGAATGATGAGCGTTTTTTCTCTGGCTATAACTACAATTATCGTTATTCTATTTGTCAAGCGATCGCTGTTGCCATTAAAACAGATGAATCAATGGGCAGCAACCTACGGTCAACAATTGAATCCCTATCAACCAAAGTTAACTGGAACACTCAGTGAAGTGAAAGCGATCGCCAAAACTTGGAATGATTTATTAATCAGGCTTTCAGAAGTTAGAGAACAGCAGCGACAGTTTACCAACGACTTAGCGCACGAGTTGCGCTCACCGCTAAGCATGGTTTATGCTTATTTGCAAAGAACCTGGCAACGTAGTCATAATTTAGCTTCTTCCCAAAAAGAAGCTTTAGCAATGGCAGTTGCTGACGCAGAACGGATGAATCATATATTACAAGACCTACTCGATTTAGCACGAGCTGGTAGTAGTGCCATGCCCTTGCAAACTGAAGAACTGATCCTCAATGATGTGGTTGCAGAAATGGCACAGATGAGCGAAAAATTTGAGGATCGGGCAATTTTGCTGGAACTCCCGCCGTTTCCCATTCAAGTAAAAGCGGAACGCACCCAGCTCATGCAGATGTTAAATCATTTGATTAATAATGCAGTTAAATACTCGGACATGGATAAACCAGTTACTTTAGAGCTAACTCAGGCTGATGGTTGGGCGGTGATTCAAGTTATTGACAAGGGGTGTGGCATTCCTTTGGCGGAACAGTCGCGCATTTTTGAACCATTTTACCGAGTAGATATATCTCGTACTCGTGCTACTGGAGGAACAGGCTTAGGTTTATCCATCGTCAAGCGACTAGTGGAACGCATAGGGGGACAGGTGGGAGTTCGTTCAGAACCTGGTTATGGCAGCACTTTTATTATCAAACTACCAGTAATAGGAACATAAATTATGGCTGCACATATTCTGCTTGTAGAAGATGAAGCTAAACTAGCGCGATTTATAGAATTAGAATTGAGTAGCGAAGGTTATAAGGTCAGTGTAGCCCATGATGGTATAGCCGGTTTGACGCTGGCACGGGAATTAACCTTAGACTTAGCCATTTTAGATTGGATGTTGCCAGGGTTAACAGGTTTAGAACTTTGTCGCCGCTTGCGGGCTACGGGAAACAAAGTACCAGTGATATTGTTGACAGCCAAAGACGAAGTAAGCGATCGCGTCGCAGGATTAGATGCAGGAGCCGATGATTACATAGTTAAGCCTTTCAGTATTGAAGAACTATTAGCAAGAATCCGCGCCCATCTGCGCCGTACTCAAGAAACTGATGAAGATTTATTGCAGTTTGAAGACTTGAGTTTAAACCGCCGCACTCGTGAGGTATTTCGCGGTAAGCGTGCAATTGAGTTAACAGCAAAAGAGTTTGACTTATTAGAATATCTGCTTTCACATCCCCGGCAAGTTTTTACTAGAGACCAAATTTTAGAAAAAGTTTGGGGTTACGATTTTATGGGCGATTCTAATATTATTGAGGTTTATGTCCGTTATTTACGGCTCAAGTTGGAAGAAAATAACGAGAAACGTTTAGTTCATACAGTACGTGGTGTAGGTTATGCGCTACGCGAGTGAAGGCAGATGGCAGAAAGATCCCTACCAATCTGCAATTTTTTTGTTTGGACTGCTACTTCACTTCATTAGGTTCAAACTTGGTTATCTTACCCTTTTTGACAGCCACAACGACATCATAGGTTGTACAGTAAGAAAATGTAACATTATTAGCTTTGTTATAAAGATTTACTACATGTCCGGCTCCACCGGGCTGGATACCTATTGGCTCTAAATCACCGAAGAAAAAACGGCGTAACTGGTCTCCACTACCAATTTTATCTTTATTCTTAGTGATCAAGTCTATTTTTTGATTTACAGATAGTTCCTGAGCTGATGCTTGTATTAATGCAGGATTAATTACTTTTAAGGGTGCTTCCCAAAAAGTTAAAAAGCCAGTCAAAGCAACAGTTGTGATTAAAGGTGCCAGTTTCATAGTAGTTCCTAGATGTTTAGCTTATCTCGAACAGCTAAACTATCGCAGTCAGAACTGAGAGACTATTGAAGCTATTTCATGATTTTGATGAATTTTTCTGTTAATTAGATTTAGTAAATTCTCAGCATTTTCTCAAGAAATCATGCCAACCCTCTAAAATCAAGCTATCAATTCTTGTCCTAGAGTATCTTTGACAAATTTGGATCCAACCAGAACTAAATTTAAGCGCTCTGAAGATGAGTTATCGGTAATTGTACGCTTACTGTAGTACCTGTTGTTCTATCAGAGTGAATAGATAATTCTCCACCATGAGCGTTAACGATGCGTTTAGTGATAGCTAGCCCTAGTCCAGTGCCACTAGGTTTTGTAGAGAAGAATGGTTGAGTTAGTTTTGATAAAACTTCTGGAGGAATTGGTTCGCCAGCATTGCAAACATTTATGCAAACACGCTCTAAAGATGCAATGTCTACTTCCCATTTAACGATATCTCCTGGAGAAACTGCTTCACAGGCATTACGAACAATATTAATAAAAACTTGCTTGAGCTTATCTTTATCACCTGAGATTTTGATTGGAACTGACGCAGGAATAAATTCAATTTTCCGCGAAACTGCTTCCGGCATATCATTCATGTGATTTAATAACTCACCGATAAATTTATTTACATCGAATTCACACAGCTGCAACACATGAGGTTTGGCATAAAGCAAAATTTCACTCAAGAGGTTTTCTAATCGACTAGCTTCACCAAGTGCTAATGATAATCGCTCTAGCGCTGATTCAGTTAAAGCAGTTTTTTGAAAATACTTCAATCCCATGGTCATTGTCGTCAAAGGATTGCGAATTTCATGTACAATCATCGATGCAAATTCACCAATAGCTGCTAGTCGTTCCCGTTCTACAAGTTGGGCTTGTACCGCCCGTAATTCTGCTGTGCGTTTTTCTACTTCAATCTCAAGCATTTGATTAAATTGTCGCTGTTCCTCGTATAATTGGTAATTATCAATAGCTGTAGCAGCACGTTCAGCAAACAGTTCTCCCAGTTGAATTTCTTCTTGGCTAAACTGCCGTGGCTGATGATGAAAAGAGCAGATAGTACCAATTACTTCGCCTTCGGTAGTCCGCAAAGGTATTCCTAAATAGGCGCAATAACCGTCTGGAGCTTTGCCATATTCTGAGTGTTTGTTGGCATCTTCCACTGCTAAGGATCGGCCAGTTTCTACAACAGTACCTGTGAGTGTACCATGTAGTAAATAAACTTGTTCGCCCCCGCTCATTTCTAGATTGCTGGCTAGTACCCTCTCAAATCCTTTTTGACACAATGTTACTACTGACCAATCTACATTCAGTAACTCACTGACTCCACAGGCTACGTTATGCAGATAGCTACTTAGCTCCCCAGTCCGATAGTTCAAAGAAGATAAAAGTGCGATCGCTCGTCGCTCACGTTGCCACATTTGGTTTTGTAAAGTTTTATTATCAATTGCTTTAATCATTAACAAGAAAATTCTTTTTTTAGATGAAATACTAATTTTTAATTTTTGCTGAGAAATACCTCAATAATTTGAAGAATTACCATTTCCTAATTTTACTGCTCACTGTACTAGTAAAGGTGGAGCCAAAATGCTCACCCGTAACTTGGCAGTTGAGCTAAGAGCATTAGGAATTACACAACCAGCACCTTTTGGTGGTATTGTCAAACTAAGAACCTGTCATCAGAGTGCAGGAGTTGTAGGCACTGAGCTAACTTTGCAACGAGCAGGAGAATCATTTCTCCTCTACAGTCATTTCACCCAGTAAATTTCTAGCATTATCTAAGTATTCCATGACCCATAGCATATAACTAATATCTACATGGATAGCACTAGCATTTTTAGTGAACGCCCAATCACTGATAATAGTTTCATAGATACCGTCAAAGGCTAAGCCCACCAGTTCCCCTTTACTATTGACAGTAGGAGAACCAGAGTTACCACCAGTAATATCTACGTCACTGAGAAAATTAACAGCAACAGAATCTAAAACAGGATTATAGTAACGACCATAATTTTTTTTATCGATCAATTGTAATTCTTTCTTTGGTGCATCGAAAGGTTCAACACCGGTAGATTTTTCTGTAATACCACGCAGAGTAGTAAAAGGCTCATAGAAGCTACCATCTTTTGGTGAATAACCCTGGATGCGACCAAAGGTAACTCGCAGGGTGCCATTTGCATCAGGATAAATAGGCTTACCCTGTTGGCGATAGTAGGCGATTAATGCTTCCATGTATAATGGCCGCAACTGTTGCATGGAACCTTCTATTTCCTTATTTTCCTTCTCCACAGCCGTGTATGCATCGTACATGGCAACTGCTAACTTAATAAAAGGGTCGTTACTCGCTGCAAAAGCTTTTGGATCAGCATCCATCCATTTTAGCCGAGTCTCCTGATCAGTTAAAGAAGTCTCCTGATATATAGAATCTAGTTGACTCTTTAGCTTCTGGGCAACAAATTTGTTTCCCAAACCGAAAATTTTATCAAAGCTGGGAATATGCTGATTGCTGGGAAGTTTAGCATATTCTTCCAGGAATTTGAGCCAGACAGCTTTATCTACTTGCGGATCAAAACTGCGTTCCAATCGACGCAATGACTCCTGAAATCGGGGAAAGTCCCGCTCTTGGTATCCTGGTTCCCTTTGTGTATCTGGCTTTTGTTTTTCTTTACTTAAACGGTACAGACGGCGGGCAATATTGAACAGATCCGATGTACCTAAATATTTTAAAGCCAAATTTTGCTTCTCGTTAGCTTGCTGGCGAGCTATTAGAGCTTTAAGATTTGCTACATTAGCTTGATAACGGTTACGTAATTGGTCATTACTTTGAATCCATTTTTCCAGATTCAACTCCTCCAAGCGCTTAGTTTCTATCAAATGACTATGCGCGAAGCCATCCATCATACCTTGAAAATTTTTCGCAGCATTATTCAAACCACTTATACGACTAGCATATTTAATTTTGGCATCTTGGTTATTTGCAGCAGCTTGATTAATAGTTTCAATCCAACTGACAAACATCTTGTGTCTGGTGGGATAATACCACTTGAAAGTATGTTCCACTTCTTCTGCTAAGCGATATCGATTAGTGCCACCAGGATAACCAAGTACCATTACAAAATCATTGGGTTTGACACCAGTACGGGAGACTTTGAGATAATGCTGGGAGTGATAGGGAACATTATCTGGGGAATAATCAGCCGGACGACCACTTTTATCTACATAGGCACGATAAAAAGCGAAATCTCCTGTATGTCGGGGCCATTTCCAATTATCAGCTTCACCGCCAAATTTGCCAATACTTTCTGGAGGAGCATATACTAAACGGACGTCACGAATTTCCAGTTGTTTAATCAGATAATACTCCAAACCTCCATAAAAACTATAGACTTCGCAGCGATATCCTTTTTCTAATTCACACTGGTGAACCAATTGCTTTTTTTTATTAGTAATAGCTTGATAGCGTTCCAAACCAGTTTGATTGTTACTAACAGATTTATTCACTGCATCAGTCACATTAAGAGCAGCAACGTTAATATATATTCTGCTACCAGGACCAGCGGGTAATTCCTCACTTAATGTTTTAGCTAAAAAGCCTTTTTGAAGTAAATTATTTGATGCTTTGGAATTGTACTGTATCGAATTATAGGCACAGTGATGATTGGTTAATACTAACCCAGAAGGGGAAACAAATGATGCTGTACAGCCACCTAAACTAATCACGGCAGCCATAGAGCGATCTACTAAATTTGTTAACTCTTGAGGATTGAATTGCTGACCAGATTTTTTTAATTGTGCTTCTAAGTCTGGTAAATGTTCTGGTTGCCACATACCTTCAACAGCGTGAGCCTTATTTCCTAAACATAGCAATAGTAATAAAGAGTTAAAAATTAGTTTTTTCATTTTTGTCTTTTTTCATACTCCGGTAGTTATTGTTTTTTTAAAAAAGTTGTAAAGTTCCACCCCAGCGCTTTTAACATTAGAGCTCCAAAACTTGACGCAACTAATTCGTCGCTCTAGACAATATTACTGTAGGTATATGGCTGGGCTGATGCCATGACATAGAATTGGCGAAATTTCGCTTTTACCTTATATTTCACCAGCAACGTTAAACAACTATGAGTGCAGTTAAGAACATCACCCTCAATGACGGCCATACCATCCCGCAGCTTGGATTTGGGGTCTTCAAAATTGATCCAAAGGATGCTGTAGAAGCAGTAAGCAAGGCCCTTGAAATCGGCTACCGGCATATTGATACTGCACAAATGTATGGAAACGAGAAGCAAGTGGGTGAGGCCATCCGCACCTCTGGTCTGGAACGCGGTGATATCTTCGTCACTAGCAAGCTTAACAATGGATTCCATCGACCAGATGACGCCCGTAAAGCCTTCGAAACCACCCTATCTGACCTTGGCTTGGATTATGTGGATCTGTTCCTCATTCACTGGCCTTTACCCACACTATACGATGGGGACTTCGTCTCGACTTGGAAGACACTTGAGGAGTTCCATCGTGATGGTCGTGCTCGATCAATTGGAGTATCGAACTTCCAAACGGCACACTTGAAACGGCTTGCCGATGAGACGGAGATAGTTCCGGCGATAAACCAGATTGAGGTACATCCCTACTTCAGCAATCAAGAGGTACGTAGCTACGATCAGGCACATCAAATCGCTACCGAGGCGTGGTCACCACTCGCCCAGGGGAAGGTCTTGCATGATCCCACCATCAATCAAATAGCTCAGAAAATAGGCAAGACCCCGGCCCAGGTTGTGTTGCGCTGGCATATCCAACGTGGTGATATCGTGTTTCCGAAGTCGGTGACACCACCACGCATGAAGGAGAACTTTGACCTGTTTGACTTTGAACTCGATCCCAGTGATATTGAGACGATATCCAAACTCGATAAGGGTGAGCACGGTCGCATTGGTCCAAACCCCGATACTTTTGACTACATTCCTAAATAAGAGCGATCGCGCGATTTGATACAGCACTAGTTCCCTGCGGGACGCTAAGTTCCTTTCGAGACACGCGATACTTAGCTATGCCCGCAGGACCTTAAACATGCTAATTATCAGAATTAGAGGTTGTTAAACGCAGAATCGTATGAGGCAACCCAAGTCCAGCCGGAATCGCTAACAGTAGTGACCAAGACATGACATATTCATAAATACCATATTCTGTCCTACCCATCCATTGCGCTAGGGATATTTGAAGCAGATATACCAGTAGAAGACCACTTGCTTGGACAATTAGAGCGATCGCGGGGTCCTTTGCTAAGGTTACTATCTGGGTGTTTCCTTGAGCTTGAGAAATGGCAGAGTTAGTCATAATGTTCAATAGGGAAATTAAATACTCTTGAAATCCACCATTTAGCGTATTTACTAGGAATGGTACTTGGAGTACCTACTGATGGCTCATATCAGACTTTGTTGTTATCTACGTGTCGGTTTCTGTTTGTGTTATATAGCATACGTAGGTCATTTAAGAAATTTGCTACAGCTTGTACCATTCCAGCTTTCAGTTTGGCTCCAGATTATTCTTAAAAACTTAACATTAATTTGAAATTGACCACAAAAAAACCAGAAGCCTGTTCTTAACTTGTAGTAATTAATCTGAAGTGATTAATTGGAATTTTTTATTGAAATACTGCGCCAACTAATGCTTAAATATAAGCACATAACAAAAATATCAATTGCTACAACCATCTTGAGTCTCTATCAGTTCATTTAAAACCATAAGGCTGTGTACAGTTAGGAAAAACGCTATAGCAATTGATATTGTCATCGGCATTCTTCGTTCGTTATCCCTCACACCAATCTTCAGGAGCGCATTATGGAGTACCTTACCTACGCCAATATAGTAGTTGCCAATGAAGGTGAAACCATAGATATTGAGTGCTATCTACAAGATATTGAATGCTATATACAGCAATTAACAACTGATTTGAGAACAAGCGTGAAATATACTTGCTTAAATTTTGCAAGTATTGGAGTTTTGCTAGGACTTCTGGCCCAAACTCAAATAGCTTCAGCTTACTCTGTGTATACAAATTACTCTGACGACTACGAATACAGTTCGTCCCACCACCCACGCCATCATTCTGACGACGATAGTTCTTACAACTATTCAAAAGATGATGACTATGACGACTATAGTTCGTACCACCATCCAAGACATCACCACCGATCCCATCACTCCGACGACTATAGTTCTTACAAATATCCCAAATACTACGACTCCGTCGACTACAGGTCCTACAAATATCCCAGATACGACGAGTCTGAGGACTATAGTTCCTACAAACATCCCAAATACGACGAGTCTGAAGACTATAGTTCCTACAAATATCCCAAATACTATGATTCTGAAGACTACAGTTCCTACAAATATCCCAAATACGACGAGTCTGAGGACTATAGTTCCTACGACTACCCAAGAAGGTCCCATCGCTCCCACAATTACAGATCACACCGCTACCCAAGGTTCAGTCAATCCGACGACTATGGTTCCCACAAACGCCTAAGCTTCCGTCAATCCGACGACTATGGTTCCCACAAACGCCTAAGCTTCCGGCACTCCGACGACTATGGTTCCCACAAACGCTTCAGGTTCCGTCAATCCGACGACTATGGTTCCCACAAACGCCTAAGCTTCCGGCACTCCGACGACTATGGTTCCTACAACTACCCAAGGTTCCGTCACTCCGACAAACACAGTTCACACCGCTACGGAGGATTCCATAACTCCGACAATTATAGTTCACACCACTACTCAAGACGTCATGGCTCTCACAACTTTAGATCTCACCACCACTCGAACAATCCACTAAGCATCCTGGCAAGTCTTGCACCAAGCGTTACGTTTCCTTTATGAGAAATAGGGAGAAAACCTCTGAGGAATGGTGCTTATGCACCGATGTCCGTACTTCTCCCCTCGGGAGAAGCTGCACGAACAGATAGGGAATGAATGGGGCGTTGTAGACTCACAAGACTTTTGTGATCATAAAGGCGGGGCTAACAGCTCAGCATAAAGTTATCAAAAAATTTGGGTTTAAAACCCCGTCCTTTGAGGACGGCTTTGTGTTAAAATTTAAATATGTCAGTATAAGACATTTAAATAAAACCTACTCCGGGACTGGGAGGAAGTCACGCCTAAAACACTCTTGAGGAGACATCAGTACGCCTTAAAGGCAAACGTATTGAGCCGTGCGTAACCTGTGAAAGCAGGATATTAAGACTGGAACGTCTTAAGAATCTCCGTTTTTTTAGAGCGGAGAGTGTCAATTAGCTCGAACCAAGCGAGGAGTATGACCTAGGACAATACCCCTTTCAATTTCGGAAAGTACTTTTGGCTGCATTTGCTGTAAATCACCCATCACGGATAAAAAATCTGTCGATGGGAATTTATAGTACTCCGTCAAATTTCCAACGGGATAGTTAAAGTGGTCATACCGGTGTTTAAAATACAATTCGACATTTCCTCGATGCAACCAAGTTCCCAAAACTTTAATGGAAACAGTTTTATAATGTGCTAGCAAATCTCTCTCTATTTCTGTTACTCGTTCTAGAAGAGGTCGTTGCGTGACACCTATCTTGTGTAAAGTTTCTTCATTAGCTTGAATCTCTAAAAAGTACAAAGCACAAGATAAAATACGTTTAAGTTGTGTACGGTATAGTATCAAATCGGTGAATCGGTGTGATAAATCTAGAGAATTTTTATGCTCAGCATGTTCAACCGCTAACTCCAATTTCAGTAACTTTTTGAGTAATAGTGGTTCTTGTAGTTCATTAAATAGCCTTAACTCCAACGCTCCAACAGGAATTTTCCCCAAGTTGATAAATTCGTAAGCTGGTGGATATAGATAAATATTCTTTTGCAGCAATCCTGCTTTGATTAAACCAGGAGAAACTAGGTCACCACTAATAGGGTAGCTTTTAGAGCCATACTCCGTCCACAAGAATTTTAGTTGTTCTAAATCCTTACCCGATAGATGAATGTTGAAGTTATTGTACAGTGGTAGAGTCGGAAACTCTTGGTTTGCTACTGTTCGGCAAGTTTCTTTTATATGAGCAAAGTGGTGTTGTTTTTCACACCCTTTTTTCGCAGTAAGTTCACTATTACAATAAGGGCATTTTAAATGAGTTTTTCCTCTATTCGTATCTTCGATGCACACCAAAATTCCATCTTGATCTACGCCATATTTCAACATCGATTTTACTCCACGTTCCCACTGATAGATGCATAACCTTGAATATAGCTCACGTTGGGGAAGCTTGCCGTTGGTGAACCAAGTGGTATTAGAAACTAGAGTTCGGCACTAATTGCTCTTCTTTGAAACCCCAACTGCAGCAATTGTCACTAGTAAAATAGCAACGATCGCGCGAAGGGTTAAGGTTTCCTTCAATACTAAGAAGCCCATCAGTGCAGCAGCTACAGGTTCCAAGCTTAGCAATACGCTAAATACTCGTGTGGGCAGAAACCGGAGCGCCTCCATTTCCAGTGAGTACGGAATAGCTGATGAAAGCATTGCTACTCCAAATCCTACTAGCAACAGTTTCGGGTTTAAGAATGCCGAACCTCCTGCCACCACTCCACCTGGCAGAAGCACAACTGCTGCGAGTCCCATTGCCAAGGCTAATCCGGCTCCCCCAGGTAAGGCTTTGCCGACTCGTGCTGAGAGGAAGATATACGCACTCCAGAAGGTTCCAGCTAGAAGCGCTAGTCCTATGCCAATTGGATCCAACAACAAACCTCCTGTAGGAGCCAACAAGACAATACCAACCGCTGCTAACAATACCCATACTAGATCGAGAAATTGACGGGAATTAGCGATCGCTATACTCAATGGACCCACAAACTCAATGGTAACAGCAATTCCTAGTGGAATACGATCAATTGCCGCGTAGAATGAGAGGTTCATTAACGCTAGCGATAGACTAAACAAAATTAAACAACGGTAGTTTGAGCGAATATTGCCCTTAATTTGATTTCGCCATAGTATCAACAGCACAATTGCTGCAAATCCAAGACGCAGAAAAAGTACTGCTATTGGATTCAATTCTTTTATGAGGCTCTTGGCAATTGCTGAGCCTAATTGAGTAGAGCCAATCGATAACAGGACAATACTAGTCGGTGGTAATAAAGGATCTGTATTTCTTTTGTTCATTTGTCTTGTTTTCTGTCTCGGTTTTGATCTTATCTGTCAGCAAACAACCCTACTTCAGGGGATATGTGATGAGTGCAAGAAATACTAAATATTTCTTGTACTATTTTTAAGTGCAAATGCTTTGCAGAGTAGTTGCATTAATTACTATGGTCAGTCGGCAGAAATGTAAGATGATTTAGCCTTTTGTGCAAAAAGCTACAAATTTCCGAGATTTCAGCTTTTACACCTAGTTGGATTTACCTGCTTAAGTTGGGGATAGAGAGTATGGTAGGATAAGACGTTAATGAAAAGCTACATTGTCATTAACGTTCGTCACAAAATATGTTACGTACAAATACTGAAAATTCTATCGCCTCCGTCGCTAGTCTTTTACAAACATCGGATGATTTTTTGGCAGAATTACAGCAGAAAGCATTGACGACGCAACGAGGTTATGCAGGCAATGTACGTATATTTTTTGAGTATTTTTTGCTCCGTAAACCAACATCTCAAGATGTCAACGATTTTTGGGCCTTAGATGGTCATACCGCTAACACCTTAATTCTCAAGTTCAAAAATCATTTGGTTTCCCTAGGTCGCAAGCCAGCAACAATTAACCGTTACTTGGCAGCTATTAAGTATTTAATTAAGGTGGGTCGTAATCTCAATCGCTGTCAGTTTTACTTTGATGGCGATCGCATTGAATCTTTAAAGGTGACTCCATATCGAGACACACGCGGTGTAGATGCATCGGAATACAACAAAGTTTTTGATGTTATTGACACCACTTGTGTTAAAGGAAAGCGTGATTACGCTTTATTTTTACTGCTGTGGGCAAATGCCTTACGGAGGGGAGAAGTGGCAAAATTAACAGTGGGGGATTTTGATTACCACGAGAATACATTAACTGTTTACGGCAAGGGAAAGGGCAATGATGAAACCCGGATTGACTTAAACCCAGAGGTAGCAGACGCAATTAGTGACTGGCTGGGCTGCCGTACAAATGTTAAACCGAGGGATCCATTGTTTATTGCTCTAGATTTCTACAACTATGGTCATCAGCTCACAGGCGACGGCATTTATGCGATTGTTCGTAACACCTGCTTTAAAGCTCGCATTAAGAAGCGGATGACTCCCCATAAAATTAGGCATTCTGGCATTACCGATGCTCTGGATTTGGCCGAGGGTGATTACCGCAAAGTTCAGCACCTGAGCCGTCACGCTGACCCCAGGACAATCCTTGTTTATGAGGATAATAAAAATAAGTACCAACTGGAGTTAACTAATAAATTAGCATCTCGTGTTGGTAAAAAACCGAGAGATCATTGAACAACCCTACCTTGCCTTCTCAGTAAAGGTCAATTATCTTTGACGAACGGCAGCACAGGTTAATGATAGCTGCTGCATCTGAGTCGGAGATTTTTCTGCCACTAACTCAATTTTACCTTCGGCGTTGCGATGCCAAGAAGTAGCCTGAACCAGAACCTCTGATGACGAGGGTATTTGCACTGACACTGGGCTATTTTTCCCGAATGCAGAAATATCACGCGTGTCAAACCAAGTGTTATCGCTCCTTACTTCCTGTACAGGATTTTGTGGTACTCCACCCCTTCCAGTAGCGACAAATCTACTAGCATTCGTATTAGAACAACCCGCAGCAATTTGTTGGGATGAATCAGTCACATTTGTAGGCAGTATAACTAAACCAGAACTGGGATCAACGCCAAAATTATGAATATCAACTGTACCGTTGACGCCAAATTGAGAACTGGCGGTAATGTCGCTTTCTGGAGTAAGTTGGTTGCGTGGTTCTAACCCAAATATGCCTTGAGTGCTAATTTGAATATTACCACCATTCCCATTAACAGCATTGGCAATGATATCGCTATTTTCTAAACCAACAATCACCGGAACACTGATGGTGATATTGCCACCATCACCACTGCCGCCTACTTCAGCAGTAATTTTACTTCCATGACGGCTTACAAGAGAATTTTTTACCACTAGATTAATATTACCGCCTTTTCCAGAGGCAGTGGTAGCACTAATATTCCCAGTATCTAACCAGATACTATCAGCTTCGATATTTAAATGTCCGGCGCTACCAGTACCTTCGTGGGTGACAGTAACTCTACCTCCATCGCGAACTGTGAGTTGGTGAGTATCAATATTCAGCACCCCTATATTACCTGTGGGCGCTTTCGGTAGACCATAAAATTGACGGGCAGCTTCAACCGGGATGGGTGCACCTGCACCAATCGCTGAGGTATTGATATTCTTACCTTCTACCAAAATGTCATTTGCCCGTATTGTTAAAGCACCAGCATCACCAGCACCACCAGTAATATTGGCAATTGCTCCAGCATCAAGTACCTGCAATTGATTAGTTTGAATCGTGACATCCCCAGCTTTACCTTTACTATATGTGGCACTTCCTACGAATGTGGAAACAAGTGTGAACTCATTGATACCACTGATAGTTAAACGCTCTCCTACATTTAGACTGATATTACCACTATTTCCCAAATAATTGGAGCGACTGGGGTCGCCAAAGCTACCAATCAAAGGCACAGTGATTGTTGTTAAGGTTGCTCCGTCTTGCATTGAAAGCAAAGGTGTTGTAACTGAGAGATTGCCGCTATTCCCAAAGCCAGTAGTAAAACTGCCAATAGAGCTAGTTAGGGTTGGTGAAATTGGGGAGGTACCCACTATATTAATACCTTCCCGTGCGACTACAGTAACATCTCCACCATTGCCTATACCCGTTCCTGGTATTCCAGCCAAGCGACTCGTGAAGGTATAAATCGTTCCTCCATCGAGAAAATTTAATGATCCTGCGTTAACTCTCACATTTCCACTATTACCAATGCCGAAACTGTAAGCATTTATACCACTAGCAGTTAAACTGACCGGGCTGACCCCAGTAGCCTTTATCTCATCAGCAACATCAACTAAAATATTTCCACCCTTACCAGTTGCACCGGGGAAGACCGTTGTTCCAACAATACCACTATCGTCAAGAGTCAGTTTACCTGCTGCCACAGTCACATCTCCCCCATTTCCTGAGCCGTAAGTTTCACTAGCAATGCGGCTAGTGCTACTACCAGAAAAAGCTAAGGGAGATTTTGAGGCGATCGCACCTGTAACGGTAATGGTATCTGCTTGTACTTGCACCTTACCTGCTGCCCCTGCACCCAGACTCAGTGTTTCAATCCCTGCACCATCTTTCAAGGTTAACTGTCCTGTTTGAATATTGACTGCTCCCCCGTTCCCTGTTGCTCCAGGCGCTACCTGATTCACAATCCAGGCACTAGGAGCCTGAGCATTAGCATTTACCCCACCCAAGTAAAGCGATCGCGCTGCGTTCACAGTAATATCCCCACCCTGCTGAGTACCGGCAGTTGCTGCAGCAATTTGGGATTGATTTAAGGTAATATCCTTACCCACAACTTGAATACCCCCAAATGGATTGCCCATCGGGTAAGGATTCCACAAAGAGGAACCTTGTGTAAAGTTTATCGAACCAAAATCAGCCACCTGTGCATAACCTAGCTGCCATCCTGTAGGTGTCGGGGTCAAACTCACCGTTCCACTACCTACTGCACCAACTTCAATTCTACCCATAGGCGCAGTAATTACACCACCTGTAAATGTAATACCTCCCCCTACTAAGGCAAACGTCTTTCCTGGACTTGCTATGATTCCCAAATTATTTGTTGGTACAATGCCATCATTACCTTTACCCTGTACCTGAATCTGGCTTGCAGCACTACCCATCTGTAACCCAATTGGCACACTCACTGTTAATAATGGTGTTGTCCCAGAATTGACTGCTCTAAATTCGCTTCCATCACTAAACTTAATACTACTGGCTGTCGTTCCTACAAACGACCCACCAATATTCAACACCGCATTTTTACCAAAGACAATCCCTGACGGATTCATCAAAAACAAACTTACTGGGTTAGTACTATTTACTGTACGAATCAACCCATCAATATTAGAAACATTAGCACCTGTAACGCGGCTAAATATATTTGTAATATTTGGTGTATTTACTAAATCAAACGTTGCTGAACCACCAGTCGGTACTGAGAAGTTACTAAAACTATGAAATAAATTATTACCTTTTTCAATACCATTAATGATGGTATAATTACTACCACTGGTGTTGACAATGGTTTTGGTAGTCGCATCTGATGTTACCTGAGCCATTGCGGGTAGCAACATTCCACCTACCAATATGGCGTTGAGTAAACCCAAGGAAATACAGAGCGGTTTCATAAAAATAGACTATTTTTATACTCTGCTTAGTATTCCCGAAATCATATTGTTCAGAACACCATCGCCGAGAAATTCGACGTTATAGCATGGCTTTACTTTTGTCACCTGTTGCTGTTTAACAGTGTTCTTTTAAAGTGAACTTTGAGGAACCGCAGCACAGGTTAATGATGACTGGATTTGAGTAGGAAATTTTTTTGCCACTAACTCAATTTTACCTTGGGCGTTACGATGCCAAGACGTCGCCT
This sequence comes from Aetokthonos hydrillicola CCALA 1050, assembly GCF_017591665.1. GTDB lineage: Bacteria > Cyanobacteriota > Cyanobacteriia > Cyanobacteriales > Nostocaceae > Aetokthonos > Aetokthonos hydrillicola. The sequence goes on along the minus strand of NZ_JAAKGC010000003.1, from coordinate 197,790 downwards.
GAACGAAAACCTCTGGTGATGTAGGTATTTGAACTGTCACTGACCTATTTTTCCCGAATGCAGAAATATCACGCGTGTCAAACCAAGTGTTATCGCTCCTCACTTCTTGGTTAGGATTTTGTGGTACCCCACCTCTTCCTGTACCAACAAATCTACTAGCATTTGTATTAGAACAACCAGCAGAAATTTGCTGGGATGGATCAGTCACATTTGTAGGCAGTACCACTAGACCAGAATTAGGATCAACGCCAAAATTATGAATATCAACTGTACCGTTGACGCCAAATTGAGAACTAGCGGTAATGTCGCTTTCTGAAGTAAGTTGGTTGCGGGGTTCTAGCCCAAATATACCCTGAGTGCTAATTTGAATATTACCACCATTACCATTAACAGCATTGGCAATGATATCGCTGTTCTCTGAACCGACAATCACGGGAGCATTGATAGTGATATTGCCACCATTACCACTGCCGTCTGCTTCAGCAGTAATTTTACTTCCATGACGGCTCACAAGAATATCTCCTACCAATAAACTGATGTTGCCACCTTTGCCAGATGCTGTGGTAGCAGTAATACTGCCAGCCTCTAAAGAGATTCGAGCAGCCTGGATGTTTAACTGTCCAGCGTTACCTGTACCTTCATGGGTGACAGTAATAGTACCTCCATTGCGAACCTTCAACTGGCGAGTATTGATGTTCAACAACCCTATATTCCCTGTGGGAGCATCTAGGAGACTATAAAATCTTCGAGTGGTTGCACTTAAAATAGGTGCGCTAGCTGCGATCGCTGAAGGAAGAATGTTCTTCCCTTCTACCAAAATGTCATTTGCTTGGATTGTCAGAACCCCAGCATCTCCAGTGGCGGTAGTAATGTTGGCGATCGATCCCCCATCAAGGATGCGTAATCGATTAGTTTGAATCATCATATCACCGGTTTTACCGTTGCCATAGGTACTGCTTGATAAGGTAGAGGCAGTAAATGTAAACTTATTGTTACCACTGATGGTTAAAAGATCTGCAACATCAACGTTGATATTGCCAGCATTGCCCATATTATTGGATTGCTTAGGGTCACCAACAATACCAACCACAGGCAAAGAATTTGTCCCCAAGGAGGCTCCAGCTTCTAGCGATAGGATAGGTGTAGTCACCCACACATTACCACTATTGCCAGAGCCAGTAGTAATACTACCAACAAAGGCAACTCCAGTTGGTGAAATGGGGGACGTATCTACCATATTGATAGCTCGGCGTGCTACCACCCTAACATCCCCACTATTGCCAATACCCGTGGCTGGTATCCCTGCAAAGCGACCAACAAAAGTAAGAATTGTTCCTCCCTGTGTGAGATTGAATGTTCCTGCGGAGGCTTTGACATTCCCACTATTACCAATTCCGAAAGTGTAAGCAGCAATCCCACTAGGAGTTGTACTGATCGAACTAACCCCAGTTGCAAATATTTCATCAGCGACATCAACAAAAATATTTCCACCCCGTCCGGTTGCGCCTGGAAAGACTGTTGTCCCAACTAGACCACTATCTTCAAGCGTCAGTTTGTGGGCTACCACGGTAATATCTCCCCCATCTCCCGATGCGTGAGTTTCACTAGCTATGCGACTCGTGCTACTATCAAATGGGTATAAAAAAGAAGATTTAAACTTAACTGCACCTCTAGCGGTAATGGTATCTGCTTGTACTTGCACCTTACCTGCTGCGCCTGCACCTAGACTCACAGTTTCAATCGCTGCACCATCAAGCAAAGTTAATTGTCCTGTCTGAATATTGACTGCTCCCCCTTTCCCCGTGGCTCCAGGTGCTACCTGATTCACAATCCAAGCGCTGGGAGTCTGAGCATTAGCATTTACCCCACCCAAGGAAAGCGATCGCGCTGCTTTCACAGTAATATCCCCACCCTGCTGAGTACCCACAGTTGCTGCGGCGATCTGGGATTGATTTAAGGTAATATCCTTACCCACCACTTGAATACCCCCAAATGGATTGCCCATCGGGTAAGGATTCCACAAAGAGGAACCTTGTGTAAAGTTTATCGAACCAAAATCAGCCACCTGCGCATAACCTAGCTGCCATCCTGTAGGCGTTGGAGTCAAACTCACCATTCCACTACCCACTGCACCAACTTCAATTCGACCCATAGGCGCAGTAATTACACCACCTGTAAATGTAATACCTCCCCCTACTAAGGCAAACGTCTTTCCTGGACTTGCTATGATTCCCAAATTATTTGTTGGTACAATGCCATCATTACCTTTACCCTGTACCTGAATCTGGCTTGCAGCACTACCCATCTGTAACCCAATTGGCACACTCACTGTTAATAATGGTGTTGTCCCAGAATTGACTGCTCTAAATTCGCTTCCATCACTAAACTTAATACTACTGGCTGTCGTTCCTACAAACGACCCACCAATATTCAACACCGCATTTTTACCAAAGACAATCCCTGACGGATTCATCAAAAACAAACTTACTGGGTTAGTACTATTTACTGTACGAATCAACCCATCAATATTAGAAACATTAGCACCTGTAACGCGGCTAAATATATTTGTAATATTTGGTGTATTTACTAAATCAAACGTTGCTGAACCACCAGTCGGTACTGAGAAGTTACTAAAACTATGAAATAAATTATTACCTTTTTCAATACCATTAATGATGGTATAATTACTACCACTGGTGTTGACAATGGTTTTGGTAGTCGCATCTGATGTTACCTGAGCCATTGCGGGTAGCAACATTCCACCTACCAATATGGCGTTGAGTAAACCCAAGGAAATACAGAGCGGTTTCATAAAAATAGACTATTTTTATACTCTGCTTAGTATTCCCGAAGTGATATTGTTCTGAACACCAGCGACGACACCTTTATCTACGCCAAACCGCACCAACCTATGAAGCAGAACTAGTTAGTTTAATCACAGCCTGAACAAGTAACTCTGGGTCAATGGGCTTGGATAAATGGCTTTGAAACCCTGCTGCTAAAGCTTGTTGTTGATTGATTTCACCAGCATAAGCTGTTAGCGCGATCGCCGGAATTTGACCACCACGTTCTGGTGGAAGGTAACGCACTTGTCTCAGTAGAGTGTAACCGTCCACGTCTGGCATTCCAATGTCACTTACCAAAACATCTGGCTGAAATGATTCTAGGGCTGTGAAAAACTCGGTACTGGTTGCAACTGTCATGACTTGTGCACCATAATACTCTAGCAACACTGTCAAAAATTCGCGGCTATCTGGTTCATCATCGATGGTTAAAACCTTGATGCCTGTGAGATTCAGTTCCTCGGCTGAGAACTCCTGGGAAGCATCGCTGTCTGGTTCAATGTTGAGTAGGGGTAGAGTTACAGTAAATGTAGACCCTTGACCCACACCAGGACTGTCAACGCTTACTGTACCTCCGTGAGCTTCGGTTATGTGCCGAACAATTGCCAATCCTAACCCTAGTCCGCCATATTTACGGGTGATTGACACATCTTCTTGGCGGAAAGACTCAAATATGTGCGGTAGAAAATCGGGGCTGATACCTTTACCTGTGTCAGTGATTTTAACCTGCGCTTGGTCACCTAAACGTTCTAGCACAATGTCTACCCGACCTCCATGGGGGGTAAACTTGATGGCGTTGGAAAGCAAATTCCAAAACACTTGCTGAAGCCTCACGGCATCGCCGGATACCTGCCCAATATTCCGTAGCACCGGATGAATCAGAATTGATTTAGCAACAGCGGCTGTCCTGACGGTATCGATGGCTGCTTCAATTACAAATGTTAAATTAACCGGGTCAGGATTTAAGCTGAGTTTCCCACGCAGAATGCGAGCTATATCAAGCAAATCGTCAATTAGTTGGGTTTGTAACTTGGCGTTACGTTCGATAGTTGCTAGAGCCTCAGCTGTTTTGTTTTCATCCATCTTGCGAGTCTGTAGTAACTTTGTCCATCCGAGGATGGGGTTAAGGGGGGAGCGCAACTCATGAGAGAGAATCGCCAAAAACTCATCCTTAATGCGGTTGGCTCTTTCAGCTTCATTGCGGGCAACTTGTTCTAATTCCAAAACGCGATCGCGTTCTATTTCCAATTCTTTTTGGTCGTGAATGTCAGTACAAGTGCCGAACCACTTCACCACCCGTCCCTGTTCATCTTTTAGCGGTAGTCCTAGAATTAAATGCCAGCGATAAGTAGCATCTGAGTTTCGCTGAAAGCGGTATTCATGTTTATAAAAAGTGCCATTACTGACAGCAGTTTCCCACACCTCTTGTGTTGCTTGCATATCGTCTGGATGCACGGCCGAAAGCCAACCAAAAGCCAACGCTTGCTTAAACGTGAGTCCTGTATATTCACATAGACGTTGGTTAACATAGTCACAATTTCCCTGAGCATCGCAAGTCCAAACGAGGTGGGGAATGGTTTCTGCCAAGTAGCGGTAACGAGCTTCACTTTCACGTAGTTCTTGTTCTGCCTGTTTGCGAGATGTGATATCCATTGAGAATCCAATCATCCCCACAGGAATCTTATTGCGATCTGCCGTAGGCGGCAGCGCTTCGCTATCGCGCAGTAAAGACAGTGAGAGCAAAATATCTATAGGTTCGCCAGATTTGCCTTGTGCTTTCACTTCCACTTCATGCTCACCTTTAGCTTTCAGTGGCTTAATGATCTGATTTTGCAATATGTCACGCATTTCCGGTCGTGGATAAAGCAGATCAATATGCTGACCTATTACCTCAGTAGCAGAGTAACCAAAGACTCTTTGAGCCCCATGATTCCAACTAGTGATGTAACCATCGATATCAGTAGATACCACACTATCATGAGTTTGAGCAAGGACTTGTGCTTTTAGTTGCAGTTCTTCTTCTGCGTGCTTGCGATCGCTAATATCTTGATGAATGCCTGCCATCCGCAACGGATTACCATTCTCATCTCGAACGACAACCTTACCGTAATTCCCAATCCACTTTGGCTCCCCAGATTTCGTTAAAACTCGATAGTCAAATTTGTAGGGGAGCGAGCTATCCAGAAGATGCGCATTTAAACGTTCCATGACAAAAGGTTTATCTTCTGGATAAATGAGTTCTTCCCATGTACTAATATGACTTGGTAGTTCCCCGACTTCATAACCAAGCATTGACAACCATCGGGGGCTTAAGTAAAGTTCACCAGTGACGATGTTCCAGTCCCATAGCCCATTGCCTGATCCTTCCAGTGAAAGTTGCAGGCGCTCTTCGCTTGATTTGAGTAGATTCTCTGCTTGTTTACGCTCGCTTATGTCTTGTACATTGCCTGTCTTGCGTATAGGTTTGCCCGCTTCATCGTAGAAAACTTGAGTTCTTGCAGCCAACCAGCGAACACCATGAGGATGCATAATACGAAACTCTGTGTCGTAATATTGCCGTTGCTCACGAATCATTTGGGCAACGTACTCAGTGATTCTGGTGCGATCATCAGGATGTAGTAAGCCTAACCAATTTTCATAGCTGATTTCTTCGGTGCTAGGGTCAAGCCCGAATAGGTTACAGTATTCTTGTGATACTTTAATTATACCTGTGGTACTATCCAAATCCCACAATCCTGATTTTGTCGCTTTTTGCGCCAACTTCAACCAATCTGCACTCTCTTGCAGTTTTGCTTCTGAGTGTTTCCGTTCGGTGAGATCTAAATCTATACCCGCCATCCGCACAGGTTGTCCCAAATCGTCGTAAAAAACTTTTCCTTGACTCAATGCCCAGCGAATAGTGCCGTTGGGATAAACCACCCGAAATTCAATGTTGTATCCTGCGCGTGTAGTCAGAGCCGCATTAACTGCTTGTTGTACGCGATCGCGATCTTCTGGGTGTACACTAGAGATAAAAGTTGTAAAGGAACCATTAAACTCCCCTGATTCCAGTCCAAATAAAGCTTCTAAGTTGTCAGACCATTGAATTTCATCTGTGAGAATATTCCAGTCCCAAGTCCCCATGCGGGCAGCTTCGAGGGCTAACCTCAGTCGTCTTTCGCTTTCAACTAGACTTGCCTCGGCTCGTTTACGTTCAGCCAGTTCATTTTGTAACTGCCGTAAAGCTTCCGCCTTCCCCAGAGCAACACTCAGATGGCTTGCTAATTCCTGAAGCAAATCGATCTCTAACTGTTGCCACTGCCGAGGTGATCTACAGTGATGAACGATTAATATACCCCAAAAGTAGTTATTATGCATAATCGGCACCACCAAATTTGCCCGGACTTGAAACGCAGCCAGCAGTTCTACGTGGCAGGGGTCGATAGTGCCATCATAAATATCTGTTTTTACAGTCACTAATCCCCGACGATAGCGTTCAATATAGTCCTCAACAGCCGTAGGATCTAGATTAATTAACCCTTGATGATAGCGTTCTACATAATCCTCGGCAAGACAGGGATCAAAAATGTCGAATCCCAGAATAGATTGCCACGGTGGCTCAACTGATTCTGCAACAACGCTGCCTGTACGATCTGAGTGTAACTGGAATACAACGACGCGATCAGTCTGGAGGAATTGCCGTACCTCACTGACTGTGGTTTGTATAATCTGATTGAAGTTCCCGGATTTATTAATTTGCGCAATAATCTGGGCAAATAATCGGTCTTTTTCAATGCTCTGTTGCAGTTGGGTGCGTAACTGCAAGTTTTCAATTGCACTATTAACAGCAAATTGCAGATCGTAGGCAGTAAGCCTGCCTTTGACCAAGTAATTTTGTACACCTGCTTTCATTGCCTCAACTGCTATTGCCTCACTTCCCACCCCTGTGACTACAATTACAGGTAAGAATGACTGGCGCGTCAGAGTTTGCAGTTCTCTAAGAAATTCTACTCCATCTAAGTCTGGTAGCCGGTAATCCAACAATACAAGGTCTGGTTTGTCACGCTGCCATAGTTCTAAACCTGCTCGCCCCGATTCTGCTATCACCAAATTGTATTGGTATTCGCTATCCTGCAACAAATACTGCCGATACAACTCACAGTCTTGCGGGCTATCATCAACAATCAAAACAGTGCGCTGTGGCTGGCTCATAAGTACTTAATTGATAGCAAATATTTCTAAAATGTTACAATTTCGATTTTCATTCTATCAGCGATTTAATGCAGATTGAAAGAAATTTTGTCTTATGTGTTCATGGACACTTAAAAGTAATCTATCTAAAGGAATATATTTGTTTATACCAAAGGATATAATATCAACTAATGCGTGTGCTAAGGTGTACTACACAGTTTCCACTGAAAGCCCTGACGCTGAACAAAAATGATAAGCTCCCCTGGCTGGCAGAGCAGCAAAACCGTTGCCATTCGCTTTCAAAACTATTCTTTGTTGGTTAACTACATTCACCGTCACATTACCACTGCTAGATGTTTGATTTCAAAAGTTTCGTAAGAATGTATCCATAAATACTAAAAAAAAATCTATCCAAAGAAGGATATTAATATCTACCAGATGATATAATATTAGGTATTAGCGTGAGCTAAGGTGTACTATATAAGCTCTACTGAAAGCCCTGACCCTCAAGAAAACTGCCGCGTTGGAGTTCTAGAGTCAGCATATTTATTTGGTAATTAAGGCAATTCACTGGCTTAACCCAAGAACATACTGCTATATTCTTGGATGTAAGAACCTACACCACGGTCAATCGCTGGTAAAACTGTTCCGTGCAGCTGTCTGGCTTGGCCATAAAGGAAATTCAAGTGATCCTCAACGAGGTGGTATGCTCCCCTGGGTTGCAGAGCAGCAAAACCATTGCCATTCGCTTCTCAAAGAATTCTGTCGTGGTCAACTACCCCTGCACACTTTTGGCGTTATGGGTTTGTAACAACTAGTTAGCTTACTCACAGTCTGAACGAGTAGATCTGGGTTAATGGGTTTGGATAAATGGCTTTGAAACCCTGCGGCTAAAGCTTGTTGTTGATTGATTTCACCAGCATACGCTGTCAGGGCGATCGCCGGAATTTGACCACCGCGTTCTGGTGGTAGAGAACGCACTTGCCTAAGTAAAGTGTAACCATCCACTTCTGGCATCCCAATATCGCTCACCAAAACATCTGGCTCAAATGATTCTACAGCTGCAAAAAATTCGCCACTAGTTGCGACTGTCATCACTTGTGCACCATAATACGCTAGCAATACTGTCAGAAATTCGCGGCTATCTGGGTCATCGTCAATGGTTAAAACCTTGATTCCGGTGATATTCCGTTCGTCTGCTAAGCACTGCTCTAAGCGATCGCTTTCTGCCTCAATGTTCAGTAGGGGTAGAGTCACGGTAAATGTCGCCCCTTGATTTACGCCGGGACTGTCAACAGCTACTGTACCTCCGTGAGCTTCGGTTATGTGCCGAACAATAGCCAGTCCTAACCCTAATCCACCGTATTTGCGGGTGATTGAGACATCTTCTTGGCGAAAGGACTCAAATATGTGAGGGAGAAAATCAGAGCTAATGCCTTTACCTGTGTCTGTGACTGTTATTTGCGCTTGGTCGCTTATGCGTTCTAGCACGATGTCTACCCGACCTCCATGGGGTGTAAACTTGATGGCATTGGAAAGCAAATTCCAAAAAACTTGCTGAAGCCTGACGCTATCGCCAGATACCTGCCCAATATTAGGTAGCACTGGATGAATCAGAATTGATTTGGCAGCGGCGACTGTCTTGACAGTATCAATAGCCCCTTCAATCACAAATGTTAAATCAACTGGGCGAGCATTTAAGCTGAGTTTCCCGCGTAGTATGCGAGCAATATCAAGCAAATCGTCAATGAGTTCGGTTTGCAACTTGGCGCTACGTTCAATAGTTGCCAGGGCTTGAGCTGTTGTTTTGTCATCCAACTTGCGAGTTTGTAACAATGTCGTCCATCCCAGGATGGGGTTAAGGGGAGAACGCAACTCATGAGATAGAATCGCCAAGAACTCATCCTTAATGCGGTTGGCTTTTTCGGCTTCATTACGGGCAACTTGTTCTAATTCCAAAATGCGATCGCGCTCTATTTCCAATTGTTTTTGATCGTGAATGTCTGTACAGGTGCCAAACCACTTCACCACCTGTTCCTGTTCATCTTTTAGGGGTAGACCTAAAATTAAATGCCACCGATAGCTACCATCTGAGTCTCGCCGGAAGCGGTATTCACGTTTATAGAAAGTGCCATCGCTCAAAGCAGTTTCCCACACATCTCGGGCTGCTTGCATATCGTCTGGATGCACGACTGACAGCCAACCAACCCGTAATGCTTGCTCAAATGTCAACCCAGTATATTCACATAATTTTTGGTTTACAAAATTACATAAACCGTTAGCATCACAAGTCCAGACGAGGTGAGGAATAGCTTCTGCCAAGTAGCGGTCACGGGCTTCACTTTCGCGTAGTTCTTGTTCAGCCTGTTGGCGTAATTGGAAGTTTTCTATTGCTGCATTTATAGCAACTTGCAGTTCTGCGGCAGTGAGCCGACCTTTGACCAAATAATTTTGTGCCCCTGCTTTCATTGCCTCCACTGCTATTGCCTCATTTCCCAACCCTGTTACTACTATTACCGGTAAGAATGACTGGCGCGTCATAGTTTGCAGTTCAGTGAGAAATTCCACCCCATCTAAGTCTGGCAGTCGGTAGTCCAGCAACACAAGGTCTGGTTGATGACGCTGCCATAATTCCAAACCGACTCGCCCCAATTCTTCTATGACAACGGTGTATTGGTATTCCCTATCTTGCAACAAATACCGGCGATAGAGCGCACTGTCTTCTGGACTATCATCAACAATCAAAACAGTGCGCTGTGGCTGGCTCATAACTACCTAAAGTTGCAAATAGACCAAAAATACTACAATTTTCAGCTTGATTTTATCAGGCATTGAATATACTTTACAAAAAATTCTACATAAATATCTATATAATTGCAAAAAATTAATCTCTCTTAAGAGAGAGATTAGCATATATCTAATGAAATTTTTTTATGTAACCGGGGTGGTTATGGTGTATTGTACAAGTTACAATGAAAGCCCAAATCCTCCTCCCCCAGGGCTTTCAATCACAAAGACATCCCCAGTGTTTACCTGTGTTGTTGCTGTGCTGTCTAGATTCTCTTGGGTTCCGTTTCGACGTTGTATCCAGTTACGTCCTACCTGTCCTGGTTCCCCACCATTTAAACCAAAGGGAGGAACAACGCGATGACCTGAGAGAATATTAGCTGTCATAGGTTCTAGAAAACGAATGCGACGGATAACTCCATCACCACCTGAGTGTTTTCCTTTACCACCGCTATCAGGACGAAGACTGAAGCTTTCTACAAGTACAGGGTAACGGGATTCCAAAACTTCAGGATCAGTTAAGTGTGAGTTAGTCATGTGGGTTTGGACTGCATCAGTTCCATCGAAATCAACTCCCGCCCCGGATCCGACACAGATAGTTTCATAATACTGATATCGGTCATTGCCAAAGGTAAAATTATTCATCGTTCCCCCAGATGCGGCCATGACCCCTAAAGCGCCATATATTGTATCAACAATGACTTGCGATGTCTCTACATTACCCGCAACCACTGCCGCTGGGTAAGTCGGGTTCAGCATACAGCCTTCGGGGATAATAATTTCTAGCGGTTTAAGACACCCAGCATTAAGAGGAATATTATCGTTAACCAAAGTACGGAAGACATATAAGACTGCTGCTTGAGTTACGGCTTTCGGAGCGTTGAAGTTGCTATGGAGTTGTTCAGAAGTTCCTGTGAAATCAATGGTAGCACTGCGGTTTTCTTTGTTGATGGTTACTTTTACTTGAATGTGTGCGCCGTTATCCATCTCATAAGTAAATGAACCATCTCTAAGATGTGCGATCGCTTGTCTGACTGACTCTTCAGCATTGTCTTGCACAAATTTCATATATGTCTGGACAGTTTCTTGTCCATATTGCGACACCATTTTACGCAGTTCTTGAGCGCCCCTTTCATTAGCTGCAATTTGTGCCTTAAAATCTGCTATGTTCTGGTCAGGATTACGGGCAGGAAAAGCATGATTTAAGAGTAACTCTCTTACTTGAGTTTCTTGAAAATTTCCTTGGTCAACCAAAAGAAAATTATCAAACAAAATTCCTTCTTCTTCTACCGTAGTACTGTGAGGAGGCATTGAACCAGGAGTCATTCCACCAATATCAGCTTGGTGTCCACGAGAAGCAACAAAGAAAAGAATTTGTTTTCCTTCTTCGTTAAAAACAGGGGTAATAGCCGTCACATCAGGAAGATGTGATCCCCCATTATAAGGATTGTTTGACAGATAGACATTTCCCGGTTTTAGGCTGTCACTTTTGTCCTTAATTAAACTGCGGACACTTTCACTCATTGAGCCTAGGTGTACCGGAATATGTGGAGCGTTAGCAACTAAGAATCCAGAAGAGTCAAAGATAGCACAGGAAAAATCTAGGCGTTCTTTAATATTGACTGATGCGGACGTGTTTTGAAGAACAATCCCCATTTGTTCAGCGTTAAATTGATAGAGATTTTTAAATATTTCTAAACGCACGGGATCAGGTTGAAATGTTGTACTCATTTTTTTGGTCCTATTTTTTACCGAAAAATTGTTTGTTTCTAAAACTTTATTTCTGACTTGATACCCTACAAATTTACTACATCGCTAACTCAATAAGTACCCCACTCCACGACCAAGCCAGTAGAGAACGAAAACTAAACCTGTTTGAATCAGGTAAGTGATCACCAAAGATTGATAAAACTTGGAATTTCTCCTACGAAATAACTCAGCCCATAAATACCATTTTCCCTGAATATATGCTGCTGTGTAGACCATTCCCAATAGGGGGATCATCCATGGTGAAAAGTCTGCAACGCCAATATATAGCCCGATTAGCAATAATCCAATTCCGAGAAATAGTTTAACGTTATCCATTTGTGTTCTTCTCAAAAACGCCTAATTTATTTCAACCTAATATTTGATATACAGCGCAATCATCAAGAACACCCTGATAACAAATCAATTGGTACGTTGCAAAATTAAATGATTACGTTCAGTTAATATGGCTTCCCAGTTGGGTTCAACAACAATTGTACCTATTTTCTCAACTATAATCGCAGGTCCACTAATAGTATCTTCTCGTTGTAAATTCTCTCGTCGATAAACGGGGGTATCATACCATTGACCAGATGTAAACACTCGTACTGTTTCAACAGAGTTGGGTTTTTCATCTAAAGGCCGTTGTCGAGTGATTAAGGGTTCTTCAGGAGTATCCATTTTCTGAATAACCTCTACTGAAGCCGATTCAACGATTAAGATTTTCTCTGCTTGAATGAAACCATAACGAGATTTATGCTCATTCTCGAACTCTTGTCGCATTAATGCTACATCTGAGACAAAATCAACGCTTAAAGTAGAGTTAGTACCCTCATATTTTAAATCGACCTTTCTAACAATTTCTTCTTTGCTAACTGGTTCATTGATCTCACTTTTTGCTTGAGTTTCTAAGCTATTCATCAACTCCAATATTTGAGGAATCAATGCCTCATTTAAAGGTTTTTCTACTGCGGACACTCTCGTGGAACGAATATCAGCTAATCCCATTCCATAAGCAGAGAGAACTCCAGCATAAGGGTGAAGAAATATTTTTTTCATTCCTAAAGTATCAGCAATTAAGCAAGCAACTTGCCCTCCAGCACCTCCAAAACAACAAAGAACATATTGGGTAACATCATAACCTCGTTGCAGACTGATCTTTTTAATCGCATTTGCCATATTCTCTGTTGCGATCGCAATAAATCCTGCTGCAACTTGTTCAGGGGTACGAGAGTTTCCTGTTGCTGCTTCAATGTCTTGAGCTAGCTGTGTAAATTTCTCAATAACAATATCTTTATCTAAGGGTAAATCACCATTGGGTCCAAAAACCGACGGAAAATATTGTGGGTGAATTTTACCTAACATCACATTAGCATCAGTCACAGCTAACGGTCCACCACGACGGTAACAAGCAGGACCAGGATTTGACCTAGCAGATTCAGGTCCCACACGATAACTAGAACCATCAAAAAATAAAATTGAACCGCCGCCAGCAGCAATGGTATGTATCGATAATACAGGCACTCGCATCCGTGCGCCTGCAATCTCCGAATCTAATTCTCGTTCATATTCCCCTTTACAATGGGCGACGTCTGTACTTGTCCCTCCCATGTCAAAGGTGATCACCAAGTCAAAACCTGCTCTTTTGCTGGTTTGTACTGCACCTACAATACCACCAGCCGGGCCACTTAATATACTATCTTTGCCTTGAAATTGCTCGGCTGCAACTAAACCACCGTCAGATTTCATGAACATTAATTTCACTCCAGGTAACTGACTGACTACCTGGTTAACGTAGCGACGAAGAATCGGGGTTAAATAAGCATCTACAACTGTTGTATCTCCTCGGCTAACCAACTTCATTAAAGGACTGACTTGATGAGATACAGAAATTTGGGTAAATCCTATTTCTTGTGCAATTTGAGCAACTTGTTGTTCGTGCATGGGATAGCGATAACTGTGCATCAAAACAATTGCACAACTACGAACTCCTGTCTTGAAAACTGCTTGTAAGTCATTTTTGACTTGTTCAATATTTATCGGCGTTAATTCTTGACCGTTAGCATCATAGCGTTCATCTATCTCAATCACCTGTTCATAAAGCATCGTTGGTAAAACGATTTGACGGGCAAAAATATCAGGACGGTTTTGGTACCCGATTCGCAATGCATCTTTAAATCCTTTAGTTATCAGAAGAACGACACGGTCTCCATCTCTTTCTAAGAGTGCATTTGTTGCAACTGTTGTCCCCATTTTTACCACTTCTATTTCTGCGGTTGGGAGTGGATCATTCTTTGCAAGACCTATAATATCCCGAATGCCTTGAATAGCTGCATCTTGATACTGTTCAGGATTCTCAGATAGCAATTTATAGACTATAACCCATTGATTCTGAGGAACGGGAACGATTAAAAAACGTTCAGGGTGTCTTGAGAGTCGGTCTACTATTCCTTGATTATCTGTAACAGCAACAAGGTCAGTAAACGTACCACCTCTATCTGCAAAAACTTTCAACATCGGTAAAAAACAATGAGATTCTGATAATTCTACTCTACTAGAATGAGGGGCAGAAGACTAATATCTCAATCTTGTAACTGAAAAAATACAAACTTATCGCGAAATTTTAACCATTACAATTATATTTTACAATAGTTTAAATTCATCCTGATAAAGTTAAATAATAGGCGATGAAATGCTCTCCGGAGCTTTCGCGTGTTTAGGGAGACGCATTTCTTCTAAAGTTCTCCGGTTTTGTCTATTTTAAGCTTAACCCTCTACTCACTACAATGTGTTTGTATGCGCAATCCGCAAACCAATTGCAAAGATCCCAACGCTATGTGGGATTACTGGTCACTGAGTCCAGAGGCTCTGCATCAAGTTACAATTTTGTTTAGCCCGCGCAAGAAGCAGTTAAAGTCAAGGGCTTGAAACTGTAACTTAATCCTTGGACAAAGTTACCCATACTTACCCAATTTGGGTAACTTGTTCGATTTCGACGCGATCGCACGCGGTGACTATCCGAGGTGGCGAATTTGCATTCAAGTCATGAAGGAAGAACAAGCAAAACACCGTCAAGATAATCCGTTTGGCTTAGCTAAGGTTTGGAAGCATTCAGAATATCCCTTAATTGATATCGGGATCCTAGAACTCAACCGTAACCCGCAAAACTACTTCGCTGAAGTTGAGCAAGCAGCTTTTTCTCCTTCTAATGTCGTTGATCAATATCCTCTGCCAGGAGGCAACAACCCCAATGATAAAATCATTGGGGTTAGTTGATTATGAAAACTTACAATTTGATGTATTCAAGCCCTGACTTTACTAAACAAATTATAAGCTGTGTTAAAAGCAAGATTTTTCGCAGCTTTTTCGCTGAGAGCATCAAGAAAGACATCATATCTTTGAATTGTAGCGGGCAAGAATTGGAACTTATTGACAACATCTGTACCGATACAAATCCTATCTGAATAATCTTCCGATAGCTGCAACCAATCCTCATCAGGTTTGCCATTAGGGCAGATAAAATCGTCAAACACTACCCAAGCAATATCCACAGATAAATTATCGTAACGATCCAGAAGTCGTTTGACAATTTGAAAATATATTGGAGAATAAACTCTTCTTGAAACTCCACAATGACACCAAACAAACGTCACTCTAGAATGTTTTTGTAAAGTTTCTTCTAACTCGTACAACCATCCGGGATATGTACTTGTCCCGACATCAGTCACATTTTGATGTATGCAAACTGGCATTTCCAACTCAGCGCATAAATCAAAAACACTATCCATCGCTGGATGATTACTACGGGGAGGTTCTCCGTAAGTTAAATTTGTTAAATCATCATGTCTAAATAAAATTTCTCCGACACCATGCCACATATTCGGGAAATATTTAATCACCCGTTCAATATGTTTATAAGCATATTTATCACAAGGATTAAAACCTCCAATAAATGGGAAGAATCTTTGCCTACTTTCTGGTTCTAATTCTTGATACTCCCGAGCAATAGTTGTGTCAACAGCACTGTAATAATAACATTTGGAATTATCGCCTAAATAATATAGCGGCGGTGTTCTTTCCCAACTTGCCCATAACTTGGATACAGGTAACCCAAATACGCACGCGTGGGCAATGTTGCCCTTATCCATATATTTTAGACACTTCCTCAGACCTTGAGTATCTTGTAAAAAATCAACAACATGTAAGTGAGCATCAATACATTTATACTTTGAACCATTTAAAGCTTGTAAGACTCCCATTGTTTTAGCTCCAATCTAATAGTTTACACAGAAGATTTCGTTTCGCTGTATTTAGCTCTTAAATACAAAGCATTTTCATGAGACAGTCCACGTTGACAAATTTTGTCTAATTCCTGTGTTGAAGGAATAACATGTTGCAGCTTTTCATGTTCTACTAATTTGTCAATTAAATCTCTATCACTTGCACCACTCAAGCCTATAAAGGCATACATCAAATCGTTCGGACTTTGGATACATTCTAGAACTTTTTCCCATCCCATCTTTGCCAGTAATTCTCTTGCTTCCTGTAGTTCTATACTTTTAACTAAAGTGCTTAAACATGCTCCTGAATTGATAAATTTAATCACAAAATCCCAACCAATCAATTCAAGAAAAAATGAATCAGTCTTCCCGTACAACCACTCTAAGGCTTCGGCAATGTCACCTACATTAGATATACATTTTCTCAAGGCACTTTGACCAAGTGTTGCAAGAAAATACTCTTGATCACTTGGTCTACATAGCAATGCCAATGACTTTTTCAGCGTTTCTCCTTTTGTTACGACTTTGTTTAATTTATCGCCAAAACAACGTAAATAAGGTTGTTTACTGGCACCTTTTGTATCTATGATTTTTTCCAACAACAATAAAAATTCTTCATCGTTCGTTACAATTTCTGTTATTTTTTCTCCAATCTGAGATAACAATTCTTCGTCCACCTCGGGTGGTGTGAGTTCCAGTGCGACCAATAATTCTTCCGCACTTTCTATTTCTACACAATCATCTTGATAGGAAATACGGCATGGCATAACCAAAATATCCTTAATTCTTCATTGGAGATAATTTCAAAGGACGACCTCAAAAAAGAAGTATACGACAGAATCATGGTCTTATACGGTTAATTTATAAGAAAATATTGCGATATATTTTGCAATGAAAGTTCAACATTTGTTAAGGGTTACTTTATAAAGTAAACATTAAGACTCTGTAGGTTGGGTTGAGGAACGAAACCCAACATTTTTAGGATTTTGTTGGGTTTCACTCCGTTCAACCCAACCTACGCAAATTAAAGGTTTTTGGTGCTAACGATGCTTAAGATTTACTTTATAAATAGCCTCTAAGGGTTACTTCTTCTATAAGCAGGGAAGAGCTTTCAAGTGAGAATATAAAATCTTAAAGAGCATTTAAATAAAAAAAATATATAGGGTGCGAGTGTCGGCTCTATTGATAGAACGCGGGTTTTCCGCCAAGCACTACAATCTAAACGCTTGGGAAAATCTCAAGTATTTTGGGTGGTTTCAAGAAAAAACACCTCTAAATTTAGTTTTCCCCTTCGAGTAAGTGACGTGCAAATTCTATCGCCTGTGCTGGTGTAGAGATTTTACCTTCAAGTTGGGCGACTGCAACCTCTGTGAGCAGTTTACCAACTAGTGGCGAAGCAGGAATTTTCAATGCTATAATTAGCTCCTTCCCATTAACTATTGTTATGGGATGTGCGACCAGATCATCAGGGTTAAGGTAGCGGCTGATTAAGGGTGCAACAGCCTCTACAAGAATACCATATGCTACCGCTAAAACTGCGATCGCAGGAAAAACAAATCCGGCTTCTTGAAAGAGAATATATTGTTCGCGCAAAGACAGTGGAAATGTTTTTAGTTGTGGAAATAATCTTAAAGCTGTTGTTACAGCCTTAATTTCAGCACGGCTATAGGTTAATGCTTGTAGCTGTGTTTCTGCTGCTTGTGGATCTGGGCTAACAAGACAAGCAAGTTTGGCAATACCTAATATAGTCGTTTTGATAGTATCACGCACATATTGGCCAAGTTCTTTTCCTAATTGCTGCCAAGCTTGTGTAAGTTCCAACGCTGCATTGTCAACTGCTGCAAGTTTAGTGAAGCTTTCTTCTGTGGCTTCTTTGAAGAAAGGAGCAAGTAAACCATCTTCCCAAGCAATTTTTAACCAAGGAGTACCCCTAGAATTCGCCAACATGTAGTTTAATTCTACCCGAACTCGTTCGGCTGCAACTTTAGTGATATGTGATGATAAAGCGCGAATTGCTGATTGAGTATCTGGCTCAATGGAAAAACCAAGTTGAGAGGCTTGACGATACGCCCTTAGTAACCTCAAGGGATCATCTTCCAAGTTGGTAGCTGATACCATTCTCATAATCCGTCGTTCAATGTCGGCAGAGCCTCCGAGCGGATCGATAATTTCTTGGGTGTAGGGACTATAGGCGATCGCATTCACCGTAAAATCGCGCCTGTGCAAGTCAGTTTCTAAACTATCCCCTTCTTGTTGCGCAAAGTCTGCGGTAGCATGGGGAAAAACGACACGAGCAATTTGTCTTTGGGGATCAAGCAGAACAAAACCAGCTTTGTAATGTGTAGCTATTTTTCTAGCTACCTTAACTGCATTAGATGGGAGAACAAAATCCAAATCCAAATATTCACGAGTTCTTCCCAGAAGAGCATCCCGTACAGCACCCCCCACCATATAAGCAGTTCGCGGTAACAGATCTAAGCTAAAGGGAAAAGATTCAGGAGATAGGGGCATAGGGATTTCAGTTATCAGTTATCAGTTATCAGTGACCATACCTCTTGATAACTGTTCACTGATGACTGATGACTGAGTTTGGGGGACTTAATAAAAATAAACCGAGAGATAGTGAATAATAACTCGGCTTAAGCTACATTAACAATAAAGGTTCCAGGAGTTGGTTCTATCATGTGTATTTGTGTAAACTGCCACTATGTAGATCGCTGCGTAACTTACCATGCGGTAGAAGGGCAGCACCAACAGCCTCACTTAACTGAAGATCCAGATTTTGATCCCAACGAACCATCCATTAACGTTAATATCCGTCCGCGAGGAGATGTAATTGAAATGGAATGGGATGTAGTGGGATGTCTTAGCTTCAAGCAGGAAATGGGTAAGTGGTCGAGATTGCGTCCAGGTGAATTAGTCCCCACTTGATATTGCAGAAAATAACTTTGGTTGAGGTAGAGGGGTGTTACTAAAGTTAGGATATTGTTTATCCACCTGATGGGCTTTTTTAACAATTCGGTTAAAAAAGAGATTGGCAAGCTTTAATTGCCTAAAAACCTGCTGTGGATCGGCAAGATGAGTTTTTGGTAACTGTTGTCCCATTTCTTTCAAGACCAAACCAACAGGTACATTGATTTCATCTTGGAGTTTGAGACAACGAATCAAAAGTGGGCTAGAAGCCGAAAGAAGTGATCCTACCCCGCCTCTTGCCTGTCCCCAACCAATATAATACAGCCCTTTGTAATCTTCCAGAAACGATCCCCCATAGCATTTAACCACTGCTCCTTCTACGCGCTGAAGTTCTGTAGGAAGAAACGGATATGCAACGTTGTAACCAGTTGCACAAACGATGAGGTCAAATGCTTCTCTAGTACCATCAATAAACTCTACTTCCCTACCATCTAACCGATGCACGGCTGGTTTGGGTTTGATGCGTCCATGCTTAATATAGTAAGGGACTTCATTGTTTAAAGTAGGATGCTTGTCAAAAACCCGATGATTTGGTTTAGACAGACCATAATTCTCGTGAGTGCCAAAAGTCAAGCGCATGATCCCATAAGCGATGAGCCGTTGAAACCATTGTGGCATCCACAATTTTATTAAATCAGCAACAGGGAATCCAGCAAATGACTTTGGGATAAACCAGACAGATTCGCGCATACTCAGAACCGACTTAGATCCTACGCGAGCAGCCTCCGCTGCTAAGTCACAAGCTGAATTTCCTGCACCAATAACGAGAACGCGTTTACCACGAAGCTGATCAGGGTGTTTGTAATCTTTAGAATGAATAATTTCTCCGTTAAATTCTCCCTTTAGCTCAGGAAAACGTTTACACCAATGATGACCATTGCAGATCAACACCCCTTTATAGATTCTCTGTTCTCCGTCGCTAAAGCTCACTTCCCAAAGATTATTTTCAACTGGTCGCACATAACTCACTGTACGATTAAGCTCAATAAACTTACGCAAGCCAAAATGATCAGCAAAAGCGTTCAAATAATCCCGCATGTTCTGAGCGCTAGGAAAATCGGGATAATTATCCGGCATTGGAAAATGGGTAAATTGAGTAATTTTTCGTGATGAAATGATATGCGCCGTTTCATACACGCCGTGATACCAATTTCCTCCAATATCGTCACTAGCGTCAACCTGATCGTAGGGAATATCAGCAGCCTTAAGTGCTTGAGCCAAACCCAGACCAACAAAACCAGCCCCAATAATCAGATGTTTGTTAGTTCTATCGACCACCTTTGAGCCTCCTGGTATATACATTAGTGGCCATTTAGCGAGCCTTTTATCACATTATGAACTAGATTAACTCCTAAATATGCCACTCCAAAGAAAGCTCTTCAAGGTACTGTCGATATACAGTTTATGCCATTGCGGGTACAGAGCATACTCCGCCTGGGCAGTCAAATGTCATCGTGTTAAGGAACTCTTCCCAAGCAGATTCTAGCAAACTAGAATCTGGGTATCCGTAAGCCTTTGTATTGAACCTTCCAGTCGTTTTAGACTTATGGCTCACTTTTTGAGGTAATACTCCATATAGTTTTTTGTACATTAATGAGGCTATAGTACTTAGTCTGACGATCTCTGAATGTGTTAGCTCATAGCCTTGATCAGCACACCATTCGCTAACTGTCCACATTTGTTCAGGTTTCATAATCCTTTTACCTCCACACAGTTGGGAGTTTTTTCAACGTCCGAGAGCAACACACTTAGTACGTACCGTTAGTTGCATCACCTTCAAACTTTATCAAACGTTACATTAGCTAACTCTTCATCGAAGACGTAATGTAGAACATACTGATATTTTGTCGTTTAGGCTGATTCGAATAGGTAA
This sequence comes from Aetokthonos hydrillicola CCALA 1050, assembly GCF_017591665.1. Classification (GTDB taxonomy): domain Bacteria; phylum Cyanobacteriota; class Cyanobacteriia; order Cyanobacteriales; family Nostocaceae; genus Aetokthonos; species Aetokthonos hydrillicola. The sequence goes on along the minus strand of NZ_JAAKGC010000003.1, from coordinate 177,118 downwards.
AAATACTTTATTCTTACCTGCCTCTGATTATAACTGGTTTAAAGACCCACTTTTGTAACAGATGTTTCTTAGTTAGCTGGATTATTTTTCGACCTTCTTGAATATTGACTATTAATCCAGTCAAGTACTTGGGGGTAATATCTCTTGAGAAGATGGATCGTTTTCGCCGTCCTATCAGGAAATACGTGCAATTTGTTGTGAACAATTCCTTGAATTGTCGCACGCATAACCTCCCGTGGGTCAGTTATTAAATGTTCTGGTAAAACTGGCGCATCTTTGGCTAGCGTTCCAAATCTTTCTGACAGAAGAATTGGAGTACGGCTGAAAAATGGATAAACCGTTGTAACCTTCACGTTATAATCTTTTACTTCATTGAACAGACCTTCGCTGAAGCCACGCAAACCGAATTTGCTAGCCGCATAATGAGCCAGACCATCTGTACCAAACCAACCTGCTACTGAGGAAATATTGACAATGTGACCCTTTTGGCGAGTAATCATATCAGCAACAAATAAGGTACTTAACCGCATCGGTGCTAGGAGGTTGATCTGCATAAGACGCTCCCATTTCTCGCTGGGAACTTCGTCCATGCGACCGTAAACTGCAATACCCGCATTATTAATCAAAATATCAATGCTCACATCAAGCGTTCTGACTTGATGATAAAGGGTTTCACATCCCTCACGGGTGGAAAGATCAACACCTAGACAAGCGAGTACACTGCCAGTCTTCACTTTACTCTGAATTTCTTCAACTCGTTCGCGCAGAATAGCTTCGTCTATATCGGTTAAAATCAGTTGACTACCAGCCTCTAATAACTGTCGGGTTAGTTCTTGTCCAAACCCACCAGATGCACCAGTGATCAGCACGACTGCTTTGTGTAGTTGGGTCATAAAAATGCTAAGTCAAATCTTAGGTGAACTGAGTGCCTTCAGTAGTAACAGTGACCAAGGCACGTTAATATCAGGGATGAGGGACGAGTAATTTCTCAGCGCAGGTAAGGCAAATGGGATTGCAAAACGCAGAGAACGTAATGAGACAGGAAGATTTCCGTCACGATCCACAAGTCCATATTGTTTAGCCAGTTCAGCAACAATCTGGACACGTCCTGTACGGCGTATTACATTCGGCTCACTAGCAAGCTTAGCAATCACTCGTCCTGTTAGCAAGGGAGTTTCCCAGTTGTAACGCTCGCTTAGCATTGGGTTTGCCTGGTTAGTAGAATTTTCTACTGCACGGGTAATAAGTTCAGTACCAACAATACCAGGCCAAATTGATAGAGAAGCAATATTATAAGGTTTTAGTTCAACGGCCATATCAGCTGCTAGGCGATCGCACGCTGCTTTCCCTGCTCCATATGCTGCACCAAATATATAAGACAATCCACCCCAAGAGGAAATTGTACAAATCAATCCAGAATTTCGCTTGCTCATTATCCGAGCTGCAAAAACGCTCGCAACATAATGACTCCGCAGTCCAACGTTGTTGCAAGCATCCCAAAGACTTGGTTCGAAATTCCAGAACGGCTTTCCGTTAGCATCGCTTAGTGCTTGAACTCCTGAATAAACATTATTGACTAGTAAGTCAAGCTGTCCATCTTGCTCGTCTTGGATCCTTTCAAAAAGTAAGCGTACCTGCTCATCATCGCTGTGATCGACCTGAACTGGAATGCACACACCACCGACTTCCTCAACAGCTGATTGGGTTTCACCAAGATTACCAGAGATATTATTACTTATATTAGAATTGTCGTAACTACGACCAGTAATATACACGGTTGCACCCGCTTCCCCAAGACCAATAGCAATTCCCTTGCCAAGTCCTCGTGTAGCTCCTGTAACTAATATCACTTTCCCCTGAAGATCTTTCATGAGCCGTCACTCTCCTACTTTCAGTCAATTATTATTTTTTTGAGTAAAAATACTCATTTGTGGTTGACCAGGGTCGAATAGTTATTTAAGATAGGTTAATAAATGTTAACAAAAATAACAATAATTCAGGAAATTTAGACCATGTGTGTATCTATTGATCGCACTCAAGAGCAGAACTTAATCAGTTTAGCGCCTCCATAACGGCAAGAATAGCTTTTTGGTTGGAAGGGTGATTGTGAATTTATAGAGTAGTCGATAAACCGTAGCGATACGGTGCAATCCGGAGCAATTCGGATTGCTACTACACCAGTCAAAGGTTTACGGAACCTACGCACAGAGGGTCAAGAACTTAATAAGATTCGCTAGTCTTAAGCGTTCAGGGGAGGAACATTGCCCATTATCAGGTGAAACACCAAACCGACACCAAGCCCCTGTGCATTGACAAAGCAAACTTAACCCGAAAGGACTAATTTTAGAGGACATGGATGCTGAGGAACTTGTAAGACGTTATGCTGCAGGACAAAGGAATTTTCGTGGAGTAAATCTTAAAGGAGCAAATTTGAGTGAGGTTTGTCTGACAGAGGCAAATCTAAGGGAAGCAGATCTAACAGATGCAGATCTTAGCTGGGCAATTCTGCATCAAGCAGACTTGAGAGAAGCAAACCTCAGCGGAGCCAGTTTGAACGGAGCCAATCTGATTGCAGCACTTTTGTCAATGACGGTTTTCAATTTTGCGGATCTTAGTAGAGCAAATCTTAGTAGAGTAACTTTATTTCAAGCTAATCTTAGAGATGCAAACTTAACTAAGGCTAATCTAACTTGGGCTTCTTTGGTCGAAGCAGATTTAACCAGAGCAATTTTACATCAAACAATTTTGACTGGTGCTGATTTAACTAGATCTGACCTGACAGAAGCACTTTTGATCAGGGTTAGTCTCACAAAGGCAACTTTAACAGAGACTATCATGCCTGATGGCACACTTTATAATTAGGCGGGCATGGGGCATGGGGCATGGGACATAGGGCAATGGTTAAAGTTGCAACTGTCCCACGCCGTATTATATCAATGTCCCAAAAACCGGCTTGCTATCTGGACAACGCTACCTATATTAAAATCACCACCGCCTTCTCCTTGTAAGAATGAATTTAGTACTGGATTGCCTTCACCTTCGGGATTTTCAGCATTGGCTCCAGATTTCAATAGATGCAGAACAACAGGAACCAACATCGGCAGGAATTGTTGAATAATACCAGCATCCAAGCCGGTACGTTCTTGTACTACCTGGCCAATCTCTTCTTGTATAAAAGGAGACAATAGAGATTCTACTGCTTGGGAGTTAGGAGAAGTACCGCCAAATTCATTGACTACAGCTTGCGCTGCTTCATCACCCTCTGTGGCTTGCTTTTCTTGTAAAGAAGAACGTACATAATTACCTACAATTCCTAAAACAGATTGTATTGTTGAGGGGTCTGCTCCAGTGGTATTACTTATTTGCTGAACCGTGTTCAGTATACTACCTAACTGTCCAGTACTACCTTGCAAATTAGGATTGTTGACTGCGCTAAGAATTTCGTCAAAAAGTCCCATGTGCTTGCTTCTCCTTTTTTATATTGAGCAAAACAAAATTTTGATACATGGACTACTGGTTATATCTCTAATATTTATACATCAAAAAATGGAATAAAGTGCAATTACCTTAACCTGTCAAGGATGCCCAGAAGTTGAATTTTTATACTCAATTTCAAGACCAGTCCACTCATTTAACTCGTCGCAAAGCCACTGAATCTCTGCGCGATTGCCAGTAATATAAAAACCATCACCACGACGACCACGACGACGAAAATCAATATTTAGCTGATACTTGGGTAAGTTAGGTCCGGCTGAAAGAGATTCCAATCTCTCTTGGGAAAAAATCCGAGAAAGTTTTAAATTCTTTGATCTATTTAAATTCTTTGATCCAATAGAAAAAAGATCAACATAAATTAAGCTACCCTCTAATTTAAACGTCACATCATACGGTTCAGTATCTACGTGTTGAAAACAACTGAGAACCAATGCTAGAATGAGCGTAGGAAAAAAGAACTGCCACAATCCTGAAAAAGCCAACATTACCAAGGGTATAAAAATAAGTGAGCATCCAGAACTACTTGAATCTGAAGATGTGACGTGAAGCTGACTACGTGGCACATTGATTTTAAGAGTTGTAGTTGTTTTTTTTAGCTGTATACTACTTTCGGGTGAGTTAGACTTTAGAGAAAAACGTTTCTTCAATGACGATCCTGCCACTTTAGAAACAACTGGTTGGAAATGCTGATAAAAATCTGCTTCTAGAGCAGATTTTGCCGATGCGGCTCTTGTTGATAAGTTTGGCTCTATTAGCCATTGAATCCAACTTGTGAAAGATGTACTCATGCTTATCAATTGCTCAAACTCAATTCGCAGGTCTTTCTGGGGTAGGTTACTCGGATGCTCCCCCGTTGCCAAATAAATCAGGGTTGATCCCACGCTGTAAAGGTCTGAGGCTGGCGTAGCGCGTCCACCAAACTGTTCTGGTGGCATATAACCGTAAGTGCCAACAACCGTAACTGTTCCCCCCTGTACTGACGTTTGCACTGAACCAAAATCAATCAGGTAAACTTGTCCTGGGCTGTTCCCACTGCGATCGCTCAACAATATGTTACTGGGTTTAATATCGCGGTGAATAACTGGGGGGTGACGGCAATGTAGGTAATCTAGGATGGAGAGTAGTTGTTTAGCAATTGCCTTGAGTTCCTCTTCGCTAAAGGTACGTCCAGTCTCCACCCAATTCTGGAGTGATGGTGCCTGAATATAACTTTGAACCAATGCAAACCCTTTGCCCAACTCAGTATCAATCTCAAAAGAGTCAATGTACTGAGAAATTGCTGGGTGGTTGAGGGACTGGAGCGTTCGAGCCTCACGCTCAAATAGTTTCAGGTCATCCCACGTGAAGTCAGGACCAAACAACAATAATTTAATGACAACAGGCACAAGTGTTTGTAAATCGGTTGCCAAAAACGTTCTGCGTCCGGTTTTCCGACCGAGCATTGATTCGACGCAGTAGCGATCGCGCAAAACTTGATTTATCAGTTGATCCATTGCTTTCAGGATATGACTTGATGAACAGTCGTATATTGGTCTATCAGTCTATGTCTTCCCTATTTCGCTTTTTTGCAATAATTCGTTACATCTAGAGCGCCAGTCGATTGGAATATTTTGATAAAAATAGAATTATGTGTGTTAGGACAAAACGTCTATTTCTAGCTCAATTTTTAAGTCTAGTTAACGGCGGTGGCATGATCTCCAGATAAAAGGGCAAAGCTTTTGGGATCGTAAGCCCTATGCCAGAATTCGAGAATCAACCATACAATTATTATGGTGGGGTAGTTTACCAAGTTATTGCCATCCATGTCTCTACCACGGATAATCGCGCTGATTGTTGGTATTGTCTTGATTTTAGGGCTAAGCGTATGGCTGATTGATTCTCTTTCTCGGCTTTACTGGCAATGGTCTTATTATTCTCCGTTTCTTGGCAATTTGCTATTGTTGTTGGTGGTTCTTGTTATTGGAGCCATAATTGCTGGCTTTATCTATTATATATTGGTGATTCAGGCTGGCGAAGCGCGATCGCGCAGAAGACGTAGACAACGTGCTCAAGTACGAGTAAGCACAGCCAAACCTGAAGCAGCTTCTTCAACTTTACAAGCTGTGCGGCAACAAGTAGAGCAGATTCAAGATGAAGTTACACGCCAAGCGATTCTTCGTAAATCGCAAGAAATTGAAGAGAATTTGCAAGCGGGTGAAATCAAAATTGTAGTGTTTGGGACTGGAAGTGCGGGCAAAACTTCCTTGGTAAATGCGATCATGGGACGCATGGTGGGCAGAGTGGATGCACCGATGGGAACTACCCAGGCAGGAGAAACCTATACTCTTAGGTTAAAGGGTTTAGAACGCAAGATTTTAATTACAGATACTCCAGGAATTTTAGAAGCAGGGGTAGCCGGAACTTACAGAGAACAATTAGCACGAGAAATAGCAGCAGATGCCAATTTGCTATTGTTTGTGGTGGATAATGATATTCGCAAGTCTGAATATGAGGTACTGCAAATACTGGCAGAAATTGGAAAGAGATCGCTCCTTGTCCTTAATAAAACTGACCTATATACAGAAGAAGACAAACAGAGAATTCTCGCACAGTTACGTCAGAGAGTGCAGGGATTTATTACCGAAAATGATGTGATAGCGATCGCAGCTAATCCTCAACAAGTAGAACTAGAAGATGGAGAAATTTTCCAACCAGAGCGTGAGATCATACCATTGTTGAAAAGAATGGCAGCAGTGTTGCGTGCAGAAGGCGAAGATTTGGTGGCAGATAATATTCTTCTACAGTCTGTTCAATTAGGAGAAGAAGCACGGAAACTAATAGATACTCAGCGCCGTCATGAAGCTGATAAAGTAGTCGAGCGGTTTCAATGGATTGGAGCAGGTGTTGTTTCCGTGACACCTCTACCAGTCGTTGATTTATTAGCAACAGCAGCCGTTAATGCCCAAATGGTAATAGAAATTGGGAAAATTTACGGCTGTGACCTTAATATGTCACGCGCAGGCGAGCTTGCTGGTTCTTTGGCAAAAACTATAGCAAGTTTAGGGATTGTTAAGGGAGCATTACAAATACTTTCCACTGCTTTGCAACTTAATATTGGGACTCTTATTATCGGTAGGGCAATTCAAGGAGTAACAGCCGCTTATCTCACAAGGATTGCAGGTAAGAGTTTTATTGAATATTTCCGTCATGACCAAGATTGGGGTGATGGTGGGATGACAGAGGTGGTGCAGCAACAGTTTCAACTCAATCGCCGAGATGAATTTATCAAAGCTTTTATTCAACAAGCGATCGCACGAGTGGTTAAGCCTTTAACGGAAGAGGGGGCTCTTAGCAGGGAGCAGGGGAGTAGGGGAGCAGGGGAGCAGGGGAGCAGGAAAGACTATAACTGAAAGGTTGAGGCTTGATAGTTGCAGGCACAATATTATATTTTGCAAATTTGGTAAACAAGTTATATAAGCTGTATCTATGCAAAGCCTTGAAAGCCGTTAATTGAAGTAGAGATTGTACGGCAAGGGTATGAGCCATTAAGAGGAAGTTCCCAATGCCCCATGCCCAATGCCCCATGCCCCATGCCCCATGCCCTATTTTAAGTTTTCTAACAAAAATTTTATTAGGTAAAGCTTGCAAATCGTGAAAAACGATACGTCCTTAATGCTACAGTATATAGGTTGAACACATTAACAGTTTCGGGAATAATTAATACTTTATGCTAATCTTATATACCAAGTGCTGAAATTTGACAAATCTACCTCAAAAAAACAGTAAAACTAACTATAAAAAAAGCTGCTTCACAAAGAAGAAGCAACAGCTTGTTTGAGTGAACCGCAAACGATTGCGGAAACAGGGGGGCACTATCGCAAACGTAATATAGATAGTAACCAAGTAATCAGCCAATGACCCATAACATGATCGGTAAAGTACTACAAGGACGTTACCAAATTGTCCAAATCCTGGGCACAGGGGTGTTTGGGCAAACATACATTGCGGTAGATATTGAGACTCCGGAGAGCTATAAGTGTGTTGTCAAACAGCTTAAAGTTACCAGTTCCCAACCCAGTTACTTACAAACCTTACGTTTAAACTTTCTGAGTGAAACTCAAACTCTAAAGTACTTGGGCCATCACAAGCAAATTCCTGAGTTAATCGACTGCTTTGAAGAGAACGAACGGTTTTACTTAGTACAAGAATTTATTGAAGGACATGGGCTGACCGCAGAACTACCAACAAAAGACAACTCAGACTATTTGTGGACTGAGAACGAGGTTGTTGAATTTTTACGAGATGTCTTAGGAATTCTCAAGTTCGTTCATTCGCAAGGTGTTATCCATTGTGATGTCAAACCAGAAAACCTGATTAGACGTGCTGATGATGGTAGGTTAGTTCTGATCGACTTTGGTTCAATTCAACCTGTTGATTTTCAGTCACAAGAGGAAGAAGAGGTATTGCCTATTTATCGGATTCCTGTGACTTCATTAGGATATATACCTCCTGAACAGTTTATTGGACAGACTCAGCCGAATAGTGATATTTATGCTTTGGGCATGATTGCGATCCAGGCATTAACAGGATCAGCGCCATTGCAATTAAAAGTAGAGCCTCATTCCAATCAGATTCTGTGGCGTTCTTCTAACACACCAGTGAGCGACTATTTAGCTGCTATTCTCAGTCAAATGGTGTGTTACAACTCTGAAGACCGCTTCCAATCGGCTAGTGAAGTACTGAAAGCACTTCAAGAAATGCCAATGGAAAGGGAAAAACTACAAACATTAGAAGCAAACTATACCACTTTCATCGAATCAGGGCGAGAAAATCAGTACGAAGGAGAGTCAGCCACTAAATCACCCCTACTAACAGGGATGAAAGTCGGTTTAGCTGCTAATTCTTTAGTCGTGGGATTAGGAGTGTATTCTTTAGTTAATAATGCTCCAGCATACTCGGAAACACAGACTTTATATAAAGCAACAGAAGAGTTTCAAGCAGGTGATTTTGAGGGAGCGGTTGCTCTAGCTAAATCGATTCCTGTAACGAGTAATGTTTATCCAGATGCACAAAACACCATTGAAGATTGGCAAAATCAATGGCGAACTGCTGCCCATCAATACCAAATAGCAGAAAAAGCTTTTAATGAAGGTAGATGGTCAGATGTGCTCAAAGCGGCTATTGCAGTTCCGGATATTTTGTATTGGCAATCGAAAGTCTCTCATTTAGTTAAGCATGCGCAAGTCAAAGTTGAAATAACAACACAAGATTTGTTGGCTAAGGCTTATGAAAAGGCTTCAACAAGAGATTTTACTGAGGCTATAGAATATCTGCGCCAAGTTCCTGAAGAAACTTCTGTTAGCAAAGTAGTTAAGCAAAAATTAGCTGAGTATAACGAAAAGCAACGTGTTAGAGCAGGATATTTTTTACAAAAAGCTTATAACACGGCAGGAGAGGGTGATTTTGAGACTGCTATACAATTTCTCCAGCAGGTTCCAAAAGGTACTTCTATCTACGAAACTGCTCAAGCCAAAATTATTGAGTACACTAATAAGCACCGCAAGCAAAACGAAGCTCCAAAAATGGCTTCTGTACACACAGGTGTTCCTGTGCAAAGAACTATAGAACCGTCTCTTGATAAGACTTCTTTAATCAATGTAAATTTTCAGCTTGGAAATGAACTCCAAGAAGTCAACATTAGATAGTTATTGACAATGAGTTTATTTAATCAATAATTCGTAATTCCATGAGAATTACGAATTATTTCTGCTTGTAGGCTGTACATCCCTATTTTTACTTTATTGTTCTATGGGAGAATATTTGGTAATGGTGGCTGGTTCTTAGTTAAGTCTTGTTGTGCTTGATTACGAGCAGAAATCGCAGGTTGGTAATTCGGCTTGATTTTAATGCATTTGTCGTAAGATGCGATCGCCTCTGGATACTTTTTCAAATTCAAGTAGGCATTCCCTCGGCTGTACCAAGCTTCGTAGTTATCTGGTTTGTAATGAATCGCTTTATTATAAGACGCGATCGCATCCTGATACTTTTGCAAATTAAATAAAGAATTTCCGCGATTATACCACACTTGATAATCATTTCGTTGCAATTCAAGGGCTTTATTATAAGATTCAACTGCTTCTTGATAGTGTTGGAGTTGATGAAGCGCCCAACCACGAGCAGACCATGCTTTATTGTTCTTTGGGCTGTACTTAACTACTTCATCAAAAGATTGTACTGCCTCTGGATATCTTTGTAAATTCAGGAGTACATTCCCTCGCGATAACCAGGCTTGATAATAACTAGGTTTGTATTGTACTGTTTTATCATAAGAAGTAAATGCATCTTGGTAGCGTTGTAAATTAAATAGTGCATTACCTCGGTTATACCAAGCTTGATCGTAATCTGGTTTAAACTCAACTGCTTTATCGTAGGCTTCTACTGCCTTATCATATTGTTTTAAGTTATTTAGTGCTTTACCCTTATTATACCAAGCTTCATAATAGTCTGGCTTGAACTCAATTGCTTTATCATAAGATTGAATAGCTTGAGCATATTGATTTAAATGACTCAAAGCCTCGCCTTTTGCGTTCCAGACTTCTGGATTTTTATTTTGTAACTGCAAAGTTTTTTCAAACGAAGCTATTGCTTCTTGATATCTTTGCAATTTATTCAAGACAAAACCGCGCCCACTCCAAGATTCTAAATAATTTGGCTGAATTTGAATTGCTTTATCGTAGGCTGCAAGAGCTTCTTTATATTCTTTTAATTCAGATAGTACTTTGCCTTGCCCATTCCATGCTTGAGCATAATTGGGCTGAATTTCAACTGCTTTTTCGTAATTATTCAAAGCATCTTTGTAACGCTGCAAATCATAAAGTGTATTAGCTTGCTTGTACAACTCAGTAGCATTAGCAGAATTGATTGCATGATGGGCGTATATAGAAGCTGCTATACCTATTCCGATTAAAGTTGCCCCTGTTATTCCTTTTATTAAAAAACCTTTGCGAGGTTTTGGAGGTTGGATAATACTTTGTTTTGGAGAGGGAGGAAGTAATGCTATAGTTTGAGGATTAGGAGTATTTAAATTTTTAAGCGCTTGGAGTGCAGCTGCTGCTGAAGGATATCTCTGACGAAAGTCATATAGCACCATTTTATCTAAAATTTCGGAGAAATCTTCATTAACTGAAGCGTGTTTGTGCCATATAATTTCATTAGTTTCTGGATCTTTTTCTAGTTGGTCAGGTGATAAACCAGTTAAAGCTTGAATGCCAATGATTCCTACAGCATAAATATCACTACTAAACTTTGGTTCACCCTGAGCTTGTTCACTAGGTATATATCCTGGAGTACCTATAGCAACCGTGAATTTTGTTTGCCCAGCAGGAGTCACTACCTGAGTCGTGATTTGTTTAACTGCGCCAAAGTCGATTAAAAATAATTTGCCATCGTGCTTATTTCTGAGTATGTTGCATGGATTGACATCGCGGTGAATGACTTTTTGCTCATGAACAAACTGTAATATTTCGAGAATTTCTTGTAAAAGCGAAATCACCTCTTGTTGATCTAGCTGTTTGCCTGGTACAATCTCTTGGCTGAGGTCGTTACCTTCAATAAATTCTTGTACGAGATAAAATTCTTCGTTTTCCTCAAAGTAAGCTAAAAGTTGAGGAATGTGTTCATGATTGCCTAATTGATACAAAACTTGAGCCTCAGTATCAAATAAACGTCGAGCTGTTTGTAGAGTCACAGGATCGCTTGCTTGAGGCTTGAGTTTTTTGACAGCGCATTGAGGGGAACCAGGTAGTAGTGTATCACAAGCAACAAAAGTTTCACCAAATCCCCCTCCTCCCAAATGGCTAATAATTTGGTATCGTCCAACAAGTTTGTTTCTTAGCATTTGGTTTGCCTAGTGTATTGCGCTACGATCTGATATCGATCTTGCCACATGTCAGGGAGTAGCCCCTCTGGGGAAGTCACTCATTCAAAAGTCAAAAGTTGGGGAGCAGAGGTTTTAATACCCATTGCCCCATGCCCCATGCCCCATGCCCATTTCTCCAATGATTCCTATTAGCGACAACATTCTTAACTCCAGAAAGCCGATCGTGATTTACTGGCTGATCGGCGTTAATATTTCTTTATTTTTTTTGGAAATAAAATTGGCACTTGGGGATCAATTAGGAGATGCTATAACGAGTTGGGGCTTAATTCCATCAGCTTTTAGTGCGGCGATCGCCAACGCGCTATCAGGGAATCCATCTGCTTGGATATTTGTGTTGATGCATTCGGCTTCACTAGTGATAGGGATATTTCTCCACAGTAGTTTTAGCCAAATCTTGGGTAATTTGATATTTTTGCTGGTTTTTGGCAAAACTCTTGAAAATATTATCGGTCGTAGTCGATTTTTAGGATTTTACTTAGTTTCTGGCGTTCTTACTAGCTTTGTACAAATTCTGATTGACCCAAACTCGACAACACCCGTAATTGGAGGAAATGGGGTAATCGCATCTATATTAGGGGCTTACGTTTTAAAGTTTCCAAAAAGGAAAATTGACACAATTGTACCTCTAGTGATATTATTTATCCCTTTAGACATACCAGCTTTTGTTTATGTATTTTGGTGGTTTGTACAACAGATGTTCTACGGTATCGGCAGTTTAAACATTCCCTACGCAGCGAACCAAAGTTTTAGTAGCTACTTGGCTCAGTTTGTGGGATTATTGTTCGGTGCATCATTTATGCGCTTACTGAAACAGAAGTGAAGCTTCTTGTATAAAGAATAACTCATATTAATGACGCAAAATAACCTCTCTATCAAAAGCAGAAATCTTAAAGAATGAAGCAGAATTCAGAAATTAGAATTCAGTTGCGAACTTTTTGGAAATATAGATCAAAGCTAAATATAGTTGATGATTTCCATTTAAATAGAATTGCAATACTATTGTAAAAATTATCTTGAGTGAAACCAAGTAACAACTATATGTATCATTCATGAATGATACGAAAATACAAACAGCAGGCTTTTTTGTAGCAAGAGTTATTAGGATAGGACATACTTATTCAACATCTAACTTTGATTATTCAGTAGATTTACCATTGACTGAAAAAATTTTAGAAGTATGTTAGATGTAAAACCGGCAATAAAAATTTTAGGCTTTATAAATTTGTTGTTCCATGGTTAAATCTTTACTATGAACGCAGTTAATTTCTGCTCAAAGTAATCTTGGTGTCATCTATCAGATAAACAGAGGAAGCCTTAAAACAGTGAACAGTGAACAGTAAACAGTTATCAGGAATCAAGGCGCTGATATCAGTCAACAGTAAACAGTTATCAAGAATCAAGGCGTATGGTGCGGTGATAAGTGATAAATGAATAACTGTTAAAACTGTGCTTCGCCAAAGATAAACAGATTATTCTTGCTGATAACTGATAACTGATAACTGATAACTGTTAAAGTGTGTCTCTCATTGTTGGTCAGGGTAAGCTCGCTCTGTTTAACCAAATAATCTATATCTGATAAGTGAAAATGGGAGATTTGTCATGGAAGTAATGGATAAGCCAATAGTCGGTAGCATTTTGGGACTGATATCCTTACTTTTTTATATTGTAACATTGCTGCCTACAATACTAAGAGTTGTTTTCCCCGAGTCAAAAGAGACTGGCATACCTAAATTATTGCTCAAACATCGTCGGGGTGTTGGTATTTTGGCTTTTTTGTTTGCTGTAGGACATGCTTATATATATTTCAACAAAAGAAATTTAGATTTTTTTGACCCTAAAACATTTTGGGTTTATGTACATGGAGGCGGCACTTTCATAATTTTTACACTCCTAGCTATTACCTCTAATGATTGGAGCATCAAGAAACTTAAGAAAAACTGGAAGCAATTACACCAACTGACATACCCTGCTATGTTTCTTGTCGCGTGGCACATATGGGGTAAAATGTTAGGTCATTGGTCGTTTTTAACACCTATTGGAGTATTATGTAGCACAGCAATAATAGTTTTGTACTGCTTCAGACTATGGACTGAACATCAAGCTAAACAGGCTAAACAGGATAAGCAACAAAATACCAAGAAAAAAGCATCCAAAGTGTAATTAATTCAGTAAAAAGCTATCTTAAATCAGGGTATTTACAACATCTGCCTAATAGATTCTGCATGCAGGAGTTTCTTCGATTATGAAGGCGTCAAAGATATTTTCTCCCAAAGTTTCAGCAGTGTTGGCAATATCTACAATAGTAACTGCCCTTGGATTTGGCTGGTCTCAAAAGGTTTCACAAACAAAGATAGCGTCATCACCACTCTCTATGCTGGTTAAGCATCCAACTATACCTGTTAAAGGTATGACCCTCAACGGACACTCCACATGGATTTATGCGATCGCTATTAGTCCAGATGGCAATGTTTTAGCTAGTGGTGGTTTTAACGGGACGATCAAAATTTGGAATATCGATCCAAAGACTAAAACCCCATACTATGGCAAATCGTATTACACCCTCAACGGTCATACGGATGCAGTTCAAACCCTAGCCATTAGTCCGACTGGGCATACTCTCGTCAGTGGTAGTTGGGATCAGACGATTAAGGTGTGGGATTTAGACAGTGGCAAATTGATTCGCACTCTCTCAGGACACAGCGATGATGTTGAATCTGTTGCAATTAGCCCAGATGGAAAAACCTTAGCCAGTGGCAGCTGGGATAGGACAATAAAGTTGTGGGATTTGCAAACTGGGAACTTGATCCGCACTTTGAAAGTTAAAAATCCTGTCAGATCAGTTGCTTTTAATCCAGATGGACAGTCTCTAGCCAGCGGCTCTGAAGACGGAGAAATGATGATTTGGCAAATGGGGTCTAAAGATTTAACCCCAGGCTACGGTAAGTTGAAAACTCCTCTAGCAGCACATAAAAGTTCAATTTGGTCTGTGGCTTTCAGTCCTGATGGGGAAAAAATAGCAACTGCCAGTTATGATGGAACGGTTAAATTGTGGAACTCTCAGACTGCGCAGCTACTGCGTACTTTTGCAGGACATAAGAATGCAGTATGGTCTGTTGCCTTTAGCCCAGATGGAAAACAAATTGCCACGGGCAGTTATGACCAAACTGTTAAATTGTGGGATTCGCGCACTGGAGATTTGTTAAATACGCTGACGGGGCATACCAAAACCGTTTGGTCTGTTGCTTTCAATCCCTATGGTAATACCCTTGCTAGCGGAAGTTCAGATGAAACTATTAAAATTTGGCAAGTGCCTTATGAAGTAACCTGTGCTGGGCCTAACTTGAATTCTTGCATGCGCGGACGGTAATGCTAATTAATTTTTTCTTTAGCACAGCAGCGTAGGTTCAATTAACATGGTTATAGACCTCACTATTTGTGTGTGGTTGTGTGTTTTAGAACTTAGTTGTATGGTCAGGGGATAAAACCCTTGACCTGTTTTCTTTTCAATTTTTGAATGAGTCTTTAAGCGATTGCAAGCTGAAATTCCAAATTTTCCCGGAAGTAAACAGCTGATACCCAGATACAAATAAAGCAGATGATACCAGAAGAGTTAAAAGAGACACTGAGGCGAAGATATTAGCAGTAAACATCATTGTTACAATTCCCAGTGCAATCAAAATCCATCCCAAACTACGGTACGTACGACGAATTAAAACTATGACACCGGCAAAACACAGCACAACTCCTGGAATACGTACAAAAAGACCAACGTTGGTGTTCGCGGTTAAAATTACGATTCCTGCGACCATTAAAACCAAGCCTACAAGCTTGCTTGAACGATCTGCTTGAGGTTGTGTGCTATTGTGAGAAGTTTCCGCCTGAGTCACTATGGAATTTAAAACAGGAGAACCATTTTGTCTCTGTTGAAAGATAAATGCGACTTTTGCTTCTTTACCTAGATCAATTCTATCTCCTAACTCTATAGGGTATCGCTTGTTTGGCTCTAGTCTTGTATTGTTAAGAAATGTTCCGTTAGCGCTTCCTAAATCTGCCAGATAGTAAGTACTTGCTTCTAGAACAATTTCCGCATGAATCCGAGAAACCACATCAGTATCGGGCAAATTTGAAACATCAATATCTGGTGGTATCTGCTCATTCAGCTTACCAATACGAATCACAGCAAGATCCGGTGGTAATTCAAAGCATGTATTTGTTTGAACATGAACAAGCTCTAAACTCATGTGTTTTGGGGCATGGGGCATGGGGCATGGGGCATTGGGAATAGTAAATTAAGATGTATGTAATTAATTCGAGCTAAGTACTCAGTAGTGACTTGTTAACAGTTATTATTCTACTCTGCTCCACCTGCTCAAGAGCTCCTCTGCATCCCTATGCCCGTTGCCCTATGCCCCATGCCCCATGCCCCGCCCCTACGCAATACTCCCCCGCTTTCTAGCTTCTTTATAAGAAGTTCCTACATTTTTCAAGCCTGCTTTGATCATTTGCCGTTCTAGAAGGGCAAAGAAACTTGCTTTATCTCCACCACGAACAACTGCTTGATTATGGGCTTCAGCGATCGCGACTGGATACCCCTGTCCTTTTTGTACTTGTGCTAGCATAAGCCCCAATGCCTGGTCAAATAATTTCGTATCTTCCGCTACCCATGAAGGAATTTCTATTCGAGCAATTTCTGAGCCAACATGGACATAACAAAAGTAAATGTGTTGGTCTTGATACAACTCAAGAATACGTGCGTTGCTTCGCCAGAGGGCGCTTCTTTGTCCTGGTTGGAGTTGGGTTGACCAAACAACACTATCACGCAAAGGCTCCAAGACTTTGCAAGGCAATTTCTCTTGTTGGTTAGAGCAATAACTTACACAATCAGGTACTATGTGAGGACACGCAAAAAGACGCAAAAAGCTCATTCCTTCCGTACTGCGAGATGCGCTGATATAACCCATGAGGGGGATTTGTGCTTGACGTAATTGTTGCCAAGCTTGTAAAACAGGAGGTAAGATGCGATCGCGTGCTTCAAAAGGCAGTTGCTCTAAGAACCAGTAAATGAGTGAGCCATCTACCATAGCTAAGTAAGGTACTGTTGTGGAATTTCCCTTTACACCACAAGCAAGTTCTGCTAACACCGTTGCCTCACTAGCTGTACGGCAATAACCTATCCAGTCTTCAGTGCGAATACCCCATTGACGCGAGAGATATAAATCTTCTGAGCGGTAAAATATTTCTGGTAAACTATCGAGCAAGGGTTGACGATTTTGCCCATAGTGCAAGACAACCCTGCCAATATTTAGGAGATAGCAGTAAGCAATTTCGTGATGACTAGGAGAAATTTGAGAACCATCAGTTGCAATGACAGTGTGAATTTTTGGTGGAATAGGAATATCAATACAGGTATTAAGTGGTTCTAAAGGGGTTGCATTAGCAAAAAGGATGCGATCTCGCCATTTCTCTTGTCGCTGAACCAAATCTTGCTGAGACTCAAGCGCACCTTGGAGATGTCTTTGTGCTAATTCTAAACGTTGGCGGCTAGCAGTAGCTTCCTTCGTCAGATGTTGACTTAAACCCTGCATTTGTCCTGTAAGTTTGGTAAAGTCAAGCATAGGATTTTTGATTTTGAAGTTTATTATAAGTAAATCTAAAAGATTATTTTTGCTTTTGGTTGCTCTCAACCCTGAAAATAGAGACCATGATAATAGGCTGCGACATAGCTATCGTTTTATATGTTGTAACCTACATTTACAATACTACATTTATTCTTCTTTACAAGAACAAATTGCAAAATGATATAAACCTAATAGGTAAAGCTTCAAGCTAAAATCTGAGAACCTACACCTAGTTGTAAGTTATAGAATATTGCATTATCCCATTACTAAGTTTGAAAAATACTAGTTTACAATGACACGAATGACAGTAATAAGTCTGGCTGAAGAATTAGATAATTTAAGTAAATATAGCGATGGAGAGCTAATACTGCGAAATGATCACGTTGTTTGGAATCTTTACCTTGTTCGTAGTCAATTGCTTTATGCAATAAATGAGGTTCATCGGCTAAGGCGGTGGGATAGAGTTTTAACGCAACATTGCCCCAAATGGAATTGGCGGACAGTGTTATGTGAGTTGCTGGATAATGAACTCTGGGAATGTCAGCTCCTTGAGCATGGACTGAGTGAAAAACAACTAAGCTTAGTCCAAGCCAACTCAATAATCCGTAACATTGCTCAAGAGTGTTTGTTTGATCTTAATACTCACACAGATTTAAAAAGTGAATGGAAACCTAGCCAAAAAGCAGTGTCAACTTACTGTAGAGTAGTATCCTTATCTCACCAAGGAATACAATCTGTGCTGACTAAAGTAAGACATTTACAAGAAAAATGGCGTTCATCTGGCGCAGCGCAGTTGTGTCCTAACTTGTCTCCTATTTTACAAGAAGAGAGGAATTCTCAACCACTCCCAATTCCCCACAAATATCTCAACGGTGAGTTCACTTTATGGGATATTGCTTGGCAAATGGAAAAATCTGTTACCGATGTGGCTTCCTCTTTAACACCTTTGCTTGACAAGCAAATATTAAAAATGGAAGAGATTCCAGATTTATCAATAAACTCCGTTAAACAATCCAAGCCAGTTTCATCAACATACTCCCTCAATGAAAACAATTTATCCACTGAATCTACACAAAAACATCCTCTTATAGCCTGTATCGATGATAGTCCGGTGTTGACTCTTGCTCTCAAAAAAATCTTGATACCAGCAGGATATCAAGTGCTGAGTATTCCTGAACCAATGCGAGGGTTCAGCCAGTTGATAGAACACAAGCCTGATTTAATCTTACTAGACTTACTTCTTCCAAATGCTGACGGTTATAGCGTTTGTAAATTTTTAAGAGAAACACCCGTGTTTAAAAACACACCTATTATTATCCTAACAGCTCAAAATACTCCTATTGACCGTGCTCGAGCTCAGATAATTGGTGCAACTGAGTTTTTAGGTAAGCCTCCACAGAGGGAAGAAGTACTACAATTGATTCAAAAATATCTTAGGTAAGCAAGAACGACAACCAATCAAACAACCTGATCAACAATAAACCCACTATTCTGGAAAATTTGTGAGAGATTTAAAATATTCATTATTCCTTGACGGTAGAAAATTTTTCCTTCACAATAATTATTATTAACAGTATCTATGGGTGTTATCTCCTGTGGGTTTATAAAAAACATCACATCACAAACGTCTTCTACCACTATACCAGCAACTATATCTTCTACCTGCACAACCATTGCCTTAGAACTCTTAGATATATTTATTATCGGCAAATTGAATAATGGCCGAATATCAACTAAAGTAAGAATTTCCCCTCGTAAGTTCATGTTTCCAACGATATGGCGTGGACAGCAGGGAATGGGAGTGATTTGGTAGATGTTAGTAAATTCCCGCACCCATTTTAAGTTAATCCCAAAAAAATTATCATTTAAAGAAAATACCGTTAATGATTGAAAATTCTTTAAATCCTGTGTTTTGTTTAAAAGCTTTAAGTCCTCGGAGCGTTCCCGAAAAATAGCTTTCTCCTCTAAGGTAGCATTTGGACAAAACACATCACCATTTTCTTGAAATTCAGAAGACTTAAACTGTTCAAGTTCTGCGTATGGTAACCAATTTTCTGGAGAAGCAACAATTAAAATATCTTCTTCATGTCTAACAATACCAGCAATGATATCCTTTTCTTTGGCTCCTGATAATTGTTGGTTATAAGGAACTTCAGTGATGATTTCATCAGAAGATATACTTTTTACGTCATAAGTTTTATTAACAATAATCCCCACTCGTAATTCTTCGCACTTCAAAATCATCAAACTATCTGTCAAGGAATAATTATGTCTTGGATAATCAAACAAAAGATTAAGATCAATGACTGGTAAAATATCTCCTCGGAGATTCACACTACCAATGATACAATGAGACGATTTCTCTCTTAACACAAGCTCAGGTAAAGCCAAAGCTTCTTCGACATAAACTGTATTAATGCCGTATGTTTGATCATTGAGACTAAAGGTTAAATATGACATTTTTTTCATTTTTTCTTCTAAATTCTATTAAGAGGGAGCAGGGGGCAGGGGGCAGGGGGAGCTCTTGAGGCAGGGGAGGCAGGGGAGGCAGGGGGAGCAGGGGGAATACAGTGGAATAATAATTGTTAATAACTTACAATTCAGTTTCCTACACCCCACACCCCACACCCTACCCCCTCTGAAGCTTTATCCCCAATCTCCAATTCCCTGTTCCGTTTTCCTTTGATAAACCAGTGATTCTGGAAATACTTTTATTTCAAATTCGCTTAGATTTTGATTAAAAAGTTCATTATGACCTGTCATAAGATATCCTAATGGTTGCAGAGTATAGTAAAATTTACTCAAAACTTTGGCGATTGCTGAATCCTCAAAGTAGATAAAAACATTACGACAAATAATTAAATCAATATCTATTAGTTGATAATTTGAATGAGGAAGTGGATCTTTAATTAAGTTGAAGCATAAAAATTTTACCATTTGCCTAATGTGTCGTCGAAGAAAATATTGGCTTTGAATTTGCAGAAAATATTTTTTCATTAATTCCATATTAGTTTTTCTAAATGACCACGAAGTATAAACTCCTGTTTGAGCTTTTTGTAATGCTACTGGGTTAATGTCAAGACCAAAAATATTACACTTCCATTGATGAAAATCAGGAATTATTTCTTTAAGAAGGATAGCGAGAGAATAAGGTTCTTCTCCAGATGAGCATCCTGCACTACAAATACGAATTGTCTTGTGTTTGTAATTGCGTTGAATTATTTCTGGTAAAATATGTTTTTTCAAAACCTCAAATTGACCTAGATCTCGAAAAAAATAACTATCAGTATTCGTCAGTAAAACTACTAAATTCCTCCATTCTCTAAGGCTAAGTGTTGTAGAAGATTGTAAAATTTCATAGTAGTTTTCAGGTAGAGAAATATTGAGATGTTTCATTCTTGAAAAAATTTTTTCTGTCAAAGTAGCTTGGTCTCTATCTCTAATTGTTATTCCAGTATATTTACTGATTAATTGAGTAAAAGCTTGTCTTATCTCTACGCTGAATTCTATATTTTGCACTTAAATCTCCTGATGATCTTCTGTAATTTTCAAAGCTTAATATTTGTAGACAATTTACTATCAATATCTTGTGATAATTTATTTGGAAATAACGTTAGTAGCGTTGGGGCGATCGCCTCAATTGGTAAGACTCGTTTTACAGATCCTAATTTAATTGCTTCTTGAGGCATACCAAATACTACAGAAGTAGCTTCATCTTGAGCAAAAGTCAACCCACCGGCTTTGGATATTGCAAGCATTCCTTCTGCTCCATCTCTACCCATACCTGTTAACAATATACCTACTGTTGCTTTGCCGTAAAATTTTGCGACAGATTCAAATGTGACTGTTACAGAAGGGCAATGACCTAATACAGGTGGTGCATTAGAATAGATAAATCGACCATAATTATCCAATTCTAAATGTTGCTTTTCAGCAGGAAAATAAATTCTTCCTGCTTTTGGGATATCTCCTGGTTGAGGAATTTCAATTGGCAATTTACAAATATTAGCTAACCAGTCTATTAGACCTTGTAAAAAACCAGGATAAATATGCTGTACACAAATAATTGGCACAGGTAAATCTGACGGTAACTTACTGAATAATTCCTGTAGAGCTTGAGGTCCACCAGTAGATGCACCAATCACTACTACTTTTATAGTTGGGTATATCGGAGAGGAAAAACGAGAAATATCTTCTTTTTTTATAACTTTTGATGTAGACAAAATTTTCTGTTTTTTTGTTAAAACTTTTACGCCAGATAAAATTTTAATCTTATTAATTAACTCTTTTTTTAGGATTTCATTATCTATAGTTAAGCCTGCTGTCGGCTTAGGTAAAATATCTACCGCACCTGCATCTAAAAGTTGAAAAATATTATCAGCATCGTCTTTCTGGACTGAGATGCTAATGACTAAAATAGGTCGAGGATAAAGAGCCATTACTTCACTAATAAACTTTAGCCCATTCATTTTAGGCATATGAAAATCTGTACATATGACATCTGGTTGAACTTTTGGAATGA
Organism: Aetokthonos hydrillicola CCALA 1050; assembly: GCF_017591665.1. Lineage (GTDB taxonomy): Bacteria > Cyanobacteriota > Cyanobacteriia > Cyanobacteriales > Nostocaceae > Aetokthonos > Aetokthonos hydrillicola. The sequence goes on along the minus strand of NZ_JAAKGC010000003.1, from coordinate 155,565 downwards.
GCGATAAAGCCTCTAGTCCATTACAAGCTTCTCCCACAACTTCAATTTGGGATGATGATTTCAGTATTCTTTTCAGAATTACTAGAGCAATTTGTGAATCTTCAACTAAAAAAACACGAATAGACATTAGCGTTAGTGAGTATTGGTTAGCGGTTAGTAGTTAGTTATTAGGGTTTAGTTGTTTTTTGGAAAATTAACACTCAGCAACTAACAATTAACCTTCGACAACTAACGATTAAACTAACTCTTCTAAGATTTCTAACAAAGCATTTTGATTAAACGTACCTTTAATTATATAAGCATTAGCCCCAACATCAGCCCCTTTTTTCTTGTCTTCATCAGATGTCAGGGTTGTGACCAAAATAATTGGTAATTTGCTGTATTCTTGATGCTGTCGGATTTTTGCTGTAAGTGCCCAACCGTCTAAGTTAGGCATTTCTATATCAGATAGAACAGCATCAAAACGACGTGTTCTTAATTTGTTATAGCCATCTAGTCCATCGACAGCAATTACCACTTCATAACCTGCTCTTTCTAAAAGCCGTTTTTCTTGAATGCGAACAGGAATGGAATCTTCTACTAAAAGAATAACAGGCTTTTTACGAACTGTTTCTTTCGGTTTAATGGAGATTAAAGATTTATCTGGTTTTTGCAGTGATTTGAGTAGATCTGAAGGGTTAAGAATCATGCAAACTTCGCCTGTGGGAAGAATAGTGGCTCCAGTGACGTTACGTACCCGTTTCAATAATTGACTTTGGGGTTTGAGTACAACCTCTTGGTTATTTAAGAGGCGATCAACAAAGAATGCACCTTGTTCTTCTCCAATTTTGACCAAAATACAAGATTGAAAATGACTATCTTCTTGCTCTACTTCTTTAGTGAATGGATAAGGATGACAGTGGGAAAATTCTAAAATATCAGCTAAGTTAGCCACAAAAATATCTTGACCATTAAAGACAATACTTGGTCTACCTTTAGAAGTAGAAATTTCTTCTTGTGAAATAAGTAAAGTTGTTTGCACAAATTCAATGGGTAAACCCAGAACAATACCTTGAACTTCTATGAGTAATGTTTTGACAACGGTTAGGGTTGTGTTAACCTGTATCCGGAAGGTAGTTCCTTGACCAAGAGTTGATTCTATGTGTATATTGCCTTTAAACTTGTCAACCTTAGTACGGACTACATCCAACCCAATACCTCTGCCAGAAATTTCTGTAATAAAAGTCCTTGTTGAAAAACCAGCAGATAAAATCAGGGAGTAAACCTGATTTGGGGTCATAGTCGCTAGTTCTTCTTCTGTATATAGTTGACGTTGAATAGCAGTTTGTTTTATCATCTCGATGTCTAGACCCTTTCCGTCATCTGCTACTTCAATTACAATATTGTTTGCAGTTTGATAGCCTCTTAGCAAAATCTTTCCGACGGGAGGTTTACCTAGTCTTTCTCGTTCAGCACAAGTTTCAATACCATGATCAATAGCATTGCGAACCATGTGCATTAAGGAGTCTTTGATTTCTTCGAGAATGTGTTTATCAGCAGTGGTTTCTCCTCCTTCAATGATTAGTTCTACTTCTTTGGATTGGAGTTTTGCTAAATCCCGCACCATGCGAGGAAAAAACTGAAACACTGTTGATAAGGGAAGAAGCCTTAAAGTATGAATTTTTTCCCTGAATTCTTCCGTGATCAGATCTAGTTTGATTCTATTTTCCTGGCTGTAAGTTAGTAGGGAGTTGATAATTTTGTCTAATCGATCTTGGTGAGGGTTGATCAGTAAAGATGAAGAACCAAGATATTGCCTTTGATTATAGAAAGCTTTCCACTCTTCCCACAGGTTTATTAGCTCTTCAATTTTTGAGGTAGTATGAGCTATGGCAATTTTGGTAACTGTTAATTCCTCGACTTGTGCCATTAAAGCATCAAGATGGCGAGTATCAACCCTGATGGTGTCAATGTGGTACGCTTCTCCAACTTCTGGAGAGGAGGAAACCCTTTGAGTAGCTTCTTCTGGAGGAGTTTCGACAGAAACCGACGAAAACCCTTGAATATCAGGGACAGAAGCAACTTCCGTCAATTGATTCAGCACTTCGGTTTGCTCAAATCCAGTTGCTTCACCAGCTAAGGCTTGTTGGATCAGCCTACTAATTGCATCCACTGCTTGAAATAAGCTATCACTTATGTCACTAGTAAGAGTTATTTGCTGACGTTTGATCCCCAAGAGAATTTCTTCCACTTGGTGAATTAGGATTTCTACAGCTTCTAGCCCAACACTTCTGGAATCCCCTTTAAGACTGTGGGCTTCTCGTAGTAAATTATCGAGAGTAGCTGTATCATTTGGATGCTTTTCTAAAAGCAGTATGCCAGCTTCCAAATTCTGCAAATGTTCACGGCTGGCAACTTTATAGGCATTCAGAAGTTCTTCATCATCTTCTAGAGTTGAGACAATTTGAGGAACTGATTTTTGCTCTGGCTGTTGCTCAGGTAAAAGGAGCGCCGTCAACTGGTTTAGAGTTTCATGAATTTCAACTTTGCTTGGTTGACCTGTCACGGCCTCGTGTACTAACATGCTAATTGCATTCAATCCTTGGAGCAGGCGATCGCACACCTCTAGGTTGAAGCTTATTTGTTTACGTTTAATACTTAACAAAATTTCTTCAACTCGCTCGCTAAAAACTACAGCAGTTTTTAGCTCCATACTTCTAGAATCTCCTTTAAGACTGTGGACTTCTCGTCGCAACTCCTCCCACAGTTCCTCATTATCAGGATTTTCTAAAAGAAGCAGTACACCAGCTTCTAGTTTCTCTAAATGTGCTTCGCTAGAAGTTTTATATAGATTCCGTAGTTCCTCGTCTTTTATAAAGGTTTCTACAAGTTCAGGAGTACTTTGCGGGTGATCTGAACCAACAACAAGTTCCATTAATTTGTCCCGAATTTCATTTGTCTCAACCCCGCTTGGTTCACCTGTCACAGCTTCTTGTACTAATAGACTGATTGCATTCAATCCTTGAAACAGGCGATCGCTCACCTCAAGAGTGAGAGAAATTTCTTGGCGTTTGATATTCAATAGGAGCTTTTCAACTTCATGGCTCAGAACTTCTATAGCTTCTAACCCAAGATTCCCTGATTCTGCTTTTAGACTATCCGCTTCCCGTAGTAACTCTTCCCACAGTGTTTCATTATACGGCGTCTCCTCTAAAAGATTTAGTAACCCAGCTTCTAGTCTGTGCAAACGTTCCTGACTTGAAATTCTATAAAGATTCCGTATCTCTTCATCTTCTATTATCATGATTAGCGATACCAATTTCTAAAAATTAGGCTATGAGGAACCCCCCAAACCAATTGGGGGGTAAAAATATAATTAACAAAAAGCAAATGGTATCAATATTATCACTGCCGATTTCAACTTGCAATCCAAGGCAGTGTATTACCAAAGAAGAATTCAGGAGTCAGGAGTCAGGAGTCAGAATCAAGTCACTACTACTACCCTGAATGCCAGACACCTGAAGTCGGCAAACCCTTTGGACAGTAGCTCATTGGGGAAACCCCCTTTCTGCGCGCTGGCTCCTCCTGACTTCTGACTTCTGGCTTCTGACTTCTTTTTACACCATTTGCTTAAGTTCTAAAGCAGCTTTGTTAAGTTGCTGAGTACCTACTCTAGTTTGACTGATCCCAACAGCAGTTTCTCTTGCGCCTTTATTAATAACATCCATTGCTTGAACAACCTGTTGTATACCATCTAGTTGCTGCTTGAGATTGAGTGAGATTTGTTGATTGTTCAAAACCACTTCGTTGACAGATTCCTCGACTCCTGTAAAAGCTTGCTCTATTTTCTGTGCGATTGCCACCACTGTCTTAACTGTTTTGGTACCTTCATCAGTTACCATTACGGTGGAACTAGTAGCATTCTGAATTTGTAAAACCAAGGTAGAAATTTTCTCAGCAGAGCGTTGGCTTTGATCGGCTAACCGCCGGATCTCATTAGCAACTATGGAAAAACCCTTTCCATGCTCACCTGCACGGGCTGCTTCCACTGCTGAATTGATTGCTAATATATCAGTCTGGTTTGCTAAATCAGAAACAAACTGGGAGATCATGCCAATTTGATTGGCTTGCTCAGAAAGATTGAGCATTTGATTGGCGATCGCTCCCACTTTGTTTTCCAGAGTAAATATCCCTTTGAGGTTGTCTTCTAACGCTTTGGTGCCATTCTCCGTCAGATTAAGTACTTTTTGTGCTGCTGCAACAGCCGCTTTTGCTTGCTCTGCTGATTGTCTGAATGAAGCTTCTAGCTCATCCATTGTGGTAGTTGTTTCATGCACTGAAGTTGCTTGCTGATTAGTTACGCTTTCTTGCTGTTCTATTGCAGCTGCAATTTGACTTGAAGATGCTGTGATCTCGCTAGCTGAGTTTTGAAGCTTGCGATTCATTCCTAAAGTGATCCACAAGCTCGATACTAATGTTGCAATTATAGATATGATAGTCCCAGAGATAACTACTAATATTAAAGAGTTTCCAGCCGCTTTGTCTTCCTCTTGTTTTTGATTTAGAACATTTATTTCTTGTGTAACAATTTGATCATGAATCTTGTCAAGCTCGCTCAACTTTAACTGGTCTGTTAATTTTGTTGCTTGATTAATTTCACCTGCCCTTACTAAATTAAACACTTCTTTAATGCCTTCTGTAAAAGCGTTCGATTTTGTTAGTAAAGTATCTAAACGCTCTTTCTGTTGAGGCTCTTGAATCAGAACTTCTAACTCTGGAGATACTTTTTGAAGAATTTGGATTCCTTTGTCAGTAGTTATTTGATAATGTTGATAGCTTTTATCTTGTGGGAAAAGAACCTGACCCCTGGCAGAGCGAAGCATCATTGATAACCCTAAAGCTAACTGATCCATCTTGATAATAATCTTTTGTGCATTTTCTACCTCTTGTTGTCGTTTTCCCTTATTGACAACATTTGAATACACAGTTACTCCTAGGATAACGAATAAGACAAGTGGTATTGAGTACCCTAGTAATATACGATTTCTAAACTTCAGATTGTTCATTTTACCTTATATATAAATAAGTCTTTATTACAAACTAAGCTTGTTCTCATTCATTTTTTTCAAAAATGAAAGCTAAGCATTAACTAATGAAATTGGGGTAGATGACCGTAATACCGCTCTTTGATTAATCAGCAGTACTGACTTAATTTTTCTCAGCTTCACCCTGTAGTACGTTTCAGCTTGTGGTATTATCGTATGAATTACACCACAAACTGTCTCAGTTTAGACATAATTACACTTACGATCATATTATGTCAATAGCCTAATTTCTGCAATAAATTCAAGCAACTTTTATTAATCCATTAGGTTGTGGATATATGTAAAAAAAGTACTACGTCTAAAATTTGAAGACAGAACTCAGAACACACAATTGAGAATTCAGCATGAATTCTGTACGATTGATAGATGAGTAAGTGGGTTTAAGACCTGCTGCGTTAAATCTTTGATTTAACATTCTACAAGCGGAGATCTGAAATTGATTCTGAATTCTTCAATAAGACACTTGTTGATTATATTTTGGACTCAGGTTTCCTTGGCAGATGACAAGCTAAGAAGCTGTTTTTAACATACTAATGGTTCCTGGTTTCAATCATTGCTCGCAATATTACTTATTGACAGATATTGCAAATTCAGCATAGGTGAGGTAAATTTTTCATTATGATATCATTCAAATATGATAATACTTAACTGTGACGAGGATCACAGACAAGTAAATTTCCAAACCTTTATTCTGATAAATGTCCCTCTGATAAAGACAAAATAACTACTAAATCAGAGAACAAATCCTAAAGAAATCCTAATGTGAACTGAACCTCACAAGTATTTCTAAAAGGATTAGAAAGATGGTTAGGAAACAAGCTACTACATTGTTTTCAAAGCGATCAAAACTTTGACTAGTCGAAATCTCGATAGAAATTCTAGCGCAGTAGTTTACTTTACACCATTATATTACTGCTATCATCTGGATATTTTCTGTTTTTTGTAAAAAATATTTTTTCTAACCAGCTGAAAGGTTACTTTTTTGAGAATTTCTTGACAAAATAAGCAGAAAAATTCCAAATTCTAGATCTGTAGGTAACACTTTTACCTATATCATTGTTTTTGTTTGATTGGTTCTTTCTAAGTTTCTAGGTTGGGTGCATCAGTTAGGCACATACAAAGAATAAAATACTTAGCCGTCTAATTTATCGGACAATCGAACGCGAGTTCAGTTGCTGTCAAATCTCTTCGGGATTTGATGCAGCTATGTGTTTTATTTGTTGTATAAACCTAATTATCTAGAGTGAACTGATTGTATGGCTATCAATTTTGGGAGTGAACTAATTGTATGGCTATCAACAATGTCGTTTCGGTTCAAAGAAATTTTTTAACTAGAAACCGTAAAATTGCTTGGACTATTCTTTTGGCGATTATATCTTTTGCTCTATTTCTAGGAGTCTTTTTTGCAGGAATCAAAGCAGGATTGCCATTAGAATCCGAGAGAAAACTAGCCTCTAAAGTAGCAAAAGAGTTTATTGCTTCGTGTCCTGTCACAGATCCAGGAGATGAGTCAGCCCGTAATGCTTGTGGAGAAAAGCTTGGTCAATCAAAACTATTGACAAAAGTCATGGCTCCAACCTTTGTTTGGGGTAGGCAAGTCAATGTTAACGATTACGACGTCGTTAAAAACAGAACAATGACCAAATTTAACCCGTTTGTTTGGAGAAAGCTTTATGCTTCCACCTTCATGTTTACGGGAACATTTACAGTTGAGCAGGTACACGACTGGCAGGGACGGTTGTTAACAGTCGCTCATATCCCTTATAAGTTTCGTAACAAAATGGATATAGGAAGTTATCCATATCCTTTTTGGCATTCAAAGATTAAGTGGGACACATATCAACAGTCAAAAGAACTGTTAGTTGTTATTAACGAGGGCAAGATCTATGGTGCGCTTCGTTCCCTAGAGCAAGATCTTAACCGTGATTATGTGTCTAGAGAGTGGGATGGTCGATGGCATTGGATTAATAAAGAGGGGAAAGCGGAACCACATGTGACACTCTATAGTGCTCTGTTTTCTAAAAATAATCCTTATGTCGAGCAGTTAGATACTGCCTTTAGAGAATTGGAGGTAAATTCTAGAGAATATAACTGTGCAACTTGCCACCACCCTTCTAATCCTGCAAAGATTAGCCCATTAGGGTTTATGATTTACCCCAACCAAACATTAACGATGCGCCACAAAATCGTCAGTGTTATCAGATCAGACCGAATGCCACCAGCAGCAACTATTGGTGATGCTCCTCACAATACGCAATATATTCCGCCCGGAATTGCTGATGAGACAAAGAGGCTTCATCTACTGAAGCTAGCTGAAACTTTTGAGCAGACAGCAGATAAAGCTCTTGCTTTTGAAGGTCAGTCAATTGATTGAGAAGGGAGATTGTATATGAATCGTCGCAGTTTTTTAGATAAATTTCGTTTGGTTTGTCTTTCTAGCTCTCTGTCTTTTGCTTTCGCGGCTTGTTCCCAATCACAATCTTTAAAAAAACAGTCACAGAACCTTCCTACTCCACTAGCTAGTAAAGCGATTCGTCCTGACGGGTATATTTCTGTTGGAAAGATCAAAGATTTGAGTACTCAAGGGGCTATTGCTTCAAATGGTGGTGTTGCATCTCCTGTTGATGGTTTGAACACAATCATTGTTAAAAACCCCCAAGATCCTAAAACTCCCTTTGCGGTCAATCCGAAATGCACTCATCAAGGGTGTGTTGTAGAATGGCACGGAGACAAGAATGTTTTCATTTGTCCCTGTCATGGTGCTGAGTTTGACGCTTCAGGAAGTGTTGTTAGGGGACCAGCTGGTAAGCCCCTCCAAACCTACGCTGTGAAAGTTGAGGAAGGTTCTATTTTGATCAAAGCTACTTAACACCTAAAAGGTTCAGGATAATATACACGCTTGTTGTAAACATGGACGCTCCAAGCAGTGTACAAACTGGTAGTGTGAGTATCCAAGATAATGCTATATTCCTCAGCGTTTCTACCTGTAGCCCAGATCCACTTGCTGCCATAGTACCTGCAACTCCAGATGATAACACGTGTGTGGTACTCACTGGTAAACCAAAGCGATCAGCAGCAGAAATAGTTAATGCAGCCACAATTTCTGCTGATGCGCCTTGACCGTAGGAAAGGTTTTCCTTACCAATCTTTTCACCCACTGTGACGACGATCCGCTTCCAGCCAAACATTGTCCCAATACCTAGTGCTAAAGCCACAGCTACTTTTACAAAATTGGGAATGTATTGGATTTCTGTTTCTAACATTTTTTGGTAGCTTGTTAAAGTCTTTTTCTCCTGGGGATCCTTTAACTGATTCTGTTTGTTGAGTTTGCTAACTGCTGAGGAGAACAGAAACATATCACTTCGTAATGAACGGCGACCGCTAGTTGAAAAATTTTGAAAACTCGTCTTACCAGACAATTTCTCTGCGATCTGTTGATTCTTAATAGCAAGCGCAGGAAAAATTTGAGCGCTGTCTTTGCCGTTTGGTTTGTTAAAATTTGTCAATATATCAGCTGCTTGTAGGTCAGTTAAAGTCACCCCAGAAGCATAATGCTCAAGTATTGGGATTGTAGCCTGTGATGCAGCAGCTACCTGAGCGACATTTGTGGAATGAATGTTTAGTGCAAATACACCTGGAAGGATCGCAACTAGAATAAGTGTCAACAAACCCATGCCTTTTTGTCCATCATTGGAACCGTGGGCGAAGCTAACACCTGTACATGTCAAGATTAACAAACATCTCACCCAAAGTGGTGGTGTTTTCGTTTCGTCTGCTGGTTCAAACAGTTCTGGTTTCTGAATTAACAACTTGCCCAAGAGCAGCAGCGCTGCTGCGCAACAGAACCCCACCAATGGTGAAATCAAAAGAGCACTGAACACCTTTTTGACTGGTTCCCAGTTTAGCGCCTCATTTAACGCACTATCAGGTGATAGCAGTCCATGTGCTATGCTGATGCCCAGGATTGAACCAATGAGGGCATGTGAACTTGAGTTTGGTAAGCCTATATACCAGGTTCCAAAATTCCAGATAATCGCTGAAATGAGGATAGAGAAGATCATTGCGTAGCTTGATCCAGAACCAATAGCATCTACCAAATCAGCTGGTAGCAATGCTACAACGGTATAAGCAACGGTTCCACTTGATAGGAGTACACCGAGTAGGTTACACAACCCTGACCAGACAACAGCCACTGTTGGCTTTAATGAATGAGTGTAGATAACCGTAGCAACCGCATTAGCAGTATCGTGAAAGCCATTGATCGCTTCAAAAAAGAGCGCCAGTCCAACAGCCAATACTAGAAAAAATATAGTGCCTGTGGATAATGTTTCTCCAAAAAGTTGCATACTTTTTCTCTAATCTTTAGATACAACCGGATTCGCTCAACATTTCTGTTCAGTACGAGGTTTAATAATATTGTAGAAGTGTTGAGATTTATTAATTTATGATTACAAAGTGTTTGCAAGCATTAGCTGGGTTGATTTTGGCTATGGTTCTTTTTTTGTTTCCCCTAGCTGCACAAGCTGCTAGTTCTTCCAGTATTACTCGTTCTGTGAACAATAACCAAGTCAGTAGCCAAGACTTCTCAGGAAAAAATTTAATTGGTGCTGAGTTTACCAATGTCAATCTGACAAACAGTAATTTTAGCAATGCTGACTTACGGGGAGGAGTTTTTAACGGTTCGTTACTCCAAGGAGTCAATCTACATGGTGTAGATTTCTCTAATGGTATAGCCTATCTGGCAGACTTTAAGGGTGCTGATTTAAGTGATGCCATTTTAACGGAAGCAATGCTGTTGCGTTCTAAGTTTGATGATGTAAATATTACTGGTGCTGATTTTACCGATGCTGTTCTAGACGGTATAGAGATTAAAAAACTTTGTGCTAAAGCAAGCGGGGTTAATTCTAAGACTGGTGTTGATACTCGCGAGTCTTTAGGATGTAGGTAAAAACTTTGACGTAAGAATCAGGGAAATGTATATTTGGACTTAATTCCGCATAAATGAGTAAGACGGTTTGTTAGGGTGCAAGACTGTGATTGCGCCCTTTTTCCTTGAGATTCAGTTGAACAAAATTAAAATCCCCTGGTTGATTAGACCAGGAGTATTGCAAACAATTAACTTCATTTCCCTAGAGTGCGTGACTTTTACAATCGATGCAACAAGCTATGACCATGAGTATCAGTACCACAGGTATTGTAAAGCTCATACTCGATCGCTAATTGTTCCACCTGTTTTGACTCTGATGCACTAGGTTTCCATGGATTAGGATTGTTGTAAGCATAGAAAGTTTCGACACCATCGATACCTAATTGAGCAATTGTAGGAATCAGATCGTAATGCGATCGCCTATAACGAGCAGGATGAGCAAGCACCGCTAGTCCCCCTGCTTCGTGAATAGCAGCAATCACAGCTTCTGCTTGATAGTACGCACCTGTGGTCGGTTTTTTCTGAATATATGGTTTTATACTAGGTTCTTCTGGATCAAAGGCATAGCCTAAAATATGAACTTCAATATTTAGAATATTGGCATTGATTTCTACCCCACTCCACAAATAAGGAGCATCTGCACTTGGGTTATTCCACTTCCAGTCTTCCAACCAACTTTGCGCTGCTTGGTAACCGTCTATACAATGATGATCTGTAATAGCGAAGCCTTTGAGACCAATAGAGATCGCTTGTTCCATCAAAATATTTGGTTGCAGTCTACCATCAGAATGGGTAGTGTGCATATGGAAGTTGAAATACCTCGGACAACTTTGTGCACTAATATTCTGAAATACTTGCTTTAAGAGTTCCTTTGAAGCAATAGTCCGGGCAAAATAAACAGTCATAACCCCCTCTTATAAATTCATAACATTTTTCTTAACAATCAAATACCTGACATTACAGTCAACAGTTATCAGTTATCAGCTCTTAGCAGAGCTAGCTAGTATTAGCCAAAACAGTGAACAGTAAACAGTTATCAGTAATCGAGCCTATGAGGCTGTAGAAGTGCTAGCTAGTGTTAGTAGCAATTTCTTGGGCATCGTTGGCAAAAGTTTTCAATTTGTTAAGACTACGTTAGCAAATTCTGTGGGTTTCGGTCATGAGTAATTTCAATTCAACATATAAGATAAAGTATTTAAAACCACAAGAATTATAAGTATATTTCCGAGTAAAAAAGTGCTTTATTAACCGAAACGAATACTTTGGCAAAAATTGATATAAAATTTTATACTGGTAAACCCATTAATTCTCCTGAACCAGAAATTACCTCACCGATTTTATAAGCCGCAATATTGTGTAATTTAAAGTAAGAAATAGCTTGTTCTGCTTGATGGGGAGGCACTAACAACACAAAACCGATACCCATATTAAAGGTGTTATACATAGCTTGTTGGCTAACCGATCCCACTTCCGCCAACCACTTAAATACAGGTGGAGTAGACCAACTATTGGGCTCAATTTTAATAGCTTGCGCTTGATTTAAGCATCTAGGTAAATTTTCTGGTAACCCTCCACCAGTGATGTGAGCCATACCGTGAATTTCTAAACCTGCTTGACGCGCACTTAAGACTGGTTTGACGTAAATACGCGTAGGGGTAAGAAAAACCTCTCCTAAAGTTTGACCATCAAATAATTCAAAGCGATCGCTCCAAGAAAAGCCTTTTTCACTTACGATCTTTCTAACCAAACTAAAACCATTGCTGTGTAAACCCGCGCTTGCTAGTGCGATCGCCACATCCCCTATTTGAGACTGCGAACCATTCAACATCTGGCTTTTTTCCACAATTCCCACAGAAAACCCAGCCAAGTCATACTCACCAGTTTGGTAAAAACCTGGCATTTCAGCAGTTTCCCCCCCGAGTAAAGCGCAACCTGCTAGCTTACACCCAGATGCTATACCTGAAACTACTTGAGTTAGCTGCTGTTTATCTAGCTTACCTGTTGCCACATAATCTAAAAAAAACAGTGGTTCTGCGCCCGATGTCAACACATCATTAACGCACATCGCCACTAAATCAATGCCAACCGTGTCGTGACGGTTAAGCATGTGAGCAATTTTCAGCTTTGTACCGACGCCATCAGTTCCAGAAACCAAAACAGGCTCTTTAAATCCTCCTGGTAGCTGAAAGCAACCACTAAACCCGCCTAATCCACCAATAACTTCTGGTCTAAAGGTACTGTGTACTAGATCACGTATTTGATTTACAAATGCTCGCCCCGCTTCAACATCAACACCCGCATCCTTATAATCCATGACTTAAAAAACCTCATCCTCGATGCCAAGCCACCATTCTCCCAGATTCATCAGGTCTTTGTGAATATCTTCTAACTCTTGAACATATTCATCTTCTGAAATCAGAACTCGACGTTCTTGGAGCTTTTTTAGTCGCAGCTGCACCAATAGCCAAGGTTTGGCAATGCTGTTAGTTGCTTCTATGTATTGTGCTAGTTCGTCGCTATTCATTATCTAAAAAACAGCCACGAAGCGATCGTGACTGCGGATAAATTTACTCAATAGAACTCAGGAGTCAGGAATCAGAATTCAGCATAGATTCTGACTCCTGAATTCTGACGACTGTATTCTTTACTTATTATGCTTTGGCGTACTGTTCAGCAACAAAGTCCCAGTTAATCAACTGATCCAAGAAGTTCTTGATGAAAGCAGGACGAGCATTTTGGAAGTCAAGATAGTAAGCATGTTCCCAAACGTCTAAGGTTAGGAGTGCTTTTTGACCATGAGCGAGAGGGTTCTCTGCATTTGGGGTCTTAGTTACTTTCAGGGTACCACCATCATCAATCAACCAAGCCCATCCGCTACCAAACTGAGTTGCAGCAGCATTAGAGAACTCTTCTTTGAACTTGTCTAAGCTTCCAAAATCTTGTTGAATCTTAGTAGCTAGTTCTCCTGTAGGCTGCCCGCCGCCTGGCTTCAAACCAAGCCAATAGAAGTTGTGGTTCCAAATTTGACCAGCGTTGTTGAAGATTCCCGTCTTAGAGGGATCTTTAAAGGAAATTTTGATCACCTCTTCCAGCGACTTATCAGCAAGTTCTGTACCATCAACAAGCTTATTCAGGTTGTCTACATAAGCCTTGTGATGCTTATCATGGTGAAACCGTAAGGTCTCAGCTTTCATTCCGTACGGCTCTAGAGCGTTATAGTCGTATGGTAGTGGGGGAAGTTCAAATGCCATGGTGTAATCCTCTCGTTACCGTTTTTCAGTTTAGAGCTTCAGGTGCAGTTATAATTACAACTTAAGTGTTTAGCAGTTTCAAGTGCTAAATACTTAAACACAAAACTTAACGCTTTGATTCTACAGTAAAATCTGGTACTTAGCGCGTCCTCTTCAAGAGAGATTATTTAGGGATTGGGGATTGGGGATTGGGGATTGGGGATTGGGGCATGGGGAATGGGGCATGGGGCATGGGGCAAGGTGTATTATATTAATTCTCTAAAATAGAGCAACAAATGGGGTACGGGCGTTCACCTTTAGACGCAGCCTTCACCAATCCGTATGAAATTTGATAAAGCTTGATGGTAAAAGGATAACAGTAAACATTACCCCATTACCCATTGTCCTATGCCCCATGCCCCATGCCCCATGCCCATTGCCCTATTCCCTTTTAACAAATTCCCACTCTAGGGTTTCGATTGGTGCATTCTGGAGAGCTTGCGTCAGTTCGGTGTTGTTGTCAAATTTCAATTGCTCTAAGTAGCAAGCTTCTATATTGACAGTGAACTGATCTTCTTGAAAAGGCCAAGGTTTAACCGTTAGACCATCACTATACTCAATCACATCATAGCGTCTACCATCAGGCCCAGCAGCAATTTCTAAAGCACGTTCACCCGCAGGTAATACGCGATTGCAGAGAATGAGAGAGAGGCGATCGCACCATTGAAAAAACGCGTAAGCTTCGGCTGCGTCGTCTTTCGTCACATTTAACTCTTGACGCCATTGCTCTTGATGCTGTAATTGCTCATCCAAAAACTTATCTAATTCTGGTAATTTACCGCGATTTCCCTCATTAAGAAAACTCAAGTGCATCGAAATGAGCATTGCTACCCAGCGTCCCCGATATCGGGAGTTTTGTGCCATTTGCCGCAAAGGTTTCACGCCGCTTTCTTTGATTTCTTTGAGTAATGTAAAATCTAAGGGTGCCCCAGCTTCAGTGAGATGATTGCCTTCCCATTCTTTTTCTAAATCATCATGATGCGAAATTGCAGCAATCGTTTCTAGCCAGCGTATTGGACGTAGTTTTGGATGCCAATGTCCTGCTATTTGAGCAGCGAGCAAAGCATGGGCGCGATGATAAATCACTTCCCAACCCTTTTGATGTTGGTTAACAATCATTTACTAACGTCTCCAGACTTGTAGGTCAATCTGCGCTAAATGGCTTTAACATTTAGCTTGTAAGGATTGAGAATAACTTTTTTAGCTTGCAAGACTTTGGATAGATAAATCATCCACCAAGAGGACGAAAAATGAGTACCGCAAGCAGAAAGTCAAAGAAAAGAATTCAGGAGTCAGGAGCCAGGATTCAGAATTGCTCTTGTGGAAGTGATCGAGCATTCCAAAGGTTTAAGCCGCGTCTTCAACGTCGTTGGGGTACAAATTTATTCTGACTCCTGAATTCTGACTCCTGACTGCTTGTTTAAAAATTTTCTTGCTTCTAATCAAGGGAGATGTCAATATCGATATGGTCAAATAAATTATCTTTTTCACATGCCTCAGTCTACCTCATCCCTCGCTCTCTCATCGCACCATGTCCGCCTAGAAGAGCTAGAAAAAAAACATAAATGGTTGCTCAAACAGATTAAGAGAAAAAGGACTGAATTCAATAACTTCGTTGAGCAAATGCGTTCTCTAGCTACAGAAATATTTCAAAAAGCCACTCCTAGCTTCAAAAAACAAGCAGAGCTTGATCGCGAAATTCACAGTTTATTCGATGAAATTTTTACTACCAGAAAGTTAAAAAAACAGACTAAGAAAGATATCGCAGCAATTTACCGTAACCTCCAATTTATAGGTGTCATCAGTTTCAAAACTAGTAATTCAAAAGAAGAGACGCAAGTAGAAGAAACTTTTGAAACCGATAACCAAGACAACAGTTTCTCTGATGGAGATAAAGAACACTATAATAAACATCAAGAAGCACAACACACAACGGAATTTTCTTCCGCGCCCAGAACTGAAGCATCAAAAAAAGTTCGCCAAATATTTCTCAGGTTAGCCGAAATATTTCACCCAGATAAAGTATCTGACACTTCCACTCAGGCGTACCATACCGAGATTATGAAGGAAATCAACAAAGCCTACCAAGAAGGAGATCTAGCTCGGTTATTGGAAATTGAACGCCAACATCAGGTAGGAGAATCTATTGAGAGCAACAGCGAGAACGATTTGAGCCGAAAATGTACACAATTAGAACAAGAAAATCAATTCCTTGCAACTCAATATGAAAACTTGAAACGGGATCTCGCTCAAGTCAAACATACTCCTGAAGGCGGGATGGTTGCTAATTGCCGAAAAGCCAAGCGACAAGGAATTGATCCAATTGCCGAAATGTTGGCACAAGTCGAATTTGAAATTAAAATGATTACTGATATTCGTGATTTTGTGAGAGACTTCCGAGATGAGAAAATAACCGTCAAAGAATTTATTGATGGTCCAAAAACTAAGCGTAATAGAAATCAGGAAACAAAGGAAGAACTCTTTGAGCAGATGCTTGAAGATTTGGGGGTAACAATAGTATTTTAGCAACGTTGGTAACGCATTCCTGGTAATTGTGAGACTAAACCCATCAATTCTAACTGCAACAAAGCACTGGAAACCAATCCAGCAGCCATACCTGTTCGCTGAACAATAAAATCAAAGGGTAACGATTCTAAGGTTAGAGTATCCATAACCTGTTGTAGATCTGATGATAAAATTGGTAAACTTAGTTGCTGGGATGATGGAGAAGCTTCGACAACATCTATTTGTGGGATTGCTCCCAGCATTTTTAACAGTTCGTCTAGTTCCTTAACAATCAAAGCAGCACCTTGGCTTAGCAGTTTTAAACAGCCTTGTGATGGAGAGTCGTCTAGTCTTCCTGGAAGTGCATAAACATCTCGTCCAAACTCATTTGCATAGTCAGCGGTGATCAATGCGCCAGATTTTATCGGTGCTTCCATAACCAACACAGCACGACTTAAACCCGCGATAATTCGATTGCGACGAGGAAAGTGAGTGCGATCAGGTGGTGTTTTTGCTGGGTACTCGCTTAGCACTAACCCCTGTGTCAAAATCTGTTTGTACAATTCGCGATTTTTGTGGGGGTATACGACATCCACGCCCGTACCCATAACAGCTAAAGTACGTCCCCCAGCTTTCATAGTGGCGGCGTGAGCTTCAGTGTCAATTCCTTCCGCCAAACCAGAAACAACTGTAAATCCATTTTTAGCCAAAGCTATGCTAATTTGGCGAGTCCAACGAATTCCATATTCTGAAGGTTTCCGTGTACCGACAATACCAACTAATGGTTTTTGTCCAAGATTTTCTTGTAGTTCTACTTCTCCTCGATAGTACAAAACTGGTGGTGGACTAGGAGTTTCCAGCAGTAATCGGGGATATTCTGGATCTGCGGGTGTCCAGAAATAAGGGTTTTCTTGCTGGTGTGAAACGTAAAATTTTTCTGGATGCAGCTTAGAGCGTTGTTGTATTACTTTTTCTAAAGTTTGAACACCAAAACCCTCAACTTGTGCTAGTTGAGCATTTGGTGCTTTCCAAGCTGCTTCTAATGTACTAAAATGCTGTTGCAACCGTTGTAGTAATACTGGACCAATTCCAGAAATTTTTGACCAAGCTAGCCAATAAATCCGTTCTTCTTGTCCCAATTATCTATCCTCAAAACCTACTGAATTGATTATTCCCAGATTCAGTAAGTCATGGTTAGGATCTGAATCAAAAATCGCATTACATTTCCATCTTTCGCTTTTTCCAATAATCAGGTTTGCGCTTTCCATGTGCGATCGCTATAACCCAAATAACTTCTTCAAACTCTATAATAAATCAAGTCCTAAGCCAGCTTTTTGCTCCTCGTAGTAAGCAATTGCAGCATCAAGCTCCCCTCTTGCTTCATTGTGAATAACAATAAACTTCACGAATATTTTGCTCGTAACTCGGAAAATACTTGATTTGATGGTTCACCATTAGCTTTTCCACTATGAATATCTTCTAGGCGCTTATTTAATTCTCTATCCCAAGCAGCTTCTACATCATGATCAAAATCTTCATCTAAAGATAGAATCAGAAAGTGAGCAATTTCTGCTCGCTCTTGCGCGGAGAGTTGGGAAAGTTGAAGTTTGAGTTTTTTGGCTGTTTCGCTCATGTTCTGGCTTCTCCTGAGCAATAGTGGTAATTTTAACAGAAAGAACTATCTGTGTTAGGAACCAGAATTCAGGATCATATGATTTAAAATATGAAAATAGAATTTTACACCACAGGTTAACCTATGCCTTGCGCGGTTGTACTGACTGCTATTCCTGTAGAATATAAAGCTGTTCGTACATATCTAACAAACCTTCAGGAAGAAACACACCCTGAAGGAACAATCTACGAACGAGGAAATTTCTCATTTAATGGTAAGTCATGGGAAGTAGGAATTGTCGAAACTGGTGCTGGTAACACTGAAGCTGCTGTGGAAACTAAGCGAGCAATTGACTACTTTAAGCCAAATATTGTACTTTTTGTTGGAGTCGCTGGAGGAATTAAGGACGTTTCTCTTGGTGATGTTGTGGCTGCAACAAAAGTTTACGGTTATGAGTCAGGAAAAGTTGTAGAAACTTTTTTGCCTAGACCTAACGTTAGCAATGTGAGTTACCGTTTGGAACAGATAGCTAAGGCTGAAGCAAGAAAAGAAGATTGGTTAGAGAGGATTCACGGTGTTAATCAAACAAACACTCCTCATGCTTATGTGGGAGCAATAGCTGCTGGTGATAAAGTTTTAGCGTCGAAGGATTCTGAAGTCTATAAAATCCTCAGATCAAATTATGGTGATGCGCTAGCAGTAGAGATGGAGAGTCACGGTGTTCTCAAAGCAATTCGCGCCAATCCAGAAATTCATGTCTTAATTATTCGCGGAATTTCTGACTTAATTGATGGTAAGACCCAAGCAGATAAAGCAGGTTGGCAAGAAATTGCAGCAGATCATGCTAGTGCTTTTGCTTTTGAAATTCTGGCAAAGTTTGACTTGAATTTCTCTACTGTATCTAAATCTAATAACCAAACTGCTATTCAACTATGGAAAGAAAAACTACAATATTTCCGAGAACAGGAAGCAATTATTGCAAATCCTGCACAAAAGTTTGAACTTAGGGAACAGATTAAAGAGTGTAACCAAAAAATTAAGGAATTGGAGGCATAAATATTAGGCGTGGAAGAAATGGATGAAGAAGCACTCCAAAAATGGAAGGAGAAACTTGCATATTTACAAGCAGAAGAACCTGTGTTAGCAAATCCTGCACAAAAGTTTGAACTTAGGGAACAGATTAAAGAGTGTAAACAGAAAATTCAGGAATACGAAGAAAATATAAATATACGCTTACGAATGGCATTACTCTCTTTAAATTATACCCAGCAAGTTACTGAATTTAAGGATTTTTGGGAATCAGATCTAAGTCAAATAGGTTGTTTTCTGATTCGAGGAAAGCAACAGGATTGTCAACGTTGGCTAGTGCATCGATTACTGCACAAATCGAGCCAATGTTTTCCTGATAGCACAACGGGTAAAAAAATTCGGATTTCTCTTCCTACACATAAAGAGAATTATATAGATGAGGTATGGAAGAGATTGGGGAAAGATTTAGGTTTTCAATCTTTAACTTCACCTTCACCAGATGAACTAGCTGAACGTGCCTATGATTATTGGCAAGATGGAACAGTAGTGATTGTTTTTTCTAACTTGGATACGATATACAAAGATGAAATGAAGAAGTTAATTAACGAATTCTGGTGTCCTTTAGTAGAAATGGTGCGTCAGCATCCTCCTAAAACTTGCTACTCTTATCTTTCAATGTTTTTAGTTGACAATACAGGCTGTTCCTCTGACTGGGGAATTGACTTTGCTATAAATTTAAATGAGCAGCAGCTTTCACAACCTTTTGCTTTACAAACACTTGAAAACTTTTCCAAAGGTCAACTCAAAACCTGGGTGATGACTAATCGTACCCTACCAAACTTTCCACGGGAGAACAAGCGGCTACACAATTTAGCGGAAAATTTTTGGCAAAAAAGCCAACAAGGGATTCCTGAATTGGTGATGAAGCAAATTTGCGAGTATTGTAATTCAAGTTGGTCAACTATTAGTGAAGTGCTAGAAGTATGAATAATCTTCCTGAATGGAATCTTGAATATACTGGTACAGTTAATCCAAAACCAGAAGAAGGATTATCGCCATATCTTCCTAATGAAGAGTTAAAAGAATCAGTGAGACTAGCGATCGCGCTTGAACGTCCCTTGTTAATCATGGGTGAACCCGGTAGTGGAAAGACTCGGTTAGCAGGTGCGATCGCCTATGAATTCACAAAAAAAAATCACCAACTCCTTGAAGAACGGGGACTACAAAGTTATCCCTACGAAGCATGGTATATTAAATCCACTAGTCGCGCTAGAGATGGACTTTATGTCTACGATGCAGTTGCTCGCCTGCGTGATGCGCAACTAGCAGCAGTGAATCAGTTAGATACTCAGGGACTTGATCGCCTCAAAGACCCTAATCAGAAAGATTATATTAAATACGGAGCATTGGGAAAAGCATTTCAAAATCCTTTACGAACAATTATCCTCATTGATGAAATCGATAAAGCTGATATTGACTTTCCCAACGATTTATTATTAGAGTTAGATGAAAAACGATTTTTCATTGAAGAAACTCAAACATGGGTTCCGGATAATGAAAAAAAAGCACAACCACCCATTGTGATTATCACTAGCAACAATGAAAAAGACCTACCCAACGCCTTTTTACGTCGTTGCATCTTCCACTACTTAGATTTTCCTAATCAAGAAGAATTAACCGCTATTGTTAATGCGCATTTTCCTAAAATACCAGATCTGACAGAATCCTTAGTGAAAAGCTTTGTAGAACTGCGTGAAGGGACAGACACAAACAGTAGCAAACAGGTTAGTACCAGCGAATTGATTGACTGGATTAAAGCACTCTTACTTTCCTTTACACCGCAGCAAATTCGTGAGAAAATTAAACAAGGGAAAATCCCATTTTTAGGGGTGTTGCTCAAGACCCGCGAGGAACAAATTCGCTATCACAGGCAGCCGCATGACACCAAATGACCTGCTAAAATTATTCTACGGATTGCGGCAAGCTGGATTACCTTTAAGAATAGAGGATTACCAACTGTTATGCCAAGCTTGGGACAAGGGCTTTAAACCAGAGAACTACCGAGAATTACGGAAATTATGTCAGCGTTTGTGGGTGAAGTCTGTTGCAGAAAGACAGTGCTTTGAGAATTATTTTGACCAGTGCTTACAAGAATGGTCATCTCAAGGAGAAAGTGAATTTTCACCAGATCAACCTCACAGAAGAACCACACAACCAGAACAAACCCCACAAACACAACCAACACCGCAATATCAACCTTACACAACAACCCCAGACACCCCAGAAAATCTCGATATTGCGCAAGCAGTTAACCAATCGCAACATACCAACAAACTTATCCCACCAGGTAAGTTTACTCTCAATGACGAATACTTTCCTGTGACACGGCGACAAATGGAACAAGGCTGGCGGAAACTGCGTCAACCAATACGACAAGGATCTCTTACTGATTTAGATATTCCAGCCACAATCAAACGCATTAGCCAGGAGGGGTTCTTTCTTGAAACTGTGCTTCTCCCTAACAAAGTCAATCAAACCAAACTGCTGTTATTGATTGACCAAAGTAATTCTATGATACCTTTTGCACCGTTATCAGAGAGACTGGTAGAAACAGCTATTCAACAAGGACGTTTGGGAGAAACAAAAGTTTATTACTTTCGCAACAGCTTTAGAGACTTTCTCTACCTTGATCCTGACTTGCTGGAAAAGAAATCTCTCACCGAGATCATTCCTCACCTGCACAAAAATCATACAGTTGTGCTCATTTTTAGTGATGGAGGTGCAGCGCGTGGTGGTTTAAACTTAAAGCGAGTCGAGTTAACCGAAAAATTTCTCACTCAAATTAGACCTGTCGTACGACAAATTGCGTGGTTAAACCCTCTACCAGTAAATCGTTGGCGTGGTACAACCGCTAATTGGTTAGCGAAGCTGGTTTCTATGTATCCTTTTAATTTAACTGAATGGCGGAGAATGATTGATGAACAGCGAGGAGGACAGAAATTTCTCAGAGAGTATAATTATCAAGATACAGAAAAGAATTCTGGTTTCTCCTCTCAGGTAGAGAATAGGCTAAAACAAATACAGCCCGCAAAAACATCTTCAGACGATTTCACTTCATACGAAACTGCTAGCCGTTACATAGCCGATTTTGCAAAGTTAGGTCGATCATACCTAGACTTAGCTTATCACGCTGCATTCCCTCTCGCCATCACCCCGAACTTACTTTATTATCTGCGAGAAAATTTCCCCTACGACCAGCAAGGTAAAAAATTGAATATCCCTTGGCTTGCTGTTGGAGACCTCTTGTTGTCTAATCTTTGCAATCCCGCAGGAGGTCAACTCTATGAAATGGATAGCACCGTCAGGCATTTATTATTAAAATTGCTGCAAACTGATAAACGATTTGGCAATCAACGCTTAGAACAGCTATCTGATTGCTTACTCTTTTACATCCAGCAAAAATTTAACCATACAGCTTTAGATATTAAAGATTTTGGCGATCGCCCAGAATGGATTGCTTTAGCTTACACGAAACCTAATGAGTTAGCTCGTGAGCTAGCTCAAATGTTAGAACAAATTTATTCACAAGATAAAGTTGAAAAAATTAGAACAGTATCTCTACCCTCAAAGTTTGCAGAACCATTAGCCGAACATGGTTTTGAACCCCTCCTCACCTTTGCGCGTGGATGGGGACGTAAAATAAGGGGGTATGAGGAAAGCGCTAACGAACTATTTGACCAGATTTCTTCAGAATTAGATGTTGAAGGTGTTAAATTAAAAATCCCGAATCGCCCAGATTTACCCCGATTTTCTTTTGAAGTTGTCACTGTGGATTCTAAAGGAAGAATAATTAAACGGGAACACCGAGAAGCTCAATACTTCGTTGAAAACCTTGGGAATAACGTTACTTTAGAAATGGTCGCTATTCCAGGTGGTACATTCATAATGGGTGCGCCTGAAACTGAAGAAGGGAGTAGTGATGAGCAAAGACCTCAGCATAAAGTCACCGTTCCACCCTTTTTTATGGGTAAATACCCTGTAACCCAAGCACAATGGGAAGCTGTAGCGATTCTCCCTCAAGTTAACCGGGAACTCAAGCGCGATCCATCTCAATTTAAAGGAAAAGATCTTCCTGCAGAAAATATTTTTTGGGATGATGCAGTTGAATTTTGTGCTAGACTATCAAAAGCAACCGGACGTAATTACCGATTGCCAAGCGAAGCCGAGTGGGAATATGCCTGCCGTGCTGGAACGACTACCCCGTTCCATTTCGGACAGACTATTACTTCAGAGCTAGCAAATTACTACGCTGAGTCTACCTATGGTGGTGCTCCTAAAGGCAATCATAGGCAAAAGACAACTCCTGTAGGCAGTTTTCGAGTCGCAAACGCCTTCGGGTTATATGATATGCATGGTAATATATGGGAATGGTGTACTGATGACTGGCATGAAAACTATGATGGTGCGCCAGACCAGGAAGTTGCTTGGTTAAGCAATAAGAATATTGAAGGTGAAGCAAATATCAAGCTACTGCGTGGCGGTTCGTGGGACGTCAGTCCGAGGTTCTGTCGTTCGGCGTATCGCGTCAGGAACGCGCGCGACTCCGGGAGCCTCAATGTGGGTTTTCGCGTGGTCGTGGTTGGTGCAGCCAGGACTCTTTAGCCCTTTGCTCTCTTGCCCTTTTGCACTCTACCCTTCTTCTACCCTTCCGCCGCAGGCGGATCGATTTTTTTTAGATTTTTAGTCTACTTTAGATAATATGACACAACCGGTTTTATTTTGTCAAGAGGTTTGGGGAATTAAGAATTAGCAGGGAATAGAAGTGACTGCATTTTAATCAGCCAGGGATTATAAATCCCTGTCTAAAAGCTAAATTCCTCTAGAAGAGGAATGGAAACGAATGTTTTATAGTTCAATCTTCGATACTTTTGTGGCGTTAATTCAGTATTTATATTTAAAGGTGCAAGATCTGAGTCAACCAACTGAGAGATCGGGAGTTGAGCGAAGTCGAAACTCGCATTTCCCAGGTATTTTCTTTCTTGGAAATCACCTTATTAAGTCAGTGAGCGTTGTAAAGTTTTTATGAAGAAGAATTCAGGAGTCAGAAGTCAGAAGTCAGAATGGTAAATTCTGGTAAAAACCTCGTCCCTTGTGGGCGAGAAAGGGGTTGAAACTTTTCCTAAAACACCATCCCTTTATGGGTGGTGAGTCCAGCGCTGCAGGAGGGTTTCCCTCCGTAGGCGACTGGCGAACCCGAAGGGTGTATTCTGACTCCTGTATTCTGACTCCTGACTCCTGTTTTATACCTACATAATTGAGAATTAAAACCCGATCTAATTTTGGAGCATCGCTCAGGTCGTGAAAGTATGGTAATTTTAAAAGTCATAATCATTCTGCTTGTAAATACTCCGCTCGGTGAAAACAGACAGCATATTCTATCGTCTATTTCAAGAATTCCCCAACATATTCTTTGAACTCATTGGCAATTCTCCCGAAACTGCCACAGGGTATCAATTCTCATCAGTTGAAGTCAAGCAAACAGCTTTCCGAATCGATGGTGTATTTCTCCCAAAAACGGAGGAACTACCCATTTATTTTATAGAAGTCCAGTTTCAAACAGACTCAGAAATTTACTCACGGCTGTTTACAGAAATTAATTTATACCTACGTCAAAATCAACCAGAAAATGATTGGTTTGCGGTGGTTATTTACCCAACGCGTAGCATCGATAGCGCAAAAACCAAACACTACCACGAGTATTTTGTCTCAGGGAGAGTCTCCCGTATTTATTTAGATGAGTTAGGAGAAAACGCGTCTCTACCCATTGGCATTGCTACGATTAAATTAGTGGTAGAAAATGAAGATAAGGCAATACAAGAAGCTAGGGAGTTAATTACTAGAACCAGTCAGGAAGTTAATTCAGTACAACAACAGCAACAATTATTACAATTGATCGAGACGATTTTGGTTTATAAATTCCCCAGTATGAATATCGAGGAGATACAGGAAATGTTTGGCTTAAGCGATTTGAAACAAACACGAGTATATCAGCAAGCTTTTGCAGAAGGAGAACAGAAAGGAGAACAGAAAGGTGAACGTAGAGGGAAGTTACTTGCTGTACGACCAATGTTATCTGCTGGATTGACAGTGGAACAGATCGCACAGGCTTTAGGTTTAGCTGTTGACGAGGTAAGGCAAGCTGCACAACAACCTCCTCAGTAAGCGAGGAATCATGAAGTTTGAGGGTGTTCCCAGAAAACGTGCGATCGCTCTTCCACCACCCGCTTATAAATCTCTTCGGTTTGCTTGGCTAATTTTGTCCAATTAAAGCGTCGCTCTAAATCCTTATAAGCATTATCGATCAGCCATTGCTGATAACGAGGGTTTTTCAACACCTCCAAAATACCCCAAGCAAGGGAATCTGGATCATTGACATAAGTGACAATTCCTGTCCTCGTATGCTGCACCACCTCGGGAAAACCACCCGTATTAGAAACTACTACAGGAACGCGAGAAGCAAAGCTTTCTAAAGCAACAATTCCAAAGGGTTCATAGAGACTGGGAAAAACAGCGCAATCGGCAATGGTTTGAAATTTATCTAAGTATTCATCGGAGAGAAAGCCTGTAAAATAGCACTTATCCCAAATTCCCAGGTTCCAAGCTTGCTTTTTAAGCTGATCAGCATTACCACCGCCAACAATCACAAACTTAACGTAACCTCCCATTTCTGAAAGAACCTTGGGAGCAGCACTTAGCAATATAGAAACACCTTTTTCATACGTCATACGACCTACGTAGTAAACAATTTTCTCCTCATCTTCTGCAAATTTACGACGAAAATCTAACGCATGAAAGTCGTTTTGGCGTTGTTTTTTTTCTGGTCGAATACCATTGTATACAACGTCGATTTTATCCCATGGGCTATGTAGCGCCCTTTGTACTTCGTGGCGCATATAGTCGCTACAAACGATAATTCGCCAAGCATTGAAAGCCAGCTGTTCTTCTTTGCCATTGATATAACGCTGAGTTTCAGTGTGTATACCATTGTGACGACCGTATTCTGTAGCGTGGATTGTAGCAATCAAAGGTATTTTGAAATTATGCTTGAGCGCGATCGCCGCATCTCCCACCAACCAATCATGAGCATGAATCAAATCAAAAGGACCATCGCTGAGTATGAGCTTACCTCCATGACGCCCCAGACTCTCATTCAAGTTAACAACCCAATGTAAAAAATCATTACCATTAGGCACAGGTACACGATGCACGCGTATATCTTCTACTACCTCATACAGAGGTGCATTGTTAAACTCTGGGGTTAACAGGTGAACTTCATGTCCCAGTTTTACTAGTTCTGGGTACAACTCCGCCACATGACGAGCAATTCCTCCAACTATGCGGGGCGGAAACTCCCAACTCAGTACTAGTATCTTCATTGCACAATTTGATCAATATGTTTATAGTGGAAGGTTTACTTCTCTAAAGGATACACTGTAGAGGATGTTCTTACAGTGACACAGAAGAAACTGTTTCGTCATTGTTCCTGCCAAAAAATGCAGAATTTACTTACAGACACACACAATTTACTTTCTGACTTGATTGCCCGCTACTCATCTAGAGTAGATTATTTAATGATTCGTCTTGAACAAGACGAAGACACCGATATTTTAATACGTGGCAACAAAGTCGAAACTCTTAGCGAAGGGATCTCAATCGGTGGACAAATTCGCGCTTGTTATAAAGGTGGATGGGGGTTGAGCAGCTTTAACCGCTTGACGACAATTCAAGAACGTATAGAAGAAGCGATCGCCGCAGCACGAATGGTTGGTGATGAAGAAACCATACTTGCTCCGGTGGAAAGTATTCGAACCGTCCGCCAAATACCACTCACAGGTACTGATCCTCGGACAATTCCAATTTCCTCCAAAAAAGAATTATGCGATCACTATACTGACTTGTTAAGAAGCGTTGACCATCGGATTACCACAACCTCAGTACGTTATAGCGATAGTGCGCAACGAATAATTCTTGCTACCAGTGAAGGATCCCTGATTGAACAATCTTGGGTAGATATGGAAATGCGTTTTGCGGCTACAGCCAGAAATGGCGAAACCGTACAAACTGGAAGAGAAACTATCGGATCTCGTAAAGCCTACGAAGATTTAGCTAATTTAGATGAAAAAGTCAAATGCGCAGCACAAAGAGCAGTTGTAGCCTTATCGTTACCACCAGTTAAAGGCGATGTTTATACTGTCGTCATTGATCCCATTCTCACTGGGTTATTCGTCCATGAAGCTTTTGGACATCTTTCTGAAGCCGATATGGCTTACGAAAATCCAGATATATTAGAAGTTATGACTCTTGGACGGCGTTTTGGACCAAAAACGTTGCAAATTTTTGATGGTGCTGCATCTGAAGGGCATCGTGGTAGTTATTTTTACGATGATGAAGGCACACCTGCGACAACTACGCAATTGATTAAAGATGGCGTTTTAGTCGGAAGGCTTCATTCTCGAGAAACTGCTGGTAAATTGAATGAGGCACCAACTGGCAATGCACGATGTCTGAATTATCACTATGCACCAATCGTGCGGATGACAAATACCTGGATAGAACAGGGAACAACGCCTGTTGAAGATTTATTTAGCGATATAAAAGAGGGAGTTTATGCTCGTAACTGGTTAGGTGGCATGACAAACGGGGAGATGTTTACCTTTAGTGCTGGGGAAGCATGGATGATTAGAAACGGGAAAATTGCTGAACCCGTAAAAGATGTAACCCTTTCAGGGAATGTTTTCCAAACGCTAGCGGATATAGAGGAAATTGGTAATGATTTCGGTTGGGATGAGTCTGGTGGTTGCGGAAAAGGTGGACAAAACGGTTTACCTGTAGGCTGCGGTGGTCCAAGTTTACGAATTCGAGATGTCGTTGTTGGGGGAGAAGCCGTTTAAAATTAGGGTGTAGGGTGTGGGGTGTGGGGTGTGGGGTGAAAAAGTATTAATAGAAACATGATTATAAGATAACCCATACAATTTTCTTCTCTTGTTTTGCCTGACGGGTAATCTTGGGTTGAGAAAGGAGTAAGATGGAGACAAATATTATAGATAATAATTGTCAAAAATTATTTTTGCCGAGTTACAAGATAATTTAAATTAATAGAAACATTGCTCCTACAAGCAAGTCATGCAAAACACAAGTAGATTAGAGACAACAGGGCTAAATTTAGAGCTTTTTCACGTTCAGACTAACACTTCTTTTGAGTTGGCAACGAATTTGGCTGTCATTCATATTGGGAAGCCAAAGGAGAAATTTAACCCAGATATCAATGTTTCAGTCTTACCAGATACTGATTTTGTTTCTCGGCGTCATGCAGAGATTCATGTGGACAAAGGCAATTACTATCTTGTAGATGTGGGCAGTACCAATGGTACTTATCTTAACAACATTAGGCTAAACCCACAAGAGCGCTACTCCCTAAGCTTAGGAGATAAAATAGACTTGGGTCATGGAAATCGGGTAACTTTTATATTTTTGCATAAACAAAATGTGGTTCATCAAACCGATACCATCCTTAATAATCCAGGAACAGTGATTCAGATTGAATTCCTCGGTGGACAAACCAAAAAAGCTCCAATGGATGGGCGGAGTAAGCCTGTCGGTTTGGTAGCAATGGCTGTGGGAGTTTTGGTTTTAATAGTAAATATTCAAAGTGGTGTTGTTATACTGATTCCAAGTATACTTCTATGTCTTGGAGGCGTTGTAGTCTTAACTTGGCGTAATGTCTACCGGATTTTAGGCTGGGTTTCAATAGCTTTAGGAATAGCGGTTATGCTTTTAATTGGCAACGCTTTTTCGTCAGTCTCTTTTTTCGTTATCCTTGTATCCTGTGCTTTATTGGTAGCTGGGTACCAACTGTTTAGTACAGGTAAGATATTAAATATAGTTTGCGATCGCACTAGGAATTAATCAATAATATCAAGAAGCTGCGAACTGTATCAGATCCAGCAATATAAAGCAAGAATCGTCATTAGTATGAGGAACGTAAACTCCTAAGAGTAAGCGGGAATCTAGGCATGAATTTCTTGACTTACATCGTACATCTAGCAAGTTCTAGTGCAGTTGCATATTACTCTGCATCTCAAATCCGCGATCCTAAAACTCGCCCCAACGTTCTTGTGGATTTGCAACAAGCCGAACTTGGTACCGTTTCTTTTTTGCAAGCACTTAGCGATCGCGCAACAGCAGAAGGTAATGCAAGGCTTGCAGAAAAACTTACAAAACACGCTGCAGACGAAAAAAGGCATGGTCTAATTTTTACTCATGCTTTAAAAGAGATTAACAAACAAGGTATAAACTTACCAAGCAAGACAGATAGACAACGATCAAAAGAACTATACCGCGTCTCCTTTACTGCTTACTATGAGGGATATACCGAAGAACAGTTAAAAGCAAATGTAATCGATTGGGATGTATTTATGGCTAGCACTTACATTCTAGAGTTGGATGGTAGTGGAGAGTTGACTCGGATGGCGAATGCGCTACCTGAAGATAACCAAAGCGATCGTAAGCTCAAGTTGGGAATGCTGAGTATTGCTAAGGATGAGACTTATCACGCAGCGTATCTATACGAGGCGATGATGGAGCGTATGTCTGCAACCCAAGTGCAGAAACTAGTCGATCATTGGCGGACTCGCAAACTAAATGCTTTGATGGCGATCGCTGGGACTCTACTGTAACACCAAAAATTGCTTACTCGGGTAAGAAGTTAAGGGAGAGAAATTCTCCCTCAACTCTCACTTCATGAGTTAGCAAATTTCGTAATCATCAGCAATACTACAAATAACCCAAAAACCCAAAGTGTTAACGATCCCCAAACCACAGAGTTTTGTTGTACTTTGTGCCACAAATTACTTGCTTGTTTATTATCGGTTGCCATTTTGCCTCCTTAAGTAAGCAATGTTCAGTACTTAGTACAACAAGCGACTGCTTAAAACCTAGAACACACTCCACTCAGCGCACAGCGTCTTTTTATTTCTGCGCCCCTTGTACTAGAACTATTTTTTAGAAAAGTTACAAAAAGTTATTTAATCTCGCTAAAATTTATTCTTACACAAGTAAGCGTTTACACTTTCAAAAGTCCCTGTTTTGAGAAAATTCTTAATACTGTCTTGTTTTTAGACCACTTTGGTTTCAGAAACGCTAAACACAGAGCCTTAAAATTGATCTAGCACTTAGAGCCTAGAAGAACCTATGCAAAGATTTAAAACCTTACTGCGAGTTCGACATTACGAGATGGATGCTCTCGGACATGTGAACAACGCTGTTTACCAAAACTACTTGGAGCAAGCGGCGATTGAACATTCAGAACATCTTGGTTTGAGTTTGGATGTATACCAACAACTCGGAGGACTATTTGTGATGCGTCGAGTAGAAATTGAATATTTGCGACCAGCGGTAGCAGGCGATACACTTGAAATTACGACTTGGCTTAAGGAAATACGTGGTATCCGTGCCTTACGATGTTATGAAATTCGTAAACAACATCAAGATGATTTGTTAGTAACGGCTGAAGCCCTTTGGGTATGGGTAGATCCTAAAACAATGCGTCCACGAGCAATGCCGAATGTAGTTTTCGATAAATTCATGCAAACACAACAGCCTGTGACTGTTAGTAGTTAGTTTGTTATACTGTATCAATTTTGGTATAAAGAATAGTTGGGTAATACCCCAAATTTTCGTTGAAACAAAAAATGGAAGAGAATCAGCAACAACAACGCCGCGCCGCAGCTAAAGAGTTTCTTCAATCTCTTAACCAGCTGGAAAATATGTTGCAGGTAAACGAGAATCAGGATGAACAAGAAATACCAGAATTAAATAGTGGTATCAATGATGAGCAAGTAGCCACAAGTCCACTAACAATTGATCTAGAAGCTTTTGAAGACGCAGTTGCTGATATTGAGCAATACTTTGAACAGGGAAGTAAACAGTGCTGAAATCAAGAATTTTCTACTCCCCATCTTTGTCTTTGGGCTTCGTACAGCAATAAAGCAGCAGAAATTGCCACGTTTAAAGACTCCACTCCTGGGCTGAGAGGAATTTTCACCTGCAAATCTGCTAAGCTCTTTAAGTCTGCTGATAAACCAGCACCTTCGTTACCCATTAAAATTAAGCTGGGTTTACTCCAATCTACCTGCCAGTAGGTTAAGCTTGCACTTGGAGCGGTGGCTACTACTTGCATTTGAGCTTCTTTAGCTGTCTGCACTAGAGTTTTCAAATCTGGACTTACCTCCATTGGTAGACGAAACCACTGTCCCGCAGAGGCACGTAAAACTTTAGGGTTGTCTAAATCCACGCTATCCGCACTCAGCAACAATCCAGATGCTCCTGCGGCTGTAGCAGTACGAATCATTGTACCTAAATTACCAGGATCTTGGATTGTTTCTAAAGCTAGTACTAAACCACTAAAAGGAACTTCTTGAACACGATACCCTCGTTTTGCTGTGGCGACAACACCATCTGGTTTTACTGTTGTGGCGATCACATCTAATACCTCCCCACTAACAATTTCTGCACGTTGACACCTTGCTGTAGCTTCTTCCCATAGTTTAGGATGTGCTGTTTGCCATTGTGGAGTACAACATACAACTTCTAACGGATAGTTTACCGCACACGCTTCCTCTAACAAGTGCGTTCCTTCTAGTAGAAATAATTGATCCTTATGTCGTTCTTTTGCGGACTGCAGCTTACGAATTTGCTTAATTAAAGGATTTTGTAGACTAGTTAACACTATTTTATATTTTTTGATCGTGCTGTTCTGTGGTGCTCAAATCTGATGAGCAACTTTGTTTTCTAATTTTCAGTTAAGATCCAAAAATAATATGCGGAACCCGGGACTTGAACCCGGAAGCCTTGCGGCACTAGAACCTGAATCTAGCGCGTCTGCCAATTCCGCCAGTTCCGCTTGTACTATGGGTTAGCAGGCATTTACTATTATTACTGAATGGTTGACCTTTGTCAAGGAATTAAATAAGGGGCATGGGGCATGCCCATTGCCCATTGCCCATTGCCCCTAAAACTTCCTCGACCAAATGAAATTTTTCCGGTAGAATCGAAACCAACTTTAATTTTTAAATTAGTTTTTTGTTTTGGAGGTAGGCTTATTAAACCTTCTTGCAGCTTACCAGATGCGAAATCTTCACCTGCTGTAGACTCCTCAGTCCTGCAAATTCAGGGTGGGCATCCTTTGCAAGGTCATGTAAAAATTAGTGGGGCCAAAAACTCAGCACTAGTCATTATGGCTGGAGCCTTACTATGTTCAGGCGATTGTCGCATTCGTAACGTACCGTCATTGGCGGATGTGAAGCGAATGGGTCAAGTTTTATCGGCTTTGGGTGTACAGTTGCAGCAGCATGGTGACATCTTAGACATCAACGCTAGCGAAATTAGAACATCTAAAGCTCCGTATGAACTAGTAACCCAGTTAAGGGCAAGTTTTTTTGCGATCGGCGCAATTCTTGCAAGGCTAGGAGTAGCACACATGCCTTTACCAGGCGGTTGTGCTATTGGAGCAAGACCAGTTGACTTGCATGTTAGAGGATTGCAAGCAATGGGAGCTGAGGTACAAATTGAACATGGCATTTGTCATGCATATGTTCCTGGCAAAAGCGGTAGGTTAAAAGGCGCGAAGATTTACCTAGATATAGCAAGCGTGGGAGCTACAGAAAACTTAATGATGGCTGCAACCCTAGCTGAGGGTGAAACTATCATTGAAAATGCTGCACGCGAGCCGGAAGTTGTAGACCTCGCTAACTTCTGTATTGCTATGGGAGCGAAGATTAAGGGTGCTGGAACCAGTACCTTGATAATTGATGGGGTTCCTAAGTTGCATTCTACCGACTATACAATTATTCCAGATCGTATTGAAGCTGGAACATTTTTGGTTGCCGGAGCAATTACGCGCTCAGAATTTTCCCTCTCACCAGTTGTCCCAGACCATCTAGTACCTATAATTGCTAAACTACGGGATATTGGAGTTTCTATTATTGAAGATTCTCCTAACTGCTTACGTATTCAAAGAGCGGAAATTTTAAAGGCAGCTGATATAGAAACTTTGCCCTATCCCGGCTTTCCTACAGATATGCAAGCACCATTTATGTCTTTGCTGAGTATAGCAGAAGGCGACAGCTTGATTAACGAATCTGTATTTGAGAATCGCTTGCGTCATGCATCGGAGCTAAATCGCTTAGGAGCCGATATTCGAGTAAAAGGCAACACTGCCTTTGTTAAAGGTGTTCCTCTGTTATCTGGCGCACCCGTACTAGCTACAGACTTAAGAGCAGCCGCAGCATTAGTTTTAGCAGGACTAGCAGCACAAGGAAAAACTACAATCCAGGGATTGCGTCACCTTGATCGCGGTTACGATCAACTAGATAAGAAGTTGCAACAGTTGGGAGCTAAAATTCTCCGTGTAGAACCCCAAACTCCTGTAGATAAGGACTTTGTTCCAAATTCTACCGATGCTGAACAATCAATTTCCACATAGTTCTGGTTGATTGTCGTTATACTAAGGTTGTGAGGCTGGGGATAGTTCAATCACCAGCCCACACAATAAACTTTTTCCAGTTTGCTTCGCCATGTCCTACATCAAAACTCCGCTCATCGGTCTTAAAGCAGACTATTTCCGCCATCCTCTAGACCTAGAGGCTACCAAGGCTCTTAAACAAATACCTGGTATAGACATGATTGTGCGGAATGTGTTAGGACCAGTGGCAGAGCAGGTTTTCTATGTGGAAAATATCGCATCTAGCGTTCTGGTAGGTGAAACACAATTGCCGCACCTGCATAAGTTGCTCTTAGAAGCTTCTCAAGTCTTAGATTTAGAAACACCACAGCTTTATGTAAGACAGCATCCGGCTCCTAACGCCTACACATTTGCTATGCGAGGTAAGCAGCCTTTTATTGTGTTGCATACTTCTTTGATTGATATGCTCACACTAGAGGAAATTCAGGCCGTGATTGCTCATGAATTAGGACACCTCAAGTGTGACCATAGTGTTTATCTGACTCCAGTTAATTTATTGATCTTGGCGGCGGCTAATGTTCCTTCGGTTGGAGCGGTTCTTGCCCAAGCAATACAGACACAGCTTTTAGAATGGGTTCGCTGTGCTGAGTTTACGTGCGATCGCGCAGCGTTATTGGCAACCCAAAACCCTAAAGTTGTTATGTCAGTTTTGATGAAGCTCGCTGGTGGCTCACCCACTTTAGCAGGTCAACTTAACTTAGATGCATTTATTGCTCAAGCTCGCGCTTACGATGATATTAGTAAGACAGAACTTGGTGAAATGGTTAAGGTTGCTAGAACAGCCCAACTGTCGCACCCAGTGCCAGTTTTACGCGCCAGAGAAATTGATCGCTGGGCAAGCAGTAAAGAATATCAAAAGTTGTTGCAAAATTCAGGAATTGAGTATAATATTAAAACTGCACCCAAGGGCGGGTGGCGAAACTGGTAGACGCACCACACTCAAAATGTGGCGACCTTGCGGTCATAGGAGTTCGATTCTCCTCCTGCCCATAACTCATAGAAATACTAAAGCACTCCTGAAAAAACTTATTGTAAGAGCGCTTTCCTTCGCGGCTCAAATAGGATTTCTATAGACATCAAGACTATTTGATTAGATAAACTTATAAAGTATTTATTTAGATTCATCGTAATAATTCCGGAAAACTGTAAGGACATCATGAAGATCTAATAAGATACGTAAATTTATTATTGACCTGTCGTACGTATCCTGTTCATTTTATGACGTGTTTAGGTCATGCTGTCTATTTACTAAGGAGTTCACTCGTTGGCTTAACCTAACTTTTCTCATAAACCGGAAAATACATATAGCAGCCTTAAATCATTCATCAAAACATCTATGATGATTTGTCTAGAGAAGATTTATGAGTTAAAATGTACTTAACAAGTGGTTCAGCCGAAGGAAATAATTAGTAACCCAAAAATCTATTTATATTTTGCTTTTACGGTAGTGTTTGAAAAATTAAGGAATATTGGTTGCTATGCGATTGAAAAGATGGGAGTCTCCGCGCCGAGAAGGCAGGAATGACAAAGGCAAAGGCGGATCTGCAAGAAAGCGCCAGCTAAAAAAACAACAGCAAATGCTGCGAAAAAAACTTAAGGAAGAGAATAAAGCAGATAACAACAAAAATCAAAAACAGGGGGAAAACAGAGTAAATCTTCCCCCTGTTTTTTTATTCAGATATCTGATAAATAATCCAGACAAAAACTCTGCCCAGAGCTAAGTCTGAAGAAATTAAAAGATAGTATGAATTAAGTATTAAGTTTATTAAATACGCTATGAGAAAAGAGCAATTTGGTGTAAATTACTATACAGAATAGCGATTATCTAATTATCAGGAAAACTGAACAATTCCCAAAAAGCAAGTGCATCTCCATGTGTTAAATCCCGATAACTCTGTGAGTATGTCAGTCAGGAATAATCTAAAAACCTGACGGTTTTAGTATTAAGCAGGGTGAGTCGGTATTTTGATGTTCACTAGAACACAAGGAGTTACTGTATGGTAGGAAGGATTTTTCTACCTAATAAAAGAGTGATTGATTTTCCTATTACTGCCTTACGCTTTGATGACCAAATACAAACAATTCTTAGATGGGCGAGCGCTCGCGAAAGCAAGTCTGTATGTGTAGCAAACGTACACATGCTTATGGAAGCTTATTGGAGCCCTGATTTCGCCATGGTATTACAAAACGCAGACCTTGTAACACCTGATGGAATGCCTTTAGTCTGGATGATGAGACTTTTAGGGGCGCGTCACCAAGACCGTGTAGCAGGTATGGATCTGTTACAAGGATTGTGCAAAGTCGCCGAAACACAAGAGATCAGTATCTTTTGTGTGGGTTCTCAAAGTGAGATTCTTTCTCGCATGAAAAAACGGTTAGAGCAAGAATATCCTCGGTTGAAGATTGCAGCGATGGAACCCTTACCGTTTCGTCCTTTAACGCGAGAAGAAGATGATGCTCTAATCCAAAGGATTAACTCAAGTGGTGCTGGTTTAGTACTGGTATCGCTAGGTTGTCCCAAGCAAGAACATTGGATGGCTCAACACCTAGATAGAATTCAGGCAGTTATGATTGGTTTGGGGGGAGTTTTTCCTGTTTACGCAGGACTACATAAAAGAGCACCCCGTATGATACGAGACTTAGGTCTTGAATGGTTTTATCGTTTCATCCAAGAACCGCGCAGGTTGTGGCGTCGCTATGCTCAAACTATTCCACCCTTTGTTTGGCTAGCATTTAAGCAACTAGTCACATCAAGTTCTTTTAGCACACCACTTCATATTCGTGAACGTTACTTAGGGTGGCGAGATTAATGAGTAGATTTAAAAGACCGCTAAACTCACAAGCAACAAGTGAAAAAATACCAAGAGTATTGCTGACACCAGAGAGTAGCATGAGACATCCGGTTCAACTGTTAAAACAGATGATTCGAGATTTATTTGCTAGTCGCGACTTGGCTTGGCGGCTTTTAGTTCGAGATATCAGCGCTAAGTATCGTCAGTCCTTTCTAGGAATTCTCTGGGCTTTTTTACCATCAATAGTCACGGCAGCTGGTTTTACTTTTGCCAAGCAGAGTGGGGTTGTCAATCTGGATGCTAAAGAATTGCCTTACCCCGCTTATGTCATGTTTAGTATGACTCTTTGGCAAACCTTTGTAGAAGCACTTAATGGTCCTATTCAGGCAGTAACGGCTGCTAAGATGATGCTATCTAGAGTGAATTTTCCCCGTGAGGCACTCATTATTGCTAAATTGGGCGAAGTCTTTTTTAACTTTGGAATTAAGCTGATTCTGATTGTCGGTTTGTTTATTTGGTTCAAAGTACCAGTTGGCTTGAGCGTGATTTTAGCTCCAGTGGCTCTTATTCACCTGATATTTCTAGGAACGTTTTTTGGGACGTTGTTAGCTCCTATTGCTGTCCTCTATCAGGACTTTTCAATGGGTTTAACATTAATAACAGGATTTTGGCTGTTTTTAACACCAGTTGTTTATTCAACTCCCACTCAAGGAATATTTGCCAGTATTGTCAAACTTAATCCAGTCACACCTTTGTTAGTTACAACTAGGGAGTTAGCAACAACAGGTGTTGTCTCTGATCCTCAAGGATTTTGGATAGCGAGTTTGATAGCAATTGTCGGCATGATACTTGCTTGGCTAGTTTATCGTTTAGCTCTTCCCTATGTAGTCGAAAGAATGAGTTCTTGATAATATTCTTTGATTAAATTTCACGAAAAACCTTTGCATCAAATAACGGGACGTCCACATGAAAGCGATTTAAATTTCCTCGTTCATATCTATAAACAGAGAAACATTTTATAATCATATATCTATGGACTCGCTCGTTACCCCAATTCCAGTTCATCAAACAGTTGAACTCCTTAAGCTAGAAGCTAATGCCATTCATCAAGCTGCTGAACGGTTAAAAGTTGATCAGATAGAAATGGCTTTAACACTGCTGGCAAGTTGTCGAGGAAAAGTTATCATCACAGGTATTGGTAAATCTGGAATTGTTGCCCAAAAAATTGTTGCGACTCTTAACAGCATTGGAATTGTAGCTGTATATCTACATCCTTGTGATGCTTTGCACGGTGATTTGGGAATTGTTAGTGCTTTTGATGTTGTAATGTTGTTGAGCAATAGCGGTGAGACAGAGGAATTAATTGAGATGATTCCTCACTTAAAGCATCGACAAGTGCCAATGATTGCAATTGTGGGTAATCTCAACTCTACTGTAGCCGCTCAGGCAAATGTCGTCCTCGATGCGACTGTTGTAAAAGAAGCTTGTCCGTTGAATTTAGCCCCGACAACTAGCACTATAGTAGCTCTTGCTATTGGGGATGCACTAGCAATGACATTGATGCAAATGCGAGGGATAACCCCAGAGGACTTTGCGTTTAATCATCCAGCTGGAAGATTGGGTAAACGTCTGACACTGAAGGTTAGCGATCTCATGCACTGTTGTCCAGATAGTCATACCTTACTTCCCCAAGCTTCTTGGCTAGAAGTGGTGAGTGCTATTACCCAAGGTGGTGCGGGAGCAGTCAATATTGTTAATGAACAAGAGCAATTGGTGGGTTTAATAACTGATGGTGATTTGCGCCGGTGTGTACAGAATACTCCATCAGATCAGCTAGAAAATCTCACAGCTGGCAAGATTATGACGAGCCATCCCATAGCAGTGACTCCAGAGATTTTAGCCTATGATGCTCTCAAATTAATGGAAGATCGTCCCTCGCAAATTTCTGTTTTACCAGTGGTGGATAGTGAACAGCGCTGCTTAGGTTTGATCCGGTTGCACGATATTTTGCGTAGTGGTTTATAAAACAGAGGATATGAAAATATGGTTAAGATGTTGGCAGTCATTCCTGCTAGATATAATTCACGGCGCTTTCCTGGTAAGCCTTTAGTTAAGATTGGCGATCGCCCAATGGTGCAAAGAGTTTATGAAGCAGCTAAAAGCTGTACACATTTCGATAAAGTAGTAGTTGCTACAGATAGTGAATTGATTGCTGATTGTGTAAAGCAGTTTGGAGGAGAGGTGGAAATGACTCGCAGTGATCATATGACAGGTACAGATCGGGTAGCGGAAGTTGCTGAACGTTATCCAGAAATGACGGCGGTTGCGAATGTTCAGGGAGATCAGCCTTTTGTGACGGCGAATATGCTCACACAACTGATTAATCCATATCTCAATGGTGAGTCACCAGCAATGACAACTCTCGCTTGTCCATTGGATTTTGACCAAGCTTACCGAGATCCTAATTCGGTGAAAGTGATTTGCGATCGCAATAGCAATGCTATCTACTTTTCTCGTGCGCCGATTCCTTATTTTTTTAATTCTGGAGAGGCTCCTGTATTTCATCATTTAGGACTTTATGCTTTTGATCGCAATTTTTTGAGTAAATACGCCCTTTTGACACCAACTCCCCTCGAACATTGTGAAGGTTTGGAGCAGCTGCGAGTTCTAGAACATGGATTTTCCATCCGCGTATGTCTGACTGAAAAAATTGTTTTGGAGATTAATACTCCAGAAGATTTAGCTAAATCTCAAGTGGTGATGTCTTGTAGTTAACAATACTAAGTGATCGCAACACGATGTATATCGATAATAATGATTATCACTCTAACAAAAACTTCCAGAACAAGAAATGACAGATGACGTTATTCTTTCGGTAAACGGTGTCTCCAAAAAATTTTGCCGAGATTTAAAGCGATCGCTATTCTATGGAATTCAAGATATTACCTCTGAAGTATTGGGATTGCGAGAAAAAAGTGATAAACTAAGGCCCAAAGAATTTTGGGCATTGAAGGATGTTACTTTTCAATTACGACGGAAAGAAGCACTAGGCTTAGTTGGAAAAAACGGTAGTGGAAAATCAACCCTACTACGGATAATCTCTGGGTTAATTAAACCAGATACTGGGTACATAGAAGTTTATGGTCGATTAGCACCGCTGATTGCCCTGGGAGCTGGATTTAACCCGATTTTGACAGGGCGAGAAAATATTTACGCCAATATGTCTATTTTAGGTTTATCCAATAAGCAAATTAAAGAAAGATTTGATGAAGTTGTAGCTTTTGCAGAAATTGAGGAAGCGATCGACGCTCCAGTACAAAGCTATAGTTCAGGTATGGCAGCGCGGTTAGGGTTTGCTTGTGCAATTCACACTGAACCAGATATTTTGCTAATTGATGAAGTATTAGCGGTTGGCGATATCAAATTTAGAGCCAAATGTTACCGCAAACTCGCTGAACTAAGAGAGAAAGGAATAGCTTTCATATTAGTTTCTCACAGTTCCAATTCAATACTTTCTAAATGTGAGTCAGCAGTTTACCTTGCCAAAGGTGAATTAGTTATTGCTGGTGATGCGAATTTAGTGACACGTAAGTATGAAAACGATCTTTTTCTAGAGGGGGTTTCAAAAGCTGTAGGTGAAATTTATCTCCCAGAAAAACCTCAAAACCAAAGTTCTGGCTTAGATATTTCTTCTGTCTTCTTTAAAGATAGCCAGGGGAACAAAGTGAGTTGTCCTACTAGCGGTTTGTTAGTCCAACTCTGTATAAGTTGCAAACTTCACAGAAGCATGGATGATGTTAATATTACATTCAGTATTAAAGAACAGGTTGGAGAAGGCGACAAGATTTTAGTTTTAAGCACTCTCCATGATAAAAAGTCTATTAGCCTCTCAATAGGACAAAATGAGATTCAGGTTGAAATGCCTTACTGTGGCTTAAAACCGGGTTCATATCTAATGGATATCCATATATATGAAGGTAATTATGTAGTGCTTGACTCTGTTATGTCCTTTGAATTCACAGTAGAGGGACTTGGCAGTATGAGTCAGTGTTTGTTCTATCAACCAAGAGTATGGAAAGTTGCTAGCTTGCAGACAAAAACATAAGAAGTAGTAGAATTATGGCAAAATGCGTTTCAGAACTTTATGACTTGTATCCTAACAGTGATATTTATATCATTGGTACAGGAGCTAGTCTTAGAGCATTTCCTATCTCTTTTTTAGAGAATAAGATTACCATTGGCTTAAATATGGCTTGGAAAACTGTGCCCGTACGGTACAGTATAACAATTCATCCCGAATTAAGCATCCCTGAATTTTTGCCAGAAGAAAAGCCAAGACCAGAAATAACCTGGGTTACAAAGTATCATAAAACAAAAGCTTTAGTCTCTCCTGAGCAATTTAAATATGCTGAAGATAATTTCTATTTTTTCGAGACAGAAGGGCGTGTTAATACACAAGCACCGAATCAACCATCTGATGCAGGACGTATACTAGACTGGGTTCGTAAACCAACAGAAAATAAACTATATTTATGGACTTCTATTGCTCAATCAGGAGTCAACTTAGCAGCTAATATGGGAGCTAAAAATATAGTTTTAGTCGGTTGCGATAATTGTGCGCTCTTAAATAATCATCATGCTCATAAACAGCATACAAGATGGAGAGATGCTGCTCCTAATCAGCGTTACAAAGAGTATTATGAAGGCTTAGCAGAAATGCGACCAGTATTAAGAGAACGTGGTGTTAATCTTATGAGCTTAACACCGTTTCTAAGTCTTGAATCTCCTGAATTTGACTTCGAGCGTCTTTGCAAAGAACTTAATCAACCCAAATATCTTGCTAGTGGTGCTGATATATCTCCTAAGTTGAATTATACGCAATATTACATCAAAGAGTTAAAAAAAATTATCAAAAGGATGCTCATTCCTTCCTGAAAACAACACAATTTAACTGAAATTTAAGCGTATTTATTGTGCAAACACAAAGATCATACGATGATTTATCTATGAATATCTTTCATTAAGGACTATTTATGCTCTTTAACTCCTATGCCTTTATTTTTTGTTTTTTGCCGCTCACACTTCTAATATTTTTCAATTTATCTAAATTTCATTTAACAAAACTTTCTATAGTCTGGTTAGTCATTACTTCATTAATTTTTTATTCACAATGGAGTATCTCGTACTTACCTCTGTTACTAATTTCTATTTTATTTAATTATCAAATTAGTCATTTTATTGCATCTGCTCAATCCAAAAGTCAAAGAGCTAAGATTTTACTTACTATCGGTATATTATTTAATCTAGGTTTACTAGGATATTATAAGTACGCTGGTTTCTTAATAGATACTATTCAAAGAATTACACATAATAGCTGGAGCGTCCCTACAATTGTTTTACCTATTGGGATTTCTTTTTACACATTCACACAATCTGCTTATTTAGTAGACACTTATCGTGGTGAAACTAAAGGGTACAACTTTCTAACTTACTGTTTATTTGTAACATTCTTTCCACATTTGATAGCTGGGCCGATATTACATCATAAAGATGTAATTCCACAATTTTATCGATTAAGGAACTTAATTTTCTCCTACAAAAATATGTTTGTAGGCTTATCATTCTTTATTCTGGGATTAGGGAAAAAGCTATTAATAGCAGATCCTTTAAGTCTATGGGTAGATACTCTGTTTAAGAACGCTAATAACCTCGGTTGCCTTGAAGCTTGGGTAGCTGCATTGAGTTACACATTTCAACTATATTTCGACTTTTCTGGATACTCGGATATGGCGGTTGGTTTAGGTTGGATGCTAAACATCGAGTTACCAATAAACTTTGATTCGCCTTATAAATCTATTTCTATCATTGAATTTTGGCGACGTTGGCATATTACACTTTCTAACTTTTTACGTGATTACTTATATATTCCATTAGGAGGAAACCGACGGGGAAAAATTCGACAATATATTAATTTATTCACGACTATGCTCCTAGGTGGTTTGTGGCATGGAGCAGGTTGGACATTTATTGCTTGGGGTGCTTTACACGGAATATATTTAGTGATCAATCACTGGTGGCGTAAACTACAAATTCCATTGCCAAAGTTTCTATCATGGATAATTACTTTTGTTGCAGTGGTCATTGGTTGGGTTATATTTCGATCACCACATATCTCTGATGCCAAGAACATGATCATGTCGATGATTGGAACAAGAGGAATTGTTTTGAACAACAGCTATCAACTTTTTGAAGAGTGGATGAATAAATTTGGTGTGAATCTTAATGGAGAATTACCTCATTTATTAATAAACTCAACATGGATTCTATTCGTTTTAGTTGGGTTGTTACTATGGGTTACTTTGCTACCAAATACGCAACAAATTGTACAAAGAATTAGATTTTCATGGTACTGGGCTACATTTCTTGGTTGTATAGCAGCCTTCTGTTTATTGAGCTTGAATCAGGTGTCGGTATTCCTTTATTTTCAGTTTTAATTACTGAGACAGAATTCATTATACAATCTGTTTCTTTGCTGTTGCCTGTTGCCCTTCTCAGTAGTAAAAACTCGACTCTGGTGATTGCGGCTCTGGGCATGAGTACCGAGCTATACAAAGGTATTACCGCAAGTTACCGCCGACGGTAATGGCTGACTCAAGAGCCATAGTGAGGGAAATTCTCCTCTATAACTTGTTATCTCCGTGCATCAATAAATGTCATTTTGTTCCACTACTGAATATATACCAAAAAATTAATTTATTAACTTAATTGTATTGTATGAAATCTCTAAAATTAGCTAGAAGACAAAAAATAAATTTTCTTTTTATTGTTATTT
Source organism: Aetokthonos hydrillicola CCALA 1050 (assembly GCF_017591665.1). Lineage (GTDB taxonomy): Bacteria > Cyanobacteriota > Cyanobacteriia > Cyanobacteriales > Nostocaceae > Aetokthonos > Aetokthonos hydrillicola. The sequence continues at coordinate 112,913 of NZ_JAAKGC010000003.1, read as the reverse complement.
TATGTTGTTGTTTATCTATCTCTTTACTAAATTTTATGACTGATCCTTATGGAATTATGGGGAATCCAGTCATCCCAGGGTTTAATAAATTCAAACCAGAAAAAGCAGATACTTATAGATTATTTAAAGCTGTAGATATTATCCGTCTCAAACCAAGAACTGTGTTTTTAGGTACTTCAACAATGGATTTTGGCTTAGATCCAAATCATCCGGCTTTAGCTGCTTATGGACCTGTGTATAACTTAGGAATGCCAGGTACAAATATATACGAAATAATGCGTTATTTTGAGCATGCCCTTTATAATCAACCAGATATCAAGCGAGTAATCATTAGTAGTGATACATTCATGTTTGACAAATATAGAAATAACCCCAAAGACTACAGTGATAACCGTTTACAAACCAATACACTTGCTTATAAAGATATTTTCAATGCGACTTTTTCTATAAATGCTTTTGTATCTAGTATCAAGACTATTGTAGTAAATCTTAATAATTTTAAATCTGAGCCTTATAGTACTAATGGTGACCGTAATGAAAACTGGCTGGTGGAAAATAAACCTGTTGTTTATAGATTTATAAGAGCTATTAACAGAGATCTACAAGATATCAATACATTATCACCACAACGATTTGATTACTTTAAACGAATTGTTGAGCTATGCCGAGAGCGAAATATTGATGTCAAAGTATTTATACCACCTATACATGCAACTGTAACCGAGGGTCGGTTCTCCAAAAATAAAAATTTAGTAACGGATGAAGAAAAACGATTACTTGTCTCTATAATCCCTGTGTGGGATTTTTCTGGTTTTAATACGATCACAACTGAAAAAGTTAGTAATGAGATGAAATACTACATTGATGCTTATCATTACCGAAAAAATGTGGGTAACTTAGTGCTTAATCGTATGCTTCATTTTCATGAAGAAACTGTTCCAAGAGATTTTGGTGTCTTGATGACACCAGAAAATATTGAAGCTCATCTTATTCAAATTCAGCATCAAAGAGCAGAATGGCAGAAGAAACATCCCGAATTAGTAAAATTAGTCGAAGACTTAGAGCAAGTAAAAGGTATATAGCCGACAACCAATCTCCACAATTTTAGATAAAAAAACAAATTTATGTAGGATTGATGGATATGGGTCGATAAATGGCCACTTCATCATATATGAATCTCATGGAATTCATTTTTAAGAACTATAGGAAAACTTACATACAATCATGGTTAAGGTTTTTTTACAAAAAACCTTTTATCCCCAAGTTAAAAGAAGAGTATGATTTAGTTTTTGTGATTTACAAAGAAACTCGTGGTTGGATACTTGAAGCTATTTGTAAAGAGATTGCTAATTATTTTCCCGGTAAGTACTGTTACCATGATTCAACTTCTTACTTACCTCCATCAAAAGCTTACTTTTTCTCTCATTATGGATTATTTCCGGTTTGTCTTCAACAAAATCCACATATTTGGGGTGCTAAATCAATTGTTTGGTATACTCACCCAAAAGATATTGGTGTTAGGAACTGTGAACTTATTTATGCCCTGAATAAGGCGGCGACAAAAGTTGTATGTACCTGTTCAGAGTTTACTCGCCTTCTTGACTCTCAAGGATTAAGTAGTAAAAAAACGACCTTTATTCTTGGCGGTGCAGATCCAGAAATGTTTAAACCGCATCAGCGTTTAAGTAGCACAGTTGGGTTCTGTAGTGCTTATTATCCCCGCAAATCTCCAGAAAAAATTTTAAGCATTATTAAAATGATGCCTCATAAAAAATTTATTCTTTTAGGGAGAAACTGGAATCAATATGAAAGATTTGCGGAATTGATTGAACTGCCAAATCTCTCTTATGTTGAAGCTTCTTATGCTGATTACCCAAGTTACTATGCACAAATGGATGTTTTTGTCTCAATGGCAAAGCTAGAAGGGGGACCTATTCCTCTTATTGAAGCGATGATGTGTAACGTTTTTCCTGTTGCTAGTAAAACGGGGTTTGCGCCTGATATCATTACTCATGGTCACAATGGATTTCTTTTTGATATAGATAGCCCTCTTGAAGTCGTGTGTGACTTAATTGAACAAGCCTTTCATCTTCAAACAGATGTTAGAGCAACAGTTGAACACTTAAGCTGGAAAAATTTCTCCTTAGAAATCCAGAATTTACTCACATGAAAGGGAGCAGGGAGTAGGGAACTCTTAGCAGGGAAAACTAGGTCAACCACTAGAGGCGATACTTTAAACATGCAACCTCTTTTTGTAAACAAAATAAATAAAAAAGGATGTGAATTTATGAAACAACAAGAACGTATTAAGGTATTTATTGGTTCGGGAGAAGCAAGCCGTCTTGAAAGGAAAGTTTTAATTCATTCTCTCTATAAGCATACCCGCAGGGACTTGGATATCTATGTGTTTAACGGAACTCATAACTCTATAGAACTTAATGATGAAAAGCCTGTTTTGGCTCCCTTATCTTTAAGAGTTAAGTACCGAAATATTACAGAATTCAGTTTTTATCGGTTTATCATACCCGAAGTTTGTAATTTTCAAGGAAAAGCAATTTATGTAGATTCTGACATGATTTGTCTGTCAGATATTGGTGAACTATTTGATACGCCTGTAGATGATTTTGATTTCCTAGCAAAAGAAGACTCTTACGGAAAGCCTGAAGATAAACTTTGGGGTTTAAGTGTTATGTTAATAAACTGTGAGAGGTGTAGATTTAATGTGGAAAAGATTGTAGATGATATCGAACAAGGATTGTATTCTTATTCAGATTTCTCGTTGATGAACCCTCTTTTTCTCTCCTATCATAACTATAATATCGGAGAGATTGATCCTCAGTGGAACGTTTTTGACTACTGGGACAGCCATACTAAGCTTATTCACTACACCAATCTATACACTCAACCTTGGAAAGCTGCTAATCATCCTTATGGAGATTTATGGTTTGAATACTTCAATGAGACTGTTGCTTCTAAAAGGATTACACAAGAGGATATCGATTTAAGCTTTTTTAGATCCTACGTCAGGCGTGATTTACTGGAAGGCAATTCTCCTAAAAACAAACGAAATAATTTGGTGAAAAAATTAGTTTATTCTCTGAAAGAACCTTTGAAGCAAGCATTTGACCGTAACTAGCAAATTGGGTTGGTAGTCTAAATTAGACCAACAGAGAACATCTTACTCCATTTATAAAGCAGGGTACGTTAAGGACGCACCATTAATAGCCGTACTTCCCCGCCCAAAAACTCGTGAATTCAATGTAGTAAATGGGCATGAGGAGCGCGCACCCTACCTTAATTTATTTGAATGTAATTGTAAAGAACTTATTGGAGAACAAAAATGCAATCTCTACTTGAGAATGTTAATAAAAACCATTTTTTTTCTGAGCCATTTCCCCATATAGTTGTCACTGATGCTCTCGATGATACACTATGCTCAAGATTAATTGATGAATTCCCTCCTATAAATATAGTTACTGAAAGTAACCAATACCCAAGTAACGAACGGTTTAGTTACTCTGCTCACAAAGTTTTAGGAAATCCACAGATTAGTGAATTATGGAGGGAATTTATTAGAGTTCAAACCTCAGATATTTTTCTAAAACAATTTCTTGACTTATTTGAGCAGGATATTCGCCGGATCTATCCTTCTTTCGAGCAGGAAATTGCATCTGTTAAGACTCTCAAATCTGGTGTGAGAAATATTGATGAGTTTCCCAATGTTGATATATTACTAGATGCCCAGATCTGTGTCAATACTCCTGTAGTTGCAACACCATCGGTAGTCAAACAAGCTCATTTAGATCGTCGGCAAGTTTTGTTTGCAGGTCTTTACTATTTACGTCGTCCAGATGATGACTCAACAGGTGGTGATTTAGAGATCTATCGCTTTAAAAATGGAAAGCCCTACGGTTTTAATCAGCAGTTTATTGATGATAAATATGTTGAGTTAGTTAAGACTGTAAAGTATGAGCGCAATGTATTGGTTTTATTCCTCAACTCAATAAACTCTTTGCATGGTGTAACTGTTCGTTCTGTAACTCAATCGCCTAGATGCTTTGTGAATCTTATAGGAGAAGTTAAACAGCATATGTTTGATTGGATGTTATACCAAGAAACAAAAAGCTGGACAGATAAGTTTACTCAAAGGATCGCTAAAGTTTTTTCACACTCTTAAAAAAGGAGTCTTAAAACAGTGAACAGTTAACAGTTATCAGTGACCAAGATGTATGTTGTGGCCTTAACTGATAACTGTTGCTCACTTCCGCAAGTCTTCCTTGGGAAATTTTTTTAAACGAACAAATTGGAGAAAATTTAATGTCCATACCAATTATGATGATTCATCGGGGTTACGCTTCTTATCTGATACAAACGTTAAATCAGGCAAAATATACAAATCAAGAATCTGACATTATCCTACTTGGAGATGCTAGTAACAATTTTTTAAATTTCATCCATCATGAAAAATTTGATAAATATTATGTTGAAGCGAAAAAGTTTGAACAAGTTTATGTAGATAAACATATGAGTCCTAACAGTTACTCTTATGAGCTACTGTGTTTTCAACGATGGTTTATTATTAAGGAGTTCATGCAAAAAAATAAAATTGAACAGGCTGTTCATCTAGACTCAGATATAATGACTTACACTAATTTTTATAATGAATACAAAAAATTTGAAAAATTTGAATATGTCTTTCCAACCTATAGTTGTTTGATTAAATATGATGGAATTGAGCGTATTTGTAATCACCTAATGGATTTCTACACCAAGCCATCACTATTTGAAATTCTCAAATCAATTCAAGAACAAAAATCACTTCAACTTCAACAGAAAAATTCTTGTAAGCAGAAAATTGCTGGAATTTCTGATATGACTTTACTGACATTATTCCGTGAAAGAAATTCTGACAATGTTTGCACATTACCTCTTGATAAAATAGGTTTAACACTTACTAAGTCTAGTTCAGAATTTGATATTCCTGATTCTATTTATGATACTAATATTAATGTTTCTAATGGGTTTGAAATGCATAATGGAATCAAAAAAATTTACTGGCAGGATCAGCAACCATTTTGTAGGCATCTTGAACTTGACAGAAAAATCAAGTTTAATTCTTTACATTTTCAGGGGGTTTCTAAAAAATATATTAATAAATATTCTACTGGTTCTAAATCTCAAGTCTTGTTCTTTAATTTAAAGCGTATGTTTAACCAGGGTAAAAATAAATTAGCTAATTTTTAGCTGTGGGTTGTAAATTAAGCGATAACTGATAAAATTAATTCTACTTGACTTACGTTAGGGTCTTATCAATAAGTTTTGGTTAAGGGTAATTGCGGTGTCCAAAACCTAGAATCTAGGGACTGGTGTTTATCCAAACTGTCTCGAATTCAACATAAATTTTAGTCGCAATTAGAACATTTAAGGTACGAGGATTGGTGAAATATCAAAAAAACATGACATAAATTATTTTGGATATGCAATTGTATAAGTGTATTACCTTTTTTCCTCTAAAAACTAATGTCGCAAGTTTCATTCCTACTGTCTATAGCAAAGTTTGCCAATACTGGCTGGATATCTTGCTTGTAGTAATCTTTGCTTCTTCAGCAGGTTGGGCATCTTTTAAAGGTGGACTTCTGATTAACCCCTACATACTTTCTTACAATTCAGAAGATATATGGTTTGGGGCAGATGTTGCAAGAGTCTTATGGAACATGGCTCTTCGGACGAGCAATCATTTTCGCACAGAAGTACACCCACTATTTTCGCTGATTGCTTATCCACCAGTCCAACTGCTTAACAAGTTAGGAATTGAACAAATTACCGCCGCCAGGATAATTATTGCTTCTGTCGCAAGTCTTTGGTTGAGTTCAGTTTTCGTTCTCTTGAGACTTATGGGTTGTCGGCGATTTGATGCAACCCTATTCAGTGTACTTGCAGCAACCAGTGCAGCAGCAGTATTTTGGTTCGTCATACCAGAAACTTTCTCCTTCGGCTCAGTTTCTCTACTTTTGGCATTATGCTTCACTGTCGTAGCGCAATCTCGAAAATTTTCGTCGCTATGTTACATCGGCGTTAGTGCAATGACATTAAGCGTGACGACGACGAATTGGATGGCTGGACTTGTAATAACAATTGTCAATCATCCCTGGAAACGAGCTTTGCAGATTACAGTCAATGCTCTTTGCCTTGTTATTCTGCTGTGGAGTCTGGAGCATGCTATTTTTCCGACTGCGAAATTTTTTCTTGGTGACACTGAGGAACAAAATTATATATTACAAAATACCTCCGGTGGTCCATTGCATATCATCCAAGCTTTTGTAGCCCACACAATGATTATGCCATCTATCACCGCAGATCATCACACTAATCACTCTTGGCCGGGTATGGTAGTGCAATTGTCTCCCCCAGGCTCAGGAAGTGTGTGGGGTTCTGTTGGAGTTGTTTTATGGACTGCTTTACTAGCTCTGGGGTTATGGAGTTTTTTCTCACTCAAGCAGCATCTCAAATTTCGCATTGTTCTAGGATTAACACTCCTTGGACAACTTGCACTACATTTGGTGTATGGCGAAGAGACTTTTCTTTACGCAATACATCTCATTGTATTTTTTATACCTTTGGTTGCCTTGAGTACTCTGACAAGATGGCGTCCCTTAGCATTAATCTTGGCAGGTATGTTGGCGTTGAGTGCAGGGGTAAATAATGGTTTGCAGTTTGATAAAGCAATAAAGTTCGTTGATAGCATTGCTCCAAACCGTGATAAAGTTCTAGGTCAGATGCAACTGCGACCAAATGACCCTTGGTCACGAGGTACAGGTCACGTTGTTCTTGCTTACCCAGGAAGTCTCGAACCGAACAAAGCTTACCATGAACCAGGTGGCAGCTTCAGTCCATCTGTAGGCAGTTTTGGTGTTTCATTTTGGGTTAATGATGCTCAAGGAAATATCAAAACAACTAGTGATAGTATTCGTGAGAGTGAAATCAATCAACAGTTCCAGTGGAACGATGGACAACAAATACCAGGAATTTTAACTAAAACCCCATACTATCAAACGCTTTGGTCATCAACTAAACCAGGATTTTGGTTACTCAATCTTAAAAGTGAATCGGCAACAAATACCACGCTGAACATGGTCATCCGCAGTGTAGGACCAGCAGGAGGACCAATTCGTTCCCTTGATTGGAATGGTCAACGACTGTTAATTAACAATCGCTGGTCACTTACTCTGAACTCACCACCCACCCACGTATATTTAGGTGAAGAAAGACAAAGTGGCTGGAAGAGCGATCGCCCCACCATCACCAATTGGCAAGATGAAAATGGTTGGGGTTATGCTCGTTTAGAATTAGCTAATGGCAATGATTGGAATTTAGTCATCCAAGATACCTCTTTGCAGCCAACTACAAACGTAAAATTTCCCGTCTCTGCAAAAGCGTCTTTAAAACTAAACCTTCCCGATCAGCAATTTGCAGCTAGCTTGAATGCACAAGTTGCCCATATTATGATGGGACTCGTGGAGCAGCAAACACGTCCAGGCGAACCCACAAACTATCCTTTAACATGGCAACGTCATGCTGCTTACCAAATTGTAGCTCTAGCTCGCGCAGGACAGTTGGATGTTGCAAAACAGTTATCAACCTACTTAGCTGAAAACGATTTCTTCGGTGGTTTTGGTCCTGAAGCTGATGCACCAGGGTTAGGGATCTGGGCGCTTTCAGAAGTGGCTACCCGTCTAAATCAGCCAGACTACGACAAATGGTCGTGGGATCATATTCGCCGCAAAACAGAATTCATCTTAAAGATGATGTCAACAGATACACCTATTCACCAACAGTTAAATGGAAAAGTTTTGGAGGAACAAGAGAAAGATCCTGATATTGCGCTCGTTGCAGAACCACCCCGAAATGGTCTGATAATTGGTCGGGTGGATAACCAACGCCCGCTACTTTATGTTAACGCTATCAGCTATAGAGGTTTACTCGATGCAGCATCACTAGCAGATCGACTGCAACAACCAGCTGATGCAAAACGTTGGCGAGATGCAGCTGCAATTTTGCAGCAGGCGTGGGGAAAGACATTCAAATTCCAAACTAAACCGAGAAAGTGTGGAAAACGTTGTTACTATACACCAGAGTCGGAAAATGACCGGACTTTTATCAATAGCCTTTGGCCTACTCAGATAGCAGCTTCTAATCAGGATATTCTACTTCAACGTATGGAAACACGATGGATGAAGCTACGTGACGCTCAAGGTGGATTCCGTGAAAATCCGACACAGACCTATTTTGACATTGCAGAAGCACACCAATGGCTATTTCTTAACCAAAGCGATAGCGAAGCGCAACGGCGAAACGCCGAACGCCTGTGGAAAACACTGCAATGGTTTTGGAATCATCAAGCATCGACAGGGTTATACACATGGTGGGAGGGTGATGGCGAGGTCAATACTTCTCATCGTTGGGAAGATATACGAGGTTGGGTGAAGCCAATTCATGTCACACCCCACTATTGGTCTGCTGCTGAGATGTTGCTGATGCAGCTAGATATGTTAGCTTATACTGACATTCAGGCAAGTCAACCAACAGTCGTTATTGGAGCAGGAATTCCCACAAAATGGCTACATCAACCCATGAGTGTTGAAGGATTGCCAATACCAAACGGTCAACTAGACTGGATTTGGGATGGGAATCAAATGAATGTGAAGATCACAGGTGGGCAAGTTAATGTCAAACTTGGATCTGTTTTTCCCCCTACTACACCATTGAAAGTGGACTACGTCAAATAAAGAGAAAACTCCACAAGCATCCTCTGCGTATATATGATAATGTGATTTTGTGTTTGCATAATCTATAAAGAGTTTTCTAGGTGTGTTCCCTTAAAAACTCTAATATCTTTACATAACTGGGTTGTCAATCTACCTGTATTAAGTATTACAATAGAACAGTAAGGAAACATGAATTAAGTCTCTTGTTTCAAAAGTCTGGTTTTGAAACTGTGCATTCTACCTAAAATCTAGAAACCAGCATCAATCATTTTCTACTCAGCTACCATTCCAGAGTGCTTGAAATCGCAGGCTTATAGACTGTAAAACTATTAGCCAAAAATTTAATTATCAGGTAAGTGTGCGAGATATCAGAACATTTTTCTTGGTTATCTCGTCAAATCTCGATGCCGAACGACTATTCCCCTTAAGTCTAAACACTATTTATAAAAATTATGACCGCAATTCGCATAGAAGCAGAAAATTATAAGTCAGGACAGGGTAACTATTACGACAAGTCAGCTGGTAACAATGGAGGTAAATACCGAACCGAGGATGTTGATATCTATGCATCAAAAAGTGCGAGTAATGGCTATCTAGTTGGCTACACTGAGGCTGGGGAATGGCTAACTTACGATGTCGATATTACTCAACCTGGAACTTACAAACTCGTTGCCCACGTTGCGTCAGCACAAAATTCTAGCATGAGTTTAAGTGGGTCTATAGGTGGGCAGCAAAAGCAAACTCAGTTTACCGGTACTGGCGGCTGGACAAATTGGACAGATGTCAATATTGGGACTTTCAACCTAAACACTGGAAAACAAACCTTACGTGTAGATGAACTGATAGGTGGCTTCAATATTGATTACTTCGAGTTGGTTCCGGTAAACAGTTCCAATGTTGGAAATCCAGGAAACAGTTACAATCTAGGCAATATTGTAAATAGTCGTATAGGTAGCAATACATACACGGGTGGAGATGGAATTGATACTATTTCTTATGCCCACTCACCAAGTGCTATTGTGGCTAACCTGAGTACAGGAATTGTCACTCACAACCTACCTAACTCTGCTGAACATCCACTCAAAATAATGCCAGTAGGGGATTCTATCACTTATGGTTTAGCTAAAACAGGGGATACAGGATCCTATCGCGATGATTTATGGAAATCATTAACAAATAACGGTTATAGTATAGACTTTGTTGGACCACAATCTAGTGGACCTGATGGTTTTGACAAGGATCATGCTGGGTTTCCTGGGTGGACTATTACTAATGTTTCCGATTCAATCAATGGTTGGATAAGCACCTACAAACCAGATAAAGTGCTGTTGATGATCGGGACAAATGACATTCTTAAAAGTGATAACCCAACTCAAGCACCTAATCGACTGAGCAATCTGATTGACCAAATTCTCAATCAGTCACCGGATACTCAAGTGCTAGTTGCCGCAGTTCCACCAGTTGATAAAAACTATCCTAAGCCGGGAGCAACCTTCTGGCAGCAAATAATGGATTACAATTCCCAAATCCCTGGGATTGTGAACTCTAAAGTGAGTCAAGGCAAAAATGTCACTTATGTAAATATTAACGGTTCATTACAAGAAAGTGATCTAACTGATGGTGTTCACCCTGGCACAAATGGTAACAGCAAAGTTGCCAAGACATGGTATGATTCACTACTGCAAAGTAATACTGGTACAGATAAGATTTCCAACTTTGAAAACATCGTTGGATCGAAATATAATGACGTTATTACAGGCAATAGTGGTAACAACATTATAGATGGAGGCGGTGGTAATGACATACTTACAGGTGGAGGTGGCAACGACACATTTGTTCTCAGACCTGATCAAGGAACAGTAAGAATTACTGACTTTACTATTGGGAAGGATATCTTGGGATTATCTAATGGTATAAAGTTTGACCAATTAGTGTTTGAGCAAGGAACAGGTGGTAATTTAAATGACGGTGTAATTGGATACAACGGGAAAACGATAGCTATGTTAAACGGAGTACAAGCAGGTGCACTCACTCCTAATTCATTTATTACTGTATAAACTCTAGAGAAACTAGCTCATGACTCGCGTTCAAGTAACTGATAGCCATTGGATTGGCGATCGCTGTCCACTCACTCTGATTGCAGGTCCTTGTGTGATTGAATCAGAAGAGTTCACACTTTATATGGCACAAGAAATACGCAAAGTGTGCGATCGCCTAAATATCTCGTTAATATTCAAATCTTCTTTCGACAAAGCCAATCGTACTTCAGTCGACTCATTTCGAGGACACACTTTAGAAAGCGGACTAGCAATCCTGCAAAAAGTCAAACAGGAAGTAGATATCCCAGTGCTGACTGATATTCACGAAAGTTACCAAGCCGCGCCTGTCGCTGAAGTTGTTGATGTCCTCCAAATCCCTGCCTTTCTCTGTCGCCAAACTGATTTACTACTTGCCGCCGCAGCAACAGGTAGAGCAATAAATGTCAAAAAAGGACAATTTCTCGCTCCTTGGGATATGAAAAACGTTGTTCGTAAGCTTGAAGCAGGAGGAGCCAAGAACATTCTACTAACAGAAAGAGGAACCTCGTTTGGTTACAACACCCTTGTTGTAGATTTCCGCTCACTTCCCCAAATGAGGCAACTAGGCTATCCTGTAGTCTTTGACGCTACCCATAGCGTTCAAATGCCAGGAGGACAAGGAAATAAATCTGGTGGACAAAGAGAATTCGTCCCTTACCTAGCCAAAGCAGCAGCAGCGGTTGGTATTGACGCTCTGTTTATGGAAGTTCATGAGAATCCAGATACTGCTCTCAGTGACGGTCCAAATATGGTGAAGTTAGCAAATTTGGAATCAATCCTTAAACAAGTTGTTAGCATTCGTGATGCCCTAGAGGGCTCTTAAACAGTGATCAGTGATCAAGGCGTATGGTGAGGGCTTAAACCCAAAGATAAACACATTATTCTTGACTGATAACTGATAACTGTTCACTGTTCACTGTTCACTGTTTTTATCATGAACCTAAAGCCTGATTTTCAAGCTCGTTTATCGCAGGTGAAACTGCTAGCGTTGGATGTTGATGGTGTACTTACTGATGGAGGACTTTACTATACCGAAAGTGGAGAAGAGTTAAAAAAATTCAACGTTAAGGATGGGCTGGGAATCAAGTTAGTCATGCAAGCTGGAATTGAAGTTGCTGTCATTACCACCAGCACATCTGTCGCAGTAGTGCATCGCGCCAAAAAGCTAGGTATTAAACACACGTTCATTGGGATTGAAGATAAATTAACCGTCCTGAAAAAACTCTGTGAGGATTTGAATTTATCTTTGGCTCAAGTTGCTTATGTGGGAGACGATATTGTTGATTTACCAGTTATGCAGGCTGTCGGTTGTCCTATAACAGTAGGTGATGCCATGCCACAAAATCAAGCCTGTGCTTTATATGTCACCAAATTGACAGGTGGACATGGTTGTGTTAGAGAGATTTGCGATATTTTAGTAGCAGAGATAACATCGCACAGTAAAAATGTTTAGCTCTACCCATTTATTGCCTTTTTTGAGAGGGAGTACAGAAGCAGCGAATGACCAATAGTCAGCGTGTTAGACGAATTGTTACCTGTCAAGGCAGTATTCAATTAGTAACTGCCTTATCTGTACTTCGCTATCGAGAACAACAACACAACCAAAATTGTATCTACGAAAACAATCTCGTTATTTATGATCTTTATGCACCTGAAAGCCAAATTGACGAATTTGCCGCTTTTATCAAAAAAATGGCCCAAAAGCTGACTGACTGGCAGTCAATAACTTATATTAAGTCTGAGCAGATCAATGATATTGTTAACAAACTAAACTCTAGTAGTCCCGCTAATATATTCCAGATGGTACGCTCTCTGGTAGGTATTGAATCAGCTGATGAAATTTACTTATCTAGAAACTGGCAGTTTAGCAATCAACTTTTCATCAATGTTTATCAATCAGCCGAAAAAATTTGCTATGGAGATAGTATTGGTCTGTATTTCTCATCTACCTCAAAAGCTTTTTTTGGAACGGGAAATCAACCTAAAGAAAATTCCTTAACTTTGCCAAAAGTGATTTTTAAAAGGTTATCTTGGTGCAAAGATAAAACTAGCTCAATAAAAGAATTTGTAAGAGAGAAACTAGAACTCAAAACGGTACTGGGGACTATAGACTTTGATGCTGGATACTTTGTCTTACCTGATATTCTAGACGAAGTTCCCCCAATGCCAACTATCAAGCTAGACAAAAGTTTCATACTAGATACATTTGAGAAACTTGGAATTTTAGCAGATTCAAACTATATAACTCACTTTCAAGAAAAAATTACTGGTCTTCCAGTCGTTGTTTTGCTGACTTCTAATTTATCAGAAGCAACTCGAATCTCCTTCAATAATGAGATTTTTGCCTATCGAGAATTCTTACTCTCTCAAAAAATCGAACAAAATACAGTCCTAGTGATCAAGCCTCATCCTAGAGATAACATAAATAAAATTGAAAAATTAAAGCATAATCTATCTGATATTTTTTCTAAAATCGTAGTGCTATCAGAACCGGAAATGTTTTATATACCGTTTGAAATTTTCTTTTTAAAGGCTTTTTTTTCGAGAGATTTAAAACTTAAGGATAATATTAGAATTTTTGCTGTTAGTTCTGCTTGTATCTCCCTCAAGTTACTATTTTCTGTTCCTAGTGTAGTTGGCTTTGGTGACGAAATTACAACTCGATTGTTTAATGAAAATTTCGTAGATGGTAGACTAGCTCACGAACATGCTCTTAGAGCAGCAGTTGAAAATCTTGAAACTAAGAATGGTTCTACTACCACAACAGGACAAAATTAAAAAGGAATCTGATTGGTGTTGTAAAAACTCTTCCCTGTTCCCTGTTCCCTATTCCCTGTTCCCTGTTCCCTGTTCCCTTTTATATATGAAATATCTTAATCTCGGTTGTGGCTACCGCTTTCATCCTAAATGGACTAACGTTGATTTTACCTCAACAGGAGAAGGTGTCATTGCCCATAACCTCACTCAAGGTATCCCGTTTCCCGATAATTTCTTTCACGTCGTCTATCATTCCCACGTTCTGGAACATTTTTCTAAGGGATCAGCTAAAGCATTTATTGAGGAGTGCTATCGTGTTTTGCATCCTCAAGGGATTTTAAGAGTTGTGGTTCCAGATTTAGAGCAGTTAGCTCACGTTTATTTACATGCTCTTAATGAAGCTATTGCAGGTTCTGATCAATGGGCACATAATTATGAGTGGATTTTACTAGAAATGTATGACCAAACTGTGAGAAACTATTCTGGAGGAGAAATGGCAGCATATCTCTTCCAAGAACACATTCCCAATCAGGAATTTGTTCTGACTCGCTCTGGAACAGAAGCGAAAAACTTAAGAGAAATCGGGCGTCTACACCGACAAGCAAATCAAATAGCACCAAAAGCGAAACCTGAAGGGCTTTTAAAAAAGCTCCACCGCTTTGTTGTTTCTCCTAGTTATCGACGTGAGTTACTACTCAAGTTTTTACTGGGTGAAGAATATAACGCTTTACAAATAGGGCGTTTTCGCCAAAGTGGAGAGGTTCACCAATGGATGTATGACCGCTATTCTCTAACAACTTTACTAGAGAAATGCGGCTTTGAAAAAACTGTCGTCCAGGATGCAACTACAAGCTACATAACAGGTTGGGTTGATTTTCATCTGGATACAGAACCAGGTGGGATGATCTATAAACCTGACTCCATTTTTGTAGAAGCTATTAAACCAGCAATCTCACAATCCTGAAAAACTAAAATGTCTAATTCTGTGAATTATCCTTCAATATCAGTAGTCATTCCTTCATTCAATCAAGGTCAGTATATAGAAGAGACTCTACTGTCTGTAATTGGTCAGCAGTATCCTAATTTAGAGATATTGGTAATTGATGGTGGTAGTACAGATAATACAGTTGAAATTTTAGAACAGTATTCCAGCCATATCTCATACTGGCATTCCAAACCAGACAAAGGACAGGCTGATGCAATTAATCAAGGAATGAGTCTTAGTTCTGGTGATGTAGTTTGTTGGCTAAATTCTGACGATATGTATTTACCCGGAACACTATTAGATGTAGGTAAAAGGTTTATTGGACGTACTAATAAAAGTCATCTGATTTACGGTGCTGCCGTGACTATTGACGAGAGTGGAAAAACATTGGATAGCACTGCTCAAACTGGTGCGCCGTTTGAACAATTTAGATTGACTTATCTGGATTTTATTGTACAGCCCAGTTCTTTCTGGACTCGAACTTTATGGGAGCAGACTGGAAACTTAAATATTAAATATAACTATATTCTGGATTGGGATTGGTTCATTAGAGCATCAAAATTGATAGAGTTTGAGTATATTCAGAAGTTTTATTCTATATATCGATTCCATCCACTTCACAAAACGTCTAATGGAGGTGCGAAAAGACGAGAAGAAATTTTAGAAGTAGTAAATAAGTATTCATCAAAATACTGGCAAATTTTGTATTCAGAAGTGAATAGAAAATATCAAATTATAAAGAAACAAAATGATTTAATGCAGCGCTTTAGAATACCCAGAAGGCATTCTATATTACCAATATTGTTTCCAAAAACAATGTCGCTTACTAAGCAAAAACAAGATTTTCAAACTGTTTTGTTAATGTATGGAATTTGAAGTTATAGAAGAGAAGAATTTACTAGATTCACTTAGTATCCTTCATATTAATACCTGGGGTGGAATAGGTGGAGCTTTTATTGCTTCACAACGTCTACACCAGGGGTTACTAAACTCAGGGTTGGGTTCTATTTTAGCTTACGGCAGAGTATTAAATAACAGTGATAGAGAACTCACAAATTCTGAATTTTACAGAAAACTTTATGAAAAAAATAATAAAATAGAAAAAATTTCTATTAATTTTTTTCAAAAAATAGGCTTAAATGATATTGGCAAAATATCAACATTTTCTTTGAAAAATAAGGACTATTTTAATAAGGCAGATATAATAAATTTTCATAATATTCACAGCGACTATTTTTCATACCTTGCCTTACCGGGAATAACAAAAAATAAGCCTGCCATCTGGACTTTACATGATATGTGGGGCTTTACAGGACACTGTGCTTATAGTTATAACTGTTTAAAGTGGCAAAATGGCTGCGGGAAATGTCCTTATCCTGATTCTCAACCATCAATTCAGCGAGACGCAACCCGTATAGAGTGGAAATTAAAAAACTGGGTTTATACCCGCTCGAATATAACTATAGTGACTCCCAGTATTTGGCTTACTCGGGCAGCACAAGAAAGTATGCTCAACCGCTTTCCAATTTATCATATTCCTTATGGTATTGACACAAAGCTTTATCAACCACTAGACCCTTTACATTGTCGGTCAATTCTTGGTATTCCAACAGGGAAAAAAGTTTTGATGTTTGGAGCGCAAATTTTGACGGATTCTCGTAAAGGTGGCAATCTACTATTACAAGCGCTTGCAAAATTACCTGCATCTGTGAAAGCTGAAACTGTGCTTTTAACTCTCGGCGATGGCGGTGAAGCAATTTCTAATGCTGTGGGAATTGCTTGTATTAATCTAGGTTACGTCAGTGGCGATCGCCTGAAATCCGTCGCTTATTCTGCGGCGGATTTCTTCGTTTTTCCTACCCGTGCTGATAATCTCCCACTTGTATTGCAAGAAAGCATGGCTTGTGGTACCCCAATGGTTTCATTCAAAGTTGGTGGTGTTCCTGATCTTGTTCGTCCCGGTGTCACTGGTTATCTAGCTACACCAGAGAATGTAGATGATTTATGTAATGGAATTATAGAACTGTGGGAAAATGATACTCTTCGGCAGCTTATGGGTCAGAATTGTCGACAGATCGCACTTGCTGAGTCCTCTTTAGAAATCCAAGCACAACGATACACCGAGTTGTACCGTCAGACTTTGAAGGGGAGGGGGCATGGGGCATAGGGCATGCCCCATGCCCCATGCCCCATTCCCTTCTTTACAAAAGAGGCTAAAAATTTGAAAACTATTGCTTTATTTGACTACCTTAGTAATGGTCATCACCTTGCTTACATCAGGCTATTTAGCAAAACTTTTCTAGAGATGGGTTATCAAGTGATAGCTTTCTTTCCAGAACCAGATGAAATTAGTAAATGGGTTGCTTTACATTCTTCAGAACATATCCAAAATTTTCGTGCTTTTAAAGTCCAAGAACCTAACAGACCAGTATTACCCATTATTGGTCAATTACCTCAACCGGTATTTACCTTCTTTAGGTGGATAGATACAGCCGCAGCTATACGAAAAGCTTCATCAAAGATAGGATACACACCAGATTTGGTTTTTTTATGTTGGCTTGACAGCTACCTCAGCAACTATTTAAATCATCATATCATCGAGAAAATTTTTCCTTACGCTTGGTCTGGGTTGTATTTTCATCCAAACAACTTACAATTTAAGCAGCATGTTTTACCAATTCTTAAAACTCCTCTAACTCATTATGCTGTTGCTCAGTCTTCTCGATGCTCTGGTATAGCGCTTCTCAATGAAATTGAAGCTAGAAAATTACAGAATAAAGTTAATAATCCTGTATTTATATTCCCAGATATTGCAGATGAATCATCACCTGATCCAGATTATGTCGTTGCGCAAAAAATTCGCTCCCAAGCTGGGACTAGAAAAATAGTAGGTTTGTTTGGTCTATTAAGCAAACGTAAGGGATTATTAACCCTTTTGGAAGTTGCAGAAAAGTCAGTTAATGAGAACTGGTTCTTTGTTTTTGCTGGACCATTGAATGAAGTGGATTTATCTCCTGAAGATTTTGCAAAAATTAAGAATATAGTGGAATCAAAACCAAGCAACTGCTTTTTTCATTTTGAGTCAATTCCTGAAGGAGCAAAATTTAATGCGCTAATAAATGTTTGTGATGTTTTATTTGCCGCTTATGAAAATTTTAATTCTAGCAGTAACATTTTAACTAAAGCAGCAATTTTTGAAAAGCTTGTTATTGTTAGTGAGGGTTTTTGCATAGGTGAAAGAGTGAAAAACTTTCAATTAGGTTTAACTATTCCCCAAGGAAATGTGAGGAAGTGTATTGAAGCGTTAAACAACCTTTTTAATCTTACTCAGATAAAACCAGACTTTGAAGGCTATAGACGTTTTCACTCTGTTGAGCAGCTACGTAAAGAATTCAATGCTATTTGCCATAAAATAGGTTAGTTTAATGAAAGTTTTACACCTCAGTACTTATGATCTTGTAGGCGGTGCATCTCGGAGCTCTTATCGATTGCATCAAGGTCTAAAAAAAATTGGTGTGACTTCACAAATGCTGGTACAGAGCAAGCATAGTGATGATAAAACTGTTATTGCAACAGAACCAAAGTCAGGGGTGAAAAGAGCGATCGCCAAATCTAAAGCACTTGTGAATGATTTGCCGCTTAAACTGTACCCCCAGCGCAACTCACCGATGTTTTCGGCTCAGCTATTTCCTGATGCGATCGCTCGCAAAATTAGTAAAATTGCTCCAGATATCATCAATTTGCATTGGGTGTGCAATGGATATTTACAAATTGAAACTCTTAGCAAATTCGAGCAGCCTATTGTATGGACTCTTCAGGACATGTGGGCTTTTACTGGTGGATGTCACTACACTCAGGAGTGCGATCGCTATACAACTTCCTGCGGCGCTTGCCCTCAACTTGAGAGTAGCAAAAACAGAGACTTATCGTATAAAGTATGGCAACGTAAACTCAAAGCTTGGAATAACCTTAATATTACGGTTGTGACTCCCACTCAATGGCTGGCTGAATGTGCTCGTGCCAGTTCGATTTTTCGCGATCATCGAGTGGAGGTTATTCCCTTTTGTCTTGATACCAACACCTATAAACCAGTTGATCGCCAGTTAGCACGAGAGTTGCTTAAATTACCTCAAGATAAGCAGCTTGTACTGTTCGGAGCAATTAGTGCAACTAGCGATCGTCGAAAAGGCTTTCACTTGCTACAAGCAGCTTTGCAAAAACTGAGCCAAACTAGCTCGAAAGAAAAGTTAAACGTTGTCGTTTTTGGTGCATCTCAACCTGAAAACCCAGTAAATCTAGGATTTGAGTCTCACTACTTGGGTCACTTATACGACGATATTTCTTTAGCACTAACTTACTCAGCCGCTGATGTCATGATTGTACCTTCAATTCAAGAAGCATTTGGACAAACGGCTTCCGAATCTCTTGCTTGTGGAACTCCAGTAATCGCATTCAATGCAACCGGTTTAAAAGATATTGTTGATCATCAAGAAAACGGTTATCTAGTTAAACCCTACGAAACAGACGACTTTGCTCAAGGGATCGCTTGGGTACTAGAAGATACTGAAAGACACCAAAAACTGTGTGAATCGGCTCGTCAAAAAGCAATAAGAAAATTTGCTCTCAAGTTACAAGCTCGCCACTATCAGTCTTTGTATGCTGACATCCTTAACGGTATCACTTATGAAGAAAAATATAGAAATCTCTAGAGTCAGAGGCTATATTTTTCTTCAGCACATATTTTTTTATGACTTCAAACAGGTTTGCTATCTCAATTGAAAATTGACTATGTGTTTGAAATAGCAATTCATAGTTTTGCTTTAAAGAAGCAAGATAAGATGGGCTAAAAGGTTTAGTAGAATAAGGTGTAACCAGCAAATAATCTCCTGTAGATATTTGCTCAACATTATCAGTCTGAAAAACAGTGTAAGGCGAAGGAGGATTTGCTCTTTCTTGAGAAAAGAGCAAATGGTTATCTATAGGTAAATCAGATTTTAAGTTAAATTGTTGGGTTGTTAACCCTCTATATTCGAGGAACTCAGCAAGACTGTGGTACAACTCAATACCAGTACCTCTACTAACACCATCCAAAAAGATGCTAGCTCGCTGATTTGGATATCTAGTAGTGATATCATGAACTATAAAACTCAACATTTGATTAAAATTTATTGTCTCATTCTTATGAGAAATCAAATTATTAAATCCTTGAGGTAATGTAGTTGTCAGTAGAAACCCAGCAAGAGCAATAACACTCCATCGCCGCCAAGCAGTTAAATTTTTTTCTACTTTGGTGAAGAAAAAAACTAAAGCTGGAATAGCAAAAATATATGCAGGCAGCAAATAATACTGGGAATAAATATGAAATCTAAAAAATACAGATACATAAATTGTTGCAGCCAACAGCATACTATCGTATATTGGTTCAACTGGACGTTTCTTGACTAAAACTTGATAAATACGGCATGCAGTAAAAGGTAATAAACCAAATAACAATATAGGGTCAGATTTCTTATAAAAAGAAAAGAAATTAAGATTATGGGCAACTACTTTATGGGATTCGCTGTAACTTGAAGACGTGTTTAAATACACATATACAATATATATTATAACAAATACAGAGCAACTTATTAAAAGAAGAATATCTAGAATTTTTATCTTCAATTTTGAAGTCTTCCACGAAAATATCAAATGAAAGAAAGAAAAAGTACCGATTGCTAAAAACGTCGGTTCTTTATAGTAAAGTGCAAGATTAGCAAAAATAAGACTGATAAAACCTGGTATTAACGATTGTTTAAAGTTTTTCTCCTCTAAATAGCTAAAATACGAGTATATAAAAACTGCTGAACAAAAGATTGCCCCTCGTTCTCCAACTATAAATCTCGACCATGCAAGGGTAAAGCCTGGTAAAAGTAATAGAAAGAATAAAGTGATAATAGTGAAATTTGTATTATTAGTAATACGTTTTATGATTTTGTAAACTATTAGAGTGAATAAAATTAATTGGAACGCGTTAAATGCCCAGTATAAAGTAGGTGTTGGTGGAAAGAATTTGCTTAATAGATAATATTCCTGAGTATTAAGTGGTTCAAAACGACCGTTTTCATTATTAACAAAAATAAAGCTTTTGCCAATTTGTATGGTATTCAAAAATACATGATCATCAATTATCCAAAATTGAGGATTAATAATCAAAAAACAAGCATACGCTACCAGAGAGATGCAAAACAGAAGTTTAACAGTGTTCATAATTTTCACAACAGAGATTTAAGAGAGAACTATCATCATCTTCTTTATGGCTTCGGTTTAGGCTATTAATGGTAGAAACCTGTTTCCCTGAATTTTGAATAGATTCTTATTCTACAAGACTGTACTTGGTATAGTTTGTAAAAATTTTTATACCTAATTAAGATTTTTTCGGTCAACGCCAGACTCAAGCAACACACGAGACGCGAAGAATCTTGGACACGAAGACGCGCTTAATTTTTTACGTGGAGATTCTTTTACAGAGGGCGTCGAAAATTAACTCCTCTTGGAGAAGGTTACGGAGCAATGGCACTCTTGTAAAGGTGAAACTGTTGGCAGGACTGGCTCTCCTACACCTAACACCCTGTTTATTGTCTATAAAAGTTACGCTAGAAAATCAGGAATATTCCTGATAGCAGGATTGTGTCAAGAAGTAGTTATCTGGGTAGGAGCTGTGTAGCGCTTTGACTGTTAGCTTTTTAGGCAGCAGTCAACTATCAACCTTTAACGTACCTCGAAGTTATCGTCTTTGAAGTCCAGTAGGAAAAAGCAACATGAAAGTACTAGTTACAGGCTCAAGTGGTTTAATTGGCTCCGAAGCTGTTACATACTACGACAGAGAGGGTCATCATGTTATTGGTGTAGATAACAACATGCGTGCTAACTTCTTTGGCGCTCCAGGAGACACAACTTGGAACCTTAACCGTCTCAAAGAAACTACGAAGCATTTTGAACATCACAATATTGACATTCGCGATCGCCAAAGCCTCTTTGAATTATTTGAACAAAATGCCTTTGACTTAGTGATACACTGTGCTGCTCAACCCTCTCACGATAAAGCTTGTCAAATTCCCCTGTTAGACTTTGAAGTTAACGCTCTAGGGACTGTGAATTTACTAGAAGCAACTCGACAGTTCTGTCCTGATGCAGTCTTTATTCACATGAGTACCAACAAAGTTTATGGTGATGCTCCTAACGAAGTTCCCTTGATCGAGATGGAAAAACGATACGACTACGCAAGACAAGAAGATTTCAACGGGATTTCTGAAGAGTGCCGTATTGATAGATGCTTGCACTCTCTGTTCGGTGCTTCTAAAACTTCTGCTGATGTTGTAGCTCAGGAATATGGTCGTTACTTTGGCATGAAGGTAGGAATCTTTCGAGGGGGTTGCTTAACTGGACCTTCTCATTCAGGAGTTGAGTTGCACGGATTTTTATCGTATCTAGTTAAAGTAGCAGTTAGTGGTGGTACGTACAAGGTGTTTGGCTATAAAGGTAAACAAGTACGAGATAATATCCACAGCTACGATGTCATTCAAGCTTTTGAAGCATTTCGACACAATCCCCGCGCAGGAGAAGTTTACAATTTAGGAGGCGGTCGTTCTAATAGCGTATCAATCTTAGAAGCATTTGATCTAATCGAGAGTCTCACAAGCCGTAAGGTAAATTGGGTTTATCTTGATGAGAACCGCATTGGCGATCATATCTGCTACATTTCTGATTTGAGCAAGATGAACTCTCATTTCCCAGAATGGGGGATTACTTTGAGCCTGGAAGAGATTCTTCAGGAAATAGTAGTAGCTCAAGGTCAACATTATGCAGGAGTTTAGTCAGAAAAAAAAACTTGACTTTGCGGGCACTCAAGTCAGTAGTAATTTAAATTCAGCCCAAACCCCGAAGGGCGATCGCAAGATCATGCTGTTTAACCTTTCAACTAGCGGTCATCATCCTAGTTATATCCTGCATCTCATAAGGTTTTGGGGTGAGCATGATTTACCAGGTTCTCTGAATATAGTCGTATCACCTAAGTTCATCCAACAACACACTGATATTGTTGACTTGGCTAGGAAATATGGTCAAGAAAAGGTGAACTTAGTACCAATCACTATTGATGAAACTGCCGCACTTTTACCTCACTCGAATTATTTAAACAGGAAGCTGTATTTTTTCCAAGAGTGGCGATTAGTCTACTCTTATGCTGAGTCGCTTAAAGCAGATCATTGCCTGCTAATGTACTTTGATACAATACAGATCCCAATGGCTGTTGCAAAAAAGTTTCCTTGTTCTGTCTCTAGTATCTACTTTAGACCAACTTTTCACTACAATCAGTTTGATCACTACAAACCAACTTGGAAAGATAGTTTACAGCAGTCGCAAGAAAAACTCATACTATCTTTAGCTCTGCGTCATCGTCAGTTAAAAACTTTGTTTTGCCTAGACCCGTTTGTAGTAAAGTACTTAGACAAATTTAACACTACTGTAAAAAATGTCTATTTACCAGATCCAGTACAGATCTACAATGACACTGCCATAACAACAAAGAAACTACGAGAGAGCCTAAATATTGATCCTTCGAGAAAAATATTTCTCTTATTTGGTAGCTTAGATGGGCGTAAAGGATTACACCAATTACTGGAAGCAGTTTCGTTACTTTCGCCCGATGTTTGTCAGCAAATATGCTTGTTATTGGTGGGACCAATTGATAACAGTGTTAAATCGCACGTCGACAACCGTGTGATTCAGATTTCTCAGTCTTTGCCAATACAGATTATCACCCATAACCAGTTTATTGCTGACCACGAAATTCAAGCATACTTCAAACTAGCAGACGTTATTTTAGCCCCATACCAACGTCATGTAGGTATGAGTGCAATTTTAGTTAGAGCTGCTACTGCTCAAAAGCCCGTTTTATCTTCAAACTATGGACTGATGGGAGAAATCACACGCCGATATCAGCTAGGTATAACAGTTGACTCGACTATACCACATCAAATTGCTCTAGGTTTAGCTCAATTTGTAAATACATCTCCAGAAAAATTTGGCGATTCTACAAAAATGAAGACATTTGCAGAGCAGAATACAGCTGAAAAGTTTGCTAGTGTAATTTTCCAACACGTATGACAACCAAAAAAACTGTTGCTTTTTTTGACCTTTCCATAACCTCAGATAGTCCTATAGGTAGTTGTATTCTCCAAATACTTAGAGGTCTGTGTGAGGAATATCAATTCATAGTGTTTGCAGATAGATTTGAAAATCCAGCACCAGACAAGATTGAATGGATACGTGTACCCATACCAGAAAAGCCAGTTTTTTTACGCTTCATGACATTTAAATGGCTAGCTCCTCAATATTATAAAAAATACCTTTCTTCTAAAGACAAGCCTCAACTAGTCATTGGTACTGATGGAGAATTTGCTAACTGTAATATCTGCTATGCACATTTTTGTCATAAAGCATACCTAAAAGAGCATAGGATTAAGGCTAGCTTGCTCAGAAAAATAGCCAGAGAAATCAATCATCGATTCAACGCAAGTGCTGAAGCTGAGACATTTGCTCATGCTCAAGTCATTGTTGTTCCATCTGCAGGGTTAGCAGAAGAACTCACCCACACTTATGGTACATCTGTTAAACAGAAAATTACTAAAATTCCCAATCCAGTTGAAGTTAGCAGTTTTAGCCGTCCTAGCTCATTTGATGCTGAACCATGGCGCGCAAAACTCGGATTTCGTCCAGATGATGTGGTGTTGATATTTGTAGCTTTAGGTGATTTTGAGCGTAAAGGTCTAAAGTTGTTACTTCAAGCTCTAGCAAATATTAGAGATGCTACCACGAAACTATTGGTTGTGGGTGGTTCTCAACATGAGGTTAGAGAATACGAACTGATTCGGGATCAATTAAATTTGTCAGATAGCGTTGTGTTTGTAGGTTTTCAGACGGATGTCCGTCCTTTTCTATGGCTATCTGATTTATTTGTTTTTCCCTCTAATTATGAAACTTTTTCGTTGGTCACTTTCCAAGCAGCCGTTGCTGGTTTACCAGTTATGGTTACTAACCTTTACGGTGTTGAAGAGTTTTTAGAGGATAAGGTAAATGGCTGGTTAGTTGAGCGGGATACGATGGTGATCGCACAAGCGTTGAAAACTGTACTCGAAAATAGAGACAAGCTACCTCAAATAGGTGCTGCTGCAAATGCTACAGCTTCTAAATACAATAAATCTATTTTTGTCGAGCGTTGGCGCTTACTTTTAGAGTCACTTATATAGAAAAGTATTTAGTAATTATGATTACTACACCTACCTTAGAAAAAAAATTAGAAAAAGTCACAGATCATCCTCGTATTGCGTGGCTTTTGCCTTCTATGGAAGGAGCAAGTTACTGGCATCCTTTATTCAGTGAATTTACAAAACTTTTTCCAAAAACAACTGTGTATACAGGTTTTTGGACTGGGTTTGCTCCAGGGTATGAAAACTCATTTGCTGTTAAAGTCGTAGGAAAAACAAAGTTTATAAGTACAACCCAATCAGGAGAATCGTATTCACGAGGATTTATAGTTGTTTCTCCAGCTATTGTTGTGGAAATCCTTAAATTTAAACCGCAATTAATATTTGCAAATGGGTTTTCAATATGGAGTTTATTTGCTTTAATTCTCAAACCAATAACCAAGTGGCGGGTTATCCTTGCTGTTGAAGGGAGCTCACCTAACGTAGACTATCGAAACTCACCACTTCGCTTATTTTTCCGCAGAAAGATGGTTCAGTTTGTTGATGCTCTGATTACGAACAGTGAAGCAGGTAAAAATTACCTAACTGAGATTCTTGGAGCTAAGCCAACCAGCGTTTTTACGAGACCCTACGAAGTACCAACCTCAAAAGCCATGTCAATGGTTTTAAGAGATGTTCAATTAAACCAGGAAGAGTTACAGCGACCTATATTTTTATTTGTCGGACAGTTAATTCCTAGGAAAGGCTTACATCTACTACTAAAAGCTTGTTCCATTCTTAAGCAACGAGGATACAGTAACTATACGTTAATGGTGATTGGTCAAGGAGAGGACAGAGAAAAACTGCAAGATATTAGTCGAGATTATCAGATAGAAGGATCTGTGAAGTGGGTAGGGTGGGTTGATTATAGCCACATGGGAGATTATTTTCAATTCGCAGATATTTTCATACTGCCTACCTTGGAAGATACTTGGGGAATGGTAGTGTTAGAAAGCATGACTTTTGGTAAGCCGATCTTATGCTCAAAATGGGCAGGAGCATCAGAATTGGTGATTTCAGGGCAGAATGGGTACCTTTTTGACCCGCACAATCCTCAAGAAATAGCTGACGCTATGTATCACTTTATTAGTACTCCTAGCTTGATTCAGTCAATGGGGGAACGCTCTCGACAAATGATAGCTGAACATACCCCTGAAGCAGCAGCAAGGTTTCTCGCTGAAGTTACTAATCACACTTTAAGGGGATATGTTTGATGAAAGTTCTTTTATCAGCTTACGCTTGTGAACCAGAAAAAGGTTCTGAACCAGCTATAGGGTGGAACGTAGCAAGGGAATTAGCTAAGTACTATGATATCTGGGTTTTGACTTCAAACTGTCATCGTTCAGGTATTGAAGCAGAACTAGCACACAATCCATTACCTAACTTACATTTTGTTTACTTTGATCCCTTTAGCTGGGTGTTGGATTGGTCTCAGGACAGGAAAACAGTACAGTGGGGGGTGCAGTTGCATTACTATCTTTGGCAAATATGGGCTTATTTTGTAGTCCGAAAACTGCATTCAGAGATTAACTTTGACCTTGCACATCATGTAACTTATGTACAATACGCAAGACCAAGCTTTATTTCACTGCTTCCAATTCCTTTTCTGTGGGGTTCTGTTGGCGGTGGAGAATCAGCTCCCAAAGCTTTTTGGCAGGACTTTAGTTTACGTGGAAAGATTTACGAATCTCTACGAAGTTTAGCCCGTTGGGTAGGTGAACATGATCCGTTTGTCCGTCTGACTGCTCGACAAAGTATATTAGCGTGGGCGACAACTGAAGACACAGCTACTCGATTACGCTATTTAGGAGCTAAAAACGTACAGGTATATCCGGCGATCGCGTTACCGAAAGATGAGTTAGAAATATGTGCTGAACCCACCACCCTCAATAGTTCGCCAGTGAGATTTATTAGTGTGGGTAGGTTTTTGCATTGGAAAGGCTTTGATTTGGGTGTACGTGCTTTTGCTCAGTCAAACCTCAGTAAAGAGGTGCAGTATTGGCTTGTAGGAGATGGAGTTGAACAGCAAACGCTAGAGGAGCTAACTATAGAGCTAGGTATTGCCCAGAGCGTTAAGTTTTGGGGTAAATTGTCTCGCGAAGAAACCTTGCAAAAGTTACGAGAGTGTCATGTCTTGGTTCATCCTAGCCTGCACGATTCGGGAGGAGGTGTATGTTTAGAGGCTATGGCTGCTGGACTTCCTGTTATTTGTTTAGATTTGGGTGGTCCGTCGCTTCAGGTTACACGAGAAACTGGTTTTAAAATTCAAGCCCATACACCCGAACAAGCAGTAAGTGAATTGGCTACGGCGATGAATTGTTTAGCCAAAGATTCAGAACTGCGATCGCGCATGGGACGCGCAGGTCAACACCGAATACGTGAAAGTTTTGTTTGGGAATCTAAAGGGCAATTCTTAGCCAGTGTGTATCAAGATATCTTGAACAAAACTTATCCACAAGCCCCACCGCTCATGTTGGACAAAACCTAGTTTAGTTAACTTTACGGCTAATGAATTTATACACAACTTTATTACATATAACGCTTTTTCTTAGTGGACTGACAGATTTCGTACGTAGATTTAACCTAGGTTCCATAAGTGCTTTAGGTGTACTGACTGTTCTTTTAGCCCTAGCTAGCTGGGTTTTAGTTTTTAGTCGCCCCAAGATGCCCAAAACTGTACTCAATGTGTCTGGGTTAATTGTATTTATCTTAGTACAAATCATCATCTGGATATGGTACATGCACACAAACACCCTACCAGTGGTCAGTGCAATTCAGAACTTGTCAGTATTTGTGGGATTTGTAGGATTTATTGTTCTTAGTTCAATACAGAGTTACCGCACCTTCGATCTACCTCAGTACATGAGTTTGACTTTTACAAGATCTGCTAAATTGTCAGTCATAATTTATGGATTTAGTATTCTCATATCTGGTCCTGGGTCAAGCATGTTGATGAGTGCTCGTTCATTTGCCTTGTTTGCCATTGTTGGGCTTTCTTGGTTCGTGGGAATGTGGCGCTATCGCTTACCGGGAGGGCTATTATGGGGAATTGGCACGGTCTTGACTATTGCTTTTAGTTTCTCCCGCACAGCATTGATCATAAGTATACTTTTATTCCCTATATGTCAGACATCGTTGGCAACAGTCAAAGGGTGGCTGCGGATGATTTTCACTATTTTACTAATAGTGACCGTTTCATACTTGGCATTTAACTATGTACAACCCATACGCGATCGCTTTACGTCTGTAGGAGATAACGCTACCGTTGGTGGAGTTCAAGTTAACACATCCGGACGAAACGATGCTTGGCAAGTCGCATATGCATCAGCTATAGAATCACCTTGGATTGGTAAGGGTCCAGGTTCTGTAACAAATGCACTAGTGGCTTCTGGTTCTAATATCAATCACCCACACAACGACTACTTGCGGATTTTTCATGATTACGGTTTGATTGGCTTAATACTTTGGTTATTGGGATACGGCGGATTGATAGTTAAAAGCTGGCAAAACTGGCAATGGGCAGATCGTAATGATAAAACTAATGCTCATATTCACCTTGCTGCTTTTCTCGCTTTGGTTGCAGTGGCTCTAGCAATGGTTACGGATAACATCGTAGTATATATCTTTGCAATGAACCCTCTTGGAATACTATTAGGAGCTTCTTTAGGAAGTGCAAGTCGCCGTAAAAAAGATATTAAATTGGCGCGAAATTTAGCTCATACATTTGGCAATTTAGGGAACTTAGCTACATGAAAGTGCTAATGCTACATAACCGCTACCAACTTGCAGGGGGTGAGGATGGGGTGGTACAGGCTGAGAAGCAATTGCTAGAAGCAAATGGTCATCAAGTCTGTCTACTGGAAGTGAATAATGACGAGATCAAAACAGCTTGGGATAAAGCTGTAGCTGCTTTCAGCGCAGTTTACTCATATTCAGCAAAACAACAGGTTAACAAACAAATAGTACATTTTCGTCCTGATGTTGCTCATGTACATAACTTTTTTCCATTACTCTCACCTTCTGTATATGATGCTTGTCGGGAAAATAAAGTACCTGTTGTACAAACTCTTCATAACTATCGCTTAGCTTGTCCCAAAGCAATGCCTTTTCGAGATGGGAAGGTCTGTGAAGATTGCATTAATGAACTGATACCTTGGCAAGGTGTTGTACATAATTGCTACCGTAATTCATTGCTAGAAAGCTCAGTTGTTGCAGGAATGCTCACCTGGCACAAGCTACGTCGTACTTGGCTTGAAAGGGTAAATGCTTATATTGTTTTTACCCAATTTCAAAAAGAAAAAATGCTCCAGGCTGGACTTCCAGCACAAAAGATTCATATCAAACCTAATTTTATTTTTCCGCCCTCTTTTTCTGACCAGATTCAGCAGCGTAGCAACTACATACTTTTTATCGGTAGATTATCTCAAGAAAAGGGCGCTGCAGTCTTAATCGATGCGTATATTCAGCATAATTTATGCGTACCGTTAAAGATTGTTGGCGATGGTCCATTACGTGAATCGTTACAACAAAAAGTGCTAAATACTAATGCAGAGAAGTATATTGATTTTTTAGGTTTTAAAGATAAAAAAACAGTCTTTTCTCTTATGCAAGGGGCACAGTTTTTAATCTTTCCTTCAATTTGGTATGAGGGTTTCCCCTTAACGCTTGCTGAAGCTTTTTCTTGCGGTCTACCTGTACTCGTATCTAGATTAGGTGGTATGACGGAAATTGTAGAAAATGGGGTAACAGGGTTTCATTTTGAAGCTGAAAACCCATCTGATTTATCCGCTAAAATTGAATGGGCAATAACCCATCCCGAAACTATAAGTACTATGGGGAAAAATGCGCAGTATACTTATAAGACTAAATATACTCCGGAAACTAACTATCAGCAATTAATGGAAATTTACCAACAAGTTAGGGGAGGTAATGATGAAGGATGTGGTAAAATAAATATCTGAGTATGAAAAATCATTACCTGTTTAGGACTACCGCAAAACGTATCAGCAGCAGTATCTAGGATTTAGTAGCATTACGGATAACTTATTGTGATGTATAACAAATCCTATTGAAGAAGAAGTTAGGAGTCAGGCTCCATCAGGTAGCGGTTGAATCTCTACCTGATTGAAGACCGCCAAAGCCGAAGATTTGGTGAAGTTTTCATCATCTACCAGTAGCACAGAATTCAATGAATTCTGGCTCGTGACTCTTGAATTCTTTCTTGTTGTAGTTCAAAGAGAAACTAATTGAATGGAAACTACCTCCAGCAAAAACTCAACTACTGCGCATTCCAAGTCCGCCTACAGAGTTGATATTGATGGTCTAAGAGCGTTGGCAGTTATTGCTGTCATTATGAACCACTTTAACAAGAACCTCTTGCCCAGCGGTTATTTGGGCGTAGATATATTTTTTGTTATATCTGGTTTTGTTATCACTTCTTCTCTGTCAAAACGACCAAGCAAGAACTTCGGTGACTTCTTGCTTGGATTTTACACAAGACGTATCAAACGTCTTGTTCCTGCACTGGTGTTCTGTGTCTTCATCACCAGCATTCTGGTATGCATGTTCAGCGCCATTCCAGAAACGTCCCTTTGGACTGGCATGGCATCACTCTTTGGTATTTCTAATCTTTATCTGCTAAAGGACTCAACTGATTATTTTGCAACCTCCACAGAACTCAATACCTTTGTCCAAACTTGGTCTCTGGGTGTAGAAGAGCAGTTCTACTTTTTCTTTCCATTCATGGTTTGGTTCACAGGTTTCAGTCGCCTTACCGCCAAAGGAGCAAGAAATCTTTTTTGGGTTACTGGAGTGCTTTGTGTTGCATCTTTGGTTGTGTTCATTTATTTGAGTGAAACCCACGAACATGCTGCTTATTTTTTGATGCCTACACGCTTATGGGAGCTGGGAGCTGGTTGCCTAGTGTTTTTGGGTCTCAAGAATGCTGCTCCTTTCTTTGGTGTAATCAAGAATTTTCCTCCTTTGGTGGTGATTGTTGCTGTTATTGCGGTTTTATTCATCCCTATCGAATTCAAAGTCCAGGCAACCATTACTATGGTGCTCCTCACGGGATTACTCATTGCTTCTCTTCGCCCTGACACCGCAGGCTATAAACTCCTAACCTGCCCTCCAGTAGTATATGTCGGTCTAATTTCTTACTCACTTTATCTATGGCA
Organism: Aetokthonos hydrillicola CCALA 1050; assembly: GCF_017591665.1. GTDB lineage: Bacteria > Cyanobacteriota > Cyanobacteriia > Cyanobacteriales > Nostocaceae > Aetokthonos > Aetokthonos hydrillicola. The sequence goes on along the minus strand of NZ_JAAKGC010000003.1, from coordinate 81,869 downwards.
CTGGAGTGTCCTCTCCATCAGTCGCTGGACGCTTGGCATTCATTGGTGGTTTGTGCCTATCCAAATCACTTTGATGTTGTTATTGGCAGTCGTCTCCTATCGTTATGTGGAAACCCCGCTTCGCCGTTCTGAGTGGTCTTCTGTTCGTTGGAAGACCATTGGTTATGGACTGGCTGCTTCCGCTAGTGCAGTTGGGTTTTTGATTGGTCTTTTGACACTTTTCAAGGGGCATCTTTACGCAGGAGCAATCAACCAACTAGAAGAGCGCTATGGAATGAAGTCTTCACCAAATATCGAGATTTGTAACGTATTTGAAGATACCGATGCTGCTACAAAAATCGCTCCCGAGTGTGGTTTTGATCGTTATTATGGACGCCCCACTATCTACCTTTTGGGAGATAGTCACATACACCAATTTAGGAATTCTATCTCTTCTTATGCCGTTAGTAAAAAAATTAACTTTCGTGGCGTCTGGGGCAACTATTGCCTTTTCCCAGCAGCTGTAGTACAGGTGGAGAAAGTTAAATGCTATAAATTGCAAAAGCAGGTTGAAAAGTCATTATTAGAGAGGGTAAAAAAAGGGGATATCATATTTATTGGCAATGCTTTGTATGCCCATTTTTCTGGTTACTGGGGCGATCAATTATATGCTGATCCAAACGGCAATTCTCTTACTTATGAGGATGCCAGCGAGCGTTACTTTCAACACCTAAGGGCGTTTGCTGATGCACTAGTTGCGAAAGGTGCGAAGGTTGTTGTCTATCTAGATAGTGCTCAGTTTGACAAATTATACACTGATGGCTCCAACTGCGACCCCCAGTGGTTCAGACCCTTTCCCAGTAAAGATTGTTTCATAGATAGTTCTGTTTATCTTCACAGAAGAAATAAGGTCTTTTCTTGGGTTTCTGGTTGGGCGGACGACGTCAATAAGTTTGCTTGGGATGCCATTGATTCAACAACTTGTAGTGACGGGGTTTGTCGGGCAAGCCATTATGTCGACGGCAACCATTTCAAGGACTACTATGCCAACTACATATTCTCTGTATTTATCCAAAAGCACTCTTCTGTTCTTAACTCCAGCAAAAATCACTAGACGTTGCTGATTTGAGCTATGAATCCAAGTGCAGAACGCCCCGCATTCTACCACAGTTTCAAAATTGTTAACGCTCTTGACCAGTACCAGTACTACTTCTTCTTACACGGGATGACGGACTACCTTCTTGAATTGCACCAAAGTTTATAGCTTGACTACCACTGTTGGGTCTGTAGTATGAAGAGGGTAAACTACCTGACAGCCTGAACTTAGGGTCAAAAGTCTTTGCTCGAGAACCAACAGGTTTGATGTTAAAGAAGACGTTATTGTCTACACCAACTGAAGCTCCTAATAAATTACCGATATTACCAACTGAACTATAGAAAATATTATTACGAATTTGCTGATTAGGCGTTTCCCCTTGCTCAAAGTTAAATAGACGGGTTGCTGAATTAATATATACTGTGTTGTTGACAAACTTAAAATTGTTCATCTTACCTCTGAAATTGCCAACCAAGATAGGCGTACCAGTTTTCTCAAAAATATTGTGATGAACGTTGAGGTTATTTTTCCCTTCTTTCCCAAACATAGCAAGGGGATAAGTTCCTCCACGAATATAGTTATTGTTAAACTCCGTATTGTCACTGTTTACTTCACACGCATAGAAAGGATTGTTTGGTCCATACCAGAGATTATGATGTACATGAATGCGAGTTGAATTATCAGTGGCTAGAGAAACTGTACTGTTAAAGCTAGAGTTCGCAATTTCACAGTTGTTACATGTATGATGCCATAATTCTAGAGCCATTTGTGGTGTCCAACCACTTCCCCACGCATTCCATTGATCAACCTTAATATCCAAGTTAGAAAATTTAACATTTGTTAAGATTCCAGGTGGACTCTCCCAAGGTTTATCTGGAGACCAAGCATCATTAGTTGATCCTATTCCCTGACCACCGCGTTTTCTAGTATCAATCTTTATATTATTAAATTCAAAATTTGTGAGGTTACCCATAGAAATAGCAGAGGTTTGTCTTCCACCTCCACCTTGAACACGCTTGTTGTAGGAACTATCTGTGATGATAATATTTTCTATTTTACTATCCGAAACTCGTTCAATATTTATTGCTTGATCAGCATAAGCATTAAATTCTAAATTGTGAAGCTCTAACCCATCGCTTTTTCTGACCAATATACCCATTTTATATTGATAATTTTTGCCGCTAAATTTAATGCCCCTAATGCTTAAATTTTTAGCTTTAATCAGGTTCAACTCTCCCAAGATAGTGGTCGTACCGACTCCAGAACCAACGAGGTTAACTCCTGAAGGTACTGACACCTTACCACCTAAATCAAATGTTCCTGCTCCTACACGAATTGTGTTTTGTTGGTCTGCTGGTACTGTAGATAATGCCTTATTCACGCTACGCCAAGGAGAAGACTGTGTACCTTTGCCCTGGTCTGACCCTTTGATGCTTACGTAATAGTTACCAGCAAAGGCTGGTGTTCCATACACAAGAAACATCAGAGGTAATATCGCCGAAATATTAGTGATTTTTCGGCGAAAATTCTTTCTAGCTTGACCAAGCATAGCGTAAATTTTTACGGATAATACCACATATACATTTTTCAGGAAATGCGCATCCATTCCGGATTTTTTCTCGAAAATTTACTGATACGCCTCTAAGCTATTCGTCACTAGGCACTAAGTTCAGTAAAGCTATCCACATATCTGATGGCTCAGAGTAGTAATCAATTTCCACAACTTGATATCGTTTACTTTGAGAACCACATTGCAAAATAACATAGTCACCGGGTTTGACACGCTTACCATGTGCAGTCATGTATCCTTTGTTGAGATTCTCTGCTGTTTCAAATACGTAATCACGACCAGAAACGCTTTGAGTATAATCGTGGGTTTTATGCCTTTGTCTTTTTAATTGACTCAGTAAAAAATTAACTAAAGATAAAAAAAATACACTAGGGTTGATGCTTGACCTGGATGAAGACATAGGAAAGCTAGAAATGTAAAGTACAGAACTAAGGCAAAAGCCGAGTGGTAGTCTCCTTATATTGAAGAACCCAAAAATTAACTTCAACACAATCTCTACTTTTGTAGCAGCTATAATTACCCACGAGCAACCGCACTTTCACTCTTGGCAATCTATATAACTGTAGGACTATCAAATACTGAGGTCACCTTAGATAAGTAATTATACACAATAATCACTATATGATTATGTATTTAAAAAACTGTAATAGGATGCTAGTAATACCCTATGAAAAAAATCTAAAAATAAAATCTCAAAGGGCTTGACACAAATATTGGTATTACTGCTATATTAATAAGTGTCAAATCGTTGGGGCGTAGCCAAGTGGTAAGGCAGCGGGTTTTGGTCCCGCCATCCCTAGGTTCGAATCCTAGCGCCCCAGTTAAATTATCTGAAAATTGATTGTGTGAGTGGCCTTTACTGGGTTGAGTTGTTAAGATAGCTCTATTCAGTCTCACAAATAATTCAGAACATTATCCATTTTCCTTACGTAATGTTACTGTAGTTATGGTGCATCGACCTAAAGTAGTAGATGCTTTGATACTCCAGCCAGGGTGACAGGTCGATTAGATAGGTCTTTAACAAGGCTCCACTCCCTTTTGAGGTTGTGTTGCTCGAGCAAATAGCTACTTGCTTACTTGATTGCGTATAACGCTTAGCCAAGCAGTCAGAAATATAGGCTTGTAACCACTAAAATTCAGTGGAATTAGGGGTCTGTGTACGTAAATTTAAATGAGAAATCACAAAAGCCATGCTGAAGTCAGAGAAATACCCTCACCCTTTACTATCACAAATCAACTCTGCCCAATTAAGTACGGATGATAAAGACGAATTGAATTTGGGCCAAGTTGCAGCTGTTCTCCGTCGCCGAGCGTTGCTAATAGTTGGTGTAACAGGTGTAGTAGCATCGGCGGCTGTGTTGAAAGCAAAAACAGATCCTCCAGAGTATAAAGGCCAATTCCAGATCTTAACCAAGCCTGTAACTGGCGAGAGTTTGGCAGTATCTAATGTGCCTCAAGTTATAGGTACAGGAAGCAAAGATGGAATATCTCCTCCTCAAACAGATGCAGTTGAAACCACCATTCAAGTCCTGCAAAGTCGTGGAATGCTCGAACCTATACTCAAGAGGCTTAGGGAGAAATATCAACACAAATATCCGAAACTTCAACTAGATTACGACTCTGTTCTTGATGACTTTACTATTGAGTCCAAAAAAACTAAAAATATTTTACAAGTCCAATATAAAAACTCCCACGAGGACGTTGTTCGGGATTTTTTATACTTAGTTTCCAATGCTTATCTAAAATATAGCCTAGCAGATCGTCAAGCAGATATCAATCAGGCAATTAATTTTGTAACAAGACAGATCAATCCACTGAAGCAGCGAGTTGAGTACTGGCAAGAAAGACAGCGGCAACTTCGACAAGTAAATAACTTGGTTGAACCAGTGCAGAAAGCTCAACAAGTTTCTGAGCAAATTTCTACTTTGACGAAACAGCGACTAGAGACTCGAGTCCAGCTAGAACAAATGCAAGCTAAGTACCAAGACTTACAGAAGGAGTTTGCACAACAGCAGAATCCAACAGCTAGTAGCCCAATCTTAACTGACAATGAGCGCTACCAAAAGATTCTGGATCAAATCTTCAGCATAGATGCTGAGATTGTTAAACGCTCGTCTATATTTACAGGCGAAGAAGAAGGGGTAAAACGTCTGTCTGAACAGAAAGCAGCGATGATATCAATGCTTACACAAGAAAGAATACGGGTTAATAAAGATTTTCAAAGCCGGATTCACGAACTTCAAGTACGTGATTCGTCACTGGGTACAAAAATAGAGAATCTGAATGCTTCCCTAAGACATATAGCGACTATTAGTCGTGACTACGAGAACATTGAGCGGGAACTAAAAATTGCTACTGATACACTGAATCAATTTTTAGCTAAACAACAAGCACTACAAATTGAGAAAGCGCAAAAGCAGCAGCCTTGGAAATTACTTGATCCTCAACTCACAAAAGTTATGGAACCAGAACCAGTGAGAGATCAAACCAAAACGTATTTAGCCTTAGGTTCAATAGTAGGTTTGTTGTTGGGTGTGGGAGCAGCTTTAGTTGTTGATAAGCTCAGCAATGTTTTCTATACTTCTGAAGAACTCAAAGAAGCAACGACTTTACCACTATTAGGGGTGGTTCCTTTCAAGAAAGAACTTGGAGCATTACAACAGCAAGAAAATGGGAATAACGCTGCAAGTCAAGCAGCTCGGGCGTCATTCTTTGAAGTTTTTCGCTCTCTTTACACTAATATTTTACTTCTTGGTTCTGATACACCTATCCGCTCGCTGGTTATTAGTTCAGCAGAACCTGGAGAAGGAAAAACAACTGTCGCTATCCACCTAGCGTTGTCTGCCGCAGCAATGGGACAACGAGTATTACTGGTAGATGCCAATCTCCGTGCGCCTACAATTCACAATCGTGTAGGACTTATGAATATTCAGGGGTTAACTGATATAATTTCCCAAGACTTGGACTGGAATAATTTGATTGAGCGATCGCCTTTAGAAGACAACCTGTTTGTCCTAACAGCAGGTCCAATTCCGCCAGATCCCGTTAGATTGCTTGCTTCTCAAAAAATGCAGGATCTCATGGAGAACTTACAATCTATCTACGATTTGGTTATTTACGATACCCCGCCTCTTGTGGGTTTTGCAGACGCTAATCTGCTATCTATTAACACTAATGGAACCATACTAGTTGCTGGGCTAGGGCAGCTTAAACGCACTGTCTTCAAGCAAGCACTAGATGAGATTCAAGTATCTGGTACTCCCATTTTAGGTATGGTTGCTAATAAGTCTAAGGACCCCATACCTGCTTCTTACAGTCACTATCAACAGTATTACAAACAAAACATCAACGTAATTGGTGATGATGATGAAGAAAATAGTAGCCATAATATGGCCTCGTTTTCCTCTTCTTTTAGAAGTAGAAGAAGCAATCGACGTAGTTAGCTCTTAACACTCCCACCTCTAAAAGAGGTGGCAAACTGAAGCTATGCCCGTTGATGCAGCCTGCCGCTACATTTTTCCTAGAAGTCTACATCCCAAACTAGGACAAAGGTTGTCCGTTTTTGTCCGGGTTCAACCCAACCCAGCGGGCTTAAGGCTTTGCGTTCAAATATAACGCTGAGTGAACACCGCTATCTGATTAATAAATAACAAATCTCGACTATTTCTCGGGAGTTTTTAAAGCTTGATCTAAAACTTGTCTAGCATGTTCTGCTTTATTACGCGCTTCTTGATACCGCAGATTAACTTGAGCAAAATTTTTGAGAACTTTAAACCCTTCTTTGAGACGAGCAATTTCTTCCTCACTCACAGGTTGATCTGAAAACAGTATATCAACAGCCTTACGCATATCTAATGCTTCTGAGCGTGACTCCTGAACCTTCAGCTTCAGCGATGCTAAGTTGCTCAAAACTTGAACCGCTTGTGTAATCCCATCCTCATCACTAGATGTATCAATTGATGTTTCTTTCACTTCTATCAGTTGCTGAGGACCAAACCCCTCTTCAAGTTCTGTTGGTAACTTGCCTTCTTCCATTAATTGAACAAGTTGATCCATTGCTTTCTCGCGAGCTTTGGCTGAATCTTTGCCAGGAACAGTGAGGAGAATTTCTGGGCTTTGAGCAAGAGTATATTGAACCATATTATCAAGAAAACGATTTAACCAGAAAAGTTGACACTTAACCAAGCCGTGGCTACTTATTTTAACGTGAAATTAAGATAAAAAACTATTCATTATATTAATAATCATAAATTAGCTTTTAGTTTGTTCAATCACTGGTATGAATTTCATAAAGACTCAATAAATTTTGGCATTATGACAAACTGCATGATTGAGATTTCTGTTTCAATTGTTCATAGATGTGAGCTGATATGACCATAGGTTGCAAGCTTTACAAAATGAGAAGTTAAGATTTTATCTATGTCAGCACCCCCTTCTCCCAAGGGGAGACGCTCCTAGGGGAATGGCACGCTCGAAAAACCTAAAAAGGGGCTGACACGGTGACACGGGGACGCGGTGACGCCGGGAAAATTGTATCACCGCGTCCCCGTGTCTCCCCTCTCCGCGTCAGTCTTAACCCTTAACGAGCGTGCCATTCCGCTCCTAGGGGAACGAGCCTCGCCTTTAAGGATAGCTGACCCGAAATTGAAGAAAGTGAACACGATAAACGATAGGATGCATAAACATCATCACTATTTCTTTTAAGAAAGGCAATGCTCTTAAATTTCCAGTACTTAGACAGAATCTTTTTGACTGAGTTTGAGTACTAAGAGTAACAATGTTTACTTAGCCTGTGATATTGTTAAAAATACTACAATTAGCACTTAACCTGATAAGACTCACATTTTACATGCTCAGACAAAGACACCTACCATTACTAGTAATAATTGTATTATATGCAACATGGACAGTAATTATATACCTCTACGGTGTAAACATCCCGATCTTGGATCAATGGGTAGAACCAGGTGAGCAAATAGAAATTTTGTTTCAAAATCGTCTAGATTTTGGAGAACTATTTAGACAATACAATGAAAGTAGAATGTTGTTTCCAAAAATAGCTTTTCTTGCCTTAGCCAACTTTTTAAAAGAATGGAATGTAAAGGCTGAAATGTTATTAGGATTGGGTTTCTCCTTTTTGATGCTGTTAATTGTTTATTTATTGTTGTCATTAACTAATAAGAGCTTTTTAAAAAATATATACATACTCACAGGTTATAATCTTTTATTACTATCTCCATGTTCTTTTAGTAGATGGCTCCGGGGAATAACTTTACATAGGCTTATACCTGATACTTGCATACTTATAAATGCGTTAATTTTTATATTAAATATAAATTTAAGATTAAAAATATTTCTATATTCCATATTCTGTACAATAGCTCAGTATTCTTTCTCGGGAGGAATAATAATATGGATAGTATCAATTGTATTTATTATTGGCGAAAAAAATAATCGTCGTGGTGAAAAGTTTCAAAATTTAGTTGTTTTTATTACGTCTTTTATAATATCAAGTTTATTTTATTTTCAAGAATACAAACAACCGTCATATCATCCACTACCCAGTGAAATATTAAACTTCTCATTTCAACGTATTGTCACTTATTTTTTCTCATTTATAGGCAATATTTTTGGAAATTCCTATGAATCGAGTGGAATTATTGGAATGTGTTTAATTATATCTTTCATTACGCTAGCTGTAATACACTTAACTTATATTAGAGAACAAGCAATCATCTCGTGGATTGGCATTGGGCTTTACACAATTACACTAGGGATATTAAACAGCATGACTAGATTGCAACTTTCATATACTAATGCAACAAGAATTGATTACATAGTGCATCTAGTTTATCTACCTTTATCAATAATAGTCATGTTTCTCTACTTAATTAAATCGGAAAAAGACAAAATTCAAAAATGGGTATCGGTCGGGTTTCTGGTTACAATATCCATTTTGTATATAAATAAAAATTTTCAGACAAATTTTTTAAATAATTTAGTAATATGGCATCATCAATACTCCTATGGTAAAAGCTGTATTCAATTAATAAATTTATATCAAAAAGATGATTGTATTAAATTACTATTTCCTATGTCAGAAAGACCATATCCATGGAAAGCAGAATTAGTAGCTCAAAGGTTTCGGGAACTTAGTAGTTTGAATATTTTAAAACCTGGAATTGTTAAGAAAATAGAGATATCGCCTCAGGGTGAATGGGGATATATCGATTTCTTACAAGAAGACAAAACTATTGGAAAATTTAAAATTCATGGATGGGCAAAGATACAAAATAAACCAGCAGACGCTGTTGTATTAGCTTATTGGAATGACATTATAGATATTTTACCTACCGGTGAACCCAGAAACGACATTTCGCAAATATATGGCTGGAGATATCTAAATTCAGGATGGTCAGGTAATTTTGTTTTGAAAAATCACTCTAGCCACTTCAATAAGTGTGACATAAAAGCTTATGGATTTGATGCAGATCAAAACATCTTATATCCCTTAAAAACCCTTTGTTCCTAGACTCTCATAGCTCTCCTTTACATACTTTCTCCCCCCCCTCACAGGTGTAGGTTTTTTACAGATACATCTAGGAGGGGTGAGACTAGGTAGACCTGGGGGAGAAGGAGGACAAGGAAGAAACAGCAAATTCAAGTATATGTACTGAATATGAGTAAAAAAAACATCCTTGTCTACTTTCCTTCCTTGTCCTCCTTGTCTTGCCAACACCCAGGTGTAAAAAACCTACCCTTGTGAGCTCCCCTGCTCCCCTTCTCCTTTGCTTCATTACTTTTGACTTTTGACTTTTGACTTTTGACTTGGAGCGTAGCGACTGACTCCCCTCCCCGACGGTGCTTAGCCGCTTCCGTTAACAGAGATTCCGCAAACGCGATCGCCTCCGTTGCCGATCTTCCCCCTGCTAACTGCGCCAGTTCTTCCCGGCGTTTGGTTAAATTATCCAACGCAGTGACTCGTACAACAGTACGCTCCTCACTATGTCCGTTGTTTTCTTTTTTACCTTTTACTTGATTAATAACTTGTTTATCTACCCGAAAATGACGATCAGCCATTGCTGCAACTAACGGTTGGTGAGTAACACATAATACTTGATGCCCTTGACTTAACTGATGTAATTTTTCTGCGATCGCTTGTGCAACTCGTCCAGAAACACCAACATCAATTTCATCAAATACCAGTGTCTCAACACCATCTACCTGAGAAAAACAAGCTTTCAGAGCCAGCAAAAATCTGCTCATTTCACCCCCGGAGGCGATCGCTGTCAAAGGTTGTAAAGGTTCTCCAGGGTTGGGACTAAACATAAAAGTAATCTTATCCGCGCCCGTAGCACTAGGATTTATTGGTAAAATTTCGACTTGAAACTGTACCTTTTCCATCGCCAAGGGCTTAAGTTGTCTTAAAAGCTCTCCCTCTAAGTGAGATGCTGTTTCACGACGCAACAACGTTAACTTCTGACAAGCAAGAGTAAGCTGATCCAAACACTCTTGTTCTTTGATCTCTAAACTTTCAAGAGATTGCTCACTGCTGTTAAGTGCGGCTAACTCTTGCTGAATATGCTCGTAGTAAGTAATCACTTCATGCAATGAAGAACCATATTTACGGCAAATTTGCTTTAATTCTCGGATTCGTTCTTCCACTTCCTCCAAACGCTGAGGATCTGCTTCCAAACCTTCTCCATAAGCATTAATTTGCCGTCCCACTTCCATCACAGCTGCTTGAGCATCCTTCACTAAATCCAAAACGGATTGCAACTGTGTATCATATTCCACCATATCATTCAGTGTTGCTTCGCTATCTCCCAGCAAATCTGCTACTGCTGGGGTTTCGCCATCATTTTGGTACAAAGCCTGATAAACTTTGTAACTCATCTGTTGCAATTCCACCACATGACTAAGGCGTTCTCGTTCCTGCAACAGTTGTTCTAATTCATTACCATCGCTGAGGTTTGCGGCTTTAAGTTCCTGTAGTTGATAAGTTAGTAAATCTAGCTGTTGTAGCCTTTCCCGTTCTGATGTTCGGCGTTTTTCTGTGGTTAAATGTGCTTGTTGGTAAGCTGCAAACCGAGAAGCGATGATCTGACGCTGCTTTATTAAAGATTCACCACCGTAGCCATCTAGCCATTCACGGACTTGAGCCGATTGTCCTACTTGTACAGTTTGACCTTGAGCGGTAATTTCTAGTAAGCGATCGCGTAACCCTCCCACCACCTGCTTATTAACTAACACTCCATTCACCCGCAAGCGACTGCGGACATTACTAGAACCCGTTGTAATTTCTCTGCTAACAACTACACAGTTATCATCTATTAAATCGATTTCCTGTTCGCTTAACCAAGCACCTAACATAGCGTTACTAGTAAAGGTAGCTTCTACCATCGCCCTATTAGTCCCAGTACGAACCATACGACTGGAGACTTTACCGCCTAATGTAGCATCAATGGCATCCAGAATAATCGACTTTCCTGCTCCTGTTTCACCTGTCAATACATTCAGTCCAGGAGCAAATTCTAATTCCAATTGGTCTATTAAGGCAAAATTTTCTATTCGCAGACAGAGCAACATCAAGCAAAATTCTCCGTAAGGACAGACGCCGACTAATTCTTATTTAAGTGATACTAGAAAAAGTGCTGTAGTAAATAGTTATACTTAATACCTTTAGATTAAGTCTACGCCCAAAAGAAGTGTACCAAACATAGCTTATTTTGACTTAAATTAATATTGCCCCCAAAGATAGACATTTTCGGCTGAACAGGAGTAGGCTTTGTTTAGCAGTGGTTGATAAATCAATTGTTTCCGCGCTTTACACTCCTTGCTCTAATATACACACTCGTCTGAAAAAATGTTACGATTTGTTAAAAGATTAAAAGAGGAGTCAGGAGTCAGAATTCAGAAGTCAGAATAAATCTCGTCCTTAGATTTTACTCAAACAAAATTAAAGACAACGTGTAGACATTTATAAGATGAAACCCTATACTCATCAACTATTTACACTTTTCTCATTACGAACGCTAGATTTTTATGCTGGTAAACCTGGCTACAGAACTGGCTCCTCCTGACTCCTGACTTCTGAATTCTTTTCATTAAAAGTATTTATTCTTAATATAGTGTTAAGTCCATGATTCCTAAGACAGTTCCCCATACATCGCAACGGATTAAGCCAGATTATCGTGTGGGTAAGCACCCTCAAAACGGACTTTCCATTGGGAATGGTTCTGTAGATGTTGTCCATCAAGACGAACTGTCTGTTGACCTAGCACCTGAAAATGGGGTAGTCAAGGAAGTTATCACCTTACCAGCCACAAAAGAAGTGCAACAGCAGGAAATCCTCGTAACAAAAAAAGCAGAATCAGAAACAATAAAATACGAGCCGTTGGAGATTGCTGAGCATTACCAAAAAAGACCCCTGCAAGTTCTGCGCCGTGTTTTCACGGTTTTAGTTCCAACTTTTGCCTTTGTTTTTGGAGTGTGGTGGGACAGGAAAAGGGGAATTGTTGTTAAAGACGATCACAGGCGTGCAGTTATGTTACGAGAACTGCTCACAACACTTGGACCAGCCTATATTAAAATCGGACAAGCTTTATCCACCCGACCAGATCTAGTTCCTCCTGTGTATTTAGAGGAACTCACGCAGCTACAGGATAAGTTACCAGCCTTTCCCAACGAAATCGCTTACCAATTTATTGAAGAAGAACTAGGAGCTTCTCCACAAGAGATTTATGCTGAACTCTCACCCCAGCCGATCGCCGCTGCTTCTTTAGGACAAGTTTACAAAGGTAAGCTGAAAACAGGAGAGGAAGTTGCTGTTAAAGTTCAACGCCCTGATTTACGAGAAAGCATCACAATAGACTTATACATTTTGCGCAAATTGGCAGGATGGGCGCAGAAAACTATTAAACGAGTGCGTAGCGATCTTAAAGGAATCCTTGATGAATTAGGTACTCGCATCTTTGAAGAAATGGACTATATCCATGAAGGGGAAAATGCTGAAAGATTTGCCCAGCTTTATGGTCATATGAAAGATGTCTATGTACCAAAAATTTATTGGGAATACACCAACCGTCGCGTCTTGACGATGGAGTGGATTAATGGGCTGAAATTAACCCAGACACAAGAAATTCGTGATTTAGGGATAAACGCTCGTTATTTAATAGAAGTGGGTGTCCAGTGTTCCTTACGCCAATTGCTAGAAAATGGGTTTTTCCACGCCGATCCTCATCCAGGTAACTTATTAGCGACACTAGACGGGAAATTGGCTTATCTCGACTTTGGAATGATGAGCGAGATTCAGCCACCCCAGCGCTACGGTTTGATTGAGGCGATCGTTCACGTTGTTAACCGGGATTTCGATGCTTTGGCAAAGGACTACGTTAAATTAGACTTTTTGTCACCAGACACTGATTTAACACCGATTGTACCAGCCTTTGCTAGAGTATTTGCCGACGCACAAGGCGCTAGTGTTGCTGAATTGAACATTAAAAGCATCACTGACGAACTATCAGCTTTAATGTATGAGTATCCCTTCCGCGTACCACCATACTACGCTTTGATTATTCGTTCGTTAGTCACACTTGAAGGTATTGCTATCTATATAGATCCCAACTTCAAAGTCCTTAGCGAAGCCTATCCGTATGTTTCTAAACGCCTATTAACCGATACCGCACCACAATTAAGAGCGTCTTTGCAAGATTTACTCTTTAAAGATGGGAGGTTCCGCTGGAATCGCTTAGAAAACTTATTACGCAATGCTCGGAATAATCAAGATTATGACTTCAATCTAGTTTTCACCCAAGCAATAGACTTTTTGTCCTCTGAAAGAGGCGCTTTTATTCGTGACAAACTCGTAGATGAAATTGTCAAAGGGCTAGATGGTGTAAGCAAAAATGTTTTCCATCAGCTTACATATCGTGTTGGTTTAACAACAGATAATAATACTGTTGTTACAACCCCCGAGCAACAACAAACATTGGAGCACATAAAAAATATATTAACAATTCTTCAACAAACCCGTGGTTTTGATCCAACACAACTTGTTCCCCAAATTGTTCAGTCCTTGTTTAATCCAGGAGTGCAACGGTTAGGTCAACAAATAGGTAGTCAATTACTGCAAAAGTTTTTGGTCAGATTGCTCCGAGAATTGTTGGTATCGGAAGAAGTGCATCCTAATAAACCTTTAGAAAAACCTTCTCAGTTGTCTTTACCACCTGCAAAGGTATAGTTCCCGAAGTGAAACACAAAAAAATCCTAAAAATGTTGGGTTGAGGGACGAAACCAGACCTTTAAACGCCTCTATCCCTCTCCCACAAAGCTTTTCAGATTCCCTTCTAGAGCGCCGGTCGAGTAGAAGGCGTTGACAAAAACAGAATTATGTGTATTAGGACAAAACGTTTATTTCTAGCTCAATTTTTAAGTCTAGTTAAAGGCGATGTCTACGACGGGCTACGCCTACGCATTAAAACTCAGTGTCTAAAAGTTCGGTTTACAGAACACGTATATGTTGCACTTTACGTCAAGTACAAGTACTTGACCGGCGCTCTAGGGGACATTTATTTTGTTAACGAGGTCATTTAATTTGTTACTCGACACTAACTCTTTTCTAAATTTTGTACTTTATCTGTCAACCTTGCTATCTGTATTTGCTGATTTTCTAGTTTCTTATTTAATACTGTAATTGTGGCTTGTTGGATTTTTATAGCTTGAGTTAATACGGCGATGATATCTAAATGTCTAACCATTTTTTTATCTGTTGACGCAATTAAATCTGGAACATCTTCAGCTATAAATCCCAAATGCTGTGCTTGTGTTGGGTCATTTTTATAACTATATTTTATAGGCTTGAGACTACTTAAAGTTTCTGCAACTTCTTGAGAAGAAATTTCACTGATATTATTTTTCAATTCTCTAGAAGAATTTTGATACAAATCACCATTTATACGAATATTTCCTTCGACGTGGAGTTTTGTTTTTAAATCATCCCCTGATGTCCCAATCCCCACGTTGCCTGTAGCTGTCACTATTAGTTGAGTTGTGCCATTGCTATCTACTAAATGGGTTATCGGTTGTTGGTAAATAAAGTTAGTTTGGTCTGATAAATCATTATCAAATGGTGCGTTGATAGTTAAAGTTTCATCATTAGTAATTGCAGTAATGGTTCTGGTTTGATTATTATTGATAGTGATGTTATCACCGATATTCAACTGTTGTAAAAAAGCTGTTTGATAACCATTAACTCTTGTATTATCACTTTTAATTTTGCCTTGTCCCTGGATATATTTCGCACCTTGGACGTGTAATCTAGCTGTGGGTTTATCTACATCTATACCGACATTTCCATTATTATTTAATACAATTATTCGGGTAGCATTTGCAGTTTTAAATGACAAGTTGTTCTCACTAGAAATTACACCGGTGTTCAAGGTAATGGCTTGATCAAAGTGATAGCTATCGAGATTAGTTTGGAAATATATTCTATTATTATTCTGGGGTGCTATATTCACAAAATCTGTGTTGTTGCTAATTCGTACTGTTCCGGCTACATGGAGTTTTTCCTGGGGTGTGTCTATACCAATACCGACGTTACCATTACTATGCAACAAAGTCATTTGGGTGACGCCATGAGTTTGCAGTGACAAGTTGGTATTCGCATCACTACCAATCAACCCTGTAGCAATGGTAATCCCTTTGTC
>NZ_JAAKGC010000003.1:0-66509 GCF_017591665.1 Aetokthonos hydrillicola CCALA 1050 | reverse complement strand
GATGTCTATACCAATACCGACGTTACCATTACTCTGCAACAAAGTCATTTGGGTGACGCCATGAGTTTGCAGTGACAAGTTGGTATTCGCATCACTACCAATCAACCCTGTAGCAATGGTAATCCCTTTGTCGAATAAATAGCGATCGCGGTCTGTGCGAAAATGGGTCCAGTTCGGGTCTTGTGAACCTATATCGACATAGCCTGTACCTGTATTTATTCGTAGTGCGCCCGACTGGTTTCCGCGAATTGCACCGTTGAGATGAAGTTTTTCTTGGGGTATGTCTATACCAATACCGATTTGCCCTGTTTCGGTAATAATTAGTTGAGTCTGTTTTTTACTGTCTAAAAAACTAGCGATATTTGCTAAATCAAAGGTATTTTCTACCTGTAATCTTGCTAGTGGTGTGAGTGTACCTATGCCTAATTTGGCCGGGATATATTGACCTTGTTCATATTTACCAGCGATGTATAAATTTCCGGTCATTGTATCGCCAGTTTTATCTAAACAGCGTATTAAAGGCGGGAATTTTTGTGTATATTCTTGCGTTTGTGAAAATTCTTCCTTCTCATTGAACTGCAACAATACTAAGGGGAAATAATCATGTTTAATGCCTAATGGTAATTGTTGACTATCTAACCACTCAATATTATTAGTATTACTATTGCTTGTATTTCGTACAGGAATCAGCCAATAGTCGCCTGTTTGAAATAGAGAATTGTTTTCTGAAGCAAATTTGATTTTAATTCCTTGTTCGATTTCCCATTCGTCAGCAAGAGTGGCAATTTCTGAATTTTTATTATCCCAACCGCGTATTTTTAATTTTTGTTGCGCCAGCGCTGCATCGAGGGGATCACCTAATATTTCTAGTTTATTTCCAGAAACACTTTGTAACTGAACTAAACGCCCTGGTTGATTATTTAATTCTTGTACTTCATCAATAATTTCCACCCATTGTCCTGCTTCAAATGATTGGGTAGATTCGCTTCCCGTGCTGTTGAGGGTGATAGTTTTGGCAACAATTTTAGCAATAGTTCTTACTAAGGTAGCATTATTCCGCGACCATTTAAAAGTGGCTGTTCCTAAAGCACCAGGTTGATGAATTTCCACACGATATAAAAAATTTTCCGACCCTGTATATTTACCACTAACGTTGAGATAGACTTGACGTTTTTCGGGGTTAGCACGCTCTAACTTTTGTTGGAGTAAATCTCCTGGTTTTTTATCTGCGGATGGTTTTTCTAAACCTATTTCTAAGAGTCTTACTTGCCATATTGTTTTGCTACGAGTGCTAGTATCTAACCCACCTAAAGCTACTTCTTGAATATTAGGATCATCAACAGCAGTAATATGACGTTGCCATACATCTAAATATGCGAGATAGTATGCAGCTTTTTTAAGTCCACCAATATCTGATACAATAGCACTAGGGTGGTCATCTTGCTGGGTATATTTAACTTCTTTTTCTAACTCGCAGAGAATCCCATTTACATAAACGTGTCCTGGGGAAATTCGCAAATCTTTACCATCAGGAGTAATTTGAAAACCACCTGTAGTTTTCGAGACACCATAACCGCCAATCATGTCTTGAGATTGAGATTGACGCAGATAATTCTGAATATTAATCATCTCGTTCCAGTCAGCGTCTAATTGCAACCGTCCCTGCTGCATCCATACGCTGTTGTAATGTTTTTGTGGTTGAAAAGTAAACCGTGTAAAATCGCCTTTCATAATTTCCTCTCTCAAGTTTCGTAAAAAATACCCAATTCTAGTCCAAAACGCAGATACTCTTTGAGGCTAGCTTGTAAACTCACCTCACGCTGTGCATTTTTTAGATAATTAAAAGCACCCATTTCTGCACCGTTTTCTGCTCCAGTGCGAATTTCTGGGCTACATAATTGGCTCAGTTGGGCATAATTAGGATCACCATAGTCTTGAGATGAGAAACTAGGTTGTAACCTTCTGAGGAAAAGCATTTTTTCTTCCACATTATTTAAGCCTTGATTGACTGACAACCAATTATTGTTATCTTCGTCGTAGCGTAAAATACTACCGACAGCAGTCCCAGCAAATACTATACTTTCTTGATTATTTTGCTGGATAGCTAAGGTGGTAATCCCACCAGATAGGGAAATGGCATTTTTTAAGTCCCAACTTCTACCATTATCAATTGAAGCAAATATATTGCCATCAGTTGTACCAGCTAAAAGATAGTTAATATTAAAGCTGGTATCTGGAGATAAATCGTTACTAAAAGCAATGTCTATTGTCAAGAGGTTATTCGGCGAATTACGATCAATAGAGGTGACAGTCTTATTTTCATTATTTACAGTGATGCAACTACCTTTTGCTAATTGTTGCTGAAAAATTGTACCATCACCGATAAGTTTATTGCCTTCACTCTTAATTGTTCCCTGACCTTTTTTGCTATATACTACCAGTGCTGTAATATCTATATTGGTTAAACCGACGTTGATTTGCTGCCACTGTTCATAATCACTTTCAAAACGGAAGATACCGCCGCCAGTTGTCCCAACGAATATTTGTCCGTTATTTTGATTGATAGTTAAGGTGGTAACGTAAAGATGCGTTAAGTTGCGATTCATTGCTAACCAAGAATCACCATTATTTATGGAACGGAATACACCACCGCCAAATGTCCCGACAAATATTTCTTGGGTGTTGATATTGACGACGCAAGCGGTGATGTTTTGATTTTTTAAATCGGGATTAATTTGTTCCCAATTATTCCCATTATCTTGGGAACGGAATAACCCATTACCAGATGTACCCGCAAATAGTAAGCTATGATTCTGATGAGACATCAGGACTGTGATATCTGTATTAACTCCTTGATTTTCTAAACCAGGGATATTAGATGTCCAACTATCACCGTTATTGCTGGAGTGAAAAATTCTGCCGCCAGTTGTGCCAGCAAATAAAGTATTGTTGTGAATGACTAAGGCAGTAATATTGATGTCAAGTAAAAGATTTTTGATTCTAAAACTTGTGGGGAGTAAATCTTGTTTAAAGGCAGTATCGATTGTTAAAGCTTGAGCATCATTTAAGGATATCACTGTTTTAGTTTCATTTGCGATAACTAAGCGATCGCCTTTTTGCAACTCCACTAAAAATCTTGTGCCAATACCAGTTATGCTTGTACCCTTGCTGCTAATCGTCCCCGTTCCCGTTTTAGCATCACTATAAATTGGGGTGAGATTAGCATCATTCAAACCTTGATTTACTGGTATCCATTTGTCATTTTGAGCACGGAAGACACCGTTACCGGCTGTACCTGCAAATATATCTGTGGTGCTGATAGCTAAAGCAGTAATCCCGGCTGGTAAATTGGGGATGGTAGCCAGTGCTAAATCTGGCTGACAACGGTAGCGACTAGGAGTGCGAGAATCGTTGGGGAAGTAACAAAAGCGCATACAGCCGTCTTGCTGACGCAGTACTGTGAGTTTCTCTAAAAATAAGCTGTTACTGGCTTCTAAACTGCGGAGGGTAGTTGCACCAAAAATAGTTGTAGTTGTAATCTCTGCATGGGTGTCAAAAGCAGTGATTGCTGTTTGCTTGTATCCCCTATCGATAATGCTGTCTACAATTTCTAAATGTGGTACAGTATCGGCGATATTAATTGCCCCACAGATACTATTATCAATGGCGATCGCTAAATTACTGTTGTTTTTTTCTAAAGCAATATCTACTGATGTCCAACAATCCCCTTGTTTATCATTACTATCATCGGGTAATTCTGGGCATTCCCATTGACTGAGAATGTCTTGTAAAGTCATAAGGAAACGTGCTACTTGTTGCTTGGCTAATTGAAATAACTGCATCAGCACATTTTGTGACTTCTGACTATCCACTCCTACGCCAATTTGCAAAACTTTCTGGATGAGATTGAAGCAGTAAATTACCAACACAATTAAAGAGAAGCCATCATCATCTTCTGTTGGTGTCTCGGAAATTTGCTCCTGCTTGCGTTTGACAATTATGCCTCCATTTTGTGGTACTACAGTGCAATTGCTAATAGTTAATCTTCTGAGATTTCCTGGTAAGACTGTGACTTTACCAGCTAATAAAAGACCATTCAACGTTAACTTACCAGGATTAACGTTATTTTTGGCAATCCCCTCTATCAACAAATTCCCTGCTAAGTGTGGACGGTATTCACTAGCCGCAATAATTTGTAAATGCTTATCTGCGGGAATGCGAAGTGTCAGATTACCTCGATAAGTTTGGTTAGTTTTTAAAGTAATCACTCCGATTTCTTCATCACGAACTAGAGAAACTTTACCTTTGAGGGTCAGATACACAAGCCAGTTGGGACAGTTGTTGGTGTTGAGAATATCTAGGGTTGTAGAAGCACCATTTTCTAACTGAATTAGCTTGGCTTGACTGTTAATAGCTTTACCAGCAGATACAGCTATTAAATGTAAATCATGCTGATAATCAACTACCAAACCACTCACGATTCCGGGTTGAAATTGGGAACGTACTTCTCGACTCAATTTTTCAATTTTTCCTTGGGAATCGATAATTAGACGCGCCAAAGGAATAGATAGAGAAGGTACATTAGTTGAGTTGGGGATAACTTGAATTTCCCATTTTGGTTCTGTCGGCGCTTTTTTGTAAGAAATGAGCAATAATACAGTTTGATTAGCGTAAGTTTTGAGATTAACTCGGTACTTGATTTTTAAATCTATAAGTTGTCCTTGGGAATCTACTGCTTTACCAGGGTTAACTATAACCTCACTTGTTAGCGGAGCAGATATCACAGTTAAACCTGTAAAAATCCCAGGTTGCAACTGCGGAGTTACTTGCATAATTGCCCTGTCTGAGTTAATCGCTAAACGTCCCAGAGGGATGTAGAATAATTCTTGGCAATATTCCCAAATTTGGACATTTTTGTTCCAACTTTGGACTGCTGTTAACAGAGGATTTTTATCATCACTTGAAGAATTTGCATCTATATTCCAAGCAATGCGGCTTTGTGTGGGAGATATACTACTATTTATAGACAGACTTCTATCATAAGAACCACCGCCAATATCACCACTAAACGCATAAGAATAATTGACGTTGACAATATTTGGTTGCTGACGAAATACGATTCTGCCCAATTCGGGATCTACTGCTACTTTTACTTGATAAGTGCTACCATCAAATTTTTTATAATGAGTATCAGGTGGTAATTTCCAGTTGGTTAAATCATCGATATAAATCTCTGGCGGTGCGATTAAATTACTATTTTCAAATATTTCAAAAACAGGCTGATCCCGAACAAAGTAACCCTCAATATCTGGTGACTTATTTTCTTTTGCTAATAATTGACGAATCTGATCTATTTCCTGTGCTAATGCAGTCCGTCGTAGCTTTCCTGGTACATTAACTTCTTGCGCCAAACTGGTGATTTCGGTTTCTGTTTGGGGTTGGTTAAAGAGGGGAATTGAATTACCCAAAGGACTGAAAGTATAACACTGTCCTTTGAGTGTGTTGTCTACAACTGTTTTATCAAGATGTGCTGTCACCTTTTCTAAAGGATAGCTTTTTAAACGCCAGAGATATATACCAATGTTAGAGATATTATAGTTACCCCGGTTCTTCCCAGAGTTTCTAATATCAATTGTGTAAGCGTTATTAGTTGCAAAAGGAGTATTTACAACTTGAGAATTTCGCACATCTACAGTCACAGATCCCAAACGAGGATTATTAATGTTTTGCGTAGTACCAATAAACTTAAAAAATTCTACTACCCTAGCTCGCCAGTCAGTAATATCTACTACCAATTGCTCAAGCACCGGTACAGTACCCTTCCGCGATCGATAGGCTATAGTATTGGCTACATAAGCACGTCGCTCTTGTCCAGAAGTACGCAAACTGTCGGTGTAGAACTTCACATCTAATAAATCGCCAATGTAAGGAACGACCCAGCGATCACAAGTCTCAATAAACCAATTTTCATATAAATTTTCAATATCTGATTCAATTAGTAATATTTCTTGTTCAATGACACCCAATAAAGCCTGTAAAGGATAACCTTGTAGTTCATCACGGATGCGATAAATTGCTGGGAGTAGTTTGTATAGATTTTCGTTATCACCTTGATTCATAAATGTTTTGTTGCTTGTAATTAATTTATATAATTAATTTATAATTTAGTGGGCATTACCACTCTACATAATTTCATAACTTAATTTAATTCCTTCAGTATGCAGCAACAACAATTGTGCTGGTAAAATTTGGTCTTTTGCTTCATTCCAATCAGCTTTGTTCGCCAATAAAATATCCTCCAAAGTTTTACTTAAATTTTGTCGATAAAGAGCATCCACAGCCACAGCAATCACACCAGGAATATTTTGCATAGTTGCAATTACCTCTGATGCAGTGACAGATTGTCCAAAATCACGTTTAGCAAAAGCAAATCTTGCTAACAAAGCAGTGCGAACATTTTCTAAAACAGTTATTGGTTGACGCTTGCTATCGATCACAATTTTGGCTGCCACATTAAATAGTAAAGCTTGATAAGAATCTACCTCAACCACCACGCCCATTGGATCTCTGGCTGCGTCAATTGCTTTCACTAAGTTTTGATACAGACTAGAATCTGTTCGCACCTCGTCCCCACCCATCGCTGCTACAGTAATATGTATGATCCTAGTGGCGCGGTTTTGTAATAGCCTGGCTTGGGCTTTACCAATACCACCAAAAGCGCGGGTAAAGTCTTCAAAGTCTTGTAGTGATACAATTCTGTCAAGAGTCCGCACAGTTAAGGGGGCGCTGGTACGGGCTTCTTCCATTGGTTCGCGGGATGCACCACCAGTGGCTGGTAAGGGGTTAGTGACTTCCTTCAGAGCCAATGGTCTTTTTTTGAGTAAACTTAGTCTATCTTGGGGTAAATTTCCTCCCAAGCCAATACCACTGCGGTAAATCGCTAGCACGTTTTCCACACCACTAGGGAGACGCGCACCTTTTTTCCCATCGCCAAAGATGACTGCGGTTGTGCCATCATCATCAATTCGGGTAATGTATTTTTGTTCAGTGGGAGTTAGTTCGTATAAAGAAGCTGCCTCTAGCCAAAGCACACCATCGACAAATACCTGTAAAGTACTCTGGTTACCACTGGGGGTAGTGGCTGAAATATAAGTCAGGGGTGGTTTTTGCAAAATGAAGGTTTGATTTGCCAAAGTTCCGTCACCACTACCCAACACTTCTTCGATGGTTTCGCCGTGATTTGCAGCCACAACATTAGCATAAATCGTTGTGGTTGCTGGGTCGTAACTATTTTGCAATGACTGTTGTAAAATCAGGATGGGTAATTTTTGATTATCTGGCGGTGTGTTAATGACAGCAATTTCGCTGACTGTCGCATCTTCTTTGTTGGCTGGAAGTAAAGTCATATCCTCTGGTTCGAGAATTTCTAGAGAACCGACAAAACCATTTTTATCTATTAATTTCCATGTGGCGCTTTGTGATGGAGAAAACAGTTGTAGGGAGTCGCCAATTTTCAACTCAGCCGAAGACATCCCATCAAATGCAGCCAAAATACCCACGCCCCCAGCATAAATGTTATCGTCATGAATAGCGATCGCACGCACATCGATACTCTTCAAACCATTGTTAAGCTGTTGCCAACCTGTAGAATCATCAATGTAACGGAACACGCCACTCATATCTGTACCTACATAAGCATCATCTGTACCTTGTTTAATTGCCAAGCAACGAATATGCACATCATTAAGATTAGTATTAATTGGTAGCCACTCATCCCAAGTATCACCATTCTTCTTGGTGCGAAACACGCCACTATTAGCAGTTCCCGCCAAAATATCACCGCTATGATTGGTCCCTAACGCAGAAATATTCGTCTGTTGTAATACTTGCTGCCAACTGCTACCCTCATCAGAGGAACGGTATACCCCTTGATTTGTCCCAGCAAAAAGAAAACCTCCTGTATATAGTAAAGAGGTGATTTCTACATTTATTAAAAAAGTAGCGATCGCATTCCAATTGCTGCCATTATTTTGAGATATAAAAATACTACCTGATGTAGCTGCAAAAATGTTGTCATCATCAGCAGTCAAGGCAATAATATTTTGATTCGCCAAACCAGTATTAGTTTCCTCCCAAGTTTCACCATGATTTTGAGAACGAAAAATGCCCGTACTAGCAGTAGCAGCAAACATAGTACCATTAGTAATTATCAAATCTGGAATATTTTTATTCTTTAAATCATCAAATGGTTCCCACTTCTCCCCATTAACTGCAAATTTCAAAGCACCACTTTCAGTTCCAGCAAACAAATTTCCCTCAACATCACTGACAAGTATCTGTACAACCGTATTTGTCAAACTTTGATTTTTGCGTAGCCATTTACCATCCTTCGTGAAGGAAAATACACCACCGACATTGTTGATTTGAACCCGAATCCGCTTCCCACTAAACAACAATACTTTATCTGGTCGCAACCCAGGAACAAATTCTTTGAGATAAATTTTATTGTTACTGATGGGGTCATTAAAAATCTGCTGTTGCTGTATTTTAACTGTTAGTTGTTCCTCTGCTAAATTTAATTGTTCACTCACAGCTAAAACAGTTGTGCGTCGGAGAGGAAAATCACTAGGATTTACTTTTGTATTGACGGAAACTTGCGTAACCTTACTTTCCAACCCGTAATCTCTCCGCGAAACCGTCGCCACACTCTCAACTATCAACGGTTGTGCTTGAGTTCCATCTTCTTTTAATAGAACCATCCAACTTTGTGCTAATATCCTCGGATATAAAGTATCTAAATCCAATAGTTGTTTTGCATTATTAGCTGCTGGCTGAATTTGAAAATTCTTCCATTCACCATCTGCATCTTCCACAAAACCAGCAAATACATTCCCCGCAAATACATTGTTGGCTGTACCAGAAACACTCCCCGTACCAGTTTTAACACCAACAGCCAGGGAAGTTACATCTACATTTTGAGGATTTGTTGTCACATCTTGCCAACTATTCCCATGATCTGTAGAAACAAAAACCCCGCCTTTTGTCCCCGCGAATATATATCGTAAACCATCATGCTCGTAAGTTGTCAAACTCCGAACTATCGGTTTAGTTGTAAAGACTTGATCCCAATTATCCCCTAAATTTGGCGACCGATATACACCACCATTTGTTGCCACAAAAATATATGTACCACCGAGAGAAAATGCCGTGTTAGGAGCAAAGTTGCTGCTAAACTGAGCATCAATTACAAATTGAGTATCACTATTTATTTTAACTACTGTCCGCGCTTCATTGCCAACAGTAATAATATCGCCTGGGTGGAGATTAGCAGTGGAGAAAGGTACATCAAAATTAACAGTTATCTCATTACTAGAAATTGTGCCGATACCAACTCGACGGGGAATTGTATAAGTAATGATAGAGTAAACAGACTTGGTTGTTAAATTTTTGGGGTTCCAAGTTTCCCCTAAATCGTCTGAACGATAAACACCATTATCAGTCCCAGCGAAAATGAAATTACGATCCATGAAAAAGGCAGTACCAGCAGATAAATCTGGACTGAAAGCTTTATCTACTGTTAATTCATTCTTACTCTTAATACTCGTTATCTTTTTCGTTTGATTCGCTGCTGTGATAAAATTACCTACTGCAAACTGTTGCTGAAAATCTGTGTCTGAATTACCTGTGACTGTAGTATCTTTACTCGAAATTGTTCCTTTTGCTGGAGCTAGTTTCGTGTAAACTAATAAAGAACGCACAACTTGATTTTCTAATTTATTTAAATCCCAATTCTTCCCCTGATCTTGGGAACGATATACACCCTTATCTGTGCCAATAAAAATATAGTTATTATAAGTCGCCAACGATCGCACAACTGTATTCGGCAACCCAGTATTACTCGACTCCCAACTATTAGTACCTGTAGATTTGATACCGATAGTTCCCACACTCAAATTAGACCAATTTTCGCCATCATCTTTAGAAGAAAACACCCCACCATTAGGAGTTCCAGCAAAAATATAACCATCTGTATTGATATAAAGTTGCTGAATATTTAAGTTTGTTAAATTAATATTGACAGGCTGCCAGTTTTGACCATTATCTTGAGAGCGAAAAATTCCATTACCCGCCGTACCAGCGAAAATACTACCGCTTTTTTGATTAAAAGCCAGACAGCGAATATCTAAATTAGCTAACCCATCATTACTTGGTGTCCAACTCGCGCCATTGTTAGCAGTACAAAAAACACCACCCTTAATTGTCCCAGCAAAAGCACGCTTAATTTCGTTCGGCATATCCCCCCATTTAGGAGCATTCGCACCAAACAACGCCGCTTTCTGGCGGAAGGCGAAAACTAAAGGTTTACGCAGTGGTTTATCAATTGTTGATAATAATCCTTGATTCCAAGTAACTGCTGTATAACCCGCCTCTGGAATAACTATAACCGTTGCCAAGGTGAGCAAATACCAACACTCATGGGGGCGTTCTTCATCAATGAGCAGCAGGCGATCGCCCGCTTGTAATTGTGTATTTATACCTTGTAAATAAATTATCTCTGTGTTAACACTAATATCCTGCTGCCGAGTCAACCTGGGCTTTAAAGCGTTCCACTCAACACGGGCAATCATTTCCGCGCTAGTTTCAAAAGTCTGGGGTAATTCTCCCTCCCCAGGCAAACTATCAACTGGTGTACCTTTAACTACGGTTGCTACCCCAGGGCTACTTGGAGTGTCCTCCACGGTAAACGCCAACCAAGTGCTAGCAGCCACACCAGGATCAAGCTCATAACCAATACTCCGCACTAATTCGACCACAGATAATTCTTCTGTAGCCGTTTTCAGAAAGCCTTCATTAGCAATCCGTTCTTGATAAAAAGTTAGCACATCAGCCACAACAGCCCAAGCATCCAAAATGGCGATCGCTGGATCATCATCAGCACGGGTATTTAATTTTGCTAGGGGTCGATCTTTTGCATCTTCTGGATTACCCTGAGCCTTAGGTAAATTCGCTAACATCCGTCGGCGAAAACTTGCCCAGTCACCAATGCGATAATTGATAGCAGGTAAACCGGGACGATTATTTAAAGACAAAGGCTGATGGTTACTATTCATAATCCACCCTCCATCTCAAATTCAATTTTGCCATTCTGCGGTGTCCTGAGATCATTATCCACACGGGCAATTTCCAAGCGATTCAAACTAATCTTACCAGCTTTGATATTATCGGCTGTAGACTGCCCCCAGCGTTGAAAACGTTGTATAGTTACCGAAACCACACCCGCTACTTCCATCGCCCTGGTAATCACCTGACTTAAATACACAGGTTGAGCAAAACCCAAGTTATCGGGGTGAAAAAAACCTAATTGTCGGTTGGGTAAAATCCGGTTACTAAAGGTGTTCTGCAATGCTTCCTTGACTTGAGAGTTAAAATAATCAGGAGCAACTTGAATTTTCAACCCAATATCCAAACCCACAAATATCGGACTATCAATTTTCACATCCTGCCCAATTAAACGATAGGCTTCTAAAAAATCAGTTAATTTTTGCTTAAACTTCCCATCTATTGGTTGTCCACCTTCCCGATCTACAGTGATAAACACAGTGTACCAACTACCAGTCCAGCGTCGAGTGGCTACAGCTTCCCGCACAGTCGGAAAACGTTTAGTGATCGCCCCATAATCATCTTCCGTCACCGCCCGCTTGAGCGTACGAAACGCTTGCGGGGCATACAACCGCACTTGTGCGATCGCTTCTGGATCTGTGCCACCCTGAGCAGGTATGGGATTATCTACTTTAGTAATCCATGTCTGAAACTGAGGTTCAATCTGTTGAATAGCCGCAGATCCCACATTACCACTACTACCATTACCAATCCGGTAAGTAACTCTAAACTGCGTCTGTGGTGCTGGTTGCTTACCCGATTCATTGTCCCCAAACCGGAGAAAAGCCGATCCATCGTCTTCTGTCTCAACAACGAACTCACGAGCAAAGCTATCACTGTTAAGCAAGTCTCGTTGGGGAAGCCAGTGGGAGTTAGGGTCTAATTCTTTTAGGTAAATTTGGGGGAGGATGTGGCGCATATCCCAAATTAGTGCTTCCTTGGCGGTTGCTTTGGGGTTGAAGGGTTGTCTGCGGTACTGTACGTAACCCTGTTGGGTCACTGGGCCAAACTGCAACTGTGGTCGATAGCGCCCGGTTTCTGGGACTAGGGGTAATTCTGCGGTGATGGTGCAGCCATGATCGGCTAAAACTACGTTGCCTTGTGCCACACTGATGTTTTTAATAACAGTATCATTTACTACATTGGTAATCCACAGATGGAAAGGTAGGGCATCACCAGCCGCCCAGGAAATTTCTAGCAAATCCTTTTGATATAAAGGATCTTGGTAGGGTTTCACTTTCGTCAACCGCACGACGTGGCGCTGAGTCAAATCGGCTTCAGCGGGTTCTCCGCTATCAAAACCTAAGACTTGGGTAAATATTAACACATCCCCTACTTGGAGATTGAGGTCATTATTTTCGTTATTTAATGTTGCGTGGATTGCCCCTGCCTCTAAGTAAAATATCTCAGCATCCCAAGTATAAAAATAAATTTGATTATGACTTTTATATAAGGTGATATCGTGCATCGTTTCAAATATCTGCACCCCTTTGTTCAACAGACCTGCATATTCTTCGCCCGTCGGTTGCTTGGGTAATTTATCCTCTCGTTTAGTAAATAATTTAGCCCCCGGTCGCAAATCTTTTTTAGATGCACCCAGCAACTTTTGTCCATCCCCGGCTTGGCTAACTTCCAGTCGCACCCACACACGCGCATTACAACCATCGTGCATAGGATAATCCAACAACCGAGCATGACGGCGAATCGAAGTGCGTTGTCTTGCCTTCCCTAGATAAGCTTCCGTAGCTACAGCATCTTGATAATAACTCAGGCGATCGCCTGCATACGCTAATAATTCTACCAACATCACCCCCACATCGGCAGGGTTACGTTCCCGCCAATTGGGCATAGTGATGTTGAGTCTATCCAGCATCAGTTGGCGGAAACTGGCATAATCTTTGGCTAGGTAGTCAATCGGGGGAATTTGCGCCTGTAATCCCGTATCTGTAGCGGTGGTGAGACAGTCAAACTCGCTTAACTCATCAGCCCGGAAAGAAAACTCAACTGTGGAAAGCTGGGGATCAAAACCCTCTGGTGGTGGAGACTCATTTTGCAAACTAATCAACCTCAGCTTATAGTTACCGACCTTATCGCCTGGATGATTAATTCTCAGCGTCAAGATATTAGCAAAACTGCTCGTAGAAGTTATAGAAATATCCGCAGCTTGATCATTTCTCAGGATTACCCAATTCTCCTCAGTCAAAGATGGTGTAGACAAATTATGGATAAAATGCAGTTTCAGGGTTTTTTGATCGGGAGAAACTTCTAAATAATCAATACCATTGAGTAGGGGTTGACCATTTGCCCCTTTGCTAGTGCGAATTAACTCCCGTCGCTGATTATTGCGACAATGGTAATGAGTAACCATTTCAAACCTCCCGAGAGAATGAATCAATCTGACGTTGTTGGGTCCGTCGCACTAAATAGGCGATCGTCACTTGTAAACTAGAGTCAATGGCAGTAACATCCACCGCTTCTGGTTGGATGACATCTCCTAACCACTGCTCCAAAGCTCCTTTAACAATAAATTCCGTAGCCGCAGCTAGTTCCTCACTGTTGGGTGCAAAGATTAACTGCAACAAACCACAACCAAAATCAGGGCGATTAACTCGTTCACCAGGATTAGTAAACAACACCTGCTCAATCATTTGCCGGATGTGTTCGTTTTCCGTCGTCTCAGCTATACGTCCGCGGCCATCAATACGAAAGGGGTAGGCAATTTCCATAAGGTGAGGGATTAGGGGTGAAGAAGATTGTTATGCCTTTGAATGTCTGGTTTAAAAGCACTTGAGCTAAGAATAGTAGACCCTCCTCTAGCTTTAACGCCATCAAGTATGGCATAAGCGAGGCCTAACTCATCATCAAATATTTGCCCACATAGTTGGTCTTTTTTAAGGTGCTGCCACTCCAATTCAATTCGGTTCTCGTAACATAATTGGGTTTTTTCCCGCCCACCTACTTAGCCCCTTCTTCACATAGCTTTAACTCGCATTTGAGTCAGGACAACTGTCAGGGGTGTACCAGTGGGTACACAGATGGCTTGACTATCCATCAACAAAACAGGCATACCCATTGATTTGACTCTGACAGCAGCTACAATCCAGTTACCCAGGATGCAGGGTCCAACGTTGACTGGTGGCGGTGGATTGACGCACCCAGCAATGACATAAGGGAAAGGTTGGGTAGCTGTAGGTAAACCCATCGCCCGTAACCGTACATTTGGAACGGTTGGTTTAGCCTGTCCTCCATGAGCGCAAATCACCATACTACTAAGATTGAGTAGAAATCCTGGCATTTAAATCACCTCCAAAGCTCCATTGTTGACATTGACACTGATTGGTGAAACTTTGACGTTAGCTGCACCCAAGCTTAAATCAATGCTAGTAGGTGTCAGCTTGGTTGAGGCAGGAGTAGTAGTTAACTCTATACCTGTTGATGCTGTTAATTTGATATTTCCAGTTGGACTTTTTAATTCAATACTGCTAGCTGTTAAATCAATTTCTACGGAACTTTCTTTAATTTGAATACTATCCGCAGTCATAGTTACAGTAGATGTAGTCCGATTTTTCAGTTCAATAATATCTGTTGTTAATTTAATAGTTAATTCGTTATTATTATTAATTTCAATTCCCTCAGAATTAAACACCATTTTTAGTGGTCTATTAACTACAGGATCTTTAACTTCAATAAATAAACCTTTATTATCTAAATTATTCCAAGTAAAAGTAATTCCATTAGTTTTGAATACCTGAACCTTATCTGGTTCCCCTACCCTAGCTGCCTGTGGTAGTTGATTGTCACCCCAAAAACAACCAGCCCATATAGGATAATCTGTGTCGCCACCTTCAAATTCCACCCACACATTTGTCCCCACAGGGGGAACAGTAAAAAAACCAATATCAACCCCAGCATAAGGTGTACAAGGCATAG
This sequence comes from Aetokthonos hydrillicola CCALA 1050, assembly GCF_017591665.1. Classification (GTDB taxonomy): domain Bacteria; phylum Cyanobacteriota; class Cyanobacteriia; order Cyanobacteriales; family Nostocaceae; genus Aetokthonos; species Aetokthonos hydrillicola. Next base: position 51,419 of record NZ_JAAKGC010000003.1, on the reverse strand, counting down.
CCCAACTTTGACGACCATCACCATAAATAGCTGGCACTTCTACTTGAATGCGCCCTAAATTTAAAGGGTCTTGATTACTGGTAACTTTGCCTCGATACTTTCCAAAAAATTTAGTCATTAATCAACCTCTGTCCTCTTCCTCATCTCCCCTACTCCCCTCTATTCAAATTTGCAAAAACATCTCCTTGCTCCCTAACCCTTCACGGGTGATAGTAAAGCTCTGTTTGTATTCGCCTTCTCGTAATTTATGAGTGACTGATTTAACGTAATAAACTCCGTCGTGACTTAAGCCCACACCGCGCAAGCCTACTAATCCTCGTAGTTCTAAAATTGTGCCGTAGCGGGTGACATCTAATTCACCGCTTGCTGTAACTACTTGCTCTGTAGAATTATCAATTATCGCTTGAGCGCGACTCAAGGATTGTGCTGTTAATCTGCCGGTTTCTCGGAATATGGTTGTCCGTCGATGACTTTGAGTAGTCAGTGCTGGATGTGCCGATAAATTGGGGCGATCGCTCGTAAACATTTGCAATACTCTAGTTTGTTGGTTACTATTCCGGTCTTGAACGTAACCATCTACAGTAGCGGGAGCTAAAGCACTGTACTGAAAATTAATAGATTCTACATTGCTGTAAGAACCCATATTGACGGTAAGCGCTTTTTGAATTTTAGTTTTCCGCTTCGGTGGACCCCAGTAGGCTTTATTTCTCCCCTGTGTTGGTCCTGCTGTAATATGGAAAACATGGTCAAAGCGACTTGCCATCTCTTGGATATATTTCAAGTCAGTACCCTGCTGTACTGGTGTACGTCTCGTCTTTTCCGGCGTATCTTGAAATTCTGGTGGCACTACTTCTAAATCAAAACCATATTTAGAGTATTTCGAGACAATATGCCTAACTATCTTGGTTTCATCTTGTTGTGGATGTTCAATAGACTTTTCTTCCAAATCCATCATCACGCTGACATCTTCACCTGTGATATTTAAGGTAGAGCGTCCCAATTCTCCAGGAGAAAATTGTTTCAGAGTAATTATCCCATCCATCAATATTTTGGCTGTAGCATTGATGTTCACAATAATCATTACTCTGTTAAAAGGTGCAAGTAACGGACTTTTCAATAAATTGAAGTCCTGCTGATCTTTAACACCAGAACGCCCCACACGAAAACTAATCTGAAACCCTGATCGCCCCTGCTCATTATGGGTAACTTCCACACTATCTAGTGCTTCCATCAATTCTCTAGGAGCTTTCGTCGGTTTCACCTTACCAATCAATAAACTTAAGCTAATACCAACAGACATAATAAATTCAAAATTCAAAATTCAAAGTCTCTACCCCCCCGGCTGTGGAATAGGAATACGCAACCTCTTACCCGGTTCAGATGTCAATTCGGCGGGGTTCATGGCGTTGTTCGCATCGCAGATCTGCCAGAATTGCTCGGATACACCCAAGGTACTATCGGCAATTAAATCGAGGCGATCGCTATCTTTAACAATCACCTCCATTAACAGTGGCATTTCCCGACCCTGGGGTAAAAAACGGCGACGTTTATAACCGATCCTGCGACCGTCAGTCGTCGTTAAATAGGTTGTTTCTAAGTTGTAGTAGCGACTAGTAGGTTCAAACATAAACTAGTGGGGGAGAAATAAATTGCTGTTTGTCTCCGTTGTCCTCTCTAATTAATTCTGATTCCTGTCACTGCGGCTAGGTTGATTGCGTTACCCACTCTTGCTAGTTGTTCTTTGACTCTGTGGTGAGCAAAAAACGTTTGTGAACCAAGATGATCCCAAGGCAAATCTTCGTAGCTGAGGACACGCAAACCTAAAGAAATTTTGGCGCGAATTGGATTGAGATTTACGTCATAAGCTTCTTCTGTGATACTGAACTCGGTCAAGCGCACTGGTAGTATCCGCGTTTTCCCCCAATACAAAAGTGTGAGCAGTGATTCTAGAGGTAATATTTCTATTGTTCCTTGACCAGCCAGCCTCATATTCTCTTTGACCCGATCAGTGGTGGGGTAAATCAGTGTTTCCAGTGCCGCCAGTTGGGGGTAAATTCCTATTTTGACAGCAATTTTTTCTGCCTTTTCTAACTGATCAGTAGCATCTAGTTCTACATCTAGCTTCAGCGTTTCCACTGGAGGTCCTTTCAGACGTAGAGCCTCACTGCGAGCGTTCCCTTCACCTCCTACAGACTGTACTTGCAAAGAGCGTGTCACTGTCTCCGGGTTGTACTGAAAGGAAATGGTACTGATGACTCTTTTTTTTTGAGCATCCATCGCTACAATCGCGCCTTTGGTTAGGCGAGGGGGTCCAAGAAAGTTAGTCATAGTGTTTGAGGATATGGGATATTAGGCATGAGAAGGAATTGGTCAGGCGCTCACTATATCCATTGTTGTAAATTTTACAAAATCGTTACTAAATTTATGGTGTCATAATTTACGTTGGTACTCGGTTGATCAATTAAACATACTTTACCAATTACTACATTGATTTTTCGGAAACAAAATAGAGCTTAATGACATTTAATATACATCTTCCCAGCAAATAAGCATATATCTTTAAAGATTTTGTTCAGATACGTAATGATAGTTAATAAATGACAAAGTGATACTTAGTCTTTGAAAAAATGATAGAATAGGGTCTGTATTTAGGTATACTGGTCACAAGTTAAGGTTATTAATCAATCATTTGTCAATAAGCAATTGTGCTTAAAAACATGTTAAAAAATGGGGTTAGGAAACCCAATTTTTGAGTCAGTGATGCGGACGCCGCCGCTACGCGTACGCCTAATTTTGATACGCATGATTCATTCTTGCCCTATAATGTCCGTACAAAAGCTAACTTAATACCTTATTCTGTCCTAATATTTCAGCATAATTTCTAATTGACAAAATTAATGTCATTTTAACTTGTGACCAATGATTTAGGTATGTTTTGTAACTAGATAAGTCGGCACGATTAAACCAAATTGTCTAAAGAAAAGTAAACAACTCTCAAACCCTTTTTCCCCCCTACCTGACCCCACTCAACTACTGAAATTTAGCCATGAATCCCATTCAATATCAAACCGTTGCCTTGTGGCAAAATCTCACTAATCAAGAAACAACTTGGACTTATAAAGAAGCAATACACAAGACTTGGGAACTTTTACAGCAAATAGTTCAACTTATGTTGTCATTAGTTTTATTATTTGTCGCTATGATTATTTGGTGGTGGAGTGTCGGTTTCCACAGTGGTAGAAATTTTCGAGACTGGTTTGAAAATGATGTCAAAACACCCGATGAGTTTTTGCGAAGACTAGGAGGTTTTGTGGTGAACTTCTACAATTGGTTGGTAGATTGGTCACAAAGCGAACGCAAGAAATTGTTAACAAATCAAAGCCAGCCAGCCCTTGCATCTCGACAAGAACCCAAGCTACTAACAGCAGGGGGACAGAAGACTATAGATGCCAACAGTGAAGCTATCAGCGTCCCTAATTCTTCATCCAAATAATGAAATCAAATTACCGACTTCTTGAGAAGGCAGATGGCAGAAGGCATTTATGACAAAACAATTCAAAATTCAAAATTCAAAATTCAAAATTCAAACAGGTTAAATACTGAAAAAAACGTGACTTTGTGGGATACAAGCCCATTTAAAAGAAACATGCATTGCGCTCCGGCGTAAGGCACGAGAAATGCTGCGTCTTTGTCTCAAGCCTACGGCTTAAGCCGTAGGTAATAATTTTGAATTTTGAATTATTAATTTTGAATTGGAGCGAAGCGACTGACCCCTGCCTGAAGACAGAGGATTCAAATAAGGACGAGAAGAGTTTCTCTCGCCCTACGGGTGACGCTCCTGCGTCGCTAGCGCTGCGCTAACACCAGTCGCCTACGGAGGGAGACCCAATACTGCTCGGATAAGCAGGGGAGGCAGGGGAAGCTTCGGGAGCAGGGGAAGCCAAAATTCCCCCCCTGCCTCAATTTCTCCCCCTGCACCCCCTGCCTGTCTCGACCTAGAAATTCCTTAACCGAGCAGTATTGGAGGGAGACCCTCCTGCAGCGCTGGTTCACTGCGCGTCTCGCAACAGATTTTTTTGTTGTTCCGGATAAATCCGGGGGCTTGTACCCGTTTTGGGGAAGGCAGGGCAGAAGGCATCGCATTCTCGTATAAACTATCACATTAACATAAATGCCCTCTGCCTCCAGCATAGCTGCCTTGCCCGAAGGGCTGGTCATAAATTAAGCCTTTCCATCGGACTGAAATCGTCGGTAAATAATGTATCAAAAATTACGTATTCATTCAATCATGATGTAGTCTTAGAAATTGCTTTACTTGTATCTGTCGTTGAACCCGCGTTTGTTTGGGGAGATGATTTCTGCACAAAATCGTAGGTGAGAAACCCTAAAATAAAAGCCACGATAAATAGAAACACAAAGGTTTGTAGAGTAGATGACAAAATAGACAACATAAAAATTAATACCTGCTGTTAGTTTTTGGAAGAATTAGCGGGGTGGAGGTGATTCAAAGTCAAGCTTTAGAAGCTATTAAAACTTGTCCCAATGCTCAAGGGATAGAAGTCTTGGAGTCTTACATAACGGGTATGTTTGGTGATATTGATTTACTGTTAAAATAATCAACTTATTGTTGACACATTCATTCCTTGATAGACAGCTTGGGCGATTTGTTTTCCCATTTGCACGGATGTACTATTAGGAGGAAATTCCATTGCTGCTAACTTTACAGAAGGTACAGTACCACTTGATCGCCAATGAGGAGGTAAGCCTTGACTAGTCAATAACTGTGATAATTCTGCCTCTACTATCGCTTGCAATAATCGGCGCTCTTTGGGGTAAAGATTGACTCCCTCTACAATTAACTGTTCAATCTGGAGATTGATGTTCATCTGCTTAACTCCTCAGCGAAAATCGCTTTCATTTATTGGTCTGTCTAGTTTACGATACTCACTTCTTGCTGCTGTTAAGGGCATGGTGAGAGGAGTACCAGGCTTTGCTGCCATAAATGCTGCATTGAGAGCAATGTTGTGAATTTTTCCACCAGCCAAATTAAGTTGACTGAGGCGATCGCAATCCAAGCTTTCCGTTGGGTTTTCTGGGGAAAACGCCTTTAGCTAAACCTCGGTAGGCTTCAATACATTGTAATAAATAGTTAATTTCAATATTAGCATAGCGGTCATGACTGTTTTTAACTTCACCGCGTTTGCCAAATAAAGCATCCGCTTCATCAAGAAAGAGAATTGATCCACCGTCTTCGGCTGCGTCAAATAATCGTCGCAAATTCTTTTCTGTTTCCCCGATATACTTGCTGACAACTATACTTTTGCAAAAATTGATCCAGAAATTAAATTCCTGGACTAACTATCAAAAAGTTGCAACTGTTTAAACCTGACTAGATGGGTCGAGGGAAAGTATTATCTTCCGCCCCTCCCAGTTAGAACCGGACGTGCGCCTTTGGGTGCATCCGGCTCCCGACAATCTTAGGTTTTCCCTTGCGTCATGTGGATATAGTGATGACAGGATTCATGTATGGCTAGTAAATTTTTTACTTTCCAATTGTTGTGATTCCCGTCAATATGGTGGAGATGAACCATTGGTCGCATTGAAGTCAGAGCAACCAAGCCAGTAACCACACCACCACCAACCAAAACAACACAGAAAAATCAGTCTCTTTCCTTGCAAGACTACCTCAAACAACGTCAAGGGGGTAACTTATGAGCAACTCATACCATTTCACTTTAAGACTGATACAGATGGCAAGCAGGTGAAGAAGGGGAGGTAGGGGAAGTAAGAATAGTGATTTGTATCAAAAGTTTCGTAAAATGGTATAACGCTCTCTCATCAGTCTTGAAAAAATCAACGAATTTTCGAGGTTTCAGCGAACCAAAAATTAAGGTTTCACCTCAGAGTGACGGAAGAGGGATAACCACACCCTACAAGATCAGCGATCGCACTTGTTGGGGATGGTGCGTTCCCAGGATGGGGATTGAGTGGGTGATGGGGGTTTTGGCAAGAAACGTATCCTACAAGATCGGCGATCGCACTGCTAAAATAGAAGCACGTTAATCCGAAGGTGATTGTAGGATGCCAATTACATTGCCACCAGAACTAGAGCAGTTTATTGAAAGTCAGGTTGCTAAGGGCAATTATGCCTCTGTTGACGAGGTATTCTTGGCGGGTATTAAGCTATTAGAGGAACGAGAGCGCCTTTATCAAGGGCGATTTGAAGAATTACGCCGCGAAGTTATGGTTGGGGTCTCAGAAGCTGAGCAAGGCGAATTATTAGATGCGGAAGCGGTAATAACTGGGCTGCAAGAGAAATTACGACAGCGCCGTGTTCAGAACGATCAATGAGCAATTTTCGCAGAATTACACCAACAGCAAGCCGAGATATAGAGAATATCATGGACTATCTTGCTGAGAAGGTAAGCGTTGAGATGGCAGAGCGCTTTCTTGAGAAAATCAACTCGAAATTCCAACTCTTGGTTAAGTTCCCTCAAATAGGGAGCAGGCGAGATGAATTGTATCCCAACTTGCGTAGTGTAACATTAGAGGATTACCTGATCTTTTATCGTTTAGTTCCAGGGGGAATCGAGGTAATGCGAGTAGTGGGTGGCTATCGGGATCTTGAGGCGCTATTTGCAGAAAATGATGAAGATTGAGCGATCGCTTGACAATCAAGACAGTCGCTACAAGAGCGGCGATCGCACTATCGACGATCTCCGTTTTCTGCTCTGCGGCAAAGGCAAAAATAGCTTGAAGGGCGATCGCGTTATCCACCAAATGGGCAAGCCTACAAGAACAGCGATCGCACTTGTTGGGGATGGTGCGTTCCCAGGATGGGAATTGAGTGGGTGATGGGGGTTTTGGCAAGAAACGTATCCTACAAGATCGGCGATCGCCCGTTTCCACCTCCCCTTGCGATCGCCCAGCCAGACCATTTGCCCTATCACGTAAAAGTTAGCGATCGCAGTAATTTACAATTCCGAACGCACCCTACAACTTGAGGTTAATGCTACAAGAGCGATCGCACTTCGATGGGTAGCGGGGGTTATGGCGGTGCGTTCCCAGGATGGGGTCAGGTGGGGTACATAAGTGGCGGTAAGGAACGCTCCCTACAAGCGCGATCGCACTACACCATTTCCCCCACATCGGCTGCCGAAATAGCGGCTTTCAGTAGTGGGGTTAGGTGAGCAAAATTCCAATATTTGACAATATATTATGAAATTATCTGCATTTGCCCATCCTCAAGATCGGGATCACACTTCGGAAATAATTCTAGATAGTTCATAACGTCCCATTATGGGGTCAGAAAGGCAAATTCGCTATTATGTCCTCTAATCTTTTCCAGCCCTGCTTCAGCAGATCCCGATCTAACATCCCCCCACGCAGACTATTGTTTACATTTTGGACAGTTTGCTGAACCTGTTGCACCGTACTTAAATACGCTGGAGCATTCACGTCAATTGTCTCTGGGTTCTGCGCCTCGTTCCATATTTCCTGTGTCCAGATATTAACCCACTGATTGAGGGGCGGCAAGTCGGCCTGATCAGCCATTCCTCTTACATACACACCCCCTCCCAGATCATTTGCTATACCTAATCTGCCACCCTGCGGCTGCTTCAAATAACGGATAAAACCAGGTCTGGCGTCCTTTACCGCATAGATTTCCATGTTTGCCTCATATCGGGAAAAGTCAATAATGCGTTCATTTGGATAGTAGCTGCCCGCTTTCCAGCCTTGACCACAGGAATTGTTAGCCATTGCTATGTATCTATTCAGTTGAGCGTCCGGATATGCTTCTGTAGCTCTCTTGATCTCATAAAGTTCTTTTGCGCTCCTATCTGCTATGTCCGCATAACCAGTCTTGTGCGTTCCGTTCTCATTTGTATCCAGACTACCTTTTGGAATCTCAAACTCACGGCTTGCATTACGATTAATATAGTTTGTATAATCTGTTTCAATCACCAAGTGTTCGTTTGACGTATCATGTGTGGTACCTTGGCAAGGACTTCGTTGTATAGGGGCTTCAAAAGAAATGCTTCTTTGCACTGGTTCAGCTTTTTCTAGAAACGTTTCACAACGACGTTGAATAAAACCATGACTTAACTCATCAAATTGAGATGAATATTCCACCCCATGTTGTTGACTTGATTGACCGTTTTTTCCTCGATTAGACAATTTAGTTGCCATTTGTGCATCTGCTTTCAAATTAATAGCTTTTGCTCCCATCACCTCCGCTTCTCTCTCTAAACCCTTATCATCATTAATCTGTACCCCCTTCATCTGCATTGTCGGTTTTACCCTTCCCTGCATCTGCTGGACAACGTGCCATGCTTCATGGGGTAAATGTTCCTCTTGTCCTGGTGTGACATGAATCTCTGTCCCTTGGGTGTATGCTAATGCCTGTAATTGAGCAGGTTTTGGCGAATTATAATGAACCCTGACATCATTTAGGGAATATCCCGATAAACTTTCGACCCCTGCTTTAAGAGCATCCGGTAATCCAGTTTTATTAGGGGTATTAATCCTTTGTAAGACGTTAGCCTGCACCGACATCCGCCCAAAGCTATGCCCAGGATACTGCTCCATCCCTGTCAAAGCAGCCATCTGAGAAACCTCATCCCCAACCGACGGATTGCTCACCCGTCCCTGCCCACTCAATCGCTTACTGTTACATTCCTCACATTGTCCTGTTAACTCTGCTACACCCCCACAGTCACACTTGCGCTGTAAAATCCCTGGCTGAGATAGGGAAAATGCTGGCGGCGGAGTTGTCGATTTTGCCTGAGAACCCGATTTACCGTTCATCGCTCCACTCATACCCAACCTCCTATCTCCGCTTCAATTAAAGATTTTTCTAACTTGCTATATTCGCTCTGTGCTGCTGCTAAAAGATGTTTCATCTGCACAGCCTCCCCTGCATCCGCAGCCAAAAAAGCAGCATTCAGGGCAATGTTGCGAATATTACCCCCAGCAACATTTAATCGTCCCAATTTCATCATATCTAAACCCTCAGTGGGTGTATCACTTGGAAAGATCCGCCGCCAAATTTCTGTGCGTTGGGCTGCATCGGGGAAGGGAAACTGGACGATGAAACGCAGACGGCGTAAAAAGGCGGTATCTAAAGCGCCTTTTAAATTGGTGGTCAAAATTGCAAGTCCCCGGTAAGCTTCCATGCGCTGCAATAAATAGCTGACTTCAATATTGGCGTAGCGATCGTGGCTATCTTTAACTTCACTCCGCTTACCAAATAAAGCATCGGCTTCGTCAAATAACAGAATCGCGCCTCCTGCTTCCGCCGCATCAAATACCCGCCGCAAATTTTTCTCGGTTTCCCCGATATATTTACTGACTACGGAACTTAAATCAATGCGGTAAAGGTCAAGCTGTAGTTGATGTGCCAGCACTTCAGCTGCCATTGTTTTCCCTGTACCGCTCATCCCCGCAAATAAGGCGCTAATCCCTAAACCGCTTGCGCTTTTGCTGGCAAAACCCCAGGTTTCATAAACTTTGGCACGCTGTTTGACATGGGCGGCTATTTGCTTTAATATCTGGTGTTGTAGTTCGGGTAAAACTAAATCATCCCAGGTGGCGACTGGTTCAATGCGCTGTGCTAGGTCGTCTAGGCGAGTCCGGGCTTGGGCGCGACATGCTTTCCACAGGGTATTGATTGGTGCTTTCTCACTCTCTTGTGTTTGTAATTCTAAACAAGCTGCTTGAATTCCCTGGGTACTGAGGTTAAACTGCATTACCAGTGGTTCTATCTGACCGTTGATATCTGCTGCCCAGTTACCTAAAGCATTTTGCCAGAGTAACTTTTGTTCGCTAGGACTGGGTTTGTTGACATTGAAGCGTAGTAAGGAACGTCTGTGAGTCCGCAGGGGTTCGCGGGTGACTACAATTAGCAGTCCCCGCATACGCTCGATAAAGCGGATGGCGCGGGTAGTTTCGGCACTGTCCAAATGCTGGCAATCTAACAGTAGGGCTGTGTTGCTCAGAATTGCTTCCCGTTCCCACAGGCGAATTAATGCTTCCCGTTCCGCGACTGTGACTGGAATATCAGCCCCGCGCAGCATCCATAACCTGATACCCAATTGATTACAAACCGCAGATGCGATCGCCTCTTTCCCCCCATCCTCATCGCCACACAGTTGAATCGCCGATCCGGTGCCAATTCTTTGCTGCCAAAGCTGGATCATACGGTCAGCTAAAATTTGATGTGATGGTGGTAATTCTCCCCCTGCTGCTACTGGTTCTACTAACCCCTGCAAGCGATCGTCCAGGTAGGACATACCTGTGAGATAATGCAGTATCCGCTCATCAATCCGCAAGGGACTGTAAGCCATGACATTTCCCGCGCTTACCTCCAGCAACCGCCAGTAACGCAAGGGTGATTCCGGCAGCAAAGCGCTCCAGTGAGCCTCTGGTAAAGCTGCCATTGCTAAACTAAAGGTGGCGTGGGTGCTAGAGGTATCAAAAGAGACGATGCGACACAACCGCGCAAATTCTCCATCTAGCTCTATGCCCGCACATAACAGCAGTACATCCCGCTCAAAGCTGCTTAAGCCAAAGGCAGCACACAAATTTTCTAAGGCTGAAGGTGCGATTAATTGCTGGGCGGCTGTTTGCAAATTATGTTGTAGAGCTTGACTTTTTTCTCTTTCTGTGATTTCACCATGTAAGCGATCGCAGTAAGCTTGCAATTCCGCACACACAATTGCCAAGGCTGCCATTAGGTAATTTTGGTTTGCTCTCTGCCAATGTTGCACATCTGTGGTGTTCATCCGATACTTACCTGGGGTGCAATGTATCCTGGGTTATTGGGGTCGGGATTCACGGACAGCAAGCTTTCTGCGCCATCTACCTGTACCCGCACTAGATAGGTACTGGCTACTACCCGTTCTATGGGGAAGGTAATGGTATTAGTTGCATCTACTTGGGGGTCAGTAATACTATTTTGCGATGGCGCTGGAAAATTATAAGCTCGTGCTTTACCAGTGGGTTGGAGTTCGTTCAGCAGTAAAACTACTCGCTGGTTTTTACCGATGCTGGGTGTAAAATTAATCGTAATTGACCCAGAGCAACGAGTCACATTATTAGTAGTTGTACAAGTAACAGAGCCAATATCTACGCTAATTGTGGGACGCAACACAAAGGCGGCTACGTTCGATTCGCTACCACGATGAGGTTCAGGTGGCGTCCCGATTAATAAGGGATGGATTACCTGGATACCTTGAATACCCGCCCGGAGTAGGTCAGTGTTGAGGGGGGGAGAAGTCAAAGGTAAGCTAATTTGGGTATCACTGACTGATGCGGGTGTGATGTCAGTGTCACCAATTCGTACCTGGGTAATATCATTTTGGAGTTGTTTGCCAGTAATAATTAAGGTACTACCAATAGTAATTGGCTGTTCTGCACCTGTGGCTGTACCCACACGTTCAATTACAGGGTGACGGAAGGGTATAACATAAATATTGCGATCGCGCACAGGTAGGGCTGTTTGCGGAGATTCTTCGGCTTCAATCAAGACAACGGAGGCTTGATAAGCGACCGAGAGAGCATGAGGAGTCTGGAAAAATACAGACCAAATTTTCGATAATTCTTCTAAATTCAGACCTAATGGGCTAAATTTAACTAATTCCACCTCATCAGCTAGGTTAGAGCCAGTGAGATAATTAAATGTGGCACTACTGATAGTATCGCGAATCATCGAGCGTGTCAGCAAAGGTCGCGCATGGAGGATACTGGCGGCGCTACCTAACAGGCGTTGCGGTTCCAACTGCGTCTCGTCACCATAAAAGCTGAGTAAATAGTGGAGATCCAATGCTACTTTTGGGCGCTGGACTAGCGTACCATCAGCACGGCGAGTTGGAGTATCCACATTCCGTAACGCCGCATTTGGGGTGACTTGATAAAGATAAAGATTGACTTTCGGGGCTAGTGTAGCACTTGCTACATTGTCCGGTCGCAGAGTCGTGACTGTTGTGCCAGGTACATCCACACCTACAGCTGACTGTAACAGTTGACTGAGTGTAGCAGTTACGGTGGCGATCGCTAGAAAATTGCTCATCGCTGACCCCCGTTTCGGTGTTGCAAATAATTATCGAGAGATAAGGCGGGACTGCGGGATACAGGTTTTTTGCTTGGGGTGGGAGTAGGTGGACTAACACCCCGTACCTCAATCCACTCAATGATGATATTAATTGTTGGTGTGGGTGCAGGTGATGCGACTACATTATTTTGCCGACGTTCTGCGAATAAAGGTTGTTCTTTATACCCAGACCTCCATGCTGGAGGTTGTGCAGTAGCAGCAGAAATTACGGTTTTACCCAGTATAGTTTTTTCCTGTCCGCCTCCTGTGTAACTGATGGGTGAGATTGCTGCCTAGCTTTTGTGGAATGAATCTTATCTAAAGCGCTCATGTTTGGAATGCTTGTGAAATAAGAGTTTTGTAAAAGTCGCATACAGCGTAATGTAGTAATAATTACTCAAACTTTTTAGTAAAAGCTGAGATTTAACCGAAGTCACTCACGAAAATGACCCACTAAATAATCAAAGCAGATTTTAACAGAGAATAGACAATTTTGTAAAGAAACAACAAAATTCGATTGCACATCATGTAGCCATATTCACTATCAATACTGCTCGGTTAAGCCGAAAACTTAAATTAATGTAGGTTGGGTTGAGGAACGAAACCCAACATTTTCAAGGGTTCGTTGGGTAACGCTTATGCGCTCTACCCAACCTACGGTTTTCCTTAACCGAGCAGTATTGTATTCACTATGCCTCATATATCAATACTCCGGACAGCTTTCAGTTGAGCGCTAAAATTTAGTACATATGTATTAAATTATGGGGATAACTGGCACAGCTTATATCTTGCACCTGTATGGAAAAACCACTAATACCAGAATGAGTGTGTAATAAATTAACAATACGAGCGCGGCCGCCTGCGCCACTTGCGTAAGTCCTGTTTGGGCTTATCGCTCTGTCTCCACGCCAGATCTCTGACCTTTTATTCACATCTTTTATTTACTGTCAATAAGTAAATATTCTTGATGTGACACTTTACAACTTTTTTATTTCAGTTTTTAGGTTGGAGTTTGCGGACTCTCAAATTTTACGATTTTTTTTAATTGCACAACCATTCCTACGACATAATCCGGAGACTGGTTTATAAAAATGTTACAAACCATTCCCAAAGCTAAGAGGTACATGATTGTATTATTGATACGGTTGTTAAAACCTCTTTCAATATTTCAGTACACCCCATTTTATGGAAGTGTGAGATGAGCTTGCTATTGATCCTGAAAAGTTAGTCAAAAATATCAAAAACTGGCTTGAGCAAAAGCTTCTATTGAAATTGTTGTTTATAAACAACTTTCCATAACTGATTCCGCTGAAATTAACCAAACAAAGGAGAGGAAATATTATGCCTACCCTGCCTACCTATCCTGGTGTTTACATTGAGGAAATACCTAGTGGTATACGCACCATTACGGGGGTTGCAACTTCAATTACTGCGTTTATTGGTCGAGCAAACAGAGGACCTGTAAACAAACCATTGCGGATTCAAAATTATGGCGATTTTGAGAGACAGTTTGGCGGTTTAGCGGTCAACAGTACCATGAGCTATGCTGTGCAGCAATACTTCCTCAACGGCGGTAGCGATGCCATTATTGTTCGTGTGGTTGGTAGTGGTGCGAAAAAAGCAGAAATTACAGTCAACGGTTTGACAGTACAGGCCACCAGTGAAGGCGTATGGATGAACGGACTCAAAGTAAAAGTCTCACATCCTAAATTTGGTACTGATGTTAACAACGATAAGATATTCAACCTCTCAATTGAGCAAGTAATTCCTGGCGAAACTCAAGACCAAGTTTTAGAAATTTTTAATAATCTCTCCACAGATCCTAATTCTGCTCGCTATGTAGATAGTGTGATTGCGGAAGATTCATCCTTAATTGATATCGTCGGGACTGTTCCAAGTACCAGACCTGCAGAGGGTGAAGGAACATTGGCTAGTGGGGAAGATGGTGGCGATCCTACATATACTGATTTTTTAGGTAGTGAGGCAGAAAAACGAGGTCTGTACGCTCTAGAACAGACGGATCTGTTTAACTTGCTGATTATTACACCAACAACACGCAGTGCTAATGATAACGTTTTAGATACCAACGATGGTCAAGTGTTGCTAGCGGCTGCTTTGAAGTATTGTAAGAAGCGGCGGGCTGTCCTAATTATTGATCCGCCGTCCAATTGGGATAAGATATCTGATGTCACAGATAGCAGTCGTGGAGTTGGGAGTGATCGCTACGGACAATTTCGAGAAAAAAATGCGGTAATTTACTCCCCACGAGAAAAAATCCCCGATCCACTCAAACAGAACCGCCTCGACGAATTTCCTCCTTCTGGGGTGATCGCTGGTATTATGGCTCGTACCGATGCTACACGGGGCGTATGGAAAGCACCCGCCGGTATAGATGCCACCCTTTCGGGCGTGCGACAGTTGGCTGTCAAAATGACTGATGGCGAAAATGGGCAGTTGAACCCTCTAGGTGTGAATTGTTTGCGGTCTTTCCCTGTCTACGGAAACGTAGTTTGGGGTGCAAGAACCCTAGAAGGTGCTGATCAACTAGCATCTGAGTGGAAATATCTACCTGTGCGACGTTTTGCCTTGTTCTTAGAAGAAAGCTTATACCGTGGTACACAGTGGGTAGTATTTGAACCCAATGATGAACCATTGTGGTCACAGATTCGATTAAATATTGGGGCATTTATGAATAACTTGTTCCGTCAAGGAGCATTTCAAGGAAAAACGCCAAGAGAAGCTTACTTTGTCAAATGCGATCGCGAAACAACCACCCAAAACGATATTAATTTGGGTATCGTCAACATCATCGTTGGTTTTGCCCCCCTAAAACCAGCAGAGTTTGTAATTATTAAATTCCAACAGATTGCAGGTCAAATAGATACTTAGGGAGTAGGGAAATCGATGGAAAATTCCCAAAAAGAGTTGGTATAACTACTGAATCAATAGGAAGAAAATATGGCACAATTTAGTGTTAATGCTCAACGTTTTGACCCGTATAAAAACTTCAAGTTCCGTGTGAAATGGGATGGAAGATATGTGGCCGGGATTAGCAAAGTCAGCGCCTTAAAACGTACAACTGAAGTCGTAACCCACCGCGAAGGCGGTGATCCTAGTAGTCCTCGCCATTCACCAGGGCAGACCAAATATGACCCCATTACCTTAGAACGTGGTGTCACTCACGACAAAGATTTTGAACAATGGGCGAATAAAGTTTGGAATTATGGCTCTGGATTGGGTGCAGAAGTGTCGCTCAAAGACTTTCGTAAAGACTTGATTATCGAAGTTTATAACGAAGCAGGACAATTAGCGATCGCCTACAAAGTCTTTCGTTGTTGGGTCTCTCAATTTCAGGCCATCCCTGACTTAGACGCTAACGCCAACGCCGTAGCAATTCAAAACATCCAACTGCAAAACGAAGGTTGGGAACGTGATTATGCAGTCACCGAACCGACCGAACCTAGTTTTGTTGAACCAACTTAGGTAGGAGTGGGAAGGGGACATGATTGCTCCTCCCCCCATCTCCCTCTTGTTCCATTTTGAATTTTGAATTGTGATCATGCGTTCCTTGACTGCCCAGCAAATTCTACAAATATGGGAAATTGGTCAGAGTCAGCATCCTATAGATAGGGCGTTGACTTTGTTGTGCGTTGCTTGCCCAAATCAATCACTAGAGGAACTGGCAGCGTTGAGTATTGGACAGAGAGATGCATATTTATTGACACTCAGGGAAATGACTCTGGGAAGCAAAATCGAGAGTTACGCCGAGTGTTCGCAATGTGGTGAACGCTTGGAGTTTACGATGAATGTAGGGGATATACGTGTTTGTGAACCCATTTCGGTAGTGCAGCAGGAATATTTTTTGAATTGGGAAGATTATCAATTACGATTCCGTCTACCAAACAGTCAGGATTTAGCAGCTGTGGTTGGTTATCAAGATGTCAACATGGTGCGCCATATTATTGGACAGCGTTGTGTATTACAAACTAAATATCATGGTGATGATTTAACCGATCACAATTTACCCCCAGCATTGATGAGTCAATTGGCAGCACATATTGCAGAACATGATCCCCAAGCAGAAATTTTGTTAAATCTTACCTGTCTGGCGTGCAGCCATTCTTGGCAGGTTTTATTTGATATCGTGACATTTTTCTGGAGCGAACTGAGTCACCAAGCAAAACGCCTGCTGCATGAAGTCCACACATTAGCGCGCTATTACGGGTGGGGAGAAGTTGATATTTTGTCTATGAGTCAATTCCGACGGCAGTTCTATTTAGATTTGGTAAACTCATGACCGATTTTTTGACCACACTAGCTGCACGTACTTTAGGTTTAACATCAGTGTTACAACCTGTGATCGCTTCTATGTTTGCTCCAGGACAAATGATAGCCAGCGATGACGCAACTACTCCAGCAGCAATGGCAAACTCACAGAGTGAACAACTTGCTCAACAAGGTGACACAGAAGGAATTAGACAGACACAATTACCAGACTTGTCTCACTCTCCATTGGTAGCACAGGGCAATCATGCAGCAGCAATATCAAGATTACCTTACAGTTACATGAATGCTTTCACTCGAGAATTATCTCAACCAGTAGATAATACTTCTCAAGAAATTGTCAGCCAGGAAAGACAAGCACTTGTAAAAACTATAATCATCGAAAATTCTGCATCAACCAACCAATCATCAGCATCAGTCATAAATTCCCAGTCACCAGTTCAATTGACTACCACCAGCGTTACAAATCCAGTAGCAACGCTACCAAATCAGATAAATCCCCCCCTGCAAACAGATAGTCAAACTGGACAAACACAAGCTGCAATACTATCTACATCAGAAATCATCCAAACAAAAATAAATACAGCCACACCTGGACTTCCTGCTCATGAAATCACACCCACTCCAGTAAAACCATCATTAAATCAGGTAGTTTACACCTCTGAGAATGAACCATCATCACAGGTGAATAGTGTAACAACAGCCACACCTGGACTTCCTGCTCATGAAATCACACCCATTCCAGTAAAACCATCATTAAATCAGGTAGTTTACACCTCTGAGAATGAACCATCATCACAGGTGAATAGTGTAACAACAGCCACACCTGGACTTCCTGCTCATGAAATCACACCCATTCCAGTAAAACCATCATTAAATCAGGTAGTTTACACCTCTGAGAATGAACCATCATCACAGGTGAATAGTGTAACAACAGCCACACTTGGACTTCCTGCTCATGAAATCACACCCACTCCAGTAAAACCATCATTAAATCAGGTAGTTTACACCTCTGAGAATGAACCATCATCACAGGTGAATAGTGTAACAACAGCCACACTTGGACTTCCTGCTCATGAAATCACACCCATTCCAGTAAAACCATCATTAAATCAGGTAGTTTACACCTCTGAGAATGAACCATCATCACAGGTGAATAATATAACAACAGCCACACTTGGACTTCCTGCTCATGAAATCACACCCACTCCAGTAAAACCATCATTAAATCAGGTAGTTTACACCTCTGAGAATGAACTGTCATCACAGGTGAATAATGTAACAACAGCCACACTTGGACTTCCTGCTCATGAAATCACACCCACTCCAGTAGAACCAAAAATTCAACCAATGAACACCTCAATTACGAAATTGGTAATTACAGGAAATATTCAACCACATATAGATTCTGCAATATCGCGACCGCTCAATCCCCAATTCCCAATCCCCACAGTCAAACCTGTTGCCGCAGTTACACAATCATCAATGTATTCTTATGTTGATAATCCAGGCAAAAGATTCAAAGATTCAGCTAATAATGAATCGACAACAGTGGTGACAACACCTACCATTAACGTAACCATTGGTCGCATTGAAGTCAGAGCAACTAAGCCGCCAACCACACCACCGCCAACCAAAACAACACAGAAAAATCAGTCTCTTTCCTTGCAAGACTACCTTAAACAACGTCAAGGGGGTAACTCATGAGGTATCGCGTTTTGCCGAAGTTTGCGCGTTTTGAGTAGATAAAGGCGACGTCTTTAGACCGGAGATGGACTCAACTCTACCAAAAATATGCTGAGAGCCTCCGGCTTCAGCCAAGGGAGAGGTCAAGTTCAGTTATTGACAATTTTACACTCGCAGCAAAGCGAGAGAGTAGGGAGGCAAAATTAGAGGTTTTTTTAAAAGTGCTTCCTTTGGAAGGCTAGCACTTTTGACACCATTACTATTGAGATAAAACACCGGTATGCTTTTAACAGAAGTTAGATTTTGTTTTGCCGAAATACTGAGTTTGGCAACAACATCTGATTTGTTGATCAGCAGTAGCGATCGCCGATCATCTGACTGACGAACTGCCATTGCTTCTATCAATGGGTTCTCACTTTCTGTATACATTATCCTTCCCGTTAAGTATTTAATACCCCACGAAAAGAAAACTGCTACAGGTCGCAAATCGTTTTCTGGGTCAATCATCCCATAAATTCCATCCTTAAGCAGCCAGGAAGTCGCCATATCAATCCCAGCATCACCCAAATGTTTCAGTACTGAAGCAAACCAAACAGCCCCTAGATAGGTATTCTGACGCTTTTCCCCAGAATCCCATGAGTAATTTATGTTATACTCGCCTAATAGCAGAGGAACTTTCCTATCTGGAATGTATTGCTTTGTCAGCGCGCGAAACCCCTCTACTTGAGATCTGTATCCTGATGTATGGGACATTAACTCAGCAGTAGACTCGCTAGCATTGCCAGTACCGTAACCATGCCAAGAAATAAAATCTATATTTGCTCTACAGGTTTTGAGAAAAGGAACCAGTTTGCTTGTATCATTCCAGTTTAGAGCTGGGCCACCGACCTTGATACGTGGGTTGACAGCCTTCATTGCGATCGCAGCTTTGTTGTAGATTTTCCAAAGTTCATCTAACTTACCTGCTTTTTGGTAAGTAATCTCTTTTTCATTAAAGGGTTCCCAGTAAATAACTTGTCGCTGAGCAAGATTGTGAGTGATAATTTTTACTAGTTGTCCACAGAAGGTCGCATAATTGTCGTACTCTGAAGGATCAAGCAAACCCTCTTGGTTCTGAGCCATCCACTTAGGCCATCCTGGAATATTCTGGATAATGGTAGGTTTTTTAGTATAGGAAACACTGTATCCAGCTTTGATTTTTGCTTCATTCCAGGTTTTGGTTGCTGGATCGCTCCAAGTATCAGATAAACCATTATGGTGAATTCTAATTAAACCAATACCTAATTTTGCCAACCGCTGTTGATACGCACTGCTAGCAGCACGTTCAGGAATAGTTATTTCATAATCATTTGAGCCAAAAACGAAAGGACTAATTTCAGCTTGCGATCTTCCCCAATCTACCTTAATTCTCGTACTATCCGACTTTCCAGCACTAGACAGGCTCTTTTCTATCAGTGGTAGTGTAGCAATGCTAGATATTGCCAGCTTGATTGTATCTCTACGACGCATCACCTAAGACTCTAATAAAGAACCGGAACGTTTAAAGCTGTAAGAATATGGTATGGTTTGTGCTTCCTCTGCATTGACTACCAAACCGAACATCCGAGCGTTGTGCTGAATCAGTTGTTGAATACTTTCATTTACCGAGTGAGTGTAGCTCACTCCCGGACGAACGACGAACAACACATTCCGAATAGCCGCAGCCATCAAAGCTGTTTCACTTGTTAAACTAACAGGGGCGCTGTCAACCAGGACATAATCATAATTATTCGTAGACTCAGCCTGTGCTAACATCTGCTGCAATTGTCGTCTTGTGACCTTTTGCGCAGTTTTTTTGCTTTGTTGTGGTAAAGCTGGTAATAAATCAAGATCTGGTCGGATTGAGACTGGTTGTAAGTTGGTTTGTAGCTCCTGAGAAACACCCAAGCGTCTGCTTAGTTCTCCTTTACGTAAATCTCCATCGACTAACAACACCCGAAAACCCAAATTCACTAAAGCTATAGCCAGTTTTAGAGTGATCGTGGTTTTTCCTTCTCCCATAATTGCACTAGTAATTAACAAACGCCGATCTTCGAGAGGTTGTAAGGTAATTCCTGAGGCTAATCGTTGAAACTCGATTTCTGTTTCGTTATCCAGTTGTTTTCCCATACTCAAATGTTTAAGTCGGGGAATTCGTACCACCATCTGGAATTCAACTGCTTCTAAATCTCTGGAACTCAACAGTGGGTTGCGTCTTTCTAGCAATAACACTAGGGCAATACTACCAATAACTGATGCAACACCTGCATTGATTAAAGCCAAAGACATTCTTGGACTGGTTGGTTTTGGATCAACTCTGGGTGGATCGAATACCTGTACATTCGGGTAAGCATTAAAGGAGTCAATATTATTCTGCTGTGTTTGAGCTACTAAGCCTTTATAAACACCTTCAGCAACATCAACTTGTCGCTGTAAATCCATGAGTTTCTGCTGACTTCCAGGTAGAGCTTTTAAGACGGCTTGGAGTTTTTGAATTTGAGCTTGTAGTTTTACTGATTGTTGCTGCTGAGCGCTAGCATCAGCGTCTGCTAAAATCATTTGTTGGATGAGAGTGGCACGACCTTGTGCATCGGTAGTTACCGTGGAGTCTATTCGACGACGATTAGCTGCTTTATTAATGTATTGTGCAAGTGCGATTTGTAGCTGCGTGCGCTGTTGAAGGAGTTCCTGTACCTGTGGATGATCATCCGTCAATGTAGCTTGCTTTTGTATCAAAGTTGCTTGCACTTCAGCAAGCTTGCGTCGCACAAACTGGTAGTCTTGATTTTCGCCTAAACTTAAAGACTGTATTGCTGATGTTGGAGCAAGATTTAGGCGCTGTGATATCATACGAGCACGATTTTTGCTAGCTGCTGCTTGCGCGATCGCTTGTGCATTAGCAGTACTCAAATTATTGATTGTGTTGACAATACCTTTAGTTTGTTCTTCAACGTTTGCTAACCCAGTAAATTGCCTGAAAGCAGCTAATTTACCTTGAGCCTCAGATAATCTTTCTTTAGCTTGAGCTAGTTCTTTTCTACTAAATTGTAGCCGTGCTTGACTGTTGTCTTGTCGGAGTTGGTTCAAGCGTCTTTGATAGGCTTCTATGAGAGCGAGTGCGCGCGATCGCGCTATTTCTGGTGAAGAACCACTCACCGTCGCTGAAATAATTGTAGACTGCTCCTGAGGAGCTATCTTAAATAATCCCTTGTAGCTAGAAAACCTGTTAAATTTACTTTTCTCTGGGTCAGAAGCTAACACGTGCTCTAACAAAGCATCGCTAGTAAGTATCGATGCTTGTACCTTCAAAGGATTGACCTGAGGGGAAAAACCAGGATCCCTATTCTGAAGCGAACCGAGAGTTCCCAAATTAGCATCCAGATGACTAGTTGAATCAGGCAAAATAAACTGCGTGGTAGCAGTCCATACTTGTGGCGAATATTTGACAGATGCAAATGCGGCTGTAAGTAACAGTATATTTAAGCCAAGTAGAGATTTCCAGTGTCTAGCTGTAATTGCAATCACTCTATTCATTCAATTGACCTCTTATAACGGCTTTATATTAAACATATCTTTAGTAATACAATACCAGCGTAAAATTGAATTTATAAATTATACTAGTAATCAAAAAAATAAGGTTAAAAGATTAACATTAATACAATTTATACATTAGATTTCCCTAAATGTTTAAGCTCTTCTTTCGCAACATTATTAGCAACCAGAAAGCATTCAAAATCAATAATTTTTCATCTGCCGAAAGAGTGATTTACTGGACGATTATTCTTACACCTATTTGGTGGCTCTTAGGCATACAGCCTTTATTTTATCCAGCTGTTATATTTGTTTTACTTGCACTCGCTTTCAATATTGACCAAGTTGTAAAAGGGTCACTACCAGCTTGTGTATGGGCTTGGTTAGCAATGGCACTAGTGATGCTTTGGACTGAAATTCTTGGTCTTTATGGGATGGGTTTCCCTGGGCAAGAAACTGCTGCTGGTATGGTCACTTTCTTAAAAAGTTACTTCTTCATTTTTGCCTGCTTAGCTTTACCATTTTGGACTAAGTTGCGGGTGGAAGTCATTACCCGTGCAGTTGCTTGGATGGCAAGTGGCTATTTAATCAATACCTGTATTCAGATGCTCTTGCTTGTAGTCGGTGTTCGTAATACAGTTTATGCACCTCTACTAGCACGCTTAATTCCTGGAGACAAATCTAGTTTGCTCATTGTTCTTGCTAGTATACAATCGTTTTTTGGTATCCCTTTACCAAGAACAGTACTTTACACTCCTGATCCCCCAATTTTAGGCATTTGTTCTGTATTTTGTTTTATCATTTGTCTTTCTGAAAAAGATCATCGCTTACGAAATTTCGCTTTAGCCGGTTCATTGTGTGGCTTATTAGTTAGTTTTAGTCGTCTAGCTTGGATTTGCTTACCATTATCGTTTTTAATTATTGCTGGTTTTCGCAGTCAACTAATGCGACAAGCTTATCTGTGGTTAGCAAGTTTCACATTTTTAATCTGTTCATTTTTAGGGCTATCAGTTAGACAATTATTCGATAAACCAACGGAAATTTTTAACAGTGCTCGTTCTAGTTCATCACAAGAACGGGCATTAGTTGTCAGCAAAACTCTGGAAGCTTGGCAAGAAAAACCTTGGTTGGGCTGGGGAGTAATACAAGGTAGAGCAAATTTATATGAAGATGTTTATATTGGTCTTGGTTCTTTTTCAACATACGCTGCAGTACTTTATTTGCATGGTGTAGTTGGATTCGGTTGCTTTGTCTTAGCATTGATGCTGACTCTGTTTTTTTTCTATACACCAGCCGTGCAAGGTAATACTTTAAGTAAACGAGCGTTCGCCTGCTTAGCTGTGCTATATCTACAACTAAATGCCACTCCTTTAAGTTGGATGGCAGTCTTTATTTGGTTCTTTTTTGTTTGGCTAGGTGCAGTTATGCAAGAAATATATCAAGATAATTTGACTGCATTTAACTGGGAACGGTTATCTTGCAAATAGGGAGCAGGGAGAAAATCGTAGGTTGGGTTTCGCTGACGCTCTACCCAACGAACCTTTGTAAATGTTGGGTTTCGTTCCTCAACCCAACCTACGTTCTACTACTGACTCCTGACTTCTGACTTCTGACTTCTGACTCCTGTTTAATATGTTTAAATATTTTTCTGAACAAGCTTCTAAAGTAAATTGGTGAAGCCAAGTTGAGTCAACTTTTTTTGTGTTGCCTGCTAATATACTTAAAATTGCCTGTGCCATAGCTTTAGGATCACCAACCGGTGTTAATGAACCGTACTTACCATCAGCGAGAATCTCAGCAGGACCACTTGGGCAATTTGTAGATATAACAGGAGTTCCTACAGCCATTGCTTCTATAAGTACATTTCCCAAGCCTTCCCAAGCTGAAGACAAAACAAAGACTGCTGCTTTTGCCATATAAGCATAAGGATTTTCTACAAAACCCAGTAGCACAACGTCTTGCTCTAAATTCAACTCATGTATTAAGTTCTCTAAATATGGTTGTTGTGGTCCAGTTCCTAAAATTACCAACCGTGCTCGTGACAGTTGGCGTACAAGGGCGAATGCACGGATCAGAGTTGCGAAATCTTTTTGTGGATATAATCTTCCTACTCCCAAGATGACGGGCGGTTCTCCTGGTTTAAACCAAGGGTGATTCACAGACTCTTTAGCCTTTGTGAATATTTCAGGTACTATAACTGGGTTGTAAATAACTTGGATGCGTTTGTTAGGTAGCTTAGTTATGTTAGCTAAATCTTGAGCTACCCCTTGGGAAACAGCTACAATCCCATCTGCCCAAGGATAGAAGAGTTTTGCAGCTAAGGGGGATAGACGTACAGAGGTTTGTGGTATTCGTTGTGCCTCAACAGACAAGGTATTGTGTTCAGTAACTACTATGCGTGTAGATACTCTAGTAAGACGTTTTGCCCATAAAGCTATTTCGCAAGGGTAGTGTAATGCAGCCAAGAGAGTTTTAGGGCGATCGCGCGACAGGTATCTTGCTAATTTTGGAAAACTACTTGGCATCCATCTAGCTTTTAAATCTACAATTCGAATTCCAGTTGGTACTTGCGGTAAATAAGAACCTTCTGCTCTAGCAAGCACTAAATCAACATTCAAATCTCGTTGAGCAAAAGCGCTAGCTAAATTGAGCATTATACGTTCAGCACCCCCTTCATAAAGCCCACGCAGAAAAATTGCAATATCCGTTTTAGATTCTGGCATAAGATCTTTGTTCACGATTTTTACTTTTGACTTCCTTCGACATACTTTTCATCAAGCTAAGAATCGCGCCGTAGTTGCGGCGTGCGTCAAAGCGTTGTTCAGCTAAGCGGCGACTCTTAACAGCCATTGCAACTCGTTTTGTTTCGTCGTTTTTCAAGGCGGAAACAGCAGCAATCAGAGCGTTTGCGTCAGAGGGTGGTATAATCAGGGCATTCTCTCCATCTTCTACTTGCTCAGATAATCCACCCACATTAGTAGTGATGATTGGTAAGCCTGCTGCCATTGCTTCTATAACAACGTTTGGAAAGCAGTCAGCAAGTGTTGGGAAGACAAAAATATCAGCTTTAGCAAAGAGATCCTTAAGTTCTGGGCTGTTAGCCGTTAAACCATAATGTAGACGCACACCTTCCATTCCTGCCAATTCCTGCTCAAGGTTTGTGTCTTTGGTAACAATGTCCAAGCTGCAATATTGGTGTAATGTTTGACGAAATGCTTCTAACAGAGTGCAGCCACCTTTACGTGCGAATTCACCACCTACAAACAACAAGCGTAGGCGATCGCTTTGTGTTTTTGGACGTAGTGCGCGATCGCGTCCAAAATCCCACTGTTCCATGTCCACACCTGGCGGAATAACGATCACTTTTTCTTCTGGAACCCCATAGTCAGTAATTAGGGAATCTTTAACCCACTGACAATACGCTACTACAGTAGTAGCAGCGTGATAGGTGCTTCGATTCCAAAGGAATTTACTACGTTCGAATAAAGGGTTACCATCGACTTTATGGTTATAACCTGCGGCGATACTATCCAAGTTAAGTGGCGTCGCATCGGTGGAAATTATCGTTGGTATTTGCTGCATCACCGGGATAGCAAACAGAGCCAAAGTTTGGCTATGCAAAAATAGTACGTCTAGAGGATTGGAACGCAGAGCATTTTGAATTGCTTCGCGAGCACGTAAACTAGCTTGCAGTGACCAGTTACTACGAACAATTGGTAAATTCTCCCAAATGTCATTTACACCACTTTTTATAGGTCTCCAAGTTGCAGAAACTTCATCATCTTCACCTACCCACCGAATTAAGTTTTGGTAGTGTGTGATATGACCTAACATCTGTTCTACGATAAATCCAAAGTTATACATAAATTCATGCATTAATTTGTGAAATTGAGAGGATATTTTTGTCTTAAAAACATTTTTTTAAATGTATTTTTTAACCACAAATATTGTGTACAAGGTAAGATAATTACTCCAAAAATTTTACATAACACTTTCGACATTGTTGTCCATTCCAAAAGCACCGACGGATTGTTTTTAATGACTTGCCAAAAATATCGAATGGCGATTATACCGTTTTTTCTTGCCAAAGGAGCTTCTAGTGCTTTCAACCCTAAGTACTTATAAAGACAAGCAAAACTATTTCTTTTCATTTGTTGTAGGGATTCAGGAGCATCATTAAAAGCTTCCTCTAGAAGTCGTAAGCAGGCTGCTTCCATCTTTAAAATATTGGAAGACGTTGAATGAGGAGACATTCGATATAAAATTTGAGGACGTGATACAGCTACATAGTGAT
Source organism: Aetokthonos hydrillicola CCALA 1050 (assembly GCF_017591665.1). Taxonomy (GTDB): domain Bacteria; phylum Cyanobacteriota; class Cyanobacteriia; order Cyanobacteriales; family Nostocaceae; genus Aetokthonos; species Aetokthonos hydrillicola. The sequence goes on along the minus strand of NZ_JAAKGC010000003.1, from coordinate 25,515 downwards.
AGCGAACCGCCAAACGTAGCCACATATCCCAATCATCGGCTGGCGATAATGCTTGATTAAAATCACCTACTTCAGTTAAAGCCTGCTTTCGAATTAAAGGATTAGAGCCATTTTCTAAAATGTTCTCTACTAAAAGCTTTTCATATATACTTCCATTGATACTTGTGTGACTACCTAAGCGAAAAAATTCGCCGTTTTCAGTGATGTAGTTTACCCAGCTATAAGCAACCGCAGCTTCGGGATTTGTTTGCAAAGCCTTAAATTGTGCTTCTAGCTTATCTGGTGTCCAAAGATCATCAGCATCTAAAAAAGCAATAAACTCTCCAGATGCATGAGCAAGTCCTCGATTGCGACTGACGGCTACACCAGAATTCTTATATTTAAATAGCTTGATACGAGGATCTTTTATACTAGAAACAATATTCCAACTAGAGTCTTTGGATCCATCATCAATAACTATAATTTCTAAATCATAAAAGGTTTGATTTAGGGCGGATTCAATTGTTTCTCGAATAGTTTTTTCACCATTATAGACAGGAATAATAACAGAGATTAGTGGCATATTAGATCTCAACATTTAATTCATTTGACATTACGTTTACTATTTCGTTAGCTATATTTTTCCAATTTAATTTATTGTTTAATTTATCTCGTATTGCTTGAAGAATTGATAATAGTTGCTCAGTATTTTCTAGGATTTTTCGTGAGGCTAACAAATAATTAATATCCCAATTTTTCTTTCAAGAATCTGGCTGATTGACTAGCTACAATTTGATATTTTATAAACTGTCGTGGCAGTATGAATTTAATACTTAAAATATAAATTAAAACAAATACAATCTGTTTTAAAATCAAAGGTAGATTTATAGAAATCACCAGAGGTAAGATAATTAAAAGAACTGGAATAAAACAAGACAATAAAAACCTACGCATTGACCAATTAAATTGTTTGCAGCCCGCTAACCACCAGGAAAATGTCCAAACAAATCCTAGAATGGAAGCAACAGCAACACTGACTCCCAGAATTCCTGCATATTTCGCACCAAAAACAAAACCAAACACAGCAATCGGCGCAATATACAGATTAACTTTAGCATTAATGTCTGGTCGACCTTTCGCCGAAAGCATAGAATCTAGAGGGCTATTAATAACGCGAAAATATGCAAAAACTAGCAGCCCAGGAATAACTATGGTCATTGGTGTCCATTTAGCTCCAAATGCCAAAGTTATCAATGATTTATCAAGGGTTAAAAGGATTAGTGCGTATATAGGAGCAGTTATAAAAGCAACTTGCTCAACAACGTTAAAAAGAGCATTTTCTTGCTCTTTCTCATCTGTTAATTGTGCAAAAATTGGCGTTCCCAATTGACCAATAACTGAATTAAATATAGTCGATAAAGCCATGGTTAATTGATAGGCAAGATTATAGTAACCAAGACTAGCATTGCCCAATACCTTACCAACAACTAGATTGTCAACGTTTGCATTTACATAGAACCCAAAGCTAGAACCTGTTGCGCCTAGACAAAAAGATAAAACTTCAGATTTAACCTCTGGATTAATTTCTAAACGTAAGCGATGACCAGATTTATAGCGACATAAAATACAACCAACTATCCAAGAAGCAGTATCTCCAATCACAAACGACCAATAACTCAACCCCGCCAAAGCAGAGCCGGTGGTACATAATAATCGAGTTATAGAGCTTATTAAAGTTATGTTTGCCTGCTCTTGATACTGCATCTGTCTGGTCATGATGCCAGAATAAACGTAGAGTATAGAGGATAGGACTAGATTAAAAGCAAATACTATTAATATCCAAGTTAAATTTGGCTGATGGAAAAAATTAGCTACCAATGGTGCGGTAGCTATCATAGCTACCGCAAAAGAGACTCCAATGTAAAGACTTATTGTGTAGGTGGTGTTTAAGTAACGTTTATCTTCAGTACCTTTGTAAACAATAAATGACCCTGTTGTGCTTTGGGTAAAGAGTGTGAAAAAAGACCAAAAAACGTAAGCAACTCCAATAACTCCAAAGTCTGATGGTAAGAGTAACCTTGCGAGAACTAAATTACTTAATAAAGCGAAAAAACGTAAAAGAAATGTACTATAGGTTATCCAAAGGCCACTCTTAATCAAAGAAATTTGTTTCATGGTCTATGTTGGTAGAGATATAATAGCGCCTATTTGGCGACTGCTTTTCCTAGCGATCGCCCAATCACGATTTGAGCAAGTGGTGCTAAACGCGCAGCTGTTAAGGTAAGTAGTGAGCGTGGATCTTTGTAGAATATGGAACTATCTGCGGCGATCGCTTGATTCAAAAAATCACGAGCTTTCTTTGCATCCCCACCTTGAAGACATAAGCGAGCAAGGTAACGATACATATAAGCATAAGCTGTTGGTAGTATCGGCTCTACTAACTCCGGATAACTGTGGTGAGCATTCTGAATCACCTGTTCACAAGAGTACTGCATTTGTCCTACATTGAACGAAAGCCCAGAAGGACGGACGCGATAATAACTCAATACACGCGCTTCCCTGTAAAAAGTCCAGCGTCGCGTCAAAGCTACCCGCATCCAGAAATCTAAATCCTCACAGCTACGTAGACTTTCGTCAAATTCACCCACTTCATCGTATACACACCGGCGAAATACTCCATTAGAGCCATGACCTACAAAGTTCTTGCACAGTAAAGCTAAAACTGGGTCAGACTTGATTGGTTTACCGCTTAGGAATACGAATGTTGAACTTCCATCATCACGAATTGCTCTCGAAGCACTGTACACAACTCCGGCTTCTGGAGTGCGATCCAGTCGATCTACATGATTAGCTAACTTGTCTGGATGATAGATGTCATCGCCATCTAATAGTGCAATATATTCGCCACAAGCATGATGAATGCCATAATTGCGTGCTGATGAAAGACCACCATTTTGTTTTTGCAATAATTTAAAGCGTGAATCTCGCTCTATAAAAGTTTGAACTACAACAGCAGTATCATCACTAGAGCCGTCGTCTACAATAATCACCTCAAAATCACGGAACGATTGGCGTTCTAGACCAATCAGTGTATCCTGAATGTAGGAGCCCACATTATAAGCTGGGACTACAACACTAACTTTAGGAATAACAATCATATCAGTTACCAGTTATCAGTTATCAGTTATCAAGCGGTGTTAATTGATAACTATTAAGCAAGTTCCAGGATCCTAGTGTCTAGGAGATCTAATATCTTGCTATCTCTAGATAAATCAAATTTTCTAGCAAAATGCGTATTACTTTGAACTATTAATGGATAGTCATTCGTTGTGAGTATTCGCGGATGACCGTTACGAGTTTTATAAAAATCAAAGTAGCGTTTTGGGTTGTTACATAAATTAAATAATTGACTGTTCACCAGCACTGTTTGTATATAAGATTCGACTGATACACATACACCTTTGTAATAATTTACGACATCAGTATTTGATATAGAAAATTCGTACAGGTATTCAACACACTTCCTAGACAAAGTGCAGAAAAAAGAGCCTCCATAGCAAATAAACTTCTCATTAAAAGGCGTTGAGCTTCTCAATCCAACTGTCACACCATAAGAGAAGTTGAGGCGAAAAAAGGGCTGTATATAATTAATTACTTTTAAGTAATTTAATATTTCCTTTTGACCTTCAGGTAAGTGTGACAGAAGTTGGTTATATTTATAATAATACCGAGTGTAACCTTCTCTAATACTCCAATGGCTTTCTTTAGAGAAGACTTCAAAGTATTCTAAAAAGCCATCATAAGTCGTTTCTGCCAGGAATTTTTGAGTTTCTGAAAGTGGTTGAGTAGGATAATCTTGACCTGTGATGTTGATCAACCAATCAAAATGAATATTGTTATCCTTAAGGAATTTTACAGCATCCAGATAGTTTTGAATTATAGAAAAATCTACTCCTCGTGATCCTTTAGCTGGAATCACTTCGATGTTTGATAAATCTTTGAGCGTTTCTACATCTAAATTGCAACCAGAAAAATCGTGACTTACGATCACTTGAGAATCAGGACTTGATTTTTTGATCGTACGAATCAGGCGATAAATCTGGTTTAGATTTTTATGAGTTTGGATAAGATAGCCAACTTTCATATGATAAGATTTACACAATAAATTCAGGAATTTACTCAAATTAAATCTCTATAATCTATAACCCCAATTCAGTAAGATAAATCTTGATTTTAAAAAGTAGTTTTTATTGCGACGAAATCAACCTAGTCTTTAAATATTAGTGAATTGGTGTTATAGAAGAGAATTGTGAAAATTTTCACGGTGATCGCAAAAAAAAATCAATCACTAGATACTATTGTGGAAGCTATAACTTTCTTGACTACTTTCTCAATGTTTTGTTCCTTAATTGTTGGGTTGCGTTCCAACACTTCACCTAAAATCATTCCCAAAAGCCTTTGCTCAGAAAAAATAGCTTCAACTTGAGTTTTAGTCAAAAGATTGGCTTCAACCAAATAATCTAGAACCCGTTTAACCTTACTTTGAACATTAGGTAATGGTTCCTGACTTTGTGGAATTGAATTTGAGTAAAGGCTACTGTTTGCAGAATTATCTTTTGATGTCTTGCTATCAATTGGTTCCATCATCTGTACACGTAAAGGAGGTGCATAAAACTTCGCCAAGACCATGTGTAGCACAAAAGCTGGATTTCCTAGCAAGTAACGAGCTGCTAAGCGTTTGGGTTCACGGCACAAACGATATAACCACTCTAAACCTAAATTAGAAATAAAATTTGGACAATCAGGCACAACACCAGCTAGTCGATCAACAATCGCTCCTCCAAGCATAATTGCGTTGACGTGCAATCGAGAACGATGTTTTTGAATCCAACTCTCTTGTATTGGCATCCCCATACCTACTACTAAAATATGAGGTTTTACCTGATTAATTTTCTGGATTATGGATTCATTTTGTTCGATATTTTCTTTGTCAAAGTATCCGTGATGTCCAAAAAAGATGATACTTGGATATTGTTTTCTTAAATGACTAAGAGCTGCTTCTAAACGGTCTGCCTTTGACCCTAATAAAAATACGGAAAGCCCATGCTCATTAGATTTTTCTAGTACTTTTGGCATCAGCTTGCTATAGGAAGACCGATAATCTAAAGGTAACTTTAGACCCATCCAACCAATTGCTTTTAATATGCCGATGCTATCGCAATGAGTTATTTCCGCACTTTCCAGGAATTGATAATACCAGGGTATTTGCATTGAAAGATTAAAACTGTGTACATTGTAGTTTGCAACAATTATTTTGTTACCCTCAATACAAGCTTTGTTTATTGCTTCTACAATTGCTGGCACAGTCATGCAGGTAATGCGACGTCCTAGGAGGTATATTTCTAAACCTGGTAGATTTTGCACTTTATTGTGCTTAAATATCCTAGTAAATTGATTGCCCTGGTTACTGTCAGACAAATCCCTACTAGAAAATCGCAACTGCATACGGAGATTGTTAGAAACAGCAGTGGAGTTTTCTAAGTGAGCCACACAGTTTTCCTTATTACATATCTAACGTATCTCAAACAGATGTTACATGGTTACTCATGAACTAATACTCTGCTTATAGGAGTATTTTTGATGGTCAGAGATTAACATTTACTCTACTTTTAGACGGATTTTTATTGATAAAAACTCAAATTACTTAGCCGCTAGTATTAATTAAAACTTGTTTTATTTTTTACCATTAAAATCATATATATGTGTGTAGCATTTACATTGATAGATAACTGTCAAAGCGGCGAAAAATTAAAATCAATTACAGAAGCTTGCAAATTTTATGCTTTTAGCTACAAAATATCTTCATAGAAGATAACATTTCAGAAATAAATCTTTCTATAAAAAAACATTTTTTTGCTATAATTTGCATTCCCCGATAAAAGAGCGTGATTAACAGTTTTTTAGTAAAAATTGACGCTTAAAAATGGCTATTTCTAATACAAATGCTATTTAACAAAAAATAAAAAAAACGACAACTTTATAAAAATATTTGTGAGCAAAATAAAGACAAGAAAATAAAACTCAATAATATGGGGGAGGATTCATGGTAGCTCTCACAGAGAATGACCAAAAACGGCTAACTATACAAACTGTCGAAATTGCTCATAACACAACAGCGATTCGTTCTCTTGACTGGGATCGAGATCGTTTTGATATCGAGTTTGGACTACAAAACGGTACAACCTATAACTCTTATTTAATTAAGGGCGATCGCATAGCTTTGGTTGATACCGCTCACGTAAAGTTCCGTGATTTGTATTTAGACACCCTAAAAAGCCTTGTAAACCCGAAGGCGATTGACTATATAATTGTTAGTCATACAGAGCCAGACCATAGCGGTCTAGTGGAAGATGTTCTCCAGCTAGCTCCTAGAGCGACGGTTTTAGCCTCAAAAGTTGCACTCCAGTTTCTGGATAACCTAGTACACGATCCTTTCTCGAAGAGAATTGTTAAAAGTGGCGATCGCGTAGATTTAGGTCAGGGACACGAAATAGAATTTGTAAGTGCACCTAATTTACATTGGCCAGACACAATTTTTAGCTTTGACCATAAAACCCAAACTCTTTTTACCTGTGATGCGTTCGGAATGCACTATTGTAGCGATAGTACATTCGACGACAACCTAGAAGCAATCGAAGCCGACTTTAGATTTTACTACGATTGCTTAATGGGTCCCAATGCCCGTTCGCTCCTAAACGCGATGAAAAAAATGAACGAATTGGGCAACATTAAAATGATCGCCAATGGTCATGGACCGATATTATATCACAATCTTGATATTTTGCGCGAATCTTACGATAAGTGGAGTCACAAACAAGCAAAAGCAGAAACAGTTGTTGCCTTATTTTGCGCCTTTGACTACGGGTATAGCGATCGCCTAGCAGCTGCCATTTCTCAGGGAGTTCAAAAAACTGGGGTAGGCGTCGAAATAATGGATTTGACGACAGCTGAGAGCCAAGAAATCCAAGAACTAGCCCACAGAGCAGCTGGTATTATTATCGGTATGCCTCCGAGTGCTAATGTTGCTGCTCAAGCCTCTGTAAGTTCATTACTCGCCGTCGTTAACAACAAGCAAGTTGTAGGGTTATTTGAGTGTTACGGCATCGATGATGAACCTATCGATACATTGCACAGAAAATTTATAGACCTTGGCGTCAAAGAAGCCTTCCCACCTGTTAGGCTTAAAGAAATTCCCAATACAGCCACATACCAACTTCTTCAAGAAGCTGGCACAGACATGGGACAATTGCTTGTCCGTGAGCGTAACATCAAGCAGATCAAGTCCCTAGACGTCAACATGGAAAAAGCGCTGGGTAGGATCAGCAGTGGACTCTACATTATCACAACCAGAAAAGGTGATATCAACGGTGCAATGCTTGCTTCCTGGGTGGCTCAAGCTAGTTTACAGCCTTTAGGATTTACTGTTGCGGTTGCAAAAGATCGTGCAATTGACTCCTTGATGCAAGAAGGCGATCGCTTTGTCCTCAACGTGTTGGAAGAAGGAAACTATCAGGAACTCAAAAAACACTTCCTCAAACGCTTGCTTCCTGGTGCTGACAGATTTGCTGGTGTAAAAACTCAACCCGCGCAAAATGGCTGCCCAATTTTAACAGATGCCCTCGCTTATATCGAATGCGAAGTTGTCAGCAGCATAGAGTGCAGTGACCACTGGATTTTATACTGTACCGCCGAAGATGGTCGCGTTTCCAAACCAAATGGGCTCACAGCAGTTCGTCATCGCAAAGTAGGGAATTACTATTAATGGGCATGGGGCATAGGGCATTGGGCATAGGGCATTGGGCATTGGGTATTGGGTATCTACTCGCTCCTGTGCTCCCCCTGCTCCCCCTGCTCCCCCTGCTCCCCCTGCTCCCCCTGCTTCCTGCTCATCTCCCCTCACACTTCACTGAACAAAGATGAATAATTCTAATCCTCGCGACATTCAAGTTTTGCCAATTGCCACAAACACTACTGTGCTGAGAGCACGTAGTTGGACACGGCTACGATTTGAAATCGAATATGCGCTTGCTAGGGGCACCACCATCAATTCATATTTAATTGAAGGCGATAAAACTGCAATTATTGACCCACCTCCAGAAACTTTCACCGCTATTTATCCAAAGGTATTGCAACAATACTTGCATAAGCATGGTGATGCCCAACCTCTACAACGCTTGGATTATGTAGTTCTTGGTCATTTCAGCCCTAGTCGAGTTGCAACACTGAGAGCGCTTTTAGAACTATCCCCGCAGATAACTTTTGTTTGTTCTCTTCCTGGTGCCGCAAATTTACGTGCAACATTTCCAGACAAAGATCTGAAAATCTTGACGATGCGAGGGAAAGAAACTCTGGATTTAGGTAAGGGTCATGTATTGAGATTTGTTCCTATTCCCAGTCCGCGTTGGCCATCAGGACTATGTACCTACGATGAGCAAACCCAAATTCTTTACACAGATAAGCTATTTGGCGCTAACGTTTGTGGTGATGAAATCTTTGATGAAGATTGGGACATTCTAAAGGATGACCAACGGTATTACTACGACTGCTTAATGGCCCCCCAAGCTACTCACGTACAAGCAGCTTTGGAGAAACTATCAGAACTGTCGGTGAGGATGTATGCTACTGGTCATGGTCCACTAGTTCGCTACGGCTTAATAGAACTTAACAAAGCTTATAAAGCATGGAGCCATGCTCAAACTGCTCGCGAGATTAAAGTTGCTTTGCTTTACGCTTCAGCATACGGAAATACAGCGACTTTAGCCCAAGCGATCGCTCTCGGTATAACCAAAGGTGGGGTTGCAGTAGAATCAATCAACTGCGAATTTGCTCAACCTGATGAAATCCGCGCCGCAGTTGAAAAATCAGATGCCTTTCTCATCGGAACTCCTACCATAGGTGGTAATGCACCCACTCCTATTCACACTGCTTTGGGTATTGTGTTAGCGATTGATAACAACACCAAAATTGCTGGAGTGTTTGGTTCCTATGGCTGGAGTGGAGAAGCCATTGATTTAGTAGAAAGTAAACTCAGGGATGCTGGTTATCGGTTCGGATTTGACACTTTGCGCGTCAAGTTTAAACCCGACGATGTTACGCTCAAATTCTGTGAAGAAACTGGTACAGACTTTGCTCAATCTCTGAAAAAGGCTAAAAAAGTGCGTGTACCACAAACAGCTGCAACCCCCGTTGAACAGGCTGTAGGTCGTATCGTTGGTTCAGTTTGTGTTGTCACAGCTAAACAAGGAGAAGTTTCCACTGGAATGCTTGGTGCATGGGTTTCGCAAGCAACTTTCAATCCACCTGGTATAACAGTTGCGATCGCTAAAGATCGAGCAATTGAATCTCTCATGCATCCAGGAGGTAAGTTTGCTCTAAATATCATGCCGGAAGACAATCATGTAGACTACATGAAGCACTTTCGTAAATCTTTTCTACCAGGTGAAGACCGCTTTTCTGGTTTTGCTACAGGCGTTGCAGATAACGGTTGTATAGTTCTCAATGAGGCTTTAGCTTATATAGAATGTTCAGTGAACAAACGCATGGAATGTGGCGATCACTGGGTTGTATATGCGACCGTTGACAATGGTAAGTTGCTCAAACCTGATAGCGTGACTGCCATTCATCATCGCAAATCTGGCAATCATTACTAATCAAGTCCCTTATCAAAATTACTGGGTCTAAAACAAGAGTGCTTGTAGCACGGCTTTGTGTTAAAATTTGACCATGTCAGTACAAGACATTTAAATAAAACCTACTCCCGGACTGGGAGGAAGTCTACGCCCAAAACACTGCAAGGAGATACGCCAGGTGCTACCCTACGGGAAGCCTCCCTTCGGTCGTCTACAAGCCGGGAAACCCTAGTCGAGCACTGGCTCATCAGTACGCCCTAAGTGGCAAGCCGTAGTTCGCCTGGGAACCTGTGAAAACAGGATATCAAAGCCTTAGTGTCTTGAGAATATCCGTCTATGCGCGAGCGGAGAGTGTCAATGAGCGGCTCCCCTAGCTACAAGCTAGGGGATTTTTACTGAAAACGTATACCAATTGTATTTCAAATTCCACCATAATTACTTATTGACATTACTTGATTTTTTGTTTAATGAAGGTCACAACTTGAGCTAGCTGTCTTTTTAGGGAATCGATTTCCGTCTGCATCTTGAGTACTTTGTCATTCAATGCTTCAATTTCACTAGAAGAAGCTGCTTTTGTTACAGAGGGTAGTCCCGTCGAATTTTGACCAGCAACAGCAGCTTGTTCTTGGCGCGGTTGTTTAGCTTTGCTCATAGCTAGTTTGATTGCACCAATGAGCTGCTTTTGATCAAAAGGCTTTCCTAAAAATTCAAAGTGTTCAAAGGGTTCTGAAATTTTCTCTGTAACCTCCTCTTTCCGACCTGACATGACTACTAAAGGAATCTTTCTAAGATCTGGTTGGGATTGAATCTGTTGGAAAACTTCCCATCCACTCATTTTAGGTAAAAGGAAATCCAACATAATCAGGCTAAGTTTTTCTTGACGTATTAAATTTAGCCCTTCTAGACCGTCTTTTGCTTCCAGTACTTCAAAGTTACCAGGAGGCAACATTTCTCGTACTTTTACCCTAACGACGGTGGTGTCATCAATAACTAAAATTTTATTACTTGCCACAACTAATTGCTCTTACAGAAACTTAAGTTTTAGATAGGCGCTTTGCCACTTAAGGCCTTTAAGCTATCCCACTATATCTAACATTGATGTGTATTAGGGGAGAGTAATTTCCGGTATAAATGACGATATTTAATGTGATTTAATTCACTGTTGACAAATAAGTGCTAATTCAGTAAGTAGTGTTATTTAAGGTAAAATGCGTTAGCTGAAGTTCAAATCACTACCCATTCGGGGTAAGTAACTCTGATTGTTTACATGGCAAAGTCACTGATTATTTTTGATAAGTATTAATACTTGTGTATCCCAAAAGAGCTTTGGAAAACGCCATTTTTGGGTTAGCAAAATTTGACTATCGACTTTAGTCTTGGCTTTTGGGCGATCGTCTCAATACGCCTGTTATTTTTTATACCTTGTATACGCCCAGCAATTTGCACTCTTACTAGAGGAGGAACGTAAATTGGAGGCCTCAAGTTTAAAGTAAGTGTAAGTTATTTCGCAAGAAAGAAGCAGCTTTCAGGGTGTGCAAAAACGACAGTTATTAATCTATTTGTACAAAAGAATGCAAGTATCTTACGATCTCACATTTGTTGCACTCTCAATCTTGGTCGCAGTAATTGGTTCTTATGGAGTATTGGTTGAACCCCTCTCCGGTCTAAAGACACGGAGAATAAGAGTGAAACATTACCCCTCAACTTTTAGCTCTATTAGCTTATCTGGTTGAGTAGTTTCGACCTGGTTAGAGATCCGCTCCAAGGGAGAATGAGTCTTCCCACGTTCAGACGCGCCTACTTGATTCGCGGATTGTTTGAAACGCTCCCAAGCCTCTAACAGGATCGGTTCCATTCCCGGATACTGGCAAGCAGCATCCTGCAATGAGAGCGTATTTTCCTCATTTACAAATCTACTCAGATAAGCGCTAAAAAGATCCCGATGCATTGCAATACCCGTTGCATCATGGTGAACCCGTTCAGATAGAGATTTCTTAACACGACTACCATCTAAATGGGTTTGGGACAGGGCTGTTTTCTGGGTAGAAAATCTAATGAATTGCCCGCCAGCGTTTTCAGCTTTGCGAGCCAATTCAGATTGTACAAAACCTGGAGACTTAGCAGAAATAGCTTTACCGTAACGTTTCTGCCAGCCTTTAACCGATACATTCTCGGTTTTTATGTTTTTACCATGTCGTAAAATCTCGTTAACCACTTTGCGATTTTGAGATTTAGCATAGGCTGTTTTCTTGCGTTCTAGCTCACGTTTTTTGTTGGTAAGTTTGCGATAATTAGCAGATTTTTTCCATTGACGTTTACCCTTTTTAACTTTGCCTTTTTTGGTGATAGTTTTACGTCCACGCTTGCCCTCGAAGTCAGGATGATAATTGTCGGGATTGTTAACCCGTTGGGAACGTTGCATTTTGCGCTGGATAACACTAATTTCGCGCTCCATTGTGGGTACACCTTCAGCAAAAGGTAATAACCCTGCATGTTTATCTCCCACATAGGCAATGTTAGAAATGTTCAAATCAAGCCCTATGACCCCATCTGAAACAAAGTTCTTTTCTTTTTGGTAGGGTTGACCTTCATTAATTAATTGAGCGTACCAGCGACGTTTCCCGTTTATTTCTCTCCAAAGCAAGCGAACATATTTAATAGGGGAGTTTAAGCCATGTTTAATAACTGGGTTGTTTTGGTCAATAATTGGATCTATTTTTATACCTGTCCAAACTACCTGATTATTTTTCCAGCGTAAACCCTGCTTGTTAGTCTTGCCTTCAACAGATTTAAAGCGTGTTGGTACTTTAAATCTAACTTTCTTGGCTTGTCCAAACAATACTTTTTCACTTGCATTGAATGCGCGAGTAGCAATCTTTTGCACAACTTGAGCATCTATCTTTTCAGCAATCCACTTGGAATTATTAGCAACAATAGAAGCGTAAGCCTGCAAATCAAAATCAGAGTACCTGTAAAGCTTTCTCGCTTCAGTAAACGCATCACTTCGCTTTTTCTTCTCGTTCCTAGATATCTTTTTCGCTGCCTTGTAAGCCTCGGAAGTCTTAACCAATTCCATTCTGATCATTGCTTCGTTCAAACAAGCATTGTAAAGCTGTCTACCTGCTTGAAATCTTGACAACAACTCAGATTCTTGAAAACTGTCAACTTTTAACGGTATCTCTGTTATGAATGTTGGCGTAGTCTTCCGAGCCACTTAATATCACCTACGATTGTTTGCTAGACTATATTTAGTCTATGCGCTATTTCTGGAGTTGTCAACATGAAAAGAATGAAAAATATACCAGTTTTTTACAATGAACTTAAGAAAAATCATAATATTGTTTTAACTGATACTACTTGGAACGCTTTAAGAGAATCAGCAAAACAACTTCGTATTAGTCCCAGTGAGTTGATCGAGAGATTAGTTCGTGAATATTGCAATATCAAAAACGACAAGATTTCTTGACGGCGAATAAATTCGCTCGTGGAGCCACACCACCCCGATATAAATACCGGGAGAGTGTTAATTCCCTTAATTCCTTAACACTCTCCCTTCTCCTGGCGGAGACGCTACGCGAACGGGGCTATCAGGCTTCCCGAACTATTTAGGTATATCAGTCAAGTTGATGATGCTTAAATCGTGGTTTACTTGTATTGTCAGTAATTCTACGATAAATGGGTTTGAAAGGAGACTGTAGTGGCACAAATAGACTACATTTGCTATAAGTTGCTGGGAATGATTATAAGCGGAGCTTATATATTCACTGCTTATTGTGCAAGTGCGCAGATTACACCAGACAGAACTTTAACAAATAATTCCAACGTTACAATCAATGGCAGCGGGCAGATATCTCCCTGACCAACCAAGCTGCAATTAGTGTTTTTGGCAATGATGGTGGAGATATCGCTATTAATGCCCAAAATTTTGAGTTCTCTAATTCATTCCTATTCGCTGGAATTGGAATGAGGTTGGGAAATGCTAGTACTGTAGCAGGAGATATTCAGCGCAATGCTACACAAGTAATTACCTTAGCACAAGGGAGCCAAGTAGATAATCAAGTATATCCAAATGCTCACGGTAATGGCGGCAACATCAAGATTGATACTGGTTCCCTTACCGTACAGAGTGGTTCTCAACTTTCAACCCCACTATTCGGGCAAGGAAACGGGGGAAACATTATCATCAATGCACCCGATCGCATTACCTTTGATGGGAAAAATAATGATAACTATGGTGTTGAGAAGGCAGAAGTACGAAGGCAGAAGGCAGAAGGCAGAAGGACCCCTGCCTAAAGACAGAGGATTCAAATAATGACGCCCTGTTTCTCGCGCTACGCGTCTCGCAACAGATTTTATTTTCTGTTCCGGATAAATCCGGGGGCTTGGACCCGTTTTGGGCAAGGCAGGGCATAAGGCTGTTCTGCCAGGTGACCGATCGCGTGAACTTTCAGTGACGAATCATGTTAGCGTATTATCCGAATAACGTCTACACCGCTATGAAAGAAAAATCATTACGTTTTCGGATGCATGAACGCCGTTACAACAAGCTGAAGTTATATGCTCAAAGCAAGCAAAAAACGATGACTCAACTCATCGAAGATTGGGTTGATAGGTTACCCAACCCAGAAAATCTGGGCTCCTCAAAAACCCCACCCTCGGAGTAATTTTAACCAGATCTTGCACCTTCGTCCAATATTCTTTCCCTTATCCCGCTAAACTTTATACGGGTGAAAACGTTGCTACCTATTTCCTTCTGATTACTTATGACCCCTTCTCAAAAAGCCCAACTTAAATCCGAAATTATAGCCATGCCGAAGTGGTTGCGCCCTTCAATTGGCAAAGCAAGCGAGATACAAACTGTACAACAAATTATTAAGCAACGCCAAATTCATACAATTTGCGAGGAAGGGCGGTGTCCGAATCGAGCAGAATGTTATTCCCAAAAAACTGCGACTTTCTTGCTCATGGGGCCAACATGTACTCGATCTTGTGCGTTTTGTCAAGTAGATAAAGGTCATGCACCAATGCCTATTGATTTAGACGAACCGCAAAAGGTAGCAGAAGCTGTACAGTTATTAGGATTAAGTTATGTAGTTCTGACTTCTGTAGCTCGTGATGACCTAGCGGATCAAGGTTCTGGTCATTTTGTCAAGACAATGGAAACTATCCGCCAGTGGAACCCAGGAACTCAAATCGAGGTGCTAACACCCGATTTTTGGGGTGGTGTTGGTGCGGGAGAGGAAGGTCAACGTCAGCGTATTTCTATGATTGTGAATGCTAAGCCTGCTTGTTACAACCACAATATCGAAACAGTGCGACGGTTACAAGGACCTGTAAGGCGGGGTGCAAAATACGATCGCTCTCTGCGCGTTCTGCAAATCGTTAAAGAACTTGACCCTACTATTCCCACAAAATCAGGCTTGATGCTAGGACATGGCGAAACAGTTGAGGAAATCGTTGAAACAATGGCAGATCTTCGCGAAGTGGGATGCGATCGCCTAACCATTGGCCAGTATATGCGTCCTTCCTTAGATCATCTACCAGTACAAAAATACTGGACACCAGAAGAATTTGATATTTTAGGCAGCAAAGCGCAGGAAATGGGATTTAGCCACGTCCGTTCTGGGCCTCTAGTTCGTAGTTCTTACCACGCAGGAGCAGAAGAAACAACAAATTAACTTATTATGATACATTTTGTTTATTTTTGCTGCTTGAAAACGCGAAATACAGAAAAATAGATGTCAAAGTGCTTCGCACTGTACAAAGTGAGCCGGGTTTAGCCTCGTGCATTGCTTGATACACCCTAGTTAGGAGAAAATCTTAGCTGGAGTGTTTGTTGACATGCGTTGGAATTGTTAACAAAAAAGTATCAGCATAAGTGCACTGGTCATAAATACCATAGAACAGAGTCTTTAAAATAGGAGAGAACATTATGACTTCTGAAACTCAAGCAAAAACATCAACACCTGCTAGCCAAAAAGTTGGTAAAGATGTTGCAAAATCTGGAGGTAAACCTCCTTACGCATTTCGTACAGGCTGGGCGCTGTTTCTGTTAGCTATCAACTTCCTCGTTGCTGCCTATTATTTCCATATCATTCAATAACTAGGCAAATCGAGACGGAGAAGAGTTCTCATCTTTGTCTCGAAGATTCATGATTCTAGTGTTGCTCAAATCGTGCCTTTAAATAAACCTTTAGGGCGAACGAGCAGTACTAGAATCATGATTAGGAGTGCTACGCCTTGTTTGTACTGAGAACCTAACCAAGGAGTGCTAACTTCTTGGGTAATGCCAATAATAAAAGCTCCTGCGATCGCCCCGTAGGGATTGCCAATTCCTCCCAAAATAACAGAGGCAAACAAAGGTAAAATTAAGAACCAACCCATATTCGGACGAACAGCCGTAACTAGTCCGTACATGCTTCCCGCTAAAGACGTGAGGCTTCCGGTTATAACCCAAGTCCAGATTATTACTCTGTCAACATTAATACCAGAAACTCTGGCTAAGTCCTGATTATCAGCAACCGCTCGCATTGCCTTACCAATTTTGGTGTTTTGTAGAAGGTAGCGTAAGGCAAAAATAGCTAAAACAGCTAAGAATAGGACTAGCAACTGATCTCGCGGTATCCTCAAGCCGAATATTTCCAACGCCTGGCTAACAGGTACACTATAATTTTGGTTACTACCTCCCCAAATTAGGAGAATACCATTACGAAGGAACAAGGCAAGACCGATGGAAATAATAATTAATGTAGTCGAAGTAGCTCGGAGCAACCGCATTCTTGACCAAAGTAATTTTTCTGATAAGAGCATAGCTGCTATTGTTCCCACCGCAGCTACCACCATCGACAGCCAAATATTGACACCGAATGAATTGACGAGTAGCGTAAGATAAGCTCCCAACGTGAGGAAGTCGCCGTGAGCAAAGTTTGATAAACGTAAAATTCCAAAGGTTAGGGTTAGTCCAACCGCAGCTAGAGCAATAATGCTCCCGACTGCAACTCCATTAACGATTAATTGAGCTAAATGCGCATCCATAATTTTCAGCAATTGCGGCTTAGTAATTTTATAAATAAACCGTTATATTTGACACTATGACTTTTACTCTATAAATATAGAAAGAATAGTACGCTAGTATACATAGAATCCTGTTGGTACTCTTGTGCCAAGCAAAACTTGTTAAGCGGTCTAGTTGACCATGCAGCAGTATTCAAGCTTATCAGACCAAAATGCAAAAATTAACGCAACGCCAACACTTTTGGCGACAATTCAGCAACTTCAGGCTGAGTTGTGGTTAGAACGTCGCTTGAACCAGTTGCAAAATCGCCTGAATAATTGCCTTGCTTCTGTTTTCACTACCGAACAACAGCAAGTTCCTCCAGAGGCAGAAATTTTTCAAACCTTAGTCAACGAACTTCACAGTACTTTAAACACAACTAGAGTAGTGATCGCGCTAGTTCAGCCGCAAGAAAACGTTGCAAAAGTTTGCTATGTATCTCGTTCCTCCTCTCAGCGATTGGAACCCCAACAACCAGGGATCAAGCAGAATGAAGAGAAAAAACTGGCTTTGAAACTCAATCAAGTGATAAGCATTGAAGATTTAAAGAGTTTAGAGAATCAACAACCACCCAATGCTTGGCAATTATCTGATCATTTAGGTGTCGTAATAGGCTGGTTGATTGTAGCAACAAAACCTTTACCGTCTGGGTATGAATCATTAGAAGACATCTGTGCTACACTCACATCACAATTTATGGCTATTGCTGCTAGCCAGTGTTCTACAGCCATAGCACAGCTGACAAAGGTACAATCTTTACAACAGCAATGTCAAGCATTAGCAAACCATAACCAGGATTTGCTGCGTACGAATCAACTCAAAAACCAGTTTCTAGCAAATACTAGTCACGAAATTCGTACACCCCTTAGCTCTATTATTGGTTTTACTCACCTGCTTTTAGCTAAAGGTTACGATCCAACCCAAGAGCGCCATCAAGAGTATTTACATATTATTCAGTCTAGTGGTAAACACCTTTTGGCTTTAATTAATGATATTTTGGATCTTTCAAAAATTGAAGCTAACCAGCTAGACTTACAGTATGAAACAGTAGAGGTGCAACCGCTGTGCGACACTCTTATAGCTCTTGTCAAAGAGAAAGCTGCTAACAAGGGTTTAAAATTAAAAGTTGACATAGATCCTGGTGTAACCAGTTTTGTGGCAGATCCTTTGCGCATTAAGCAAATGTTGCTGAATCTGCTGTTTAATGCATTAAAGTTTACAAATAAAGGCACCGTTGGGTTACAAGTGAAGCTTAACGGTTCATTTATACATTTTAGAGTTTGGGATACTGGCACTGGCATATCGCCAGAAGATCAAGCTGAATTATTTCAGCCGTATTTCCAAATCGCTAATCCAGCAGCTAGTCGTGAAGAAGGTACAGGTTTAGGGTTAGCTGTGACTAAGAAGCTAGCCGAACTTCACGGCGGTTATGTAGAACTGACTTCTGAAGTTGATCTTGGATCGAGTTTTACAATTGTACTTCCTCTTAGACAGGGAGGTGCAGAACAAGAAACTGACATAGAGGCGGAGTTGGGCTCCGAGGAAATGAACAATTCTTCTGTTTCTCCATCTCCCAACTGGGACGTTTTGCTGGTGGAAGACGACTTACCCAATGGTCAGATGATACAAACTTATTTAGAAAGATTGCACTATCAGGTCACATGGGTAAAAAGTGCCGCCGAAATGTGGGAAGCTTTACATAACATTTATCCAGCAGCGATTTTAATGGATATTAAGCTACCAGATAGCAATGGTCTTGACTTGGTGCAACAGCTACGAGATCATGACCAGTATAAGATGATTCCAATTATTGCACAAACAGCAATGGCGATGAAAGGCGATCGCGACATTTGTCTGGCAGCTGGGATTAATGACTACATCTCTAAACCCATTGATTTGGAATTGCTAGGAACCATAGTGTCAAAGTATTGCAAGTCACCAGAAAAATAAGTCCGAAGGAATAACTTCTTAGTGTTAAAGGCGAACTCATAACGCTTTCTCTAAAATAGAATATGTCAGGTGGTATAGCAATCGGGGTGGATTGGGGTTTAAATATGCTGACAAAAAAACTTGCACAACTAAAAGCTATTTTTGGAGAAATGGAGCAGGCTTTGATTGCCTACTCTGGTGGTGTTGATAGCACGCTAGTCGCTAAGGTGGCTTATGATGTCTTAGGCGATCGCGCTTTGGCTGTGACGGCTGTTTCTCCCTCGCTGTTACCAGAAGAATTGGAAGACGCGAAAATTCAAGCAGCAACTATTGGGATTCGTCATCAGCTCGTACAGACTCATGAAATGGAAAATCCCAATTATACTTCTAACCCCGTCAATCGCTGTTATTTCTGTAAAAGCGAATTGCACGACACTCTTAAACCCTTAGCAAGAAAGTTGGGTTATCCCTATGTGGTGGATGGGGTGAACGCTGATGATTTACATGATTATCGCCCAGGAATTCAAGCGGCAAAAGAAAGAGGTGCGCGATCGCCCCTAGCCGAAGTTGGAATGGTGAAAGCTGAAGTTCGCCAGCTTTCACTACAACTTGGTTTACCTTGGTGGGATAAACCCGCACAACCTTGCCTTAGTTCTCGCTTTCCATACGGTGAAGAAATTACCGTAGCTAAGTTACAAAGAGTTGGTAGAGCAGAAATCTACCTGAGAAGATTGGGTTTTAAGAATTTGCGCGTGCGTTCTGAAGGAGATACAGCACGCATAGAATTACCGCCAGAACATATTAAAGAATTTATTCTGACGACAGATCTACAATCTATAGTTTCTGCTTTTCAAGAATTTGGTTTCATTTACGTAACCTTGGATTTAGAAGGCTATCGCAGTGGAAAACTCAACCAAGTTTTAACAAGGAATGAGGAGGAGCCACTGCGTTGGACGGTGAATCCAGTGCTGCAGGAGGGTTTCCCTCTGTAGGCAACTGGTGAACCCGAAGGGGTTCCCCGGCTTGAAGCATGTGGCGTCCAGGAGTCAGAATTCAGGAGTCAGAGTTCAGGAGTCAGAACTCAGTACTATTCGGTTAAGGAGAATTGTTGCTTGGGAAGCCATCCCAGTAGGCGACTCCCTGTAGGGTGGCGAGTAGTGCTACCCTACAGGGAGTCGCTCAACACTAGACGATTTATGCTGACTCCTGACTCCTGGCTCCTGTATTCTTCTTACTACAGACGGAGAGGGTGAGATTCGAACTCACGGATGCTTTCACATCACTCGATTTCAAGTCGAGCGCATTCGACCACTCTGCCACCTCTCCAGTTAAGCTGTTAGCAAAAATGCTAACCGATTATATAGTATATCACACCTTTTACACAATTTGCACTACTTCAGTGGATTTTTGATACAAAATTTCCTCAGATGCAATTGCGAAATCGTCACCAACCCAAATAAGTGAGGCTTGAGAAACAGCGCCTC
Source organism: Aetokthonos hydrillicola CCALA 1050 (assembly GCF_017591665.1). Taxonomy (GTDB): domain Bacteria; phylum Cyanobacteriota; class Cyanobacteriia; order Cyanobacteriales; family Nostocaceae; genus Aetokthonos; species Aetokthonos hydrillicola. The sequence continues at coordinate 5,380 of NZ_JAAKGC010000003.1, read as the reverse complement.
CTTCCATGAGGACAATTGAGAAGTTACGCAGCTTTTCGCTACCATTTTTTACAATTCTTGGTACACTTGCTGCATTTAAGTAAATTGTTCCCCCTGGAGTCTTAAAAAGACGCTTTCGTTTTACTTTCTTGGTATATCGCAAGCTGTGGTGCATATGACCAAATGTGACTAGCGGCACAATTTTACCAGCAGTGAGAGTGCGAGAAATTGCTTCCGCAAGATCTGGATCGCCAAAGTCTCCGCCAAGTGGGTTCCAATCTTTTCCACAAGGATCGTCAGGCTCATTACCTAACCCTGTAGGACCATTATGACCCACAAAGATAATTGTTTGGTACGCTGCGCTATTTACTGCTTTCACAATCCGAGATGTTGATTCCTCAAAATTTGCAACTCCGTACCATTGTTCGTAAAAGTCAGCATATTTCCATTCTGAACCACCCCAGCTAAAGGGGCGACTGCCAACGACTGTTAAATTGAAATCAGGGAAATCTAGGTGAGCGTACCCAACATGGGTTTTCCCTAACAAATCTAGTTGTTCCTGTACCCAATCTTCTTTGGTGCGATCATAAGGGCATTTACTACGTCCCCACTCTGTAGCTGTATACCAAGCGTCATGGTTTCCCATTACACTCGCTGAAGGAATTTCAAGGGACGCGATCGCTCTTACCACTTCGACTGACTCGTTCCCAAAATCTCCCACGAACAGCACTAAGTCAACACCCAAATACTTGAGTGCTATAGCGTCTTCTTCTTCCCACTGGTCGTGAACATCTCCTACTATTGCTATTTTCAATGTTTTTGGATTAATTTTCTGACTGGTCATGCCACTTTCCTTGCCTTCTTTTTCCAGCATAGGCAACTTACAGGGGTTTTGGCACCAACAGAAGGAGGATTACCCCCCTTCTATTTTTGGTAAAAAGTACTATAATTGAACCCACAGAGTAACAAAATATAATCTTACGTAACTCCTACTGTGTTTACAACTGTACTTGCTCAACAAGACAAAACCCAACTGGGTGAACTACCACTGAATTTATTTGCAGCTATTGAGAATCTTAAAAAAGAACTCAATGCCGTTATCCTGGCGCATTACTATCAAGATCCGGATATTCAGGACATAGCAGATTTTATTGGCGATTCACTACAACTAGCAAAAACAGCCGCAAAAACTAATGCAGACGTGATAGTGTTTGCTGGTGTCCATTTCATGGCAGAAACGGCAAAGATTCTTAATCCTGATAAATTAGTACTTTTACCAGATTTAGATGCTGGTTGTTCTTTAGCTGATAGTTGTCAACCAGAGGAATTTGCTGCTTTCAAGTCAGCACACCCAAATCATTTGGTTGTTTCTTACATTAACTGCTCTGCCGAAATAAAGGCAATGAGCGATATTATTTGTACAAGTTCCAACGCTGTGAAAATCGTCCAGCAAATACCAGAGGAACAGCCGATTATTTTTGCTCCAGATCGAAATTTGGGGCGGTATGTGATGGAAAAGACTGGACGAGATTTGGTGCTATGGCAAGGTAGCTGTATCGTCCATGAAACTTTTTCGGAAAAGAAAATTGTGCAGTTAAAAATAGCACATCCAGAAGCAGAGGCGATCGCTCATCCAGAATGTGAAACTTCGGTACTCCACCACGCAAGTTTTGTCGGATCTACAGCAGCTTTACTCAAGTATTGTCAAGAAAGCCCAACACAGGAGTTTATTGTTGCTACAGAACCGGGAATTATTCATCAAATGCAAAAACAAGCGCCGCACAAGTGCTTTATTCCTGCACCACCGATGAATAATTGCGCCTGCAACGAGTGTCCCTTTATGAGGTTAAATACGCTAGAAAAGCTCTACTGGGCGATGAAAAACCGCGCTCCAGAAATCACTATGTCAGAGGAAATTCGCCTAGCGGCTAAGTTACCCATTCAACGGATGCTAGAGATGAGCGTGTAGATGGACTTTTTTTGGCTTCTTGTTCAGCGGCTTCGCTATATTTCTTGTATAGTTTAGTACGAATCTGAGCTTCTTCATAACGGCTGTGACTAGGTGGTACAGCATTCATCAACTCTGATGCTCGTTGCCACCTAGCAGCTATATCTAGCCACTGTGCTGAGGTTTTGGCTACTTTCCCAGCTTCAGAAGCAGAATTAGCGATCCGTACTGCTTCTGCAAATGTGTCTTGTGATGGTGTTGCAGCTTTGTGGTTAGGAGTCACAAGTTGTTGCATTGGGTTTTTTAATTTACCTCCTAACATAGTATAAAGAATTATACAAAATAATAGTAAAAAACCGCATATTTTAGCGGTTTCCCAGAGGCGTTGCGATTGGAAATTGTTAGGTTTAGTGATCGAAAAAGTAGAAGCTCGAGGTTTTGGAAAAGGTGACATTTCCAAAGCCATTTTCCGTTCGCTGAGATCTTTAAATAATCGCTTAACTATATTCGGCTGGATTAGTGTAATTTCCTGTGTCCAGAGCAATTGTTGTTCTGAGTCTCGGTGGATTTCCTCTAGCCATAGCAATTGCTGTTCCCGAACAATTCGACTGTTTATATTTACTCGCCGAATGTTCCGTGGTTGAATTGACTCGAGAATCTGCTGGATTTGCTTTACTAGAATTGATTGTTCGAGGTTATCTTGACTGTGAGCCTCACAAAGAAGCTGTAAGACTCCGTTATCAAAAATAGCTCTGGTTCTAACACCAGAATTAGCGAGCCTGTCATTCAATACTTGAATAATTGCTGCAACGCTACCCTGGTGGGCTTGCCAAGCAATATCATTAATGCGATCTACCATCTGTGGACTAGTAATAGCTTTTTAACCCTGAACTGTTAATTTACTACTAAATTTAGGATACTAAGCCTTGGGCTCTATAAAATCCTTGTTTTTGATTGTATTGGTAAAAATACAACCTTGCCAGTTAAAAGCCTCGAAATTATGGAGTGCGATCGTACACAAGCTCAAGGTGTGCCAATTTAATCTGGTCAAGATTTTTACGACTACTTAAAGAACCAGCTGAAATAAAAGCCCTAAAAGCTTATAATTTCGTAAAATAGCCAGTATCGACCTACCTATTATTGAATCAAGTACAGGATATTACCCTGTTATTAGCTGTAAATTTCGCTTCTAGGAGTAAACAAATGAAACCAATACATCCCCCCTACCCTGTTTTCTTTGCATCTTAGGAGATTCACTGAAATTATCTATCAAAATAGAATTTAATTTTTAAATACTAAGTTTTTTTAATATCTCGATCCAAAGAGATAAGCAGTAAAATTGCTGATTGACTTTAGCTGAACTATCTTAAGTTGTCGTGAATGTAAGGATACAAAAACAAAGATGTCAACAGTTAGCTATGAGACTTCTCCTACTTACGTAGGTGTAGATCCAGTTAAAATAGAAGAGTTACGTATCAAGCACGCATGGATAACTGATCCAATTTATCGAGCAAGCGCTATAGTCAAGCAAATGCCGTTTTTTGATTGGGTTAGTCAGCTACAGTCTCCACTACAATTTAAACCTGCTGCGGTGCAACTCTACTACCACTCTGCTACATTTCCTAAAGTCATCGGATTGATGCTTGGAAATACTCCATTATCTGAAAATCATATGATGCCATTCTACGCCAAGCACGCTTATGGGGAAGCGGATCATTATCAGATGCTAATGAGATGGATACTAAAACACAAACTTCTCAACAATGCCAAAGAAATTGAAGAAGTCATTCCTACACTTGAAACAAATGCGTGTATTAATTTAGCCTACCAACTTGCTATTGAGCAAGATCGGGACAAGTGGTTAATTACTATAAATAGCGGAATAGAACTTTGTTCTAATCATTTATTCAAAGCCCTAGCCCCAAAAATGTATGAAATTAATGCAGGAGATGCTTATTTTGATATTCATGTGGAAGCTGACGATCATCACAGCATTATGGGAATGGAATACATTGACTTACAAGACAAAGAATCACTAAGAGGACGTGTGTTAATTGCCAAGGCATTAGAGGGTATTGGTTTATGGGCAGCTATGATCCATTCTTGGATTGGCATAGATATCTGCCCAAAATTTAATTTAGATGGCACATTGAAAAAATAGCCGAAGTTTTAAGAACATCAGCTCGTACTATAGCCTTATCAGCAGCAGTCAAAAACTGCTAGTTAAACCTTTTTTATATTAGGTTGTAATATTTTGAGTATCAAATAAACTACAGTTCAACTAATTAGCTGCCTAACAGCTTCTCGTGCAGCATGAATAGATTGCACTGAACAATACAATTGACTGCTAGTAATTGCTCCTTCAAATAGAACATAGATCGCATCGACTAGAAAAACGGTGTTATGTTTTTTATCTTCAATGTCTAATTTGGAAACCAGATCCCTGATGTAATCCCGTAAGGCATTTTTGTGTTCTATAACTGCAAGCCTAATTTTACTCTCTGGTAAGGGAAATTCAGAAGCAATGTTTATAAAAGCACAGCCTCTATAATTACTGTTAGACAACCACCGTTCTAAAAAAGTAAATAGGCTCAGCAACCGTTCTTGATGATCTTGATTTTTTTCGACCTCTTCTTGCAACCAAGAAAACCAATCCAGATGGCGCTTGTTCAAGTAAGCTACACACAACTCTTCCTTTGAGGAAAAATGGTGATAAAAACTTGCTTTCGCTACTCCTGCTTCTGCAATCAATTGATTAATCCCAGTAACATGGTATCCTTGCTCATAAAAGAGCCTACATGCTGTTTCTAGGATTTTAGTACTCGATTCACCGCGCAAATTTTGTGTTGTCATAGTGAAATAATAACCCAGATAGAAGATTCTAATCTAGGGATACTCATCAAATGGGATAAATCCGCATAAAATGGTGCAGTTTATGATTATACGACAAATCAACACAAAAGCCTTCCCAGAAGAATAACGGGGAAGGCTTTTGGTTTAAATATATACCTGGCATCGAGCTATTTTAGCGGGAGGCTACCCTCCGACTATCGTCGCCGCAACAGCGTTTCACCTCTGAGTTCGGGATGGGATCAGTGTGGTTCCACCGCACCATTGACACCAGGAAAGTCGCTTCGCTCCAAGTCAAAAGTCAAAAGTCAAAAGTCAAAAGTATAAATAATTTTTGATTTTGGCTACTAAACATTAACTTCTGTAATGAAGCTCAAAACATTGAAGACTGCATAGAAGCGAAAGAAAAATTAGAGGTCAAGCCCTCGGTCTATTAGTACGGCTCGGCTGCGGACATCGCTGCACTTCCACCTACCGCCTATAAACAGGTAATCTACCTGTGACCTTACTGGATTAATCCATGAGAGTACTCATCTTGAGGTGGGCTTCCCACTTAGATGCTTTCAGCGGTTATCCGCTCCGCACTTGGCTACCCAGCGTCTA
>NZ_JAAKGC010000124.1 GCF_017591665.1 Aetokthonos hydrillicola CCALA 1050 | reverse complement strand
ATGGCAGGAACAAAAGACTTAATTCAGCAGTATCGACCTTCCTTTCTACAAAGAATTAACCAATGATGTAATTCTTCTACTCCACCCCATGCGCCATGCCCTATGCCCCATTTTTAATCTCAACGATTCACTATCGACTAAACTTATTATTTGTAGTCTTATTTTGTGAAAATCTACCTCTTAAGTGTTTATGATTACCAGACTTTCAGTAGGTGTTTACGGGATGGCGACAGCACCAACTGTAGCTCCTGAACAGTCTAAACAAGTTACCCGCAAGCCCTATCCTAATTATAAGGTGATTGTTTTGAACGATGATTTTAATACATTTCAGCACGTTGCTGAATGTTTGATGAAGTATATTCCTGGGATGACGAGCGATCGCGCTTGGGATCTCACAAACCAAGTACACTATGAAGGTCAAGCAATTGTTTGGGTTGGTCCTCAAGAAGCAGCAGAATTATACCATCAGCAGCTGCGGCGCGCAGGGTTGACTATGGCTCCTTTAGAGGCGGCTTAATCATAATGGGCAAGAAGACAGAAGGTAGACTTGTTTGGAACCACTCAACCCACATTCGTAACCTCATCCCTGTTTTAGAACGTTTGGTGCAACACGACGGTATTCAAACCGTTACACCAGGAGTCATTGGGCGAGTGAAAAATCACTCGCCAATTTTACAGTTGCGCATATCTGTACCTATCCGAGGCGGTTTTAAGGTCATTGCGCGTGAAGGCAAAACAGTGCAAGAGGTATTTATATTGACGAATTTAGAGCAGGAGCAACTTGAAGCAGCGATCGCACTTGCTATGAAAAAGTAATCACTAGATCATTATTCTTGAACATGATGTACTGCCAATTTATGAAGCGGGAGGCTGACAATACAAGAAAACGTTAAGAAATATGACAAAGTAGCAGTTATTTTTAAGGTCATTAGCATGATGTCCCAATCGGGTAATATGATTTTCTGGGTGCCAAAAGCAACACAGTAAACTAGCCAGTAAGAAAAGCTCATTCTAAATAAAATCTTTTCTGTTTGTTCGGCTTCATTCGTTTGGGGTTGACCATCCCATAGTAAAAATAAACCAGTAATACAAGCCAAAAAAGAAACAGCAACAACAAATTCGTGGCAAATATTTATTGAATGCATTTTCTTATCCCAAAAGTTTTCTATAAAAATTCAGTCTAAAGGAATAGTCTTCGGGGATACGAAAACAGTTACAAACTGAAATACAATCCTGATAAATGTGTAAATAATTATTACAAAAATTTAAATATCTTTTCTAAGTTTTTCACCACAAAATCTCCAGATTCATGACAAAACCTGGTAATACGTCTTCTCCAGATAAAGTGTCTCCTGCTTTTAAGACTTCGACTTGTTGCCCTAAACGATAGATTTCGACATAGCGGGTTTTGCGAGCAATTAACCAGCCCAATCTGACTTTTGCATCGATATATTCTCTCATTTTGGCTTGAGTTTCGCTTAAACTATCGGATGGGGACATTAACTCTAAGACAAAATCTGGAGCAATGGGAGGAAATTTCTCTCGCTGTTCATCACTTAGAGCGTTCCATCTCTCTAATTTGATCCACGATACATCAGGAGAACGATCAGAACCATTAGGGAGTTTAAAACAGGTAGAGGAGTCAAAAACTTTACCGAGTTTTGTTTGGCGGTTCCATATAACAAACTCCGCATTAATTTCTGAATTCCGATTTCCAGTTTCTCCTCCTGTTGGTGACATGACAATAAGTTCCCCGCTAACGTTGCGCTCAAATTTAACTTCAGGATTATCTTGGCATAGTTGGTAAAATTGACTATCTGTAAGTTTGAGGATTTTGTTAAAGTTAATCTTGATTGCAGTCATAACAGGAAAAGATGACTATAACGTTTGTTTTTTAATTTGTAGGGACGTACGCTTCACGCCCTAGAGTTACAAACTAGCCTTTAAAACAGGAATTAAAAACTGTGTGAGTGTAAAGGCGTCAACTCCTAGTTCAGTGCGCTCTGAGGCTGCTAAAATTCCAGCATGAGCGTGCCACCAAACAGCACTGTTAACAACAGATTCTACTGAACCTCCTTGAGAAATAAGTCCACCTACTAAACCTGTTAGTACATCGCCACTACCACCTCGCGCTAAAGCAGGAGTACTTTCAGGATTGATCCATAAATAGCCTTGAGGGCTAGCAATGGCGGTTCTTGCTCCTTTTAAGACTATCACTGCTTTTGATTGTTGTGCGGCAGAGCGAAGTGTGGTGAGGCGATCAGATTCTTTAGCCATTTCACCAAAAAGACGCTTAAATTCACCAGCATGAGGTGTAAGAACTGTAGGGGCTTGGCGCTGGGTAATGGTAGGTATGGTTCCCATTTGTGCAACTATATTTAAAGCATCAGCATCCAGCACTAATGGGCGATCGCTTTCCAATACATGTTCAACAACAAGCTTAGCATCGGTAGTTAAACCAGGACCACAAGCGATCGCATCAAATTTACTGAGTTCTATTCCATTTGGTAATTGAGCGATCGCACCTGTTTTGGTTTCAGGACAGCTTAAAATCAATGCTTCTGGCAAATGGTCTGATAATAATAGCTGAAGTGATTCTGGAACAGCAATGTAAAGCATACCCACACCGCTGGCACGTGCGCCTAACGATGTCAAAATAGCCCCTCCACTGTATTGATGGGAACCGCATATCAATAAGAGAGAACCCATTTTATACTTATAAGTAGACAATGGACGAGGAAGAGGCAGATGAGCCAGTGCTGATTGTTTCGTCAAACGCTGGATAGACGGCGATTGTCTTAAAACCGCCTCCACATCAGCTAAGGGTAGATCAATATTAATCAGTTCAGCTGACCCAATATACTCTAAAGCATGGTCTTGCAAAAGTCCTAATTTCCAAAGTCCTATGCAAAAGGTACGATCAGCACGAATTGCTGTTCCTAGAACATCACCCGTATCAGTATGCAAGCCGGTAGGTATATCAATACTTAGAACAGGGTTTGACCATTGGTTAATTTGGTCAATAGCACTAGCAATCGGATCTTTTAGCGATCGCTCCTGCCCATAGCCAAAAATTCCATCGATTAGGATATCACAGTTTTTCAGTGGTTCAACCGACTCATGAAACTGTATTCCCAGACTTTTAACAAAACGAGCATGGCTGGCGCTGAGTTCCTTAGACTTGGAAAGAGGACGGTAAATTAGGATATCATACCCTTGAAAGTAAAGCTCACGAGCAATTACTAAGGCATCACCGCCATTGTGTCCTGGACCAACGAGAATACCCACTTTGGGAAAATCTTGAATCGGATAAAGTTCTTGAATACGACGTGCGATCAAGTTCCCCACTTTTTCCATTAAAGCAGCAACTGGCATTCCCGCATCAAAAACACGTCCCTCAATCTCTGCCATTTGCCTCGCCGTAACCACAAATTCTTCTAACCTATTTGTCACTAATCCCATCTTCCTACCCCATTACAAAACTTCTTAAATCCCATGCCCCATGCCCCATGCCCCATGCCCCATGCCCCATGCCCTATGCCCTTCACCTCATCATCGGGCTAGCATGATGATGAACTAAGTACCACTTTCCACCTAGAAGTTGAAACACATTTGTAGCCATTGATTGAGCTTCTATTCTTCTGCCATTAATAACTTGAAGAACATTTTCAACCAGCACTATGTAGGCAATGTTGTCACCAATCTCGGTAGTAATGATATCTGTATTAATTTCGATATAAGCAGTATTTTGAAATATTTTAATCCAGGAAGTTTGAATCTCCTTCCAACCACGCAGCACATTCCACCCTGGATGAACACAGAGACTAGCAGTTCCTTGTGACCATACTCCACTCATAGCCTCAATATCTTTTTTTTCAAAAGCTCTATAAAAAGCTTCATTAGCTGCTAAAACTTCAGAACGTTGGTTGGTCATATTTACTAATCTAAATAAGGGTATTCCCAATTTTATAAAAATACGTACAGCAAAAGTTTAGTAAATTAATGCTATTTTTCGTTTTTAATAGCGCTGATAGTTTGTAATAACTGCTTAGTAGTAAAGGGTTTAGTTAAAAAAGCTTGGACACCGAGATTATGAACTAAATCAACCTTTTCGGTAGAAGCAAGTCCAGTGACAGCAATAATCTTGACATTAGGATTAATTTTTCGTAGTGTGCGGATTGTCATTAAACCATCCATCAAAGGCATTACCATATCTGTTAAGACAATGGATATCTTATCTCGGTATTCTGCATAAAGAGCGATCGCCTCAATTCCGTCGCCAGCAGTTAGCGCTTTGTAATTATAATTTTCTAGCGATGTTTTGGTGATGTCTCGAATTGCATCTTCGTCATCCACAACCAAAATCAATTCTCCTTCGCCAGATGGTAATTCTTGTTCTTGTTCATCTTCTAAAAGCTCTGTTGCGTCTTCTGCTGGTAAATAAACCTTAAATTGGCTACCTTTCCCTAACTCACTGTATACCTTAATAAAACCGCCATGACTTTTGATGATACCACGTACTGTAGAAAGACCTAAACCGGTTCCTTTACCAAGCTCTTTTGTAGTAAAAAACGGTTCAAATATGCGCTCTAATGCAGATCGAGGAATACCAACTCCAGTATCAGTAACTGTAATCACAACATAGGAACCTACGCCAGCATCAATATGCATTCCAGCATAATTTTCGTCAATGAAAACATTTTCAGCAGAAATTTTTAAGCTTCCACCATTAGACATTGAGTCTCTGGCATTAACACATAAATTCATTAAAACTTGATGTAACTGAGTTATATTGCCAGAAATTGGCCAAAGATCAGGCGATATTTCGATTGAAAATTCAATATATTTGGGAAATGTTTCTTTAATAACTTCCTGAACTTCCTTCATCAAATGTTTTAGTTGTAGCATAGAGTGTTCACCTTCCATGCCTCTGGTAAAAGACAGCACTTGCTTAACTAAATTTGCTCCCCGCTTAGCATTAGAAATTAATATTGGCAGCAATCTTTGACTCAAATCATCATTAAGTTGTGGCTCTAAAATTTCTGCTGTCATCAAAATAGGTGCCAAAATATTGTTTAAATCGTGAGCAATCCCACTAGCCAATGTACCAATACTTTCTAAGCGCTGTGCTCGGAAAAACTGGGTTTCTAAATCTTTTTTTTGCGTGATATCTGTGTTCACCACTAGGATTGATTGTTCTTTTCTCTCAAACCCGTGGACTAATGTCCAGTAGCTTTCAACAATAATGTTTTTATTAGATCTCGTTTTTTGATGCAGTTCACCCTCCCACGATCCATTCTTCATTAAAGTTCTGAGGGCTTCTTGCAATTGTGGTAAATCTTTTTCATCCCAAAGTTCTGATATCTGCTTACCAATTGCCTCAGTTGCTTTCCATCCGTACAAAAGTTCGGCAGCTTTATTCCAATATAAAATGACGTTCTTTAGATCATGTACAAAAATTGCATTGGTAGCAACATCAAGGAGTGCCGCTTGTTCACGTATTTTCTGTTCTGATTTTTTACGCTCAATTGCATAGCGAATAGAACGCTCTAGTAAAGGAGCAGTGAGTTGGCTTTTTTCTAGATAATCGGCTGCTCCTGCTTGCATTGCCTCAATATCAATGTCTCTATCTCCTTGACCTGTTAGTAAAATAATTGGAGAAGAACAACCTAATGCAATGGCTTCATGTAACAGTTCTAGTCCATTATGCTCACCTAGACGGTAATCAACCAGATAAATGTCATGATAGCTATTTGCGATCGCGTCTCTTGCTGCTTCATAACTATCGATCCATTCTAAATCGCAGCGAGCAATCTGAAATTCATCGAGCCAATCACGAGTTAAAATATAGTCATCTTCATCATCATCAACTAAGAGAACTTTAATTACGGAATTATTCATTATCGTCCCTCACTGCTTCTGGTGGTAGTTCTGCAATTTCAAACCAGTACTCTCCTATAGTCTTCATCATCTCTACTAAAGCCCCAAATGATGGCGGTTTAATAATGAATGAATTAGCACCTAAATCGTAAGTATGAAAGATATCTTCCTCTGCTTTTGAAGTTGTCAATACCACTACAGGAATTTGTCTGAGATCCGGATCCGCTTTAATTTCTTTGAGTGCCTCACGACCGTCTTTTTTAGGCATATTTAAATCAAGTAAAATTAGTCCAGGGCGTGGTGCAGTATGCTTTTGGGCATATTGACCACGATGGTAGAGATAATCCATTAACTCTTCACCATCTCTGACGATGCGTAACTCGCTTGTTAATTGACTTTCTACCAACGCTTCACGAGCCAACATACAGTCATCCTCATCATCTTCAGCCATTAAAATTATGACGGTTATTTGGCGACCCTTCACTCTAAATTTTCTCCTTTTCGATATTGTCAATAATTAAATTGCCGCCAATAGTTAAGCTAAGGCGGTATCATTCTAAAACTTCTTTGGGAGTCTGATAATCCCTTCTAGGTAAGAGAAAATCAGGAAAAGGAATTTATTGGTAGAGTGACAATGAAACTTGTCCCTTCCCCTGGTTGACTTCTGGCTGTGATGCTTCCATGATGACGTTCGGTAATTTTTCGGCAGATAGCTAAACCTATACCGGTACCCTCGTATTCCGTACGACCATGCAACCGTTGGAAAACGCTGAAAATACGTTCTAGATACTTTTCGTCAAATCCAATACCATTATCTTCTACTATAATCTGACAAAGCTCAGCGCCATCTACGACTTTCGCGACTTGACTATAAATTTTGACGATTGGTCGTACTTCTTTTCGATGAAATTTTAAGGCATTGCCGATGAGGTTTTGCAACAATTGATGCATCTGTAGTGGGTCTGCTTTAATAGTGGGTAAGTCGCTAACCTCCACACTTCCTTTGGTTTGTTGGATCAGCACTTCTAAATCTGATATAACCTCTTGTGTAACTTGATTAAGATTCACTGACATAAAAGGCTGTGCTCTGGTAGTTACTCGCGAAAGTGTCAGCAAATCTTCAATTAAAGCCTGCATTCTCCGGACAGCATTCTGCATCCTTTCTAAGTAGTCTTGTGCTTGTTCAGTTAATGAATCTCCACAAGTGGCTTTGAGGCGATCGCCAAATGTCTTTATTTTCCGCAGTGGTTCTTGCAAATCGTGGGAAGCAATAAAAGCAAATTGTTGCAATTCTTCATTAGAAACAGCTAGTTCTTGGCGTTGGCGAGTTTCTTGCTCTAACATTCTCGCTTGAGCCAAAGCAATAGCGATTTGATCTGCTAGTTGTCGCAACAACTCAGTTTCCCAACTTGTCCACTGGCGGGGATATCGACATTGATGGGCAATTAGTAGTCCCCAAAGTTGATCTGTGTAGAGAATAGGGACAATAAGGTTAGCTTTCACACTAAATTGTTGTAAGAATTGCTTATGGCAAAGCTCAATATTTGCTTGGTCAACGTTAGTAATGGCACTAATACGTCCTTGGCGGTATTTTACGAGATAATGTTCTGCAAAGCATGGGTCGTAGATGCTTTGTCCTAGAATGAGGGGAAAGCTAGGAACGACAGCTTCTTTAACCACAACACCTGAACCATCTGGATGGAGGCGAAAGATTAAGACGCGATCGGCATGAAGCAGATTTTGTACTTCTTTTACACTGGTTTGTAGAATTTCATCAATTTGTAGAGACTGCCGGATCTTTAAGGTAATATCAGCAAACAACTTAGAGCGCAAGTTCTGACGTTGCAACTCTTCTTGCACCCGCTTGCGTTCGCTAATATCCATCATCGCCCCGATCATGCGCACTGGGGTGCCACGATGATCATGAACGACATAACCACGCTCAAAAATATAAGCATAAGTACCATCGTTACGCAGAAAGCGGTATTCATTAGACCAAAATTCTTGCCCGCTGCTGATGACAGCATGAATGTCAGACACTATTCTCTGTCTATCATCTGAGTGTATATGTCCAAACCACCAATTAACGTTACTTCCTACTTCCTGTGGTGAGTAAGCAAAAAGTTTATATACACTCTCATTCCACCACACCTGATTTGTTAGTAGATCCCAGTCCCATATCACATTGTTGGTAGCACGAGCAACTATTTGAAAACGTTCTTCACTTTCTCTAAGGGCATCTTCAACCTTCTGGCGCTCAATGGCTGTGGCAAGAACATTAGCAACAGCTTGTAAAAAGTAAATTTCATCTGTGCTGAAGGTACGTGCTTGTTTTGTATATGCTCCTAATACTCCAAAAGGACGTTCTTTCCCATGAATCACAACTGAGATCCCAGCAACGACTTGATGCTCGTGGAGCAGTGTGCTTTCACGAAACCTTGTTTCTGTTCTGAGATCACTGACAGCGACTGGTTCATGAGAAAGCAAAGTATAGCCAGCTGGGGAATTTCTTCCAGCATCAACAGTTGCACATCCTACAAGTCCTTGCTGCCAACCTATTCCAGCCCGTAATAATAAACTATTACCATCTGGCAGTAATTCTAAAACTTTAGTATTCTCAACATTTAGATATTGGGTAACTAAAGCAACTGTTTCTTGCATTAACATGGTTAAATCTATACCAGATAGTGCAAGTTGACTGAGTTCTGCTACAACCGCCTGCGTGTTTGCATAGCTTTGCACCTGCTCATTTTGCTTTCGTAATTCCTCCATTGTGCTTCTAGCTTCTAGCAGACGACGCACTCTATGATGTAATACTTGCCATTGAATCGGTTTTGTAATGTAATCAGATGCACCAGCAGCAAAAGCTCGCTCCACAGATGTTTGGTCATAAAGCCCAGTCATCATCAGTACTGGCGTATTTGTGCTACCAGGAAGCTTTTGTATCTGCGTGCAGCAGGTTATACCATCCATTCCTGGTAAAACGAGATCCAACAAAACTATATCTGGTTGTATTTGTGAGTATAAAGATAATGCTTGCTCGCCATCTCCAGCTTCTACTACACGATACCCTCCTTGTTCTAGGAGATCCCGTAGCTGCGATCGCGCTACGTCTTCGTCCTCGACAACCAAAACTAGATTAGTCATAACTTTCTCTTAAAAGGCAGATACCCAAAATGGGTATGTTAAGTGGGGTATTAAGGAGACTAAACAATGCAAGCGATCTCTGTTGGCCGGAGTTTGGTGAGTCGCGCCCTGGTAAGTATGATGGCACTGCCATTAGGAATCCTCTTTGTTGGCAACAGCTATGCCCATGCTCAGGTAACTTCAGATGGTACTACTAACACCATTGTTAACTCTATCGGCAATAATTTTACCATTCTCAATGGTATAGAGAAAGGTAATAATTTATTTCACAGTTTTACTAACTTCTCTGTGCCTAGAGGTGGTGTAGCCAAATTTGATTTAACTAATACACCAAATATTACAACTATATTTAGTAGGGTAACTGGTGGAAATGTTTCCGATATTAATGGAATAATTCAAACTCTCAAGGGTAATCATCCTGTAAGTTTGTTTTTAATGAATCCTCATGGGATTGTGTTTGGTAAAGATGCAGCATTGAATATTGGCGGATCATTTGTAGGAACGACAGCTAATAGTATTAAGTTTGCTGATGGAACAGAATTTAGTGCTGTGAACGCCAATGCTACTCCTTTACTGACTATGAGTGTACCTATTGGCTTACAGATGGGGCTCAATCCTGGTGGCATTACTGTGCAGGGATCAGGAAATCAGTTGATAGATATTGATGGCTTTGGTACGCCCAGTACCCTCAATACACCCCCAGGCTTACAAGTCGAAGCCAATCGCACCTTAGCGTTGATTGGCGGATCTGTCAACTTGTCTGGTGGCGTTGTCACCACGAATGGCAGTGGACATCTAGAAGTGGGAAGCGTCAGCGCAGGGCAAGTTGGACTCAAGAGTACTGGTACAAACTGGATTGGCGATTACTCGGCTGTGCAGCAATTTAACGATATTCACCTGGCGCAACAATCACTATTGGATGCTAGTGGTAGCAACGGCTCAATCCAATTACAAGGACGAAACATTAGCTTGAGTGAGGGTTCTGCTGCTTTGATCCAAAACTTTGGAACACAACCGTTTGGGGGAATTACGATCCATGCAACAGGTTCCCTGAACCTGTTGGGGAATACAGCTAACAATCAATTGGGAAGTTTCATCCAAACTCTAAATTTTGGCACAGGTCAAGGAGGATATATTACCATCTCGGCTGGTGAGTTATCTCTCAAAGATGGAGCAGTAATTACAACTGCAGCATTTACTGAAGTAGCCGGTGGAAATATTACAGCAAATGTGAGCGGCACGAGCAATCTCAGTGGGTTTAACCGCGCCAACCCAGTCATTTATTCTGCGCTGGGAACCTTTTCAGTCAATAGAGGTAATGCAGGAAACATTCTACTGTCCACTGGAAATCTCCAGATTCTGGATTCTGCTGCTGTTACTTCTGTAGCCGCAGGCTCTGGACAAACTGGAACAATACAGGTTGATGCAGCAGATCAAATCGAAATCGCGGGTTACAACCCTATGGCATTTTCAGAAAGTTCGCTATCTACATTTACTCAGGGTTCTGGGAATGCGAACAGGACGGTCATCAACACCTCTAGATTAGTGATTCAAGGGGGTGCATCTGTGGGATCTTCTACCTTAGCAAGCGGTTCAGCAGGTAGTGTAGAAGTTAATGCTTCAAAATCTATAGATATTGAGGGTCGTAGTACTCAGGGAAATGCTTCTGGGACAATCTCTCGCATCTTTTCAAACGCTGAGATTCTCAGCCCAGCGATTCAAGCTGCATTTGAACTACCTGCTATTCCCACCGGCAATTCAGGTTCTTTAACGATTAATACACCATTGTTACGCCTCATAGATGGAGGAGCGGTGAGCGTCAAAAATGATGGACCAGGTATCGCTGGAGATTTACTTGTTAACGCCAACTCAATTTTTCTAGACAAACAAGGCAATATCATTGGATCCACAGCTTCTGGTAACGGAGGAAATATTCATTTGAATCTGCAAGATTATCTACTGATGCGGCATGATAGCCTTATTTCCGTCACTGCTACGGGTAAAGGTAATGGTGGTAACTTGTCAATTAACTCACCTGTGATTGCTGGCTTAGAAAACAGCGACATCATCGCTAATGCTGTTCAAGGTCGTGGTGGCAATATTAACATCACCACTCAAGGCATAATCGGTCTAGAGTTTCGCAATACTCTCACTCCCAGCACAGATCCAACAAATGATATTACTGCTAGTTCCCAGTTTAATGTCAACGGCACTGTGCAAGTCAATAATATTGGCATTAACCCCAACACTGGCTTAATTGAACTGCCAACAAATGTAAATGACTCATCACAACAAATTGCTGCGCGTTGTTCTAGTAATCATGGTAGTAGTTTTGTAGTAACACGACGGGGTGGTGTACCGCAAAATCCAATACTGGCAGTAAGGAATGATCACACTTGGTCTGACACTCGCGATCTCTCTGAATTCATTAAAACAGAGCCAATACAAACCCAAATGCCCCAACCTCCAAAGCCTCTTGTACAAGCGACTTCTTGGCATCGTCGTGCTGATGGCAAAATTGAGTTAGTTGCAGCGCCATCTCCGGTAAATGTTCAGCCGCAGCTAACTTGTGCTGCACTTCACCAGAGTTAATTAAATATACGCGAATTTCCCTGTATTTACCCCGCTTCAGTGTTCTTTTTTGTCTATCCTGTATTACAAAGCCGTATACAATTGAAAAACAAATTTTAAAACAAATTATTTCTTTGCTGACAGTGACGAACGAATCTCCTTCTCCCAAAGTAATCAAGCCAGATGAACGTGTAGGTATATTATTGGTTCATGGTATTGGCGAACAATGCCAATTTGAACACTTATTGGAAATTTGCCGCCATGTTAGTCGTACTCTTACTATAGATGTTAGTCAAGGAAGACTTGAAACTCAAATTCTGGTAAAAACTAAGCCAGAAGGAGCTTATGCTTCTAAAGCCCAAACATGGTCTGCTCATAAAGCTCCAATTACTATTCGCACTCGTAATCGAGTGGGATTTATTACCGATATTGAGTTCCATGAAGTGTGGTGGGCGGATTTAGGTGAACCCAGTACCTTTGCAACTGTCTTAGATTTTTGGTTTTGGGGAACTTCTCTTTGGAGCAGGCAAAGATACATCGAAAACCTACAAGTAGATAATAAAGGACGAATGCGCTTACCCAGCGCTACACCTAATAAAAATGGAAGCCCACAACCCCCAAAATTAGGTTTTATTGGAAGGCTCATTCTGTTTGGGCTATCTTGGGTTGCATTAATTATAATGCCTGTTATTGCTATCATTAACCGAACTCTAAGCGTCATCGGCTTACGGATTGCTCGCTTAGATACAATATCTCAATAC
Source organism: Aetokthonos hydrillicola CCALA 1050 (assembly GCF_017591665.1). Classification (GTDB taxonomy): domain Bacteria; phylum Cyanobacteriota; class Cyanobacteriia; order Cyanobacteriales; family Nostocaceae; genus Aetokthonos; species Aetokthonos hydrillicola. Next base: position 1,695 of record NZ_JAAKGC010000124.1, on the reverse strand, counting down.
TTAAGTCGAACTAAAATCTTTAGTCAACAAGAGAGAAAATCTGTTGGTCCGATCACCGATGCAGATCATCCACCAAGGATTGGTATTCGGAGACGCATGGTGCAAGCAATGGTTAAAATGGCGCTTCTAAATTATGATCGGTGGTACGTTCTAGCTCATAGCCAAGGCACAATTCTTGCATTTAATAGTTTGATGGAAACGGAACAAAATTTACCAAACTACTTAGATCAAAACTTATGGCACAGAGCAATAAAAAAATTATATAAAAAAGCTGAAAATGAAGAGCAGTTAGCTCAAGGAAGGATGCGCCCCCATAGACCAGATTGGTTAAATCCAGAGGATTTGATTGATCGGAAAAAGCTATTTGCAAATTTACGTGGAGTCATGACTTATGGTTCGCCATTAAGTAAATTTGCAAGACTTTGGCCTGCAATTGTTCAACTTAATAAAGATGAATGTGTCTTTAACAAAGATTTTGAATGGATCAACATTTATGATCCCACCGATCCAGTTGCTGGTCCAGTAGAACCATTTTTTCAACCCTCTGCATCAAAGACTGATCTCAAAACATCTGGCAAGATACCACCCACTCCCAAAGATTATGCCTACAAAGCGAAATTTTTGCATTTGTTGAGCCACATACATTATTTAACACCAGAACCTCAACGTAAAGATTATCGTCTTGTAAACGAACTTGTACGATGGATTATAAGCGGAAAAAAATTTAATGAACAAAATAGACTTAATACTATTTCTCCTAAAAAATTATTTTTGTACGACTTTATTCGTATCTTATTCTGGTGGTTAGCTGGTTTTATCTGTACTGTAATATTGGGTTTTTCAATAAATCTTTTACCTTACATAAAAGATTTTTCAGCCCAAGGTATTGCTTTAAATATTATAAATACTCTTAATCTACCCATACCTCATGTATTAATTGGATTAGCAGAACACATAATAAACGGTATATTGTGTGGTGCGGTAGGAATGATAATTATTTTCTTCTTAGGAGCTATTGGTGCTATTCGAGAGCATCTAGTTGTTAGAGATATTAATCGTATTAAGAAAAACCTTCTAGAGTTGCTAAATCCTTATGAAAATAAGGCTTACGATATTTCTGAAATCTACGAAAAGTCTGATATTTATGAAATTTATGGAATATACAAGGATAAATATGACATTTCTGAAATGTACAAGGATACGTATGATATTTCTGAAATCAAAGATAAATTTTCTACATACGACAAAAAGCTGATTATAAAAGCTTTAAACAAAATGGTGGAAGAGCGAACAATAAAGCAATTGAGTAATGGAAAATACGTCTTTCCCACCACTACATTTATCTTGTCTCCAAATATTTTGGAAGATGACAATAGTCGTAATATAATGTCACGTTATAAGAAAATTATCTGTGATGCACTTGATAATCAACTCAGCTATGCACCTGATGAAGAAGACGATTGTCGCATTCGGATAGAAAACAATAACTGGCTCATGAACATAAAATCGGGAGATGCCAGTATATATTTATACTATGTTGTTGACAACCCTCAAGATGAAGAATTAAAAAAACGAATAGTTATCACTAAAATTGAAGTGGAAGACGTAAAAAATTAAGGAAGTGAGCCACTATGGTACTACTACAGGCAAGTTATACGGTTGGGGGAGAGCAAGAACACAAGGCAACATCCGAAC
>NZ_JAAKGC010000123.1:501-14073 GCF_017591665.1 Aetokthonos hydrillicola CCALA 1050 | reverse complement strand
CCCTGCCCCACCTGCAAAAAAAATTGCTGGTAATTCCAATGCACCATGAGGAAACACAAAAGCCCAAAATGGATAAGCAAGATTATTCTGGGTTACCAAGGTACCAATGACTCCAATCAATAAGCCATTAAATATCATCATATAAGCGGTGAATGCTCCCATGGTGATCCCACCAGCAACAGCACCAAAGGACACTGACAAATTATTAATCATAATACTGCTGGATGCTAAAGGTTCCGTACCGACAATTGATCCCATCCACAGTTTATGGTCGTCTCGTACCATTTTAATAATGCGCTCTGGTACTATAAGCGACACAAAGGTTGGATCCTGCCACGCATACCACCAAGCGGTTAAGGCTCCTAGGAGAAAAAGAGCAGTTGCAGTGGCAATGTATGGAAATGCCTGTCGTATTATAGATGGCAGCCCCCATCGGTAATATTCTATGACAGCTTGCCATTCCTGCCTTCGTGAACCTTGATAAATTTGTGTGTAAGCTCTAGTTGTAAGAAATTCTAAATTTTGTATCAAAGTATTGCCTAGTTGCTGAGTACGAGCGCGTGCTAGATCTGCTGTTACAGAGCGGTATAAACTAGCAAGTTCTCGAATTTCTGTTGCTTGCAGCGACTTTAGTCCTTTTTTTTCTACTTGTCTTAATAAATTGTCTAGGCGCTGCCAATTTGGTTCACGTCGCCCTATCCAACGTTGAAGATTCATAAAAAAACTGGATACGTTTGGAAATTCATACTCTTTGGGAATACTGAGTTTAACTTACATTAGGATAGCATCAAACTAACAGCCTCTATAGGAGCGTGAGATATCATGTCTTTTAATGTTGAATCTCCAAGCGTAATGCAACCATTGAGTCTCGGTAATGTTATCAACGCTGGAGTGCAGCTATATCGTTCTCACTTAAAGTCTTATATTCGTTTAGCTTTTATTGCCTATTTATGGATGTTTATTCCAATCTACGGTTGGGCAAAACTTTTAGCGAATTTAGCTTTGATATCTCGCTTAGCATTTGGAGAATTAGTCAATCAACCAGAAGAGATTGAGACAGGACGACGTTTTGTAAATTCTCGATTATGGCAGTTTTTATGTACAAGCTTGTTAATGATAATAATTATTGCATTTTTGATAATTTTGATTAGTATTACTTCACTAATTACGCTTGGTTCGTTAGGTGGTCTCGCAGTCGTTGCAAATAATATTTTTAGTGGCAACAATGTAAATATAGTGGTTTTGACTTATTTATTAACTGTTATTTTTTTCTTAATTTTGATTATTACTGCATTGTGCATAAGCACTCGATTTCTTTTAGTCGAGATTCCACTTGCGGTTGAAGAGAACGTTAGCGCTGTTTCGACCATTGGTCGTAGTTGGGATTTAACAAATAGATATGTTTGGAGAATTATGTTAATCTTATTTGTTGCTTATTTAATAACCATACCTATACAACTTCCATTTAGTATACTTAGTAATGTTATTCCAATAATTATAAATCCTTTAATAAAGGATAATTCAAATTATGGGGTTATTTCGTTGATAATTAGCTTAATTTTCAGTTTAGGAAGTGCCATATTAGTGGCTCCGTTTTGGCAGTCAATTAAGGCTGTAATTTACTATGACTTGCGAACTCGTCGTGAAGGCTTAGGCTTAAAGTTACGTGAACACAATATTTAATAGTATTTTTTGTAAATCCATATGCATCTTTTTAAGCATACAAAATTTCGGACGCCAGAAAGTATTGAATTAGAATTTGACCTCGCTGGTATCGGTAATCGTGCATGGGCATTGGTTATAGATTATCACATTTTGGCTGGGATTTTAATACTATTTATTGTTTTTTGGACAGCAGGTTCAATTCAAGTATTAGATATTACAAAAGTAATTTTTAGTAACAAGATGAGTGTTTGGTTTGTCGCGATCGCACTCATGATCTGCTTCTTTATTTACACAGGCTATTTTGTCTTTTTTGAAACTATATGGCAAGGACAAACCCCTGGTAAACGCTTTGCTCAAATTCGAGTTGTGCGCGATAATGGTAGACCTATCGGTTTACAGCAAGCAACGCTTCGTGCGTTGTTACGACCATTTGATGAATTCTTTTTTATAGGAGTTTTTTTAATTATTTTTGGTCGTAGTGAAAAACGACTGGGTGATTTAGCTGCTGGCACTATTGTCATCCAAAACTACACACCTGCTAAATCGGCAAATATTATAATCTCAGATCAAGCCAATTCAGTGTACGCACAATTGCTGACAATAGCTGATTTCTCAATTATGTTACCTGATGATTTTGCCGTGATTCGTGAGTATCTACTCAGACGAAATACAATGTCATCAAAAGCCAAAGCCTCTGTTGCTAGGGAACTATCTAACCAGCTACTAGCTATTCTTAACTTAGAAAATATACCAGAATCTATTACCCCCGATACCTTTTTAGAAGCTGTGTATCTAGCATTTCAGAGGGAGTAAGGGTAATCAGTGAACAGTAAACAGTTATCAGTGGTCAAAGTGTACGGTGAAAAGCTTAAACCGAAAGATAAAGACATTATTCTTGACTGATAACTGATAACTGATAACTGTTTCTCTACCCCATGCCCCATCAACAAATATCTAAACTTGGCCAATCTACTTCACGATAATAGCGTGTCATATCGTCAAACTTTCGTAGTTCAGCGCGGTGGATGATGAATTCTGGTGGACTCGACAACCACTGCTGATTCAATTGATCAAGCATACGAGAAAAGCGATCGCGATCTAAATCAGATGCAATTTCTCCAAAATAAGCTAATGTAACATGCCCTGTGAAGTGATAATGCTGTTCAATACCCAATGCAATTAATTTAGGATTTTGATAAATGGACCGCCTTAAGTGAGTAATCCGGTCGTAAAAGCTTTGGTTTTGGGGCACTAAGCAAACAGCAATAGATCTTGGCATAACTACTAATCCTAGCATTTGCCATATAATCGGGTGACCCAAGTTTGTCATCGATTGCTTATATTGCTGAAATATTTCCCCAAAGCAAGAGCGTAGCTGCTCGTCAAAAAGTGGGTTTTCTTCACAGGCGTGGCGATAAGCGTTTTCCCAGATTAAGTCCGCTAACGTAAAATGAAAGCTAGCAGGAGGAACTGGTACAATTAAATCAGAATTTAGAGGCAACTGCAAAAGTTCCTGTTGGTAACTCTGCAGTTTTGTATAGAACGCAAAGTTTTCAGATTGTTCGTCCTGTTGTGGTGGTGTGATTACGGCATAACCAGGGAAAGGCATCGCTTCTCTTACACCAAGTGATGTCAAATGAAATTTAGAAGATTCCTGAATATGCTGGATTTGGGATTTGTAGGCTTCGGGTAACGTCATCCGTGCTACCCGATTCAAGTAGGTTTGATAGTTATCGTCCAACTTTGATCTCCTCTAACTCTCAGTTAGATAAATTTTAAGAAAATTTAAATTCACTGAACGGCAATTAGTGATTTAAAAAGTATGGCAAATATTTAGATTTTTTTGAGGTTTTAGCTATGGCAATTTACTTTTACTGGGGTGAGGATGATTTTGCTATGGAAAAGGCGGTGACTCTGGCGCGCGATCGCATCCTTGATCCTCAATGGGAGAGTTTTAACTACACTTCCTTCTCGCCAGACGAGTCTGATGCTGTCATACAGGGGTTAAATCAAATTATGACACCACCTTTTGGTCTTGGTGGACGTTTGGTTTGGTTGGTCAATACTAACATCTGCCAGCACTGTCCTGATAATGTGCTGGCAGAATTACAGCGAACGCTACCAGTCATACCTGAAAACTCATTGTTATTGTTCACCAGCAGTAACAAACCTGATGAACGGCTCAAATCCACAAAACTTCTCAAAAAATTTGCAGAATTTCGGGAATTTTCTTTAATTCCTCCTTGGAAAACAGAATTACTGGTACAGTCTGTTAACCAAGCGGCTCAAACCATAGGAGTAAAATTAACTACAAGTGCTGTTGATATGTTAGTAGATGCTATAGGTAACGATACGCGGCTGCTTTACAATGAGCTAGAGAAATTAAGGCTCTACACCCAAGGTAGTAAAGAGCCTTTAAATACAGACGCAGTTAGCCAGTTGGTAAAAAATACGACTCATAATAGCTTACAATTGGCAGCAGCAATTAAAACAGGGGATACCGCTAAGGCTTTGGGAACATTAGCTGAGTTATTAGCTGCTTGTGAACCCCCCTTGAGGATAGTTGCTACACTGACTGGTCAATTTCGCACTTGGTTATGGATAAAGATAATGATGGACAGTGGTGAACGAAATCAACAGGCGATCGCCCAAGCGGCTGAGATAGCTAATCCTAATCGCATTTACTATTTACAGAAAGAAGTAAATAGCCTTAGTGTGCAGCAACTTGTTACCAGCTTACCTCTTCTACTAGAGTTAGAAGTCAGTCTCAAGCAAGGAACTTCAGAAGCTATGACACTTCAAACTAAAGTGATTGAACTTTGTCAAGTATTCCGAAGAAGCTGAAAACAAATCCCAACATTTGATAATAAAGTGTTACGGAACTTCTCCTCGTTAAAAGAATTCAAAGTAATTAACAATCATAAGTAGTCAAGAGCTAGTACCGCTGCAAGGAAGGTCAAAAAGCTGTTCCTTTGGTCTTTCTAGTAAGCTTAAATAGTAGCTTGATTTCTTCCATAGTCTACTAGTCAGGAGCAGGAGCCAAAAAAAAGATGTAGTTAAGTCCAGTTATGCTAACTCCTTTTATATAATGCCCACTGTAATTATTTATTGTACTGAAAATGAAGATATTTGACTATCGTTTTTGCCGATCCAGTTTACCTACAATGGTTTTCCAAACAATATTGTTAGGAGCTTTTAGCACTACAATTGTACTCTACAGTTCTTTGATTGCCATATTAAAAGTTGAAGCCCAAAGTCCATCACCAGTTGACAATACTGATCTGATTAGTTACTCCAAGGCTTTATTAAGAATGGAGCCAGAACGCCAACAAGCCTTTGAAGAAATAAAAAAAATTATCGGTAACGGAGATGTTCCCAAAATCGTTTGTAACGATTCCAATAGCCTAAGTGGGCTTCCAGGCAAAGCTAAAGATGTTGCAATTAGCTACTGCAATCGCTCCCAAAAAATAGTTGAAGAAAATGGTCTTACTATTGATCGCTTCAACAAAATCACCGTAGAGGTTCAGAATAATAGTGATTTAAAAAAGCAAATCTATAATAATTTACTTCGTTTGCAAAAGAGCCCTAGCGCTCAGTATTAGTATTAACGATGGTTTACTTCTGCTTTTATAAAAATGCAATTCAATCACTACGACTGATTTCTGAGTTTACCGAAACAGGAGCATTGCACCCCAATAAAACAGGCAATTAACACTTGAGTAGCCTCTTTCAAAGAATCATTACCGCAACTTCTCTACCAACTCTGTTGTAAGCAATGTATTGGTACTTAATATTGTGCTTGGTAACGAATTCTTGAAAAGCCTTAAACTCATGTTTTTCCCAAGTTGGATAATTGAAATATTCATCAAACACGATGACTGTTCCAGATTTGATGCGATCGCCCAAGAAATCGAACACAGTTTTTGTTGATGAATACAAATCACAATCTATATGTACAAATGATACATGCTCTTTATGTGTTTCTATGAATTTAGGTAAACTTTCTTCAAACCATCCACGGTAAAGCTTTACATTTTGAGCAACAGTAGGAAGTTGACCTTTCATATCAAATGATCCTTTATCAAACTTCCCTGCATTAGGAATATTTACCCAAGATTCTGGCAATCCTTCAAACGAATCAAAGCCATGAACGCTCTTACTTTTAGAAACTTGTTGGGCTATTAAATTTATTGTGGCTCCTTGCCATACTCCAAACTCCAGTATTAAACCATCTAGATTAGACTGAGCAATAGCCCATTCCAGCAAACTTAAATTATTGGTAAAAGTATATGCACTGCTCATATGCTCTGCTACATAATCAGCTGTTGATTCCAACGCTTTCATTTGTATTTGCAGGTTAATATCTAAGCTATAATATTTTGCAAATCGGTCAAAAAAGATACTTCTAAAGGCCCCATTCAAAAACTTCTTAACTCTATAACTATCCGTTTTATTTAGCATATACTAGATTTTTGACGAAGTTAGTACTCATCTTTATTGATACAATATGACGTACCTTTTTGCAACCAGATATTGCGCATTGAATGAAATACTACTGATTACGGGTCGCAAAATATTACATAATAAAATCGATGTCTGCATAAATTCCAAAAGCTTAGAACTGGAGAAGTGCCATTTGTTGAAAATCCTCCCTCAAAACACTCGACATTCCGACTTCATTAGAGAACTGGGGGGACGGACGCTGAGGGTACTTCACATACGTCCAGCTAGATTCGCAACTACTAAGGCTAACTGAAGCGGCTCAATAGGTTTAGGCAAATGGGTTTGAAAACCTTCCTGTATAGCTCGTGCGCGATCTTCACTTCTCGCATACGCTGTTAAAGCGGCGGCGGGAATGTTTCGCCTTTGGACTGTATTTTTTATTGAGCTTTCTGAACTAGCCTTCCTAATATCTCCTTCTCCTGTTGAAGACACTGTAGGCACTGTACATTCATCTGCGTAGGATTTTAGCCAGCTATTCCGAGAACGACGCAGCCGCCTATTTTGGGATACTTTGCGGCGGCGTTCCTTGAGAGCTTCCCGTTTACGAACTTTACGAATTAAGGAATAACCATCTTCCTCTGGCATTCCAATATCACTTACTAAAACATCTGGTTTCCACTTTTGGATCACCCCCAAAGCTTCCTGAACAGATCCTGCTACCATAACTTCCGCTTGGTATTGTTTGAGCGTTGCACTAACATACTCACGGGTATCAGCTTCATCATCAACAACCAAAACTTTCACGCCCTCTAAAAGGGATGAAGGCAAACGAGAAGATAAAGAAGACAAAACAGGTGAAGTTTCTTGAGTTATTCGCTGTGTCTGCCTTTCCTGTTGTTCTTCTTTTCTATTCATGAGAGGGAGTATAACTGTAAATGTTGCGCCTTTACCCTCACCCAAGCTTTCGACGTAGACATTACCACCGTGTAGTTCTACTAAATGACGTACGATCGCCAACCCCAGCCCTAGTCCGCCATGAGATCTAGTAATAGAACTATCAGCTTGACAAAAGCGATCAAAAACGTAAGGAAGAAATTCAGACTTAATACCTATTCCTGTGTCACTGACTGTCATTTTTGCAAAACTTGGGCAATATCTCCCCCCGTCTGTTTGTCTGCTCTCGTGTTCTACTTCTTGCAGCTTTATTTCTACTCGACCACTAGAAGGAGTAAACTTGATAGCATTGGATAGCAAATTCCACATTACCTGCTGCAAACGTTCTGCATCTCCAGAAACGAGGAATTTTGGACTTGGAATTTTGGATTTTAACTCACCATACTCGCTTGAGCTATAATCCAAAACAGAAAATCTCAAATCAATTCCCTTTGCCTCTGCTGCTAAACGCACAGTATCAATCGCTGATTCAATAATCAAAGCCAAAGAGCAAGTACGGATCTGAAGGCGCAATTTACCTCTAATCATTCGTGAAATATCAAGCAAATCTTCAATCAGCTGCTTTTGCGCTCTAGCATTACGCTCAATTGTTTCGATCGCTTTAGCAATTTTATTTTCATCCAGCTTGTGTGAATGTAAAAGCTGTGCCCAACCAAGAATAGCATTAAGGGGCGATCGCAGCTCGTGAGACAATATTGCTAAGAACTCATCTTTCATGCGATTGGCTTCCCTTAGCTGCTCAGTTTGCTGTTGCAAAGAACCGATCAATCTAGCACGCTCCATTGCAATTGCTATTTGATCACAAACAGCTTGCATCATCCCTATTTGATTAGCGCTAAACTTCTGCCGACTACGACTTCCAAAAGAAAGAGTCCCTAAAAGCTGCCCTCGCGCTATTAAAGGGTAACAATAATAAGCTGTAACACCAAAAGATCGAACTAAGGTGGTTTCGAGATCTGTTGACTGCTGTAAATTTTCTACAGCAATAGGACGACGCTCTAATGCTACCTTACCGCACACTGCTTGACCAAGCGCCAACCACTCAATTTCTTTGGCAGCTTCCTCTGTAATTCCACTATAAGACTCTAGCCGCATTTGCTCGGAGTTTTCTTTAACCAAGTAGTTGAAGTAAACGTCTAAACCTATTTGCTGTTTAAGTTTTTTAAACGCACTGGCTACTAATGCCGCTGGTTCATGGCTTGATAGCAGATCGTTTGTTACGTTAAATAACAAATGCAGTCTTTGATAACCCAAAGATAACGCTTTCTCTACTTGCTTAAGATTAGTGATATCTTGAAATGTTAATACGCACGTAGCTGGATGACCATGCATTTTTGGCAGCGTATCTGCAAATATTAACAAAGACTTGGTATCAGTTGGCGTGTGCCAATCTAGTTCAAACCCCTCGATTCTTTCACCACGGGCAACCCGAATTCCAGGAGCCTGTTCGTCTAAAATAGGATTTCCATTTGCATCCGTAGAGTAGTAAATAGTATGATAATCTTCAACTGATTTAGCTTTAGGAAATGTCCCCCCAGCTACTTCGTCAGCAGCTTTGTTAGCGAAAGTTACCTTCGCTGTTCCAGGTTCGATAAACAGTAGAGGCGTAGGCATAAGGTTAAGCACTTCTTCTAGCCATTTTTGTTGGTTGCTCAGTGCTTCCTCTGCTTGCTTACGTACTGTAATATCGTCAGCAAACCCTAGGATCTGATAAATTTGTCCCTTTTCATCTAGAATTGGCACATATTTCATGAATAAGGTGCGATGATGTGGAAAATTTACTGTAGCTTCTGTTGTTTGTAAAGTACCTGTTTCTTGTGCCTTAATCAAAGTTGGAAGATAAGATTGACAAACTTCCGTTGGAAGTATTTCTTCGTCAGTGCGTCCAATAACTTCCTCATATGATTTTTGAAATAGATCCAGTGCAGTAGTATTAATAAACTGGAATCGTCGCAGTGCATCGTAAATGACAAAGCAATCTGGGATGTTATCAACCGCTAATCGGAATCTCTCTTCACTGTGACGCAGAGCTTCCAAAGCTTTTTTACGAACGCTTAAGTCTAGGATAAATGCGACTAACTCTTCCTTTGTTTCCCCTACAAGGGTGTATCCTACTAAAACTGGGACACGGCTATGATCTTTACGGATGTATTCTTTTTCGTGAGGTGTACAAGCTCCTTTTATTTTTGCTTCAGCAAGACTCTGATCATCTTGGGCTTTATACTCTGGTGGTGTAATCGAAATCCAGTTAATGTCGTTAGCTTGTAAGTCTTCTTGTGTACACCCAATCATCCGCAGAAATTCATCATTTGCTTGCTGGATATTGCCTTGAGTGTCGGCAAATATAATACCAATTATGTTAGCCTCCACGAGGCTATTTAGTTTTTCTTCCTTTACCCTTAATGCTTGTTTGATGCGATCGCGTTCTTCGCTCACAAGTTCAACTAAGGCTGCATTATGCCAGATTAAAACAGAGAAGCTAATAATTAGAACCACTACGAGCAATGATATAGCCAATGCTGGATCATATAGCCCTGCCCGTTGACCTTGAAGAATCAACCATCCAAGCATCAAAGGTACTATAATTGCTGCAACGAACAAACGACGGGCTAATAACCCATTATAGGTATTGTTTGTTACTAGTCGCATAAAGCCTTGGTCTTTGTGCAAATCCATAATACCGATACCCAGCAATGCGAAGCTAACTGCTGTATTTAAGGCCATTGATTTTATTTTTGGAACCATATGGTATAGGCTTTCTACATGATAGGTGTAGCCCATAACAGCTAGTCCAGAAATCACACAAGCTAAAAGAGCGAGAACTTGAGCAAACCAATAACTACGTTCGCTTTTTGGTTTAATTCCCAGATCTAAAGCTCTGCCAATCAGTATAAAGTTTAGCCCTGTATTTAACCCCATTGCTCCTGAATAGTATGGCGTTACAGAAATTCCGTCACTACGAAACAGCAGATCGTCAATTCCAGAATTCCAACCAAAGATGTATTGGCTAAGGGTGAACAAACCAATTATCTGAACCGTTACTGCACAAACTCTAGCAACCCAATAGGTGGGGAACGAAAAAACACCAGACAGTTTATTTACTTGTTTTGTTTGAGCCAGCCATAGAGACAAGCCAGACAAAACTAAGCAGACAGCAGTGATTGCCTTCATGTTTAAGGCGCTTGAGGCAAAAACGCTTTTGAGAAATTCTATGTTAAGTGACCACCCGATTAGTACTAATAAGGCTAACGTTATCGCGATCGCACTGGCAGTTTGTGCAATTCGTGAATTTGAAGAGGTTTCATGTGAGTCTTGTTGATACAAGCGGTTTACCCCTGACTATTGAAGATTCCGTAACCGCGTCTATCTGCCGTGGCAAGTTCGGTTATTTAAAGATTTTTGTAATGAGTATTGTCTACTCACTGATATTATAGTAGTAAAATCCTGCTAGGCTGATATATGGTTAGGATCGTATAGCACAAAAACGTCGAATTTACGAAAATAACTTAAATCGTGCCAGCTGAGTTTCAATAACTTGGGGCAAGGTTTTTTTGAGTTCCTTGCTATGTTGGTATTTTAGAAGTTGCTTAGGTGGTAAGTCAAAGGGAAACTGTCCTGATAAATCTGGGCGCTCCATTTGCACTAGTAGAATTTGCTCAGTTCGCTTACTTTGGATGGCATACCCAATTTCTACACAAACGTTTGAACTGAGAAGCAATTGAGGAGCTTGTTTACCCTCGATACTAGCAATTGGGGTAGCATCAGCAATAAATAGTAAACTTTTACGGATTTTTCTCATGATAGAGCTTCCCAACCGTAGAGGTACGTCTTGATTCCGGTAGGATTCTACTAATTTTAAAGGCAGGCGCGATCGCACGTTCAAAATCTCCAGACTATCAAGCAGTACCTCTCGAAGAGTATCACTTGCTGGTAAATACTCGATTTGATAGCACAAAAAAATTGTTGGATCTAGCTGAGCTAACAATGACTGTTTAGTAAAATAAATTTCATGACTAATCAAGTCAATGTTAGCTACAAAATAGCCTCCACTACCTTCGATATAAAATTCAACACTTTCTCCTTCTAAATAGCGACCAAACCAATTTGATTTCTTGACTTGCTCACTATCTTCTAGAAAATCGGCTCTTAGTCCTGTTTTCAATAAGCTTTTTTTACTGAGGCGAATATCAGGCAAACGTTTTTCCACTTCTGGAAGCGGCTCGTAATCTTCAATATACCATGCCCTCAGAGGAATAATCGACATAAGGCCCTATTTGAACTATCTCTTGCTATTTAGTTACTTTACCCACCCAGCATGGAAAGAGTCTCGTTCACACAATATCGCATAGCGATAAGTTGAGTGTACCAAAGCTTCCCCACTACGATAAAATTCGACCAAAACCTCTAAGAGCTTAGAAGGGGAAAAACTGAAGCAAGAGTGAGCCAAGACTTCCCACGAGATCCATTAAGTTAGGTTTACCAGCACTGATCTTTTCTGTCTGGGTTGTTTGCAATTCTTGCACAAAGGCTTGTGCTGTTTGTAGTCCAGTTACATTATTCTGATACGTGAAAAGCTTAACAGCAGTTTGACCATCTTGCAATGCGGTTTTTCGATCAAATAGCTGGTAGCGAGCGACACCACGAGCCAAGTAAGCACCTGCATAGTCTGGTTTAAGAGCGATCGCTTGATTAAAATAATCAATCGCGTGCTGTTGGTTGCCTTTTTGCGCTTCTGCTACACCCCAATTATAAAACTCCTCTGGTTTGGCAATTTGCAATGGAATACCTATTGCTCCTTGTAAGTTTGCTTCATTGAGATTTACGCCTGTCAATTGTGCATTGACCAGGTAAGTATTTCTGAAGTCAGCACCTACTAAAGTAGCTCCATTAAGTTTAGCATTGGTCAGGTTAACACCAAATAAAACGGAGCCGCTCAAATTCGCGCCACTCAAATCAGCACCGCTTAAGTTGGCGCGGCTAAGGTTAGCCCCTGAAAGATTAGCATTGCTCAAATTTGCTGCTGATAAGTCAGCCATCACCAATCCAGCATTGCTTAAGTCACAGCCTTGACATTGTCTGGTTGCCAATAACTGTCTGATTTGTTCTGGGTTTGCTGCTTGAGTACTTTTGCTCAAAGTAATTGTGGTTAGAAACGCAGCTATAGCTATTATGTAACTTTTCATATTTCGGGGTTGCGATATCTTACCTAGATGCCCAACGATAACATAGAGTATGGGGAAAGCGGGAAGAGGGTGAGAAGGGGAAAACTTTACTACCTACTACCTATGCTTTCTGCTGCCATATTTTCATTGTTACAAAAGTTAAAATTATTTAGCGAAAATGGAATTTATTGATCAAGAGAGGGAATAAGTAGTAGGGAAGCAGTAGCTGTAATTAATTCTTTCTCAGTACTCACGATAACAAAATTTCTCAGAAAGTTTGGTAACACGATGATATATGGATAAACTAGGTACTCATTGCACTAGGAAATGTCCTTTTCCTAGATGTTTGTTACTAGCATCATTAATTATTACTTAACCAAGCAATAATTAATTGTTGAATGAGAAATTTATGTAAAATAATTAATTTAATAAACTTAAATTAACAATTATTTTTACTTTTTCTTGAAAACTATAACTTGAGACAGAGTGAATAATTCTCCCAAGAGATTGATGAAAAAAATAAAAAACAAATGAATAAATAGATTAGGTTGCATCGATAAATTTGAAAATCAAGTAATCGTTGAAAATAATAAATTAAAATTGCGAGGAATTAGAGATGGTTGTAGGTGTATATAGGCGTGCTGTAGGCGTATTTACAAATCGGCGTGATGCGGAAGATGCACTACATGAATTGAGAGATTCTGGCTTTGGGATGGATAAAGTGTCTGTGATTGCACAAAATCCAAATGGAGAAGACGAAATTGCTGGCACTGAGGTACGAGATCGGATTGGGAATAAATCCGATGAAGGCGCTGCTGTAGGAGCAGTTTCTGGGGGTACATTAGGCGGATTAGCAGGCTTGTTAGTTGGTCTTGGTGCTTTAGCAATCCCCGGAATAGGTCCTATTATGCTAGCTGGTGCAGCAGCTACTACCCTTGCAACAACTTTAGCAGGAGTTGGTATCGGTGCGGTAGCTGGTAGCTTAGTCGGTGCACTAGTTGGTTTGGGAATTCCTGAAGAGCGAGCTAGAGTTTACAACGAACGAGTAGGGCGGGGACATTATCTAGTTATTATAGATGGCACAGATGAAGAAATTGCCAGAGCGCAAGCAATTCTGGAACGCCGAGGAATAGAAGAATTTGCCGTTTATAACCAGCCTAATACCGCAAATCGTCCCGCAGAACACGTTAGCCCAGTCACTCCAGTGGCTGGTATTTCTAACAAACACGCTATTGGTTACTTCCAAAATAGAATCGACGCTGAAGCAGCAATTAACGATTTGCGAGCAGCAGGGTTTCCGTTAAGCCGAATCTCTTTGATTAATCGGGGTTCTTTTCAAAAAACACCC
>NZ_JAAKGC010000123.1:0-491 GCF_017591665.1 Aetokthonos hydrillicola CCALA 1050 | reverse complement strand
GAGCGATCGCCTTGAGGCTGCGAGATTAGGGCTTCCAGATGCTCGCGCACACTTTTACGAAGATCGGCTTAATCAAGGCAATTATGTCATTATCGCCAGTGGTACAGAAGACGAAATAAATCAAGCGGCTACAATTTTGGCCAGACGTGGAATTCAAGATTGGGAAATGTATGATCCAACCTTGGTGAATCCAGGAGCAAATGATTACCCAACAGGAGTAACAAGAGCAAGAAGAGCAATCGGGTTATTCCCGCGCCGTAGAGATGCAGAAGCAGCACTCACAGACTTAAGAGATGCAGGTTTCCCACTAAGCCAAGTATCATTGATTGCAAAAGATGCGGACCGCAATAACCCAATTGCAGGTGTAGAGCCCAGAACTGCTGGAGTAGGAAATAAAGCAGACGAGGGTGCAAAAGCAGGAGCCGCCACAGGTGGAGCAATAGGTGGATTAGGAGGCTTGTTAGTAGGTTTAGGAGCCTTAGCAATTCCAG
>NZ_JAAKGC010000430.1 GCF_017591665.1 Aetokthonos hydrillicola CCALA 1050 | reverse complement strand
AAAGCCAATAAAACTGCACTGACTAAAAAACCCGTTGTAGTTTTGGTAGAGGGTAATTCGGCAAGTGCTAGTGAGATTCTTACAGGTGCGCTTAAGGATAATAAGAGAGCAGTGGTCGTTGGTAGCCAGACTTTTGGTAAAGGCTTGGTTCAAGAGCTTCATCAGCTTTCAGATGGCTCCGGTTTAGCAGTTACAATAGAGCATTACTTTACACCAAATGGTACAGATATTCACCACAAAGGGATTGCGCCTAATGTGAGGATCGATTTAACACAAGCACAACAGCAGAAGCTAGGAAGTAACCCAACTTTGATTGGTACTCACTCTGATCCTCAGTATGCACGTGCGATCGCAGTTCTAACAAATAATAACGTTGCCAAGTACCCACGACGCAACCAACAATCCCTCCACACTAACACCAGAGGGGGTGTGAAATCTTAAGTTTAAATTTATAAGTATTAAGTTATCTATAACACGGTTGACAATTCATAAATTTTAGTTACGGAATTGTCAACTCTATATTTTGTCCTTCAAAAGGTATTCGATCATAAACCCAAACAGTAACGAACCGTCGCTTCAATTGTCCAACATTTTTGCATCCGAAGTTTGACCAGCACCTCACTGAATGCTCACAGCTTTTTCAAGCCATCCATTTCAGCAAAGGCGAACTCATCATTAATAGTGGCTATTTCTGCTATGATATCCGGGTCTTTAGGCATTGCTTCTAATTGTTGTTGCATATTAATGCAAAATGTAAGAAACAATTGTACATTTTGCATTTCTAATTTGGAATTATTTTGACCCGCACTTGCATTCCACTTAAAGCTGCAACTTTTCGACTATCTTGTGGATTTAGACGAATTTTTACCTCTACGACACGAGTATTAATATCTCTATTTGCGTTATTGTGGTCTTGGTTGAGATGACTTTTCCCAACTTGCAAGCCGATATGGTCTACTTTTCCGTAGATATCGCCCTGAAAGCCACCATACTCACTAGTAAGTGAGCTTCTTGTCCTACGCGTACCTTAGCTATATCAGCTTTCTTTTGCCAAGCTTGTAGCGATTTTACAAAAAAAAGGGAACGGGGAACTCTTAACAGGGAACAGGGAAAGAAAAAAAACGTGACTTTGTGGGTTTAAAGCCCACTTGCAAATAAAGATGTATTTCGAGACGCGCAGCGCTCTTAAATA
>NZ_JAAKGC010000122.1 GCF_017591665.1 Aetokthonos hydrillicola CCALA 1050 | reverse complement strand
CAGTCAGTGTAACTTCTGACTGCTTTCCTCTCTAACAATCAATCCGCGCCTCAGTACTAATGTCTATTTTTTATCTTTTCTTCTATCCGTGCTTTGCTTCTGTCTGAGCTTTTAGTCCAAACTCCAGACCGATTATAATCCTGACGATAAGCAACAAAAAGAAGAATTAAAAGCTTTTGAAAAGAAGAATAAACGTCCTAATCATGCGGTTGAAAGTGCTTTGTTAGGGCGGGAGATTCTTAAGAAATCTTTGATTCCTCTACTTCAAGAGCATTTTACTGAGGATGTTGAACAAATTAAATACTTCTGTGATGTGGTAATTATGGCTGCTGGTCGTCATCATTCGGCTTGGGCTATTGGGTTTCAAAGTAATGATGTGGCTAGGTTAAGGGAAATTATATTATGCGCAGAATATCAACAAGTACTTGGAGATAGCTGGCGATCTATGGCACGATTTTTACCAAATACTTTACCACTTCCGGAAGCAAATTTGAGCCGTAGTGTTTACAAACTTCAAGAGTTGGATTTGAATAAGTTTAGTGCTGATGAGATGGAGTTTTTACAACTTTATTCGTTGGTGGTTCGGGCTTTACGATTGTGTGACCAAAGGGCTGTACAATTAATATAGATGTGGATTGAAAGTAGATTCCCAAGGGAAGCTGCCTGAATAAAGTAAGCGCAGTTATTCGCGGACAGGTTTATGCGATCAGTTCCGAAAGGAACATCGCTGAGTCCGACGACTGTTCTTTGATTGCTCCAAGCTTAAGACTTAACTTTCCTATTGGTGTTGCTCGTGACTTTCTCCCAAAGTCTGGACATTGTTTAAGAATCCTTGTATCATCAAAGTATTAACTTGATGTTTGGCAAACCGAAGCGGGGTCTAAAACCAGGGGGGGTTTGCCAAAATCGCCAGAACCTTGACAACAGAATAGTTACACCGTTTGAGCGTTGGAGATAAATGATAATTACTCTCAATAAGAGAGGCTGAAATGAACCTATTTTTGAGGTTTGCCAAAACTGGTAATGGAGTCCTTACTCTGTAAGGGTTTCAGAGGGCGGACTTGAAACCTAACGAATCCCGGTAACGGGATTGAAACTGATATGAGTAATTATACTAAATATTATACAAAACTCTTGAAACCTAACGAATCCCGGTAACGGGATTGAAACTCATAGCTACATGCAGTGCATGAGATATACCATCCTTCCTTGAAACCTAACGAATCCCGGTAACGGGATTGAAACTATGTAGTAAACAATCCCGCCAATCAACTTACTGCCCTTGAAACCTAACGAATCCCGGTAACGGGATTGAAACCTCTATTGTTCTTTGCTTATCCTGTATTGAACTAGGCTTGAAACCTAACGAATCCCGGTAACGGGATTGAAACCTCTTCCTAGGTTAGGTAATGCACGCAAGTATTCAGCTTGAAACCTAACGAATCCCGGTAACGGGATTGAAACAATCCATTCCAACAACTTCCACCATGGGCTATACCTGCTTGAAACCTAACGAATCCCGGTAACGGGATTGAAACAAGCCGTTAGACGTTCGCTTTCTGCGGGGATGGGTGTCTTGAAACCTAACGAATCCCGGTAACGGGATTGAAACAGGTTAGGAGATTGGGTACATGCTATTTGTGTTCACTTGAAATCTAACGAATCCTGGAAACGGGATTGAAACAACTCATCAAATCCCTATTCCAGCAATACAACGCGATCGCTAAACATTGCCAAATGACATTGCCTAACTCAATAAGCATTAAGTCAGGCACCACAATTTGATCCACTGTTTCTAAAGCAGCGATCGCGCATGTCCTCTGCGTGTAATAGTGTATAGGCAAAGACCATCGTATCAACTACCATCAGGGTCTTCCTTCAGATTTCCAAGCTTGCACCTGACTTTCTGCTTCTATTGGCAACCCCAAAGCCCGTTGACGAATACGAGCAAGCACTTCATCTCGTTGTCCATAACGTTTAAGTAACAAATCGCGGACTTCTTGCTCCATCGAAATGCCTTTTTGTGCTGCCATGCGTTTAATTCGCTCGACTAACTCATCAGATATATTACGAATAGTAATTGTTGCGATAGTGCCTCAATGACTAGTGCTAATTTACTAGTGAATCTTTACCTTATGCTAGCACTTTGCTAGCGTTCGAGTCGCGCACCCATCAGTAAATTGCGTATAAGGAAGGCTAGGTGAAAGCCCCTAAGAATGTGGCACGTTACAGTAACACATCCGCTTTACACAAATACACATTAAGATCAAGAAGTTAATTAAACCAGACGAAAATGCGGTGAGAATTTACGTACTCTATGCTGGTGCTGTGAAACAAACTATTACTTATGGTTCGGAAAAACCTCGACAAGAAGAAGTTATTATTCTATAATGGTTGTATTAGCTTGATGTTTGGCAAACCGAAGCGGGGGCTAAAACCAGGGGGGGTTTGCCAAAATCGCCAGAACCTTGACAAGTGAATAGTTACAGCGTTTGAGAGTTGGAGACAAATGATAATTACTCTCAATAAGAGAGCCTGAAATGAACATATTTTTGAGGTCTGCCAAAACTGGTTATGAAATCCTTGCTCTGTAAGGGTTTCAAAGAGCGGTCCTTGAAACCTAACGATTCCCGGCAACGGGATTGAAACTCGACGCTACAGTCACAGATAAAAGCCAAATCTTCTCTTGAAACCTAACGATTCCCGGCAACGGGATTGAAACCATCGTATATATTGGTTTATTTATTAGGGGGTTCTTCTTGAAACCTAACGATTCCCGGCAACGGGATTGAAACAGCTAGCTACAGCCTGTAGTAAGCTTGTAAACTCAACTTGAAACCTAACGATTCCCGGCAACGGGATTGAAACCTAGAAGTTCCACTGCTAAACCCACATGGATACGCGCCTTGAAACCTAACGATTCCCGGCAACGGGATTGAAACCAAATTATCTTGACTACACTTCCAACTAATAGGACTTGAAACCTAACGATTCCCGGCAACGGGATTGAAACCTGTGGGATGGTTTATGTTCAAACTCGTCTTCTGGCTTGAAACCTAACGATTCCCGGCAACGGGATTGAAACTTTCTTTTTCATGAGATACTTAGATAAAGCTTCAACTTGAAACCTAACGATTCCCGGCAACGGGATTGAAACGTCCTAAAGCCCCTAGGGGCTAGTCCTGAGGTCACTCTTGAAACCTAACGATTCCCGGCAACGGGATTGAAACATCGCATACAATCCCGAAAATCCATTACTTTTAAACTTGAAACCTAACGATTCCCGGCAACGGGATTGAAACATTAAAAGAGAATTAACATTTAGGTTTCTTGACAGAGTTGTTGAACCACTCGTAAGAACTCCTGGGTGAGAAAATCTGAACCAGTTGCACTATAGACTTGCTGCAACTGTTGGTAAAACCATAAAGTCCCCTCCTTACCAGCTTTAAACTCTTGCCAAATGCTACTACCATTTTGTCGGAAGTCTGCTAATAATGATCTTGCATTGTGCAGTTTATCCGCCAAAGACACCCTCCTGATTGAGGGTGAAGCATGACTTATATTTTCTAAATATCTTTTCTTACGTTCTAACCAAGGTGGTTTTGGGTTGGTGTCGTATTCAGTACACCCATCGACGATCGCAACAACCGTCTCACCGAAAAGCTGCCGAATTTCCTCACGAGTGGATTTTCCACCTTGATCTTCAACTCCATCGTGCAATAAACCTGCGATCGCCTCTTCTTCTGTTCCTCCAGCTTCCAGTACAAGTGCTGCGACACTCAGTAAATGGGATATATAAGGAACACCGCTAATCTTGCGTGTTTGATGAGCATGAAGACGAGTTGCGTAAACTAATGCTTCTTCAAATTTTGCTGTTAATTGTGATTTGCGCATCGTAAAAATTAGTCTTGATGATAAAGTTGAAATTCTTTAGCTACATCAGCAGCAATACTTTGTCTGATTTCGTAAGGAAACAGAACCTCACATTGAGGACGCCATGCACGTAGACGCATAATGACGTTATTATCTCTGTGTTTCTCATCTTGATAACGGATAAATGCTTGATAATAAGCATCCTCTGGCGAACGATTAGCCAGAATTTTTAACAAAGTTTGCTTTTGTTTTGGTTGTTTGACTTTTTGTTTGAATAAGTTTTGTGCTTGCTGATAAGAAATTTGTTCAAAGGTTTCATGGCGTTGAGTATCCTTAACATAGCGATCGCTATAATCTTGGTCAAATCGAACCAGCATCAATTGTGAAGGCAAGTAGAAATCAAACCCCCAAGCTTTGGACATCTCTAAAGCAACGTAATCTGGGCTAGGTAAAGAGTGGCTTTGATAGTGCTGATGTAAACTTGACGGAAGCTGCGGATCATCCCACCTTAAACGATCCATTTTTTGAATACGGTCAAGACGGAAATTATACCATTGCGTCTGTCGATCAGGGCTTTCACCAAAAGCACATAAATAAACTGCTCTCTGTACATAGTAAATACAGACTGGGTAAACAATGCAATGAACTTTTTTTCCAACTTTGGCACTTGCGTAAGTTAGTTGAATTGGTGGAACGGGAGTTTCTGCCCAAAATTGTCTCAACTGGTATTGCCACTCACTCACTGAGTCAATAGTTATACGAGGAATGACATAATCAACCTTCAAAAAAAAGCGCTGTACTCCATTGATTTCACGAGAATGATTTTGTGCAATCTCCGCTAAATCTTCAGGTAAAAAGTTCTCATACCCATTCATATCGCTGGAGGAAACTTCATCTCTAGAAATGACCGGAAGTGGAGGAAATTCACTGACAAGATAATATTTTTCGTTTTTATAAATCAGCCAACCTAAATCAGCTAAAGCTTCTAAATCGCCTTGTAAAGAACGACGAGTTATACCAAACAATCTTTGCTTTAATACTTCATTCAACTTAGATTCGTTAATACCGATGTGAGCTATTAGCGATTCTTGCCACTTGTGAGCAACAATTCCTGTTTTTTGATTAAATAACCACTCCTGTGTGGTTTTGGCACACGGACAATTAGAATCATGTAAGTTTGGAACTTCTTCGCCTTTGGTATGGCTGGGGCTAAAAAATACATCCCGCCATTCTGCATAGGTAAACGAATCACCCAAAACTAAACGTTCTTGCTCAGTACCGTAGAGCGATCGCAACCACACCCACAAGCGAATTGCCCGTAAGAGTTTTTGGTTGAGCGAACCCCGTGCTAACCATTGCAGTAATTCAACTTGGGGAACATCTTGAAATAGTAGTTCAGACACTAAACGACTCTCAATATATAACAACAAGAATTCACGAGTCAGGATTCAGAATGAGTCAAGAACCAATCCCAGATGAGTAGTAAAATCCAAGCGCGAGATTCCCTGCTGAATTCTGAATTCTGAACGCCAGATGCTCCAAGGAGGGCATTGCCGCCCACCGCACTGGCTCCTCCTTCTTCAAGATACAGTCTTTTGGAAGATAGCCTTTCCAACCACGTGTATGATGTACCTAAATGATTTCCGAGAAAGAAAATACCTAGGGAGTGCGAGTTTCGGCTTCGCTCAACTCACGATCTCTCAGTTGGTTGAGCGAAGTCGAAACCAACTAGGGCGGTATATTTATACTTGTAAATCACCCTAACAAATTGAGATAAAACTAATGACTACCTACAAAATTGAAGTTAAAGACAGTGTACTACGAGTTAATTTTGGCGAACCTGCCCAAAATGACCAGATTGTACGTGATGCCGCAGCCAAGTTAGAGGAAATGGTAGCATCAGGTGAACTAGCAGGAGGGTCATTACTCAAAATTAATGGACCTATTTCTATCCCTGTAGCATTTGTTCTAGCACACAAACTGGCTCATATATATGGGGCGGTTGGTTTTTACGATCCTAAGTTAGGTAAATATGTGATTTGCATCACACACAATCCTAGTTATAAACTGGGAGACTTGATTGATTGATATTTGACAGGTAAATCAGAGGAGTGGCTATATATAAGAATATAATATGACGACGTATCACATTAATCTAGAAGGCGATGTTTTGAAAGTCAGGTTTGGCAAACCTGCCAATGGTGATCAAATAGTACAGGATGCGGCAGCTCGTTTAGATGAGATGTTGACATTAGGTGAGCTTTCTGGCGGAAAACTACTCAAGATTGATGGCCCAGCATCTATTGCTGTTAGTTATTTGATAGCACACAAGATATCTCATTTGTATAGCGCGATCGCCGTGTTTGATCCTAAAATCGGCACGCCAGGATATAAGGCTTACATTGTTGCTGCTACCCACACCCCAGCGTATAGACTCGGTGAAGTTATTGAAACAGATGAACCGTATAAGACTAAACCAGTTATCAAAGTTGTGCTGTGTGGTCCGCCACACTCTGGTAAATCCTGTCTGCGTGAAGGTTTAAAACAAGCAATCAGCAATATTGAAAGCGCACCTTATCCTTACGTAATTACAGCTTGTCCTGATGGTGAAGGTTCTTGGTTTTCTGAAGCTGCGCAGCGAGATCCAAACTTAGCAAGACAGCTAAAAGAAGCTTATAAAGCGAAATATACTCTAGAATTTGCAACCAAAGCTGCAAGTTGGGTGCGGAGTGCAAACACACCCCTAAACATTATTGATGTGGGTGGAAAAATTTCAGAAGAAAACCGTCGTATTATGCGTGAAGCGACTCATGCAGTGATTTTGTCTGGAGAAAAACAGAAAATTACCGAATGGGAAGATTTTTGTAAATCGATTGGTTTGCGGATAGTCGCGATTATTGACAGCGACCTTAATGCTAAAGAAGATGTGATTGAGTCTGAGTTACCTGTATTGACTGGTAAAGTTCATCATCTTGTCCGAGGAGAAGATGTTTCTGGGCGAGAAATGGTACAAGCTTTGGCGAGATTTTTGGTGGGTTTGGGTAAATAAACAATGAATCAATTACTTGTTAGTGAACAAGCTGCTTTACAAGTTATCCAAGAAGCTGTTAGGGTTCTAGCGGTGTGGACTGACTCAAAACTAAAAGATAAATTACCGAGGTTAATAGCCCCAGGTGATAATGAAGATGTAGTTAAAACATCTGTTGAAGAAGCTCAGAAATTACTCTGTTGGAATAGTAAAAACCAACCTCGAGCATTACGTCTGCTGTTTGACTCAATAAATTTATCAAAAAATAAACCAAATAAGGAAAAAAATTCTCATCAAAAATATTATTGTCAGCCATGTTCTATTGCCGACAGAGATCCTCAAATCCCTTACCCAGTAGCAGAAAAACCTCATTCGGATGATTTTAACAAGCTCAAACGCGAAATTAAGGAAGTTTTAGATAAACTAGATGACGACAAAGAATTAGATAATTTATCTTTGCTGACTTTAATTCTGGAAAAATATGGCTCTTTCATGAGCTTTGGTGATGGGGATGTTGCATTAATAGATATAGCCAGAACTACTGCTGCTGTTGCTGCTGTATTTGCTAGCAATCCTCACGGTGATAGACTTGCTTTAATTGCTGGTGATTTATCAGGTATTCAAAAATTTATCTATACTATATCTTCTGACGGTGCTTTAAAATCGTTACGAGCTAGAAGCTTTTTCTTAGAATTAGTTACTGAAGAAGTAGTACAGCAACTTTTAGGAGCTTTAAAATTACCCCGTACCAATGTCATTTATGCTGGAGGTGGTAATCTATATATATTAGCTCCTGCGATCGAATCAGTTGAAAGCAGTGTACAAAAAGTAAGGCAGCAGTTTAATAAATGGTTGGTGCATAAGTTTCAAGGCAAAGTTTTTTTAGCACTTGATTCTTTGGATTTTCCGACAAAAGATATTACTACTGCAAAGTTTGCCGAGCATTGGTCAGAACTGGCAAGTAAGAAGTTAGCTGTCCAAAAGTCTCGTAAGTTTGCTGAAAATATTAGCGAAGTTCTTCAAGAGCGTGAAAGTTATCAACCTTGTAAGGTTTGTCATCGAGATGATGTAAAGCAAGAAAAATTACAACCCCTTAACGATAGCGAATTGGATTCAGTGCTTGCTTGTGAGACTTGTTGTACAATGTATGACTTAGGAGGAAAGTTATTAAGAGTTAATTCTATAGTACGTTCCCATACTAAAAATTTGTATGATCAAAAAACGCCTAAGATAAGTTTTGAATTATCAGCTATTGGTGAAAGTCCAGCAATTAACGTTTACTACTATTTGTTTGAAGCTGAAAAGCCGATAATTAAAAATCCTGAAACTGTACTTTTAATAAATAATTGGACGATTGAACACTATAAGTTACGCTATTTCAGTAATCCTGTGCCTCTACTACTAGGAAATTATGGTAAAGAAGCAGAGAAGTCTGAAGAAGAAGCAGAAAAGTCTGAAGAATCAGGCTTTATGCGTGCTAATCAAATGGCAAAAAAAGCTAAAGGTATTAACAGAGTTGGATACCTGCGAATGGATGTAGATAACCTTGGGAGAATTTTTGCTGAGGGTTTAGGTGAAAATAAAACTTTGCCAAGAATAACTGGGCTTTCACGCCAAATGAGTTATTTTTTTAAAGTTTATCTTAATAGTCTGGCTGAATTTAGAGAAACAAATACACCTGAAATCCAGCAGTTATTTCCCCGTGAGAAACGCTTGAATTTATTATTTATTTATGCAGGAGGTGATGATTTATTTGTCAGTGGTGCGTGGAATGAAGTTGTAGAATTTGCTTTTGATGTTTATCAGTGCTTCCGAGCTTACACGGGATATAACCCAAATATGACGATATCAGGAGGAATTAGCATTGATGATGTTAAATTTCCGCTTTATCAGGCTGCAAAAACATCTGGTGAAGCTGAGGATAAAGCAAAAGCAAATGGGAGAGATAGCCTAGCTTTATTTGGTCAAGTATTTAAATGGGATGAATGGTTAGGAATAGGAGATATCAATATCATTGATGATCAAATTCAAAAATTTTTACAGTCAGAAAGCAAACCAAAGCTATTGGGTATATTACCTTTTGTAAAAAGGCTAGAACAGCAAAATATTGGAGTTAATTACTTGCGTAATTTTGTACGTAACCTCCTGCTCACTGCACAAATACAAGAGCATTCGTTGAAGAAGTTTGAAGCAAATAATAAATCAGATGAGGCTTTAGGAACTCGTTACTATTTACATTTACCAAAAATTGCTTATACTTTAGCAAGATTACCCAAAGATGTCTTAGACGATGTTGATTTTCGGACTTCTCTGAAAAGTCCTTATAATGCGCCTTATTTTCGCGCGATCGCCACTTGGATTGAACTATTAAATCGTTAATCAATATATGTCAGAAACCATTAAACAAAAACCAAATTACCCATCAGGAAACTTTAATAAGCCCTCAAACTCTCCAGTAAATATGAGTAAAACACAAAATATTGTTGAGGAAATTATTACAAAAATTAACAGTTTAACAGGGGGCTTGAAGCTATATCCTATACGGGACTTAGTTAAACATGCAGAAGAATTTGGTCCTTATCTTAAGCAACAAAGGTTAGAAACTAATCAAGTTCGTAAATTCCTAGACGCTGTGAATCGGTTAAAAGCTGACTTAGCTGAAACAGGTGAATTTGCCAAAATTGAAACAGAAGTAGTTCTCTTGAAACCAAAATTGGCATACGCTTCGGCTAGACAAAAAGCTGCTAAACCATTAAGTGAGGTGATGTCAGCAGCTATTGACAGGGTTCGCAGCAAAGAAGATTTTGAGCGTCTAGTTCAACTGATTGAATCAATTATTGCTTATCACAAAGCTGAAGGTGGAAAATAATCATGCCAGTATCACACATACAAAAACCTCTGCTCGGTAAACTTACAATCACTAGCAACCTATCAGTCGAAACTGGATTGCATATTGGTGGTGGTGGCGAAAATTTAGATATCGGTGGATTGGATAAACCTGTAATTCGTGATCCTCTAACAAAGTATCCTTACTTACCAGGATCATCTATTAAAGGAAAACTACGCTCTACTTTAGAAAGGTTGTTAAATAAGCCACTAAATCGTACTGGGGGAAGTGGTACTTGGCGTTATGAAAGTGATGATTTAGCAGATGGATTTACTGAAGTAGAAAATGGACAATTTGTTGCTTACGAAGGTGCTAGAACTTGCCAAATTAGTCGCCTATTTGGTTCTACTGGTGGTTCTGATTTTTGGGTACCAATAGAAACTGTAACAGAAGAAGGATTACTTGCAGACAAGAATTCTACACGCACAATTCAAGGTCGTAATTGTGTTAAAGTTAACCGAGGACGTAATGCACCAGCCCGGTTAATTATCCGTGATAGTCATTTAGTACCAGAATCAGCAGAGAAGTTAAAGCAAGTTGATACTGGTCTATACATGACTGAGTGGAAATTTGAAAATGGTATTGATCGAGTAACAGCAGCAGCAAACCCCAGACAGTTGGAACGTGTACCAGCTGGGTCAAAATTTCAGTTTGAATTAGTTTACACCGTAGAAAATACCCGTCAAGTTGTAGAAGACTTACAAAATATTGCTATAGCTCTCGCCATTCTTGAAGATGACGCACTCGGCGGACATGGTTCAAGAGGCTATGGCAAAGTTAGATTTCAACAGTTCAATTTTTCCTATCGCAGCTTAACACAATACCGCCAGATTACAAATACCTCCGGAACAACTGACATACAACCATTTCAAACCATAAATAACACTGAAGAACTTTTAAATAACTTCGGCAACTTACGGGATTACATACAAAGATTACTGCCAGGAAATGAATCATGAGCGCTTGGAAATTAATAAAACTTAACTTCGGGCGAAGTCCAGCGCACTTCGGTGAAGTAGGAATTGGGATGGAAGAAACAAGCGATCGCATCCGTTCCGATGCATTGTTTAGCGCCTGGGTGAGTGTTTATGCACGGTTGTTTGGTAAAAGTGCAGTCGAGGAATTATTACAGCAATTTCCGACGAATGAGCGATCGCAACTAATATCCCCCTTCCGTATCAGTTCGACTTTTATCTACAGAGAAGTAGGCGATCGCACAATTTACTATCTTCCTCGACCCCTTAAGTTTCCTACTAACTACCCCGATGACGATTTATCTTTTTTCAAAACTTACAAGAAACTTAACTACCTACCTTTAGAAGTATGGCAAAGATGGTATCAAGGACAAGGATTTACAAAAGACGACACTCAGGAATTAAATGATGAAACCAAAAGTAAATCTTCCGGAGAACTGAAAAAATTAGAAACCTTTGACTATAAAAAGGCATTTCAAATTGAGAAAGTTCCAAAAATCGCAGTAGATAGAGTTACAGCATCAACCAACCTTTACTATACTGGCTTTGTACAATTTGCGTGGGAGAAAGACCCAGCAGGGTTATACTTTCTATTACAACTATCTTCAAAATCTAAAGAATTAGAAGATAAGTTACATGCTGCATTAGAACTTTTAGGTGAAGAAGGTATTGGAGGAGAACGTTCCAGTGGTGCAGGAAGATTTTCAGTCTCTTGGTTAGAATTACCTGAAACTTGGCAACAGGTAGTTAATTTTCAACATGGACAATATCATACCATCTTAAGTTTATTTTGGGATTCTACCGTAACAGAAAACTTTCTAGAAAATGCCAGTTACGAAATACAAGAACGGGGTGGTTGGATAGCCGAAAGTCAGATCAGGCGAAAAATGGTGCGAATGTTTACCGAAGGTTCTGCTTTTTTTACAGCTACACCACCGCAAGGAAAGTTAGTAGATGTCACACCGCACGAATTCAAAAAACACTCTATTTATCGTAGTGGTATTAGCTTAAGTCTGCCAATTAAAGCAAAGGGATAATAAAAAGATGGTGTTTCCGTTTCCTTCGGCTCTCCAAAAACCGGACTTTTATCAATCTAAAAAAATACAGTTAACCAGCATAATTTTACACATTGGTTCGTCTGTATCTAGATTGAATCCCTTTGAATACGTGCAGACAGATAAAAAAGTCTATCTTCCTAATCAAGAAGCATTAGCTAAGGGTTTGTTATCACAAGGTGGAAGCTTTTTTAATGACTACATTCAAGCAATTGAAGAACGCCGAGACATTACTAGACTGTTAAAACAAGCCTTTGGTAATGAATGGTGGAACGCCAAAGATACAAATGGCAATCTAATTTTTCCCAAAGAAGCTATCAGCCATAAATTAACAGAAGATAGAATTACAGATTTACGTCCGATGATTCGCAACGGTATGGGTCAATTATTCATACCTGGTTCTTCAATCAAAGGTGCAATTAGAACAGCTATAGCCTATCATTTACTTAAACATGCTGACAAGTATCAAGTACCATTATCTAAGCGGGTGAGTGTAATTGAAGAAACCTTGAGTCAAAAAATAAGACAACTCAGTCAATATCAGCAAAAATCGTTAGATGATGAGCTATTTATGAATAGCTTGTTTTGTGAATTTCAACTTACGTATCAAAGCAAAAATTTTTCCGCTAGGGGAGCGAATGCTGATTTTCTAAGAGCAATTAAAGTTACAGACTCTCAACCATTAATAGAAGATAAAATTACTACTAAAAAAGGTCAACAAATACCAGTTAATCTTCCTGTAGTAGCCGAAGTTGTTATCTCTAGCAGATTTCCTGATTACTTAGCCAAGTACAAAGCATCTATCTATGCTGAAATGGTGCGTAACGTTCAAACAGAATTTACCCTGACATTAGATACAGAAATGCTCTCTTGGTTTAAACATCAGAAAGGAATGAAACTGCCCTTTAACAACCTTGATGAATTATTACAAATATGTCAAGAGTTTACACAAGAGCAATGGGGTTATGAACATTATTACTGGCAAGATATTCAAAATAATCCTAAAGTGCCAGGTAAAAATTTAAATTTTAATCACGTTCGAGAATTTTACGAATCAGAAAAATGTCCTTATAGTCTAAGGTTAGGTTGGGGTAGTGGGATGAATGGAACAACTATAGATTTGTTATTTGGAGATGAACTACGTGAAAAAATACGTGATAATTGCGGCTTAAAAGCACCTGGTTTTGAAGCACCAAAATCTAGACGCACCGTGATGAATCTTAATGGGGAAATCAAATTTGTACCAGGATGGGTTAAATTTAAGAGCTTATAAAACTAATGCTAATTCGTTCTACTTGGACACTCAGCGTATCCGAACCAACAGTTTTACCTTCTTCCTATAGTTTGGAATTGGTGAAGCAACTACACCAAAAATTAGGTTTAGAAATGGGAGATGACCTCCCTGCTATTTCTTACTCAGGAATTATTGGTTCATACTCTAGCTCAAAAGATTTTTTGACATTTCACCCAGAAGAATTTTATCAATTATCCCTATGCGGATTACAAGATGTTGCAACCAAAGCAATTGCTCATTTTAATTTTACTGAGTCTTTAGAATTATTTGGTGCTAAGTTTAACATTATCAACCGCGAAGACGAAATTACCGGCTATGAAGAGTTATATACAACCTTAGTGGGAAACGAGCCAGAAACTTCTAGATTTTTCGACTTGAAGTTTATCACACCTACAGCTTTTGCTCAAGGTGCAACTAACTTACCTTTACCTGTGCCAAGTTTAATGTTTCGCAGTTGGTTAGAACGCTGGAATTATTTTGCACCTGTATATTTAGGAAGCGATGACTTAATAGCTTATCTTAGCGATGCAATCGTTCTCAAAAAGCACAAAATTCAAACGCGGACTTGGCAATTACAGCGAGGTTTTGTGAATGGTTTTGTTGGTGATGTTACTCTACAGGTTCTCAACCGTGCTGATCCCTTGCTGGCGAATGTAGCTAATTTATTAGCTCAATATTCCCAATTTACTGGTACTGGGATGAAGACACGCTTAGGTATGGGACAGACAATAATAAATAACAGAAAATAAGTATGAGACAAATTATCACTTTTTTAGGCTTATATCCACGCGAAACTACATATAGTTTTGAAGATAAAACTTATAAGGGAGAAGTATTTGCGGAAGCATTACGCCAATTTTGTGACTATGATTCTATGTTGGTCTGTGTAACAGATGAGGCAAAAAAAACTAGAACCGCAAAACTTGCTAGAGAGAGTCACATATTCAAGTAAACTAGGAAAGATAGAGAATATGTGCCAGGACTTACGCAACTGGCACAGCATGATCGCTATTGCATGAGAAAATGGCGATCGCC
>NZ_JAAKGC010000429.1 GCF_017591665.1 Aetokthonos hydrillicola CCALA 1050 | reverse complement strand
TAAGCTGTTGCGCAGCTAAATTTAATATACCGCGTTACCTTTATTTTTAATCTTTCGTTCCCACTTAATAATAAGACCACCTTCATTAAGCAATCGAATTAACAGCTCTTCTAGCTGAGATACTGATTCGAATAATCTGTGAGCGATATATTCTTTTGCAGAATGCCAAACTAATTCAATCAAGTTATAATCCGGACTATACTCCGGTAAAAATTCCAGGATAATATTCGGCATTTCCGCTTCGATTTTATCTAAAACATCCTTCCTTTTATGGAAGCTAGCATTATCTAAGATAATAACTATTTTCGCTGAACCTGTGTAGAAATTATCAATTGTATTCCCTTGTTCTATCCATTCTTGTATTAGAAAATTATTCAATGACTTAATCTGTTCGTAAAATACATCTGCATTTCCTTTTTTAATAACGAAGTTAATTCTCTTTTTATCGTGGTAACGTAAACCACCCATAATATTTACTCTTCCCTTTCTCCTTTGTCCTGCCACTTTTTTTCGTGTACCTTTCTTCCCCCAATTTTTTCTTCTTATAACTCTTAAACTAAATCCACTTTCGTCCCAAAACCACACCTGTAAACGCTCTGGGGTTTCTTTCGTTATTCTTAAATATTCTTTAAGTTTTTCTTTAAATGCCTTACGTTTTTCAGGGTTCTGTTTGTCCTCCAGGCTGTATTTTGCCCAGAGGTAAACGTACTTTTTTCGCTCTAATACCCTCCTAACCTGAGAGCCACTTAACTTAATTCCTGTTGATTTTTCTAGATATGTTGCTAGCCTTGCTGCTGTCCATCGACCAAATTCATATCCATATTCTGTTGGCTCATTTTCAATAACTTCTAATAGTAAATCTTCATACTCTTTAGTCACTTTACGAAAGTTACCCTCTCTTCTTCCATCCAAAAAGCTTTCTAGGTTATCTGGGTCTCCGTGAACTGCCCAGTATGCCACTGTGGGATATGCAATATCTAAAAAATCACTAATCTCTTGATAAGTCTTTCCATCGTTCATCAACAATAAAATTAGAATTTTTTCTCTTACATAAGAATTATCGTGTTCTTTTAACGTTTTTAATAGCCTCTCCTTCTGCTCTTGAGAGAGATGGTTTTTTGCTGGCATATGTCGAGTAGTGATCGCTTGTTTACTTAATCCCACATTATACAATCAAGCTGCGCAGCAGCTTAC
>NZ_JAAKGC010000428.1 GCF_017591665.1 Aetokthonos hydrillicola CCALA 1050 | reverse complement strand
GCCAACGAGTAGGGCAGCTTTTCAACTAAAACTTGTGAGTCGACAGCTAGAAACTAGACCACTTGCTGCTTATGATAGAGGTTACGGCAACGCCAAGTTTGTGACAGCAACAGCAGATATCGAAGCAGATCTGTTACTACGCTTAGCGTAAGCATCGATGTCTATGGGGTAAACCTGGTACCTATCAGGGTAGAGGTGCACCACGTAAGCATGGTCACAAGTTTAAGCTGAATGACCCTGAAACTTGGCCAGAAGTGGCACAAGCATTTCCCCTAATTTTGGCTGCTATTGGTACTCCTGCCGAATCCCCCAAAACCCGTGGTAAATCGCCAGGTCGCACAAGAGGGCATCGACCACCCCCTCGTCCAACTTATCCCACTGTCAAAAAACACTCATCTAAAAAAGCTAAAACCGAAGAATCACTTAACAAAGCTGACTCAACTGCTGCTTAGTTTTCGCTGATTTTCTCATGATTCAACTTGACTCAGTTTCTCTAAGAAGTTGGGTAACTTTGTCTTGCTGTTCTCTTAATTGCTGGTTGAATCCAAATTAGTCCAAACTCCAGCATCAACAATGCGGGCATCTTCATCGCCAAGCCGTTCACCCAGTACACCGAGGCTGACTATGAGGTGGTCCTGGGCGTTAATGTCGCTGGCTTCTTTCAGATGACGCAACTCGCGATCGCCGAGATGGAGAAGCAGGGCAGGGGCCATATCGTGCAGATCTCAACGAGCCTAGTTGACAACGCGATCGCTGGCGTACCGTCTGTGCTAGCGTCGCTGACGAAGGGCGGACTGAATGCCGCAACCCGATCACTGGCGATGGAGTATGCGAAGCGCGGTATCAGAGTGAATGCTGTTGCACTAGGTAGCATCAAGACGCCAATGCATTCCGCCGAGACCCATGCACAGCTTGATACTTTGCACCCAATTGGTCACATGGGCGAGATTGCCGATGTCATCGATGCGCTCCTATACCTCGAATCAGCCAACTTCGTGACCGGCGAAATCCTTCACGTCGATGGTGGTCAGAGTGCGGGTCACTAACACCGCTTTGCGCCCGGAAGAATGGCTCTGACGCTGCCAAATAAGATTGCTTCATCGTACACCCTTCTGACAAAAGAAGACATATCATGGCTCAACTCGAAAAAGGAATGATTTACGAATTACGCATTTATCACTCCATGCCTGGCCAACTACCAG
>NZ_JAAKGC010000121.1 GCF_017591665.1 Aetokthonos hydrillicola CCALA 1050 | reverse complement strand
CTTGGTTATTCAAGAGGCGGAGGCTGCCAAACGCCCAGTTATAGAGATTCTGGCATTACTAGGGACGGCGGCAAGCCCTAGTAAATTACTAGGGGACATGGGGATAAGACCTGAGTTAAGTGAAGTACTAGGGGATATCGAGATAAGCCCTAGTAAAGAAGCATTAGAGATAGACCCTAGTAATGAAATATCCCCTAGTAAAATGCGGCGGCACAAAGGGGAGGGCAGCGGTAGCATCCACTGGCGTAATATTACTAAAAATGGTAAGGATTACCCGCAGGCTTACTATCACTATGAGGTTTGGGAGGGGGGCGATCGCCTAATTAAATCGTCGCGATACATCCCCAAGCGGTTACTGACAAGGGTACAAGAGCTAGAGCAATATAAAGCACCAGTACGAGAGATTTTGACGTTGTTGGGGATAAACTTATAGTTATTAAATCTAAAAAATCATGACATATAATCTCAAGAATAGCGGATGTTTTCAGAGTTAATTAAATTCTCATCTAGAAAAAAAGCTTTTTAATAGTGTCTTTATTGCCACTAAAAGTTTTAAAATAAAAGCAGTATTTCGCGAGAAATCTTTTTGGTAATAGTTGGAATATTTATACATAAAACAACATAAGCAAAATAAAGCATTCGTCTCGTGAGCGTTTTGTAAAAACTGTAATTGAGGTGTGGGTAAATTGATTTTAATAATTCGCGTTCGTGCGACAAAAGAAGAATTGGATGAAATGCTGCAAATGTGGGGAGTATTTATCAAAATAGTCGTGGATATCGAGCGCGAAATTTTAGCTGGTGGAGCCGAACGTCACTATGAATGCGAACAAGAGTTATTGAAAGATGGCAGCAGACAAAAAGACCTTTGGGGCGCTGATTGGTGTCCTTACACGCGGGAAATAGTTTTTGAGTCAATTATTAATATTCGCCCCAGTCAAAATAATCGTTCTATGATTGTAGAATCCTCTATCATTAAAGATAAAATCACCATTATTACCAAGCGGTTACTAGGAGAGCTATGATGCCCAAATGGAAGGCAATTGAAGCAAGTTTTTTAAATCAATCTTACCCGCAGCAGTTGGGAGAACTGGCTGCTTCTTTAGCGCGTTTAAAATCTTGGAGTCAAAAAAAAGCCAGCCGTGAAATAGTTCCTGTGTTGCTTCAAGAGAACCTACTGTATGTCAATTTGTTACAAAAACAAAACCATGCCAATAATGTTGAATTAACCCAACTGCAAGAATTACTACAAGGTTGGGTAAATCAAGGCGATAAGTTAACCGAAGTTGGAAATCTTGCCGAAATTTCCGCTACTTGGTCCGGGCGTGTGTTGGATATGTCTGGTTTATTGATTGTAGCAGATTCAAAAACCGCTTAACCAAAGTGGTTTTTGTAGGCTTGGGCGATCAGATTGCACCCTCTCTTACGAGGTAAAGGCGGTTGCTGGTGTATTGTGAAGCAGGTGAATGATTTCAGTTGCACAGTGTGACTTGAAGAAGATTTTGGCCAAGTTGTCCAACTTTACCTTCCAAAAATAGATGTCCAATTTTACCTGACAAAAATTCCAAAAAATAACATCAAGGAAAATTAAGGGTTTCAGGCGACGTTCTTGGAAGAGCGATCGCCACTTAGCAATCACCCCTGAGTGTCAATTTAGAACAGGAGGACTTGAAAGGTTGACCACAAGGTAATTTCGGGAAGACTGATTTTTTATGTCCATTTTCTTCTTCCATTTCTGTATTATGTCCATTTTCTTTTTCCAAAATCGCGATTCCTGTATTAGTGCTAAACGAAACTATAAGTATTTCAGCTTATAAGGTGTCCAACTTCTTCTTCCAAAACGTGTCCAAAATCTTGTTCAAGTCACACACAGTTATGAGTTGGGATAGAGAATATACCGTAAGAATGGATCACTTAAAGTCACTTGAGTACTCTGATGCTGATTGTGAAAGGATGAAGGAGGGATGCGATCGCATCACTAGACTATGTACCAGTGGTAGGCTGGAAGATGCAGCAATTAGTGTTCTTAAGCAGTTGGGAGAGGTTAAGCGCCCTTATTTGACACCGTTGGAAGAGAAGCTGTTGGGGCTAGTGGAGCAAGAGTATGGCTAGTTACGTCAAGTAATCGAATAATGTTAATTGTCCAGGATTTACCCTAGATTTAGGTATTCTTTTTTTGTTAAATTCACACTCTAAGGGTTTACCTTTTTGTTTACCTTGTCTCGGATGAATTGGTCGCGCTATTAACCAATTCTGTCTTATTTCAAGTAAACCAGCAAAACAAAACCATGAAAGCATTCTGCTAGTGTAATCTTTTTGAGTTTCAGTTTTTAGGTTTTCTTTAGAAGATAGCTGATTCATTAATCGCTTAAATTCCTCATACCAGAGCCACTGATCTGGTTTAATTCTATTATAAATTTCTGTAACAAGTAAGTGAGATTCTATCTGTTCAGCTAAGTAATCGGCTAGTTCATTATCCGTTAAATTTATAAGATTTATAGGTACTGCAATATTGCCATTTTTTCTATCTACAGAAGCTTGGAAAAAGTTTTTTAAATCCTCAACAGCATTATTGACTGTACTTGGTTTAAGTAGTAATTTTTCCGCTAAACTTTTAGTCGTTGAATCATGGCTTAACATACGAAATACTTTTATTAAAGTTGATATCCTTGTTCTTGGTCTATAATTTATAGCGATGACAGGTAATTTTTTATCTACTAAATATTCACGAAATATGTCCCAATATATTTTGTAATTATTTCCTGTTTCAACAACTAATTTGCTTGACAAAAGACTGTTTACTACCTCATGATTAAATTTGTTACATAATTCCATTTTAGAGATAGGAGAATTAGCAGCAATAAAATTAAGACAATCCTCCTGTTCTAGGGTTTTAATATATCTATTGATATCTCTCTCAAAAATTTCTTTAATATCGAATTTTGTAATAAGTTTTTTATTATTAAAATCTGCTTGGTTTAAATGCTGATTATATATATCGCCACAAATTTTCTTTAACAACCAAGGTATATTTTGGCAATTCTCTATTATCCAATTTCTCATTTTCTGCTGTAAAATAGAACGTTTGCCTTGTTGTATTAAGTATTCATCAAATCTATTTATGAGTGCTTTAGAGTCCTGTTCAGAAAATGGACATTCATTTAAATCAACATCTTTTCTAATGCGTCGTAATTCATGCCAAGCAAAATATGCTTCATTTTTAGCTGGTAAACTAATATCTGTCCTCCAGCAAAATCCTAAAACTACATTCTCTTTTAAAGCGTCAATATCAAAAGCAGACCTTTTAAAGATATCATAGAGATTAAATAAAGAATCTTTGGTCAGAATCTCTTCAAATTGGTCAAAGAATAGTATGATAACTTTACGTGTTTCTTTTAATTTATCTATTACTAGTTGAATTGAATGACTATTAAAAAAAGGCTGCTCAGTGCTTTCAATAATTATTTTATGGTTAGGTAATGGGATGAATCCATCATTCACAGCTTGTTGTAATGCTTTTTTAATTGCACTTGCAACGAAAGAATTAGATTTTTCTGTACTAACGCTAGTAACATCAATATCATATATATAAAAATAATCTTTATACTGTTGATAACATTCATACTTTAATTTTACAATTAAAGATGATTTCCCAACACCCGTACTTCCGGTAAAGCAAACTAATCTTAGGTCTGTTTTATTATCTTGAACATTTTTAATAAATTCCCAAAATTTATTTTGGGCTTGAGATCGTCCAACAAAATCTTCTGGTCGGCATGGACGATGGTAATCATCAAAGCTATCAGCTTGATTTATTCTTGATAATGTAATTTTTTCAATATCTGTTTTGGAATTCAGAATAGATTTATTTTTTAAATCACCTTGTTCTTTACTTAGAAGTATGATATCAAGACCTTTCCAAATTTCATATCTAGAAAAATAAGTCTTCCATTGTTCTTGAGAAAAACTATTGTCTGAAATAGGAATAATAATTGCACGGCAAGGTTCGCCATCTTCTCCTATTTCTTCTGCTACCCAAATAAAATCTTTTTTATGAGTTACTAATAATGTGACTGTACTAACTTGATTAATTCCTATCCCATTGAGATCAGGCAATATAATATTATATGCACCCATAAATATCTCTGTTAACTTTTCGCCTGACCAAACAATTAATTTAATATCTTTATTGTCGAAGTTTTCTATAATAGCTTTGCTTGTTCCAGCAAGTTCTGAAGTTGAAACCAAGTAAGCATATTGATACTTTGTAATTAAAATTTCACCTAATAATTCTTTTACTATTTGAGCATCAATTAAATTTTTTTGAAACTTACATTCTACTAATCCTTTTTCAGAAGTATCTAAATTCTTTAAATAAAGATCAACTTGCATTCCTTCAAATGCAACATTCTGAGTAACCTTCCAGCGAAGACGCTGAAATACTGGAGCCATTAAATCTTCAAAAAAATCACCTTGTTGCTTTTTACTCCAGTCCTGCGCTATAAGTATTTTAAAAGGTTTTTTAATATTTAAAGTATTTATCATTTTTAAATCCTCCTTAATTTTACAAGCAAAGATATGAATTTATAAACTAATTATAGTATGTTAGTACTAACACTAAGGTAAGTCACCTCATGCTACACCACAGCCTTGCTGCACGTGTACCTACAAGAATACTCTCAATTATGTCAACCGATTCTTTTGGCTTCTTAGCGATCGCCATTCTCTTGAAGCAGAAGCGGCGGTTTTGGCAAGAAGACAGCTGTATGTAGCAATGACTCGTGCTCAAGAGCAGTTGCATCTATTTTGTTCCGGGGATGCACCAATTCTTTATGAGTTAAGACAAAGCGAGTGTTTTGAAGTAATTTAGGCTACTGGGCATACCGACGAATCCCAGCCATATAAGAACTGTAAGCGCAGTGTCTTTTAGGCGACCCTTGCGAGAGCTTCGCGTCCCGGAGGGAACTAGCACGGCAGCAAAGCTAATCTCATTAAATAAATGAAGCCTGGCTAAATGTCAAAATCCGTAGGGAACCTTTAACCCCTACTCAAGTCATAGTTGTGGGTATCATATCAAACACCTACGTAGCGTCTTAATAA
Source organism: Aetokthonos hydrillicola CCALA 1050 (assembly GCF_017591665.1). GTDB lineage: Bacteria > Cyanobacteriota > Cyanobacteriia > Cyanobacteriales > Nostocaceae > Aetokthonos > Aetokthonos hydrillicola. The sequence continues at coordinate 9,225 of NZ_JAAKGC010000121.1, read as the reverse complement.
TTCATTCAAGCATTGGCTGAAATCTCCAATGAGCTTTACTTACTCTCAAAACCTTGAGGTTGTTTGTAGCTGATATTTATCAGGGGGCAAAGTATATTTGTGATTTTGTAGAGTAGCAGAGCTATATTTTAAATTTTTCTTTGAAAGAAAATAGATATGGAATTAAAGAGTTTTGATAAGTTTCATCAGCTTCGTAAACTAGATCATGATCTATCCAGCATTGGATTTTGCTCTGAGGTAAGAACAGGCGATATAAATCGATTTGCTAGTAGAATAAGGCTTGCTAAAAACTTCAGAGGAATCAATCTCGAAGGGTATTCGCAGGAGACTAATTCTGGTTATGATGCTTTCTTCCTAGTCTTCTTAACACATTCTGCTTTAGAAGTATTTATGGAGATCAACTCGCTTAAGCTAGATATGCTTACTCCTCTAATGACTCCTTACAACTCAGAAAAAGTTATTCGAGAATTTGTAGAAAAAGATAAACAAGGTCTACTTTACGACTTTCTTTATAAGAAATTAGTTGACAAAAAGCTAAAAGTTAAGTTAAGTGACTGCCGCAGTTATAAAAGTACAAATGTAGCGCACATCTCAGCTTCAATCCGACATATATTTGCTCATGGTCACTTGTGCGCTCATTCTAATGGTATTAACCCAAAAAATGTTTATTCCATCTGTGTGTCAATATCAGAATTTTTACTGAATTTTATGGATGCTGAATTTACAAAAAAGGTAGAAGAGTATTACAAAAAAGTAGATGCCGATATCATATAAATATAGCGATCGCACTCAATAAATCAGCAAGAGTGAGGCATTGACATGGAAACCAAAGGTATTGGCAATGACAATGCCGCCCCATCCTCAAAAACCGACGAGGTAAGAAATGCCCTCACCCAACTTAAAGCCAAAGGGATTAAGGATTGGGAGATTTTAGATATTTGGGCGAAAATTCTTCATGAGCAAGGTGACTATGCTATAGCAGTTACCCTGGAATCCGCTGCTTATGAGTTGGGCAAGCCTGTTGAATAAACAGCTACAATGGCAGTTCTAATTGCCCTGGTGAAGTATTTGAACGCCCTCGCGCTCGACCGTGTAGTGTTATGTGACATATACTACAAAGAGCTATAAGGTTCTCTCTGCGGTTATCTTCTGGGGTGAAATTGGAATGATGAACTGATAGCGTGAGCATTGTCCACTCAGAGCGCGATAGTCCCTTGGGTTTCTCTCCTGGGCGCAGGCACTGTTGTCCACAGTGCTGGCATTTCCATCCAGCAGACTCCTTTACCTGCCGTGCTATATCTTGCCAATTGTCTGCATAACGCTCTCTGTAGATGGGCATTTTTGAGAACAGTTGGTATGTGTACATCCGATAAATTTTACCACTCCGAATTGGAACTAGACCAATAAAAAAGCCCGGTGCATAAAAGCAACCAGGCTAAAACTTAATCAACCAATTACAAACCGTTGAACTAGTTCTCGAATTCAACCAACTACGCAGCAGCTTGCTCTAAGTTAACTTTGACAACTTTGTTCTTTTCTTGGGTACTCTTAGGTAGTGTCAGATTCAAAATGCCATCTTTGTATTCTGCTGTAACGTTGGTATTTTCAATACGAGCAGAGAGAGGAATTACGCGCTGGAATTTACCATAATGGAATTCGCTACGGGTGACACCATTTTCTTCAGTCTTATTTTCAGACTTCCGCTCACCAGTAATAGCAACAGCGTTTTCTGTGACTTGTACATCCAGGTCTTTAGCTTCAATACCTGGTACTTCTAGCTTCAAATGAATAGCATCTGCTGTTTCATGCAGTTCAGCAGCTGGAACACGTGTAAAAGCTCTTTCGCTTACTGTTTCTGGTGTTAAAGCTGAATCAAACAAACGGTTGATTTGACGTTGAAGAGTGTTGAATTCTTGCCAGGGATTGTAACGAATTAACATAATCTATCCTTTCTATAGTCTTGTTTAATTCAGAATTTAATCAGAAAGAATTCAGTACTCAGAATTCAGAATTCAGAATGAAGTCTAAGATTTTGTAGCACTTACAGGGTAGATATGAATCTTTGTCTGTCCTAACTTCAGGAATTCTGTTTTCTGACTCCTTCTTTAATTGCTTGCTTTAATCTCATATTAGTCATTGATAAAAAGGCTGTAAATTCGGTTTTTAGCACAAGTTAAATGATGATTACCGAATTATGTTTTTAGGTGTGGAAGCTTGCTATTTTAGAGTACGGTAAACCCTACAAATTGTAATTTAAAAATATAAGACCATACTGGGAGGAACAGCATGGTCTGTGGTTAGGTATAGTAATTTTTAAGTTAATTTGTTTATCTGTATAGAGATACAACATCCAATTCCAGCATTCCGGAGAGGAGCGAAAACATTTTTGTGTTCCTTTGATCTAGCCTTCTGCATAAGAAACGTAAAGGATTGAGTCTTGATACCAAATATACTTATGATAAAATCCTTCTTTAGAAGTCCAAACAGGTGTGTCTGCTGAAGGAGGCTTCATAAAAGTATTAGGATTGTTCCCAGTATTTAAGTATAATATTTTACTTTTAACGGAATTATTGTCTCTCACCAAGTTTTTGATCACAGCTTCGTAGTAACTCTGTTGTACTTTAACTGCGATTTCCACATGTTTATCAGGAGCGTCATTGATAATTTTATACTTTAAATCTGAGTAGCTACTAGGTAACGGTGCGCCAATCCACTTCTCAATTACTGCAATGGGAGCGGGCTGGCCATCTGTATAAATGTAGTTTTCTCCAAACTTGAGACATCCATTGAGGAAGACCGAGATAATGAGTAAACTAGATAGCAAACTCTTCGCTCCCGAAAGTCCCATCAAACGGTAGTTTTGCAGATAGCTCAAAAAATCATTCCAAATTGTCAACATAGTGATTTCGTTTTCGACCTGGATTAAATGCAACTAGCAGTAAAGAAAACGTACGAATTCTATCCGGGGGTTGCACTCAACTAAGAGTTATGACCGCAATCCTAATTTTTCCAGCCGAGAACGAATCGCACTTGGTTGTCTCTGAAATTCTGCTGCAATTATATTAATTGGAGCATTTTGGCTGTATCGCAATCGCAGTTGCTTGTCTTCTTCACCACTCCAAGGCTCATATGCGCGAGGATATTGTTTCCGAATTTCCTGAATCTTAGTATTGTAAGAAGATTGCTGATGTTGATCCTGTAAACCCAATTTTTTAATTCGGGATCGAATTGCACCTTTTGATCTCTGGAATTCTGCTGCTATTATATTAATTGGAGCTTGTTGGCTATATCGTAAGCGCAGCCGCTCATCCTCCTCACTACTCCAAGGTCTGGCATATAAGTCTCGATGGAGAGGAAACAGTTGAGCTTGGCAATCAATCCGATGATACTTTAACCGTTGAGTTAAGAAAGTAAGCTCTTCGCTTAAAAAATACTTTTTCGATTTAAAGTTGTCAACATACCGAACTATTGTTTCTCGGTATTGAGTATCAAGTTCGTAAAGTTGTCTCAGAGTTTCCAGAATTTCTTTATAACTTATCTTATAGCTTACTTCAGTTTTTACGCATTGTTCAGATGAATTCTCTTCTTCAAGTTCTTCAGGTTCTTCAGAGCCAATAGCACAATCTATTTGATGATAATTTAATCTTTGAATCAAAAAGTTAAGTTCTTCTCTAAAGAAATATCCTCTACTTTTGAAATTGTTAGCATATTGAGTAATTTTTTCTCGATATTCAGTATCACATCTGTATAGTTGTCTTAAAATATCTAGAAACTCTTCATGCACAAGAAAGGAGTGGCTATCAGCTAACAGAAGAGAGGTGAGAAAAGTAAAATCATTTATCTCCGCTACAGATTGATCATCTTGATAGACTTGTGATGGTTCAGTAGGAGTGTAAGAAGGATTCCGGAGCGATATTTCTGATGAGAGATATTTATATTTTTTAGAGGAACCCTGGTGCGAATCGACTATTTGGAGCAAGTGGTGATGCACTTGAGCAAGATAAATAACGTCCCTTCTAGCGTAGAGTAACTGTTTGGGATTAAGAGGTCTGTATCCCCAGTCACTTGTCCCTTGTTCTGTGTCCACATCAGAAGCATGACAAAGCTCTACTGCCAATGTTTTCAGTTTAAAGTTAGTAACATTTAAGACATCATTCATCTGTCGAGCTATCTTAAGAGTGCAGGTGATATTTTTAGCTTGATCCTTACCAAGTAAACGAAGATCCGCAGGGGCATTATGAAAAATCTTCTCAATGGTTGAATTAGCAATAATCTGCTCACTAAATAACTTTATTACATCGGGTTTATTCAAAACATCAAAAATTAATACATGGTCTTCACTTGGACTAGTTGTATCACTTAAAACCTGTATGAGAGAAAGCCGACGGGCGTGCGTCCTCCAATCAGCTATCTCTGTATCAATCCAGAGCTTAGAAGAAGTTGTCAATTCACTGATTGCATAGAGGATATCAGCAGAGTTAGTCAAATATGACATTGAAAAACCTCTTTTTTCTGATACTTACATATAAAAATTTATCAGATATCTCAAAGATTGCGATTACTGTCCTTGGGCATCTTTGTGACTTGTTAATAGTACAATTGTTCTATAATTGTGGACTTTTTTAGTTAAATAAGGTAGGAGGCACAAATGATCGCCGGTCTAACACATATCAGCAACAGCTAGAATTGTTGGACACCCATCCAATGTTTACTGGCAGGTGTCCTCAGTGTGGTGATGAATTTGAGCGGGACTACACAGCCCGCGTGCATTGGGATTGCGAGTGTGGGTGGGTTGATGGTGCGGTGTAGGGCGATCTGCCGTAGGCGGCAGCGCTTCGCTATCGCTCTCCTCACTATCACATCTTTTTAAAGAATACGAAGTGCTAAGAATTATGCAACTTTATTAACACGGGAGTTAGATTTTCTCTTAATCCAGCCAATTCAACAGCATTACGTCCAAATTCATAAGCAAACTCAATGGATTCTCCAGCCCCCAATGCAGCATAAAAACCAACGGCAAATTCGATGCTCGCTTTATCACCGATCGCCTGCTTCATACCAACAACGTAGGGGATGTGTTGTGCGATCGCACCCGCTTGCACCTCAGAATAACATGCATTCAGCACAACACACTCTATCGTGTTAGCGAATAACTTGAATAGGTGAGCGATCGCGCATCGCTCCCCCGAACTGTACGTCCACACCACATGGATTGTATGGGGTTAATTATGAAGAGGTGGTGGCAGAGTGTGGATTAGCAGATGTCCTAGGGCGGTCATTTTGATAATAAAAGTAACAAAGTAAGAAGCATTTTGAACAATAGTAAAAATACTGAAATTGAGTATACCGAAATATATAGAAAAAGGGTGTTTTGTAAACATTCGTCAACTTCCACCTAAAAAAATTAATACCCCAGATTCATCTATATGTAGCAATTATTACTCACCTCTAAATACTAACCTCCTAATACCAACCCGATTAGTACAAAACAAACATGTTTCTAAGTAAAAAATACTTAGTTATACCCAGGGTTTTTATACAAAAAAAACTATGTTGCAGTTTTCTGTATTGACAATTACCCACTCCTTGCTGAGAGAATAATGCCAAGACAAAAACACCATTATTTCGTCATCTACCTGGAGAGTAATATGTCTAATAATTTTTTAGTGCGCCAAATTTTAAAAGCTGGCGGTAACTTTTTTGTTGGCGCATCAATAGCAATAGCAACGTCATTTCCTATTGTCTTAACTTCTGTTCCGGCTTTGTCTGATACTGTTACAGATATTACATCAGAGCCACTTAGTACGCTCCAATACCTAACTCGAATCAACAAAACTCCTCAAAAGATTGCGTTTACTGCTACAGGGGAATGGGTTATTTTTAGCAATAATACTTCTTATGTTAATTGGAGTAATAATTTTCCACAAATAATTTATAATCAATTGAAGTCTTTAGTTCAGCAAAACATCTATATAAACACTATTGCGTTCACACCTGATGGGCAAAGTGCAATACTTGTTTATGGCGTTAATAACAACTTTTTTATGCCTTTTGGGAAAGGATTTCCATCACTTTTTTATTATCATCTGGCGCAGGCACGACAATCACAAAGAGCTATAAAAACTATTGCATTCACACCTAATGGAGGGTGGATCATTCTTGCTGGTAATAATGATATTTATCAAAGTGAAAATATTCCTCTAGATCTTCTCAACGCACTTTACGATTATCGTAGACAAAACTTAATTATCAACGATATTGCATTCACATCTAATGGAGGGTGGGTTATTCTAGCTGGCCGAGATCTCGCTCTAGGGGCTAATCTTCCTCCAGCAGCTTCTAACGCACTTATAGAGTTGGCTCGCCCTGGTAAGGCTTTCGAGAGTATAGCTTTTACCTCTGACAATAGATTTGTGCTGTTCTTGACAAATGAGTTGCCTTATCCGGGAATCTCATGCTTGGCATCTGCATCTATACTAAAGTCTGCAACTACTCTACCGCCATCTTATCGAGATTGCCGATAAGGGGTAAAAGTAGCGAGGATGCTGTTGGCGAAATATTTCGTTATATTTTAAAATGAATCAGCATCGGTTAAATCAGCACTACGAAAGCTTGTTCCTCTAAAAGCTGCAAAAGCAATAGCGATGCTGCTAATCAAGGCATGTTTTGGATCTCCCTTCAATACACGCCAACTTGTATATGTACTAAATAATACTACGGCTACGGCAACTGCGAAGGTTACGTATAAGAACACGTCTCTGGCTACGGGATTGTATCCTCCGGCTTCACCAAGGGCTACGATTGCGGCTCCGAAGAAGGCTCCGACTCCGACTCCGACTCCGACGAAGGCTCCGGCTCCAGCTCCTAAACCTGCTTGTATTCCTTGACGAATTATAACGAAAAAGAATCCAAATATTATAACTATAACAGTCCAGCCTACAATTTGATACGCTATTTGATCATTTGGTTGCTTCATCAATACTAGCAACGCTATCAAAGCGTTAGCAAAAGCTGCAAGAAATCCTGCTAGACCCATTAGCACCCACGAAACAAGCACTAACAAAATTGCCCACCGCCGTTGCAATCCTGCTTTAGCATGACTGAAATTTGCGCCCCTTAGATTAGCACCGCTAAAATCAGCGCTCCTGATATCTGAACTGCTAAAGTTCGCCCCTTCAAGGTTCTTACCTCTAAAATTTCGCCCTCTAAGATTCTGCCCGGAGTAATCTGCTGGCATAGCTGTTGTCAGGTAAACTGCTAGATATTAATACAAATCCTGTCAACGATTTTCCAGTTTTTCATAGAAAAATACAATCAGCCCCACGTATGACAAAAGACGTAAATTAGAGTATTGTTTCTGTTGATAGCAATAGCGCTATCACAAATGATATCAACATGCCCCAAAACAAGCCTCTAAGCAAGAAAAAGACCCCTCCTAGTGAAATGCTCCGCGTGCCTACCCCCCTCATTGAAGCAGTCAAGGAGCTATCACGACTACACAGGCTAGGGCATACAAATGCTGTGCTTCAAGGCTTGCAAGAATTGATATCAGCGATTGATAGCAGTAATGATATCGATTTTGGGACTAATAATGAAGCTATTAAACAGCTAGCTTTAAGGCTAGAAAGGCTAGAATCCCGTGACAAAAATGATAGCGATGTTGAATCGGTATTAAAATCAGTGACCAACTTGGAACAAAAGCTAGAAGGAATCGCAACAAGGCTGGGACAAATGGAAGGTGCGATTTCAATCCTTGGACAGCGCCAAGTTTCAACCCCCACAAGACGGCAAGCTTTCAACTACCACCCACCACAGCTTGAGCTTCAACCATTCACCGAAGAAAATCTAGCCAAAAGACTAGCAGCAACTGCCGAAACTATACGTAATTACCGGGAAACCAAAAGTCCCAAAGAATTCGAGTCCTGGTGTCGCCAGCGCGACCCCGGCGGTGTGGCGTGGCGCTACCAAAAAGATGGGCTTTATCATCCCATCAAATAAAAACAACCGTCGAACTGCATCTGCTTGAACCAATGGACGTTATAATATAAGTGATGCTACAAATTTCCAACACAGTCCAAATCCCAGAGCGCGAGATCGAAATTACTGCGGTTCGCTCCAGTGGTGCTGGAGGTCAAAACGTGAATAAGGTTTCCACTGCCATCCACTTACGCTTTGACATTGGGGCTTCATCACTACCTGATTTTTACAAAGAGCAATTGTTAAAGTTAAACGACCGACGCATCACCCAAGATGGGGTCATTGTTATCAAGTCCCAAGAACACCGCACTCAAGAGCAAAACAGATCTGAGGCGTTGTCTAGACTTCAAGAACTGATAAAAAGCGTCACCGTACTGAAGATAAAACGTAAGCCAACCAAACCATCTCGCAGTTCCCAAAGAAAACGTCTTGATAGCAAAAACAAGCGGGGGCAGATTAAGTCTATCAGAAGGCAGGTTACGGATGAATAGCGATCGCAACCGCAGCGCTGCCCTAAGAGTGCAATCGCGCATCAAAGTATGCTCCCCTCACAGCTAGGAGTATGCTAAATTAACTATCGAAAATTAATTTTTTCGATAATTGAAATGCTGGCACAAACAGACAATCCCTTTGATATACCAGATGACCGTAATCTCTTATCAGAATGGCTAGCTAGTAAGCGCAATAAGGGGACACGCCGGGAGTATAGTAAGGAATTAAGAAAATTCTTCCTGTACGTGTGCGATCGCCAATTAACACCTGCTTTAGTGATGCAATTTTTGCAGATGGAGAGGTTTAGTGCTGCTACCCTGGTATTGCGTTACAAAGCTGAATTAATCGACAAGGAGTTAAAAGAAGCGAGCGTGAATCGTTCGATTGCAGCAATCAAGTCACTGGTGAACTATGCTTACTCCGTGGGACAATGTAGTTGGACTTTAGCCGATATCAAAAGTGAAAAAGTTGAACCTTACCGAGATACAACAGGTATTGGGAAAGAAGCATTCAAAAAAATGTTGGCTATACCAGATAGGGAAACATTAAAAGGTAAGCGGGATTATGCTCTGTTGAGATTATTGTGGGCAAATGCGCTTCGGCGGGAGGAAGTCTCTGGGTGTAATATCGAAGATTTCGATCAAGATGCCCAGACTTTAAATATCTTGGGTAAAGGAAGAGGATCTCAAAAGGAAAATATTGATTTACAGCCCAAAACTTGTCAAGCGCTCCAAGATTGGTTATTGGCAAGGAAAG
>NZ_JAAKGC010000427.1 GCF_017591665.1 Aetokthonos hydrillicola CCALA 1050 | reverse complement strand
TGATGCCAAATTTGTTGATGATGCTAAGGAATTGCCAGATTTGCCGTTTGTCGAAGAAAAAGATTCTTCATTTTCAGGGGTAAACATCAACATTGGTGCAAGATTGATAATCCCGTATGTACCTCCACCAGCTAAAACTTCTCGCAAAAAAGTATCTTCCCAATTAGGAGGGTTAGCCATTATTCGTTGATTTGCAGTTCCTAGTGTCACGTCTGTGAGCATACAGAAAAAACGTGAGCGTACCCCTTGCACAACTAGAAACTTTCCCACCCGCATATCTCCGACAGACACATCAGAGTGCAATCGTACTTCTAATCCCCCAGTGAGAGAGCCTTGTATTACTGAACCTAATGGCTGTCCCAAATCCATTTTGTTGATTGTATAATCACTATTTCTCTTATTTTATAAGAAATATATAAAAAACCTTTAAAAAATAGGTAATATACCCACGAATATTGTTTTTTTCACCAGAGATAAGACGTTGTTGAATACATATAAGAATCGCTTTTATCTCAACCCAGATCGCAATAAACCTTTAAAAGGTGCGTTACGAGTAGCGCTAACGCACCCTACGTGTCTGGGAAAACATCCTAAAATTTGTCAGATCACAATTCCGTAATTAAACAAATTGTAAACCCAATTCCCATGCCCCATGCCCCATGCCCTATGCCCCATTAATCAATCTCAATCTGAGTAGGCGCGCTTCCACTTTGGGGGCTAGTAGATCCCTTTAGTGGTTTACGAAATTGGGCATAAAGGCGATCGCGCCAATTGAAGAATGGTTCGTAAACAGGGTTATCAGCCAATTCGGGTACCCCTTTACCTCTTAGGGCTGGTGGTATATCCACATAGGAACCTTCAGGAAACTTGATCAGTAGCGATAAACCTGCAACTGCTAAGTCAGCTAGGCTTGGTTCATCGCCAACTAGATACGGACTCTCTGCTAATAATAGTGTTAATGCTTCCAAATCTTGCTTCAAGTCAACGATCGCGTTACGTACTACATCTGGGGTATAACCAACACCAAAGCCTAAAAATTTGAGTAGATCTTTGGGTACTTCCTGCACCAATGCTTTGAGTACATCTGGCGTATTAGCAGGTAATAAGGATTTACGGAAGTTCTCGTCTTGAGTGATAGCGTAATATAATGCTTTTCGGCTTTTGATGCCTATCGACTCATCTGCCCATTCTTCGATCATTAAGC
>NZ_JAAKGC010000426.1 GCF_017591665.1 Aetokthonos hydrillicola CCALA 1050 | reverse complement strand
AAAGTCAAAAAATTGTATTTTGGGCTTTTTCTTGGCTCAATATACCCGTCCAAGCCAAAATTTGAACGGGTATTTTTTGATATCCTGCTAAATTGACCCTACTAAGCCGCTATAAGTTGCGAGGTAAAATCACTTTATTAATTACGTGGATAACACCATTGCTAGCTTTGAGATCTGGCTGAGTCACTTTAGCATCATCAACCATTACGCCATTCGTCCCATCAAGCTTGATTAAGATTGGACTCCCTTCAAGACTTTTAACTTCACCTGCCTTCAAATCACTGGATAGCACCTGACCTGGTATTACATGGTAGGTCAAAATTTTGACTAGTACTTCTTTGTTCTCTGGCTTAAACAATTCTGCCACAGCGTCTTGAGGCAATTCGTTAAATGCAGCGTCAGTAGGTGCAAACAAGGTGAAAGGTCCTTTACCTTTCAAGGTATCCACTAGCCCAGCTGCTTTTAAAGCTCGTGTTAGCTTTGTAAATTGACTATTCGACTGTGCAAGCGTAACCAAATCCTTAGTTCCTCTTGTTGAAGATGGAGGAAGTGGGGGTGTGTTTACGTCTGGTGGCTGTGTTCCTGGTATAGTTGGAGTCGTTCCAGGAGCAGTGCGACTGCGATTATACGGAGGCTCATTAAAAATACTGGGACTAGGATTTAACCCTCTGCCAGCACTTCCACCTCCTTGTTGCGCTAGCTTGTGTTTTGTTACATTTTGGTTAATAGCAGTGAGCCCGGACTCACTGTGTTGAGAAGTACTAACGTGAGTATTTATTACTTCATTAGCGCCAGATGGTAGACCAATAAGAATACCAAAGCCTGTTGCTCCCACCACACTCACTAATCTCATCAGCAAATTGCTATTATTTGTGTTCATAAATTTTGTTTTGCTTTAGTCCCTATTGATTACATAATGACTTATAACATTTTGCTACATAGAAAATCTAATTTCTGAAGTCAGATTGTGTATCACAAGTACGAATTTGTTTTACTGTTGATCACTTTTCCGAAAGATACAATAAAAGTGATCAAAGAATCAAATGTAGGGGCTGAGGAATGCTGGAATTGTACCAATTTGAACTATCTCAATACTCAGAAAAAGTCCGCTTGATCCTTGATTATAAAGGCTTAGAGTACCGTAAAATAGAGGTAGTACCAGGCATTGGACAAGTCGAACTGTTCCGCATGACTGGTCAGAGGCAA
>NZ_JAAKGC010000425.1 GCF_017591665.1 Aetokthonos hydrillicola CCALA 1050 | reverse complement strand
CCCTTGACTACTGGCGCGGATGGATGAACGACGCCCACGTCTACGGGCGCATGCGCGTCGTCGATGCCCCCGAGCGCATCGTCATCCTCGGCACCAACCACTTCGGCAGCGGCACCGGCGGCACGGCGTGCGATAAGGGCTACGAATCCCCGCTGGGCACCTGCCCGCTGGACGCCGACTTCCTCAACCTGCTGAAGGCGAAACTGGGTGCAGAAAACGCCGCGAAACTGCTGAAAGACCGCTACGACCACGAGCGCGAGCACTCGGTTGAACTGCACATCCCCTGGGTGCAGCACGTCTTCGCCGACAAGAAAACCGGTGCGATGCCGAAGGTCGTCGGCATCCTCGTCCACGACCCGGCGATGAACAACGGCGAGAGTTACGACAACCTCGGCCTGGGCATCCTCCCCTTCATCGAAGCGCTGAAGCAGACCATCAGCGAGAGCAAGGGCAAGACCCTCATCGTCGCCTCCGCCGACCTCAGCCACATCGGCCAATCCTTCGGCGACAAGACGCCCATCATGGGCGAAACGCCGGAAGCCGACGCCTTCCGCCAGAAGGTGCTGGGGCACGACCAGGAGATGCTGGCGCTGGTGGAACAGGGCAAGCCCGAAGACCTCGTCAGCAGCATGGCCTGGCAGCAGAACCCCACAAGGTGGTGCAGCGTGGGGAACTTGGTGGCGATGCTGAAAGTGACGGATGCGAAGGCGGTGACGCGGCTGAACTACGCCGGCGTGGGCGACCAGCAGGGCGTGGCGTTTGTGACGAGTTATGCGGGGGTGGTGGAGTAGCACCTGCGGGGTGCGACGGTGCGTTTGTCCGTCCGAGCCCGAAGTCCGTCCGAGCCCTGAGCGCGAGCTCAGGGCCACCGTGCGACAACCCCGCACAACAATTGATGCAAAGGGCATTCGGATGGTGTCCCTGAGCTCGCGCTCAGGGCTCGGACGGAGCTGCCTTTGCAGGGGTCCCGGGTGATGAAGCGTCGCCACATTCGGGGCAGACGGCGCTGGGCGGCGTCCCCCGAAGGTCATACCCGCATCTCAAGCAGAACCCCGGTGGGATCCGCTTGTGGCTCGAACTCCACAGCCCCGCGCCGACGCCGAGGATGATCGGCGGCAGGAGGCCGCTCCAAAAGCCGCGGAACAGCCCCGACACCGCGTGCGGCACGTTGGGCCACACAAAGCCGGTGAAGGTGCGGGTCGTCTCT
>NZ_JAAKGC010000424.1 GCF_017591665.1 Aetokthonos hydrillicola CCALA 1050 | reverse complement strand
GCGACCATTTCAAGCGTCCAGTAGCCGCGGAAACCGACATCGCCGAAGCCAGCCGTGATGTGAACGAACAGCCCCAGTCGTCCCACGGAGGAGCGGCCTTCGAGCATCGGGACGAGGTTGTACGTTTCCGTGCGTTCGACAGTCCGGGCCAGGTACAGTTGATTCGGCTTGAGAATCAGACCTTCTGGCGGAATCGATGTGCGTTTGAAGCGATTGGGCCGCTTCATGTCGAGGACGATTTCTTCGTAGACAAGCAGTTCGTTGTGCAGCGTCAGGTTGTAACTGTTGGGATTGAGCTGCTTATCAGTGTAGGGCTCGATGATGATATCGGTCCCGAGTCGCTCTTTGATTTCCGTGCCCGTCAGAATCATGCGTGGCGTCCTGTCGCGTTCCAAAGAAAGGCTCTGCACAATGCTGCAGTCTAGCGGGAGAAGTCTAACGCAAGCAACTCTGGCCCGGTAGGTCGCGCGAGAGGAAAATATCGATGAGTCCGTGGACGATCCAGTGGCGTCATCCGACCAATGGCGGAAGACCGACGCGGGGGCAGACTTTCAGTAAAGGGCAGACGGGACATTTCGGACGTCGGGCAATGCAGATGGCCCGTCCGTGATGGATAATACGATGGGAGTACATCACCCATTCGCTTTGCGGGATCAGCTCGATGAGGTCGAGTTCGATTTGCTCAGGCGTTTTCTTGTCAGTCAAACCCAGCAGATGGGAAATGCGTTTGACGTGTGTATCGACGACGACCCCCGAGGCGAGGCCGAACCAGGAACCGAGGACGACGTTCGCTGTCTTGCGTCCGACGCCAGGGAGTTCTACAAGTGTGGCCAGGTCGCTCGGAACATTGCCGTCGTAGTTTTCGACTAAGCCCTTCGCCATGCCGATGATGTTGGCGGCTTTTGCTCGAAAGAAGCCCAGAGGTTTAACGATGGCTTCGACGTCCGCCTGTTTGGCATTGGCTAGTGACCTGGCGTCTGGATATTTTCCGAAGAGAGCGGGGGTGGTGGCGTTGACCCGTTCGTCAGTGCACTGGGCCGAGAGAATGGTCGCGGTCAGCAGTTGGAAGGCGGTTTCGTGATGGAGTGCGCAAACGACATCCGGGTAGGTTTTCTTCAAAATCTGAAGAATTTTCGGAAGGCGTTTTCGACGGGTTTCGACCGCATCTGCGTTGGAAACGGAGTTGGCTTTGGGCATGAACTCTCTT
>NZ_JAAKGC010000021.1 GCF_017591665.1 Aetokthonos hydrillicola CCALA 1050 | reverse complement strand
TAGACGCTGGGTAGCCAAGTGCGGAGCGGATAACCGCTGAAAGCATCTAAGTGGGAAGCCCACCTCAAGATGAGTACTCTCATGGATTAATCCAGTAAGGTCACAGGTAGATTACCTGTTTATAGGCAGTAGGTGGAAGTGCAGTGATGTCCGCAGCCGAGCTGTCCTAATAGACCGAGGGCTTGACCTCTAATTTTTCTTTCGCTTCTATGCAGTCTTCAATGTTTTGTACAAGAATCCAGGAGCCAGAAGCCAGGAGTCAGAATCAAAAACTATTAATTAATACTTTTGACTTTTGACTTTTGACTTTTGACTTCCTCGAAGAGGCATTCCTGGTGTCAATGGTGCGGTGGAACCACACTGATCCCATCCCGAACTCAGAGGTGAAACGCTGTTGCGGCGACGATAGTCGGAGGGTAGCCTCCCGCTAAAATAGCTCGATGCCAGGTAGATATTTAAACCAAAAGCCTTCCCTTTATAGGGGGGGCTTTTGTCATTGGTTCACTGTAACAGTTAAGCGGCGATAAAATAGAGTAAACTATAGATCCTCTGCAGGGTGGCTGATTATGACCACTTTCTTCCCGCAACCTCAATCACAAGAGGTTTTTTACCCAAGCTCGGATGGTGAACCATTGGCAGAAACTTCCGTACATGCTGATGCAATTATCTATACTGTTGTTGCTTTAAGATCTTATCTAGAGGGTCGTTCTGCAATTGTGCTTGCAGATCAATTCTTGTACTATGCCCAAGGTTTTCCAAAGTTGCGGGTTGCTCCAGATGTGATGATTATTTTTGATGTCAACTCAGAACCAAGAGATAACTATAAAATTTGGGAAGAAGGTAAAGTCCCTGTAGTTATTTTTGAAATGACTTCTTCAGGAACCAAGGATCAAGATACAGGATTTAAGAAAACCCTGTATGAGCAGCTAGGTGTTCAAGAATACTGGTTATTTGACCCTAAAGGAGAGTGGATCCGGGAACAACTAAGGGGCTATCGTCTGCATAGAGAAGAGTATGAACAAATTACCGATAGGCGAAGTGAACCGTTGCAGCTGCGATTGGAAATTGAGGGACAATTAATTGCTTTTTACCGAGAGGATACAGGAGAGAAGTTATTGGCTCCTGGTGAGTTAGTACAAAGGTTACAACAAGAAATTCTAGTACGACAACAAGCAGAAAAACGCGCCCAACAAGCAGAGGAACGCGCTCAACAAGCAGAGTTGCAAGTAGAAATACTCAAAGAAAAGTTAAAAGCTCTCGGTGTTGATCCTGATACAATAAACAAATTACCTTAGATCTATAAAGGTAGAGTGACAGAAAAGGTAGTTCCACCTTCTATCGAACTGCGAACATGAATCTCTCCGCCATGCAAGTTTACGGCTTCTTTTACAATAGTCATCCCTAAGCCGCTTCCGGAAATATTAGTGGCGTTACTAGCACGATAGAAAGGCTCAAATATGTAAGGCAAATCTTTGCTTGGAATACCAATGCCAAAATCACTAATCTCAAACGCCGCCTTACTTTGAAATGAACTGAGTGTAAACTCGATAGTACTGCAAATCGGGGAATACTTGAGAGCATCAGAAAGTAAATTGTAGAGAATGTGCCGCAGTAGTTGCGGATCAAAGTTACCTAAGATGCATTGGCTGTCAGTGTTAAAAGCGATAGTATGCTGGTTATTATCCCCAAAAAGTAATTCTTCTACCAGATCACTACAAAACTGTACTAAATCTAAAGAAACAGGTTTAAACTCTAGTTTATTAGCTTCAATATTACTTAACGTTAATATATTATTAAACAACTGATTCATCTGATTGGCAGCATTTTGAATGCGATGGATATGAGTCAGTTGTTTTGAATCACTCCATTTGTGGCGGTAGTATTCCAGCATTTCGGCTGAAGAGAGGATAATTGTTAAAGGAGTGCGGAACTCGTGGGATGTTATGCTAACAATACGAGATGTAAGTTTCTTAAGGGACTTTTCTTTTAATCGTCCTTGGTGAAGATCTTGCTCTAACAACTGTTGGTAGTGCTGGCGTTCAGCTTCAACCTTCTGACGTTGGACTTCAGCTTCCTGATAGGCAGTGTTGAGTAATTGATTCTGTTCTTCGAGTAGTAAAGTTAGTTCCTTGAGTTGTTCGTGAGCTACATACAGTTCTTCGGTAGTCTTGCTTAATTCCTCAAACACTTGAGCAAAAATTTCTAACTGTTGGGGTTGCATCTTTTGCGTTTCGGTTTTGTTTTGCAAAACAGCAACACGCGACCACATATCCTCAATTTCCTGAGTAAAAGTGTCTAATTTCATAAGTTTTAAAGATGATCAAGGAAGTCCTAATGAGCAGATTGCTGTATAATTAGTAACACGTAATTAATCCACGCTTAAATGCTTGGGCTTTAAATGATAAGGCTGCTGCACCTTCTTTGTTTTCCATAACTAACGTTAGGTTCTTGAAACGTTAATACATTAATTACAACGAAGAACACTAATTATTTGGTCAGATACCCTATAACTCGTTTATATAGTAAATATCAGTCTATTTGCTGATAAATCTACTATCTTAAGGCAGATAATTTTTTTGTTTATTTAGTATATGAGAACACAATGAGCAAGTGTTCCTCTCGATAGAACAATAAATACACCTTTGGATAGATAAAATTTGACTTAATCAACAAGTAACTTTGGTTGATTGAGTGTTAAAAAATACTGAACCTTGTCCAGAAGCATTAGGGTGTACCTCCTAAATCAGGAACATATCATCTCAACCAGGGCCATATACCAATATTTTTTTTAACTAGAACCTTCGGTTTACGAGTAAAAAACAGGGACTGTTTAATATTGGTACAAAACTTTCTTCGCAACGCTACTTTAGCTAGATGTTGAAATATTTTTGGAAGCTATAATTTACATCTGTCGAATCCGAGAGATGAAATTGTGGATGCAATATTAGAACGATCGCACCAACTACAACAAGCCTTAACTGACTTTGTTCTTGATGCAGAAGGAGAACTAGCACAAGCATTAGAAACCTATGCAGCAATTAAATCACGCCGTGGAAGCGGTGATAGCACCCAACAGAACTTAATCATTGACTCATTCATAACAGAAGGTAGAGTCGGGGATGCTTCCCCACTAGATTTGTTTATTCAAAGCCATCCAGATTTACAAGAAAGCGATCGCGCCCTCATCAACAGTTGGCATCGCTCTTTTATTGGCTTATTTGCCATCATTAAAAATCTACCTGATGGCTTTGAACTCATGAACTGGCTCACCGCCAAACACTACATAGTCAAACCGACTAACCCCCAAACACTACAAGACATGTCACGGTTGAAAGAAGGAGAAATTATATTAACTCGCATTTCTCCGCTTACCGAAACCGAGTGGATCTTCTCTGGCCCATATACACAGATGGGGAAATTAGGCAAGCCCAAATTAGCAGTAGCAATTGGAAATTTCAAAGAAAATTACAAAAATCATCTTTACAGTGATGCTCCAGATCTGCTAGAAGAAGCTTGGCAGTCAGTAGCACAATATAATCAGCAGTTTGTCGACTTTTTTGGCGGTGATGAAATGACACTACCTGGGTACCAACTTAACAAAAAGATGGCTGAACTACAGGAAATTTTGACACAAAAAAACTTAGAAGCAGCAGGAATTGATCCTTCAAAATCATTAGAAGAGGTAGCACAAGAAGCTGGTATTGAAGAAGAAGAAATCAAAGCAGCAGTAGAGGAACTTGGTGCCGACTCAGCAGTAGTATCTCAAATATTCAACAAAAAAAACGGCAAGTCCAAAATGGTAATGCCAAAGATTGACTTACCAGCCGAGCTAAAAAAAGCCGAACAAGTAACGACTTTTTCTCATCCCCGTTGGGGACAAATGTTTATACCTACCTACACTAAAGTCAAAGCAATTTTAGAAGCAGAAGACTGGCAAAGCGTAGAAGGTTCAGAGAAACTTATTCGCCACTACCTTGAAGACAAAAATATCAACGCCTTCATTTGGCACCGATTAGCGCAACAGTACCCAACTCAATTAGAAAACGTACTGCGAAATCTATTACAACGTCCAGACTTTAGCCTCGAAAGTGACTTAGATGCACTTTTGCAAGAATATAACAAACTGCTAGAGCCAGAATTACCAGAAATAGCCAGCGTACCAATACACCTACATAACTTATTTCAAGAAGCTGTTGTAGAGGTCAATAAATCCAAACCGAAGAGTAAAGGACAAAAAAAGAAAGCATTAGGGTTTCACTAACAATAATCACCAACCCCTTAACTCGAAAGGGGTTGAGTAGGTCTTTAAAAGATAGACATGAAGCCTATCTTTTTATGATGTGTTGCTCTAATCACTCTAGACTAACAATAAAAGTTAAATTTATATTAAAGCTGTACCAGAGGTCAAAAGCGCGATGGCTAAACCTGTAATCCTGGCAATTGACGATGATCCAGAAGTTTTGCAAGCCGTAACTCGCGATTTGCGGCAAGAATATGGCGATCGCTTTCGTATACTGCGTGCTGATTCTGGTCATAGCGCACTAGAAGCTCTAGCACAATTAAAACTGCGTAACCAATCCGTGGCACTGTTTTTAGCAGATCAAAGAATGCCTCACATGTCTGGTGTAGAGTTTTTAGAACAAGCGCTACAAATGTTTCCAGATGCGAAACGTGCCTTACTCACCGCCTATGCAGACACTGACGCAGCTATCCGCGCCATCAACAACACAAAAATCGATTACTACTTAATGAAACCTTGGGATCCACCTCAAGAACGCTTGTATCCAGTGCTTAACGATTTACTCGATGATTGGTTAGTCGCTTTTCAACCACCCTTTGAAGGTATTCGTCTTATTGGTAACCGTTGGTCACCCCATTCCCATCAAGCAAAAGACTTCCTCGCACGCAATCAAGTGCCTTATCAGTGGATGGATATTGAGTTATCAAAAGAAGCACAACAGCTAACAGCATTCGCCAACTGTGACCAACTACACTTACCCCTTGTCCTGTTTGCTGATGGCTCAAATTTCATGCAACCCAGCAATACACAAATTGCGGAGAAAATTGGACTGAGAACCAGAGCAGAAAAGGAATTTTACGATTTAATTATAGTGGGTGGAGGTCCTGCTGGTTTAGCAGCGGCGGTATATGGCGCATCAGAAGGACTGCGCACAGTCATGATAGAACGAGAAGCCCCAGGAGGACAAGCAGGAACAAGTTCCCGTATTGAAAATTACCTTGGCTTTCCACAAGGTTTGAGTGGGGGTCAGTTAGCTCAGAGAGCTGTGGCACAAGCAAAACGGTTTGGCGTAGAGATTCTCACACCACAAGAATGTGAGGGTATTCGCGTAGAAAATCAGTATCGTTTTGTACAACTAGCTGACGGCAGCGAAATCAGTTGTCACGCGATGATTTTAGCCCTTGGTGTATCGTGGCGACGGCTAGATATACCAGGACTTGATCGTTTAACTGGTGCCGGAGTTTACTACGGTGCAGCGCAGACAGAAGCAATGAGTTGCCAAGGGGAAGAAGTTTATATCGTTGGTGGGGCGAACTCCGCAGGACAAGCAGCAATGTACTTTTCTAAGTACGCTCACAAAGTTAGAATGTTAGTACGTGGCGAATCGTTGACCAAGAGTATGTCGCAGTACTTGATTGATCAAATTGCTGATACAGAAAATATTACTGTGGAGACTCACACCAGCGTGGTTGAGGTAAAAGGAGAAACCAGATTAGAAGCAATTACTCTTGAGAATAATCTGACAGGTGAAAAGCAAACAGTTCCTGCAACTTCGCTGTTTATCTTTATTGGTGCGGTACCACGTACTGATTGGTTAGATGGCGTGGTCAAGCGAGATGAACGTGGCTTTATTTTGACAGGACCATATTTGCCTCGTGAGGACGGGCGTATCAAAGGATGGACGCTTCCTCGGGAACCTTATTTGCTAGAAACAAATATACCAGGTGTCTTTGCAGTAGGAGACGTTCGTCATGGCTCAGTAAAGCGGGTTGCTTCAGGTGTGGGTGAGGGTTCAATCAGCGTTCAATTTGTCCATCAGTATCTCAGCAACGTTGTCTAAAAGGTGATTTCGAGTCCATCTGAGGTTGAAAATCTAAAGTCTACATAAAAAAGGAGTTGTCATGCTGCACGATCCAAACGAGGTGACGCTGTTTCCCAAACTGCCGGATGACGCTTTAGAGGAAATGAAGCAGTATGGCACTGAACTTCAACTGAATGTAGGTGATATGCTCTTTCAAGAAGGTGATTCAAACTATCACTTTCACGTCGTTATAGAAGGCGAAATTGAGATAACAAAGATTGTTGGGAATGAGAAGAAAGTGTTGGCTGTTCATCGCCGTGGCGAATTTATGGGTGAACTTTCAATGCTGACGGGTTCACAATCAATCGCTAGCGCCCAAGCGATCGCACCTAGTCGCGTTTTGCAAATAGAGACAAACACTTTCAAACAAATTCTTACCCAGTGTTCGCCTATTACTGACGTAATTTTAACAGCTATGGCTGGGCGAACCAAAGACGTAGAGGCACAACTGCGCCAACGAGAGAAAATGGCGGCGCTAGGTAAAATGTCCGCAGGTCTTGCTCACGAATTGAATAACCCAGGTGCAGCAGTAAAACGTTCTGCATCATTGCTACGCGAAAATTTTGACAACTTGCAAACTCTGACTTTACAGCTAAATCTTCTGTCAAAAGAGCAACTACAATTTATTATCGACATAAAACATCAAGCACTAGAATACGCCACAAATCCACCCAAACTTAACGCTCTTATCCAAAGTGATAAAGAAGATGAAGTTACAGACTGGTTAGAAGACCATCAAGTAAATAATGCTTGGAAACTCGCCTCTACATTGGTAAACGCCGGGCTAGATAGTTCAAAACTCGATACTCTAGCCGACAATATACCTGTAGGATGTCTTAGCAACGTCCTACATTGGCTAGATGGAATAATTGCATCTTATGGACTTATCAATGAAATTGAGCAGAGTGCTACTCGCATTTCTGATTTGGTGAAAGCAATCAAAGGCTATTCCTATATGGATCAAGCCCCATTACAAGAAATAGATATACACGAGGGAATAGAAAATACGCTTTTGATTCTCCATCACCGTCTTAAGAACGGAGTCATAGTCCATAAGGAGTACGATCGCACTGTACCACGCATAAATGCTTATGCAAGTGAACTCAATCAGGTGTGGACAAATTTGATTGACAACGCCATTGATGCAATGGATAGTCAAGGCGATCTGACAATTAGAACTTATCAAGAAAACAACTGTATTATAGTAGACATTATTGATACTGGTACAGGTATTCCGCAAGAAATTCAATCACGAATTTTTGAACCATTTTTTACTACAAAAGACGTAGGTCAAGGCACTGGTTTAGGTTTAGAAATTGCTTACCGTATTATTGTAAATAAACACAAAGGAGACATTCATTTTAACTCTAAGCCTGGCAGCACATGCTTTCAAGTACGTCTCCCTATTCAACCCAATATCGACTCATGTAAACTAGTTTTAGAATGAGTACTATTTTCCAAACACAGCGCCTGATTATACGTGAGTGGATACCTAAAGCTGACGCTGCACAAGTCTTAGAGATGTATAGCGATGGAGATGTAATAAGGTTTATACAAGGAATGCGAGAAGAGTCTCTAGAAGCGCAACAAGCCAGACTACAAAAAATACTTGACCGTTATGCCGAACTCAATAAAGGTACAGGTGCTTGGGCAATGGTTGAAAAGGAAACTCTAGAGATTGTCGGAACTCTCCTGCTAAAACAACTTCCCGACAACGAAGGGAATCCAACCCAAGATGTTGAAGTAGGTTGGCACTTACGTAAAGCATCTTGGGGGAAAGGTTACGCAACTGAAGGAGGAATTGCTGCTATTAATTATGGATTCAAAGTCCTCAAACTACCGATAATATATGCTGTAGTAGACACTGAAAATCACGCTTCAATTCGCGTTACTCAAAGACTTGGTATGAAACCAATGGGGCGTACTCGTAAATATTATAACTGCGAATTAGAGCTTTTTCAGTTGGTTAATTCTTAGTGGTTATTTGTTATTAAAAGAACCAACAATACATGCTTGATATTAATACTTTACGCCAAGTACCTCTGTTCGCTCAACTACCTGAAGAACGGTTAAAATTGCTACTTAAACAAGGTAAAGAAGTATGGCGAGAAGCAGGGGAAATCCATCGTCGGGAAGGAGATCCGGCTGATAGCGTTTTTGTACTTCTTGAAGGTCAAATTCGTATCACACAAAAAGTTGGCAATCAAGAAATTTTGTTAGCCACATACGAACCAAAAACGTTGTTTGGTGAATTGCCTGTTTTAATGGGTCAAGAGTACTTTTGGGCTAGTAGTCGCGCCCTAACTCGTAGCCATATTTTTGAATTACCAAACGAAGCTTTTTGGGAAATGCTTTCAAGTTGTACTTGTGTGATGACCGCGATTCTCCGCACAATGGCAGAAAGAGTACAACGAGTAGAATCAATATCACAGCATCGAGAAAAGTTAGTAGCATTAGGCACATTAGCGGCAGGTCTTGCCCACGAGTTGAATAATCCCGCTTCTGCAAGTCGCAGAGCAGTGGAACAATTAAGAGAAACAGTGCATGTCCTGCAACCACTAACAATAAAGCTAAATCAGCAACAGATAACCAGGGAGCAAAAAGCCTTTCTTGTCGATTTGCAAAAAGATGCGATCGCTCATGCTAGAAATTCCCCAAAACTGAGTCCACTAGATGAAAGCGATCTTGAAGATGAAGTCACACAATGGCTAGAAACCCACGACATTGACAATGCTTGGAAGCTCGCGCCCACACTGGTAACAGCCGGATTAAATATCCACTGGCTAGAGAATGTTAAACAGAATGTCGGTGACGTGTTACTAAACCATGTCTTGACTTGGATAGAGGTAACCCTCAAAGAAATGGGCTTATTAGACGAAATTGACCATAGTACTGCGCGAATTTCAACACTAGTTGAGGCAGTTAAAGATTACTCCTACATGGATCGAGCACCACTTCAGGAAATAGATGTTCATGAGGGCATAGAAAGTACTTTAACAATCCTGAGTCACAAACTAAAGCAAGGTGGTGTAGTCGTGACGCGGGAGTATGACTGTAATGTACCGCGTATTACTGCCTATGGTAGGGAACTCAATCAAGTGTGGACAAATTTGATTGATAATGCGATTGATGCTATGAACGGGCAAGGTGAAATATGGATTCGTACTTCTTGTGAAAAAGATTTTTTAGTAGTGGAAATTGCTGATAATGGTCCTGGCATTCCACGAGAAATTCAATCCCACATTTTTGAGCCATTTTTCACCACCAAAGGTGTGGGGCAAGGTACCGGTTTAGGCTTGCACATTGCTTATCGTGTTATTGTTGAACAGCATCAGGGCGATATTCAGGTTATTTCTAACCCGGGAAGCACCAAGTTTCTTGTACGTCTCCCAGTAGATTTGGCTCAATTTTGAATTTTGAATTTTTAATTTTGAATTGGAGCAAAGCTACTGACGAGCGCGGCAGGACTCGAACCTGCGGCAAACTGCTTAGAAGGCAGTTACTCTATCCACCTGAGTTACGCGCCCATGTTTTAGGCAGAGCCTATATTAACATATTATCACGTCTGATAGCAAAATGCAATCAAAAATTGTTCTTTCCATATTGGCAAGGCTAGGATCTTATACGAAAGTTAATATTATGTAAACCAGTACAGCTAAGAGCTATCATAGCTCCTATGTATAATTCAGCGCCCGTGAGGAGTCATTTTCCAGTGCCATGTTTATTCTTAAAAGGCAGGATGTAGAGATATCAACAATTGTGCACCCAAAGCGGGATCAGCCGGTGACGATCCTCCATTACCAGGGGCAGACCTTTCGATTGCTTAGCGTTTTTCAAGCTAATCAAGAAGAAGAAGCAAGAGCGTTGTGGAGAGAGTTAACCGACGGACGAGGTAAAGCTTGTGTTCTTCTCGAAGAATCAGATCGCTACACCGTTTGGGGGAAAATACGTTTAGATCAGCTAAGTAATGACACTGGTAGCCATCAAAAGACAGAAATTTTTATACTTGCTAGTATTTTACTGTTGCAATCAGTGTACATAGACATTGAAGATTTTTTAGGAAGTCGGCAGGCGGGATTGTTTGAGCATGATATGGCCGAGGTCTTACAGAAAGGGGATTTTCCTCAAGTCTCTTCACAGGATGGAGTAAAATATTTGCTGAATATAAACCCGCAACAGACAAACCAACTGCCGAATTGGCAAGAACAACATGTTATTACCCTGTTGCAAGAACTGCATCGCCTAGCAAAAGCTTATTTTGGGAATACTAACTTTGCGCATCAAGTGGTTGAGAGGTTACAAGATATGCCAGAAGAAGAGCGATCGGTTTTTCTCGGTTGGCTAAAACAATCTTCTGTGGGTAAACTATGGCATTAGTAGACAGCAGTTGTGCTGATAATTGGATTGTATTCACTGCTCTTGAGCGTTGAATTAAGCAGATCTTAAGTAAAAGGGCTGCAACACATACAATTTATCAGCCAAAATCCTGTTAAAGTGCATATATACAATAAAGTTCTATGAGTAGCGCTTACAATAGATTATCTCGACTAAAATTGATGTTTACCACTCAGAACATTGTTCTGGCTGGTATTGGTTGGGGTGTACTGGCACTGTTGTACTTTTTGTTGTTTAGTGCCAAAATTCCTACTCCAGATGGCATAGAAAGGCGTGCCAATTGGTACTTGATTGGCACAAATGTCTTAGAAGCAGTAGCTTATCTGGGTGCAAGTTTTTTATGCTTAAGGAATTGGAGAAGTCCGCGAATCGTTAGTGGTCGGAACGTTTGGCTGGCAATTGGAACAGGTATGCTTTCTTATTTTTTCGGAGGGATATTTTTTGGGTATACAGAAATTGTCTTAAAAGAAGAACCTATAATTTCTTGGGCTGATGTATTTTTTGTAACTAACTACTTGTTGTTAGGCGTAGGTATGATATTGGCAGTAGCTTCTAGGAAAATAAATTTAGAACCATGGCAGTGGATAATTGTGCTGGTGATTGGTGCTTCCGGTAGCGCGTTAGCTTGGCTTGTTTCTAGTCAACCCAAAGTAGCAGCTTCAGGGCAAGTGCCAGCATGGGCAGAAAATATCGCTCCAATTTTAAATTCATTTTATATCGTCAGCGATGTCCTACTGTTAATTATTGCTACTACTCTATTACTAGCTTTTTGGGGCGGACGAATTTCTTTGTCCTGGCGAATGATTGCAGCAGCAGCATTTTCGCTATATATCGCAGATATGTGGTTTAAATATGCCACAAACTGGATTCCCAATTATCAAAGTGGAGAGATACTAGAAGTATTCTGGGTCTGGAGTGGGGTCTTATTTGGTATGGGGGCTGTGCTGGAATATGACGGATCATCAAATCGTTCACGACGGGAGCGTGGACGAAAAAGAGCTTAGAAAAGATTTTTGGTGTCTACTGTGAGAAAATTAACAGAATCTGATAAGCAGGAAATTCTCAAGTTATATCGTGAGACTGCGGAAACAACTTCAACTTTGGCGGAGCGTTACGACGTAAGTAACTCGACAATTAGCCGCCTACTTAAAAGTACCTTGCCAGAAGACGAGTACGAATACCTCGTTTCCTTAAAGCGTGCTGCTAGAACTCCGGAAGGTAGAGCACAGGTAAGCTACGACAAGCCGCCTGTCTTCGCCTCTCAGTTAAAGTCAGAAACAAAATCAGAAACAAAGAAAGTAGAGGTAGTTAAACCTTCGGTTGCGGCTCCAGTTAAAATACAGCAGCCAAAACTGAAAGAGGTACGGGAGCAACCTAGCCCAGACAATGATCAAGATTCAGGCTCTTCTGTTATTCGACGGGTGCGGCGTCGCTCTTCAGCCACAGGGGAAACAAGTCCAACCGCTGGAGAGCAATTGGAGCTTTTTGAGCAACAAGCTCCAGAAATAAAAAGCATTCCTAGTCCTAGGTTAGAGGATACATATCAAGAAGCCAATGTGATAGCCCAAATGCTGGGTGAGGAGTTGCTAGACGAGTCAGAAGAATTAGAAGATCTAGACGATTTAGACGAAGATGACGAATACCTTGATGAGGAAGATGAAGATGATTTTGATGTAGCGCGTCCGTCTATAGTTACAAGACCAAGATCAGGTGACGCATCAGTTCGGGTTTTACCGCTATCAGCAGCCAGTTTACCCAGAACTTGCTATTTAGTCATAGATCGCGCGTCAGAATTGATTACCCGACCACTTAGGGATTTTGGTGATTTAGGACAAATTCCTAACCTGGAAACTCAGCAAAAAACCCTGCCGATTTTTGATAACCATCGTGTGGCAAAGCGCTTTTCTACGAAGCGCGATCGCGTGATTAAAGTCCCTGATAGCAAAATGCTACACAAAGCTCGTTATCATCTACAGGCAAAGGGAATCACCCGCCTATTGATTGACGGACAAGTGTATTCCTTGTCTAGCGCTCAACCGTAAACAACGGCTACTAAACGCATTGCCAACTCGATAATGTCCTGTCTTCGGGCTATTATCTCAATCCATTGTTGCGGAATATTTTCTAATCCATAGAAAATTCCCGCTAAACCACCAGTAACAGCGGCGGTGGTGTCTGTATCACCGCCCAAGTTTACAGCCTTCAATACTGCTTCACCATAAGATGAACTATTTAGCAAGCACCAAAGAGATGCTTCCAGCGTATCCACCACATAACCGCTAGAACGTATATCATCTATTGGCAGCTGAGCAATATTTCCAGTAAAAACTCTCGCAAAATGTGATATTTCTGACACATAATCACACTGAGAGTAAATATTATTTACCCGTTGTAAACCTTCCAAGTAAGCTACTTGCATGTTATCTGCCCCTTCTAGAAGAGAAACTGCAATGCTAATATAAATACCACAAGCAATTTGCGACCTTAAATGGGCGTGGGTAACGCAAGAAACTTGATGCGTTCGTGAAATTAGTTCTTTAAAATCTAAGGTTTTGTGACAAAAAGCCATTGGTAAAATTCTCATCAAAGAACCATTACCATTGCTATTTTCACTCTTTCCTCCAGCCTCTAGTGGTGGAGATCCCTTGCGCCAGCTCATAATTGCTACAGATGTAGTCCTGCCAACATCAAATACATTACCGCGAGCAGTCCAGTAAGCTTCGTTGTACCAACGCCAGAACGAACGCGCTATATCATCTAAAGAAAACCCATTACAAAGACATTCTGCTAGACAAAACGTTAGAGAACTGTCATCAGACCATGTACCTGCTGGTACATTCCAAGTTCCATAACCAAGCATGGATGTTACAGGGGATTGTATTCTTTCAGCGCGGGTGGAGAATTCCACTGGTACACCTAATGCATCACCCACACACACGCCTATTAACCCAGACTGAATTTTGCTTGCATTGGCTACCATTATCAAAACTCTATAACAATTAGCAAAACTTTACTATAATCTATCTCTCGTATTACAGACAAAACGTAGCTTTTGCCATGTTAAAATTTAGAAATTCCTCATAATTCCGATTGAATAGGCGGGGATCAAATAGCCGAAAGGGGTCTCGTAATGTCCTCCTCGGCAATTATTTATGCGTCTTAAAAAAAACTGTACCACTCCAATGGTTAAATCTACTCCTTCCCCGATAACAAACCGCAAACCTTCTAAGGTAGAAACGCTCAAAGAAAACAGCAATTTCTTGCGTGAGCCCGTGGCAACCGAGATCCAGGAGGATACCACTCATTTTAGCGAAAACGCTGTTCAAATTCTCAAATTTCACGGCTCTTACCAGCAGGATAACCGCGACAATCGGGTTAAAGGGCAGGAGAAAGATTATCAATTCATGTTGCGGACAAGGAATCCTGGTGGATTTGTTCCGCCAGAACTTTATCTAGCTTTAGATACGCTGGCTGATGAATATGGGAATCACACCTTGCGAGCAACTACCCGTCAAGGGTTTCAGCTACACGGGATTTTGAAGAAAAATCTCAAGGCAGCAATTGCCACTATTATCAAAAATATGGGTTCGACTTTAGGGGCTTGTGGCGATCTTAACCGAAACGTTATGGCACCGCCAGCTCCATTTAAAAATAAGTCAGAATATCAGTATGCTTGGGAATACGCTAATAATGTTGCTGAATTGCTAACCCCTCAAACCGGAGCTTATTACGAGATTTGGTTAGATGGAGAAATGGCAATTACTGCTGAGGAAAACCCGGAAGTAAAAGCAGCACGTCAACAAAACGGTACGGGGACAATCTTCCACGACAAGGAAGAACCTATCTATGGCACTTATTATATGCCCCGGAAGTTTAAAGTTAGCGTAACAGTTCCAGGGGATAATTCTATAGATCTGTATAGCCAAGATCTCTCGTTAGTTGTAATGACTAATGATAAGGGAGAGTTGGAAGGATTTAACGTCTTTGCTGGTGGCGGGTTAGGAAGAACTCATAATAAAGAAGAAACTTTTGCTCGGTTGGCAGATCCAATTTGCTATGTGGAAAAGGATGACGTTTACAACATAGTAAAGGCGATTGTAGCCACTCAAAGAGATTATGGCGATCGCACTGACCGTCGTCACGCCCGATTAAAATATTTAATCCACGACTGGGGTGTTGATAAGTTTCGCTCAATGGTGGAAAAATACTTTGGCAAACCACTCGAACCTTATAAACCACTACCAGAGTTTAAATATCAAGACTTCCTCGGCTGGAACGAACAAGGTGACGGTAAACTTTTCTTGGGTCTTTCCATCGATAATGGTCGAGTTAAGGATGAAGGAAACTTCAAACTGAAAACAGCTTTACGGGAAATTGTTGAAAAGTATAACTTACCAATCCATCTCACACCCCACCAAAACGTTCTCCTGTGTGAGATAGAACCAAGTGATAAACAAGACATTCAAAAGATTCTAGACGGTTATGGTGTCGTCTCTGATTTAGAAAAAATCGACCCCATAGTGCGATACTCCATGGCTTGTCCAGCTCTACCTACTTGTGGCTTGGCAGTTACTGAGTCAGAAAGGGTAATACCAGAAATTTTGGAGCGGATTCGCACACTTTTGGACAAAGTGGGGTTACAAGAAGAACATTTTGTGGTAAGAATGACCGGATGTCCTAATGGGTGTGCTCGTCCTTACATGGCAGAACTCGGTTTTGTGGGTAGTGCTCCAGAAGCTTACCAACTTTGGCTTGGAGGTTCGCCAAATCAAACACGTTTGGCGTTACCTTACATGGAAAGGCTGAACGTTAATGATTTGGAAACCCAGCTAGAACCAATTTTTGTGTACTTTAAGGAGTCACGCAAACCAGAAGAAAGCTTTGGGGATTTTTGCGATCGCATTGGTTTCAACGCTATCCGAGAATTTGCTGCTAAATACGAAACTCAAACAGTTGCTTCATCAAAAATCACAGACGATAGTGATGGTTTAGTAGAGACAATGGCGGATTCTACCACTACACCACTCACAGAAGAAAGTGAGCGTCAGGAAGTAGCAATAGCTAATACCACTACTGCTAATAGTAGATCACGACATCGTATTAGCTTAAATGATGATGTTTACACCCAGGTTAAACAGCTTGCTCAAAGTCAAGGTAAATCGATGACTCAAATAATAAATGCGGTTCTTGGCGAATACCTGAAAAATCTGGAGTAGAAAGGGGGAACATCTTGTTCCGGGAGTGTAGTAGCGGGCAAGATACCCGCACTACAAGACCGTTACCTGCATGCATTTTTTGCTAGTTCACCAAGACACTTTAACACGCGCAAAACAGTATACAACTCATTTCCTGGATTGAAGATGTAGAATAAGCGAGACAATGCATACGTTGGTGTTTCTTGCCGGATCAATTTAACAAAAATAAAACTACCCCCATTGGTAATTACTGTGCGTTCGCTTATTTTGAGATCCGAAGGGGAATTAAAGCCTTAATGTAAAAGGATAAAAGAGATTTCTACGTGAATCGTTATTTTCATGTAAAATTTGTGACTATCATAAAAGGCTTTCAGAGGCGGTTATTTCAGCCGTAGGCATACGATAAATCATAAAATGACCAAAAGCTCTATGGGACTAAAAATGCCTAAATCCATTGCACAGCCTGAATTACAAGCCCCGTAAGGCTTAATTAAATCTTGCGGTTAAAAATGAGCGAACGTACAGTAATTAAACCGTACGTTGGTTTATCAAAGTTAGAAATTGCCAGCATATTAAGATAGTAATTGTGGTTTGCCGACTTCAACGGAAAAAGCTGCTTGTTTCGATTCTATAACCACTACTACTAGCTGTTCAAATAAAACTAAGACATCAATCTGCCCTTTAACTTTTGTGTTTTCATCTTCAGCAGAAATTTCGACGGACTTTTCAGATTTGATGTGAAATGGAGATAGATAAAAACCAGCTAAATCTAGTAGGGGAGATAATACTACCATCTTGTTCTGATTTACTTAATATTTTAGTGCGTAGGCGCAACCTCCCGCAGGACATCTACACTCCTCAAAAGCCAGATTCCTATGCTGGGAAATTCGACTACATAAGTGGCTGGACACTTACTTTAAGTTGGAAACACCGAATTTGGTCTCATTACCTTGGTGAGAATTCATTTTCTGGTACTTTTTCAAAGTGAAGTCCGTTCCCTTGAGAACTGTTACAGCGATCGCTACCTTTGTCATTGTTTTGAACCACTTTAACCAAAACTGATTCTGCTTCTTTACGTTCACCATTTTGGAATTCGAGTCCAGTTCCTGAAGTTTCGTCAGGTGAAAGCTTAATAGACTTAAGGTTTTCAAGTACACTTTGTCGAGAAGGATTTTTAGACTGTGAGATAGCTTTAATAAAAGCTTGAGTAGCATCATAACTAGCAGCAGTTCGCCAGTTAACTTTCGCCTTCCACCTATCACAAGCTCGCTCTGCAAAATTATTTGAGTTTGGTTCTTCGACAAAACTAGGAACTGCTACAACTAAGCCTTGTATACTCTCTTTCCCGTCTATTAAAGTATCCGCAGCATACAGAGTATCTCCCCCCAGCAACCTTAGCTTTTTGGACAACTTTAACTTTGCTTGAATTTTTTGTTGTTCACTAGCAATGTTTATTACAGTAGGAATGAGTCCTGACCTTGGGAAAAAGACAGCTGCATCGGCTTCATCTTTTATAATGCTGCGTGACACTTCACCAGATACATCTAGATTCGGATCTGCTAAATCTTTAGTCCGTACAATTTTTCTACCACGCCCTGTAAAAGATGTTGCAAATGCTGTTTTTATACTGCCGCTATAAAGATCATCTACTTGAGCATAAATAACGACTTTCTTGATACCTTGACTGATAGCGTATTCAGCTAACTTCTTCCCATTTATTTCATCTGAAGGAACTGTTCTAAAAAAAACTTTAAATTTTTTCTGACTTAATTCAGTGCTAGTGCTAGAAGGCGATATTATTGCCAAACTTGCATCTTGATATTCAGGAAGTGCAGCCTTAGTAGTTGTACTACTAGTGTGCCCAATTGCTCCTAAAACATTTTGGTCTTTATATAATTCCTTCACAACTCTCTGGGCTTGGTTTGGGTCATTACTATCATCGGCAATTACAATATTAAGCAATGGATTAGTTAATTTATTTCTTTTATTACTTAATTCAACTTTACTATTAAATTCAGTTTGTGCTTGTGCAACTCCTCTCAATATCTCTTTAGACATTTCTTTCAATGCGTTTATAGGTAGAACAACAGCTAAAGTTAGATATTTTCTCTTTTCATGCGCTAGGGCATTATTGTAAAAAATCTCTGCTTCTGGATCATTTGTTCTATTGTTTTTAGCCAGTTCAAATTTTTCACGTGCTTCTGAATAATTACCTTCATGGAAATATTTAATCCCCTGTTGTTGGTAGTAGTTCGCATTGCCTATAAAGAAAGTATGCTCTCCTTGACTAAAGAGTTGTGGCTCTAAGACGTAAGGAACAAACCATGACTTGATTTTGTTTGCTAGGTTCAATCCTGTTACCACAAGTCCAATTGCTAGGATTCCAGCTAGTCCCTTGAACATTTTCCGGGAACGTTTAATAGATTGTATTTCTAATTCTTGGCTAGCATTGAGAAATTTATAATCATCAATTGTCGAAGTGTGACTACTACTCCATTCCATTCCTATTCTTAATTGTTCACCCTTTAAGAGGAAAGATTCATTTTTACATCCAGAAGCGAGCCATTTTAATAATTCTTCTTCATAAGGTCGCTGATATGATAAGATTTCATTGACCCATTTTTCATCAAAAATATTTTGATAAATGCGATTATATACTCTTAATTTTCGAGAATCTTCTACTACCAGTCCTGATAACATTAATTCACTTTGCTCCAAACTATTATCCACTGCGACTTCTTTATTTTGACAAATTTTTAAATACAGTTTTAATAGTTTAATTGTAGGTTCTTGGCTGTTGAGAATACGTTCACGAATTGTTCTCAAATGCTGTGGGTTATCCTGATTTTCCCAATTCCTAATCACACATAAATTGACTAATTTGTCAACAAAATCATGTATTTCTTTTTTTTCACTAGGAATCGTATCTTGACTATCCACAATTAGCTTACATATTTTTTGAGTGAGAAAAGGTTGACCATTAGTCCAAAATAATACCTCTTGAAGAATATTTTCAGCAAGTTGAAAATCACTGAGCTTACCTCTTAAACCTTCAGCAAGAGGTTGAACCTCTTTTAATGAAAAACCACTCAATTGGATTGCTTCCCCAATATTAAAAGGTGTTGTCTGAGTATCTTGAATTAATTGGGACGGTGTAGCTACTCCTAGTAATGCAAAGGTAATTCTTTTATATGTCGGGTCATTAGCACGCTCATTATAGCAGAAACGGATAAAAGCAAAAAAATCATCTGCTTTAAAAGCTAGACTGAGAACTTTATCTATTTCGTCAACAAAAATAACAATATTATTGTTGATTTTTTCTATTAAGAACTCTTTAATAAAAGTATTTAATCGCTTTATAGGAGCTAGTAAATATGTGTTTTGTAACCAAGTAGATAATTCATCTCTATCTAGATCAAACCTATCTGCAAGAATATCGATAAAAGTATTATACCAAGTATCTTGATTAACTCCTTGAACTCCAATTTCTTCTAAGCTGACTACAGCACAGATAATGCCTTCATTTTCTAACTTTTTTCTGACTCTTACCTGTAAGCTAGATTTACCCATTTGCCGCGAGTTGAATACATAACAAAACTTGCCAGCTTTCAGTTCTTCATAAAGATTATTATCAGCCTGTCGCTCTATGTAACTAGGAGCATCAGGTTCTAAAGTTCCGCCAACTTGATAGAATCTTTTTCTAGTGTTCATTGTTCTTTGGCTCCATTGACAACTTGTTATGATCCAACAGTCAAGACTGAAGAAAATCGCCGAAATATTGACGATATAATTGGCAGCGTGGTTCAGCTAAATTTCCTTGGAATTTTATGATTCCTAAACGTTGCAAAAGCCGGGCAATATTTGGATTTACATTAACCGGTTCGTTTGAATTAATTACCCTAATAAAGGCTATTTTCAATTCATAATTCTGACTCAGTGTATTTAAAAGTTCACGTAGATGGTTAGAAAATGGTCCTTCTAAGGTAGGTGCAACTTCCAACAATGTCTCAAGAGTTATTTGATAAAGTGCAATGTGATTGCAAGCCAATACCAATAGAAAGGGATGACCTCCAATCATATCCATTAGCTGCTCAATCTCATGTGTTGTTAAATTTCTTCCACGGCGCTGAACCAGAACTTGTACTTGCTCTAAAGTGAATTCTGGCAAATCAACCACTAATGGCAAATTACCAAGAGGTGAAGTATTGATATCTAGCGAGGCATAATATTCAGTGGAGTGGGCAATTATCAAACGGAGTTTTCTCCAAATCTTACTACTTGAATCGCCTTGCTTCGCCTTTTCGTTCCAACCTCTTAGCATACTACAAAAGTCTGAGCCAAGTTCACGCTGTTCAAAAACTAGATCAACATTATTGAGCGCTAGTACCAAAGGACGAGCAGTGCTTGCTAACAAATATTTTTCAAAGTACCTCGTGCTTTTGGAAATGGCAGTTGAACTTTTATTGTGAATCGAACTTCGTTCATTATCCCAATACTCATTTAACTTATTGGGTAGATTTAAGTTATCACCAACAGCAATACAGAATGACTTTAAGAATCTCTCCAGATCGCTAGTAACTGTTTGATTAACTAACCCGTCAAAGCTTAAAGTCACTGTTTGATAGTTATGTCCGATCGCATAAGTGACAATTCTGTTCATTAGCGATGTTTTTCCCATCTTGTCAGGCGCTTTGATCCTGATTAAAGAACCAGGCTGCATCACCTCTTCGTAACACTGCTGTTCGATCCCAGCGCGCTCTATATAAACACTAGGAGGGTTTTGGTCTTCTTTTCTTAGGATCACTGGAGTTGTTAATTGTGCAATACCTTGCAGTTGAATTTGCACACAGCCAGCCTCAAAAGCATACTCAATTGAGCGATTTGCCCCTATTCCTGTGTAAAAACCAATAGCAAAGGCGATCGCTTCTTGATCAGTGATCGCTTGTCTCATGCCAATAACAAAAGGGATATGTTGGACAATAGCCTGTGCTTGAATTTCTGAACAACAGAAATTGAGAACTACACACTCTACCTGATCAGCTACTAATTTAAACAATGCAGCTAAAGCTTCAGAATCTACAGGCAAAGTTTCACCCGATTCATCTTCAAGGCAAAGCTTCCCAGTAGTCGTACCATGCCCGCAAAAATGAACAATATGAGGGTCAAAACTCACTATTGCTTGGATGAGATCTCCCGGACGTGTAGACAGTGCGGGTTTTAGCTCAAAATTTTCCTGGTATCTGGATTGTTGCAATTTTTGTTCGATGTCTCGGAACTCCCGTTGTAAACGCAGCCTAGCGGTATCGGTAGGATCAGCGCTTAGAAACAGAATTTTTATCATCTAGCCTGCTCCATCAGCTAAATTATTTACAGCCAGAAGTATTGTTACGCTGTTAATAATATAATTACTGCTATTTGCTCGACTTTATACGATCTACATTCCACACCCTGTAGCATCGAACCGTAAAATCACTGTTAATAAGCAGGTTTTTCAGTTTAAAATAAAACTTTAAATTTAAAACTAATACGAATTATTAAGGTGAATAAGTATTTGAAATGACGTTATGAACTGTTAAAAACGCGGTATCAATACGCAATTAACAGCTTCTAAGATTAAATTTTTTTAAGTAGGCGTAAAATTTCATGGCTCAATTGCAAAGAATAGCGATCGCACCCTCCCAGTTCCAAAAGGAGCAAATTATCCTCACACAAGAGCAACAACATTATCTGGTGCGTGTGTTGCGGTTGCGCAACGGCGATCGCTTTATTGCAATGGATGGTTTAGGTAAATGGTGGATAGCGCAGTTACAAGGAACTCAAGCACAGGTTTTAGAACCTCTAGAGGTAAAAACTGAGTTACCTGTATCAATTAACTTGATAGTAGCCCTACCAAAAGGGAATGCGTTTGATGAAGTGGTGAGGTGTTGTACAGAGTTGGGAGTAGGAGTTATTGCTCCGGTTATAAGCGATCGCACTTTGCTCAACCCTAGTCCTCAAAAACTGGAACGCTGGAGACGGATTGCGCAAGAAGCTGCAGAGCAATCAGAGCGGTTATTTGTTCCAACAATATTAGAACCAGTTGGTTTTTCGTCATCATTAGTGGATTTTCAAAGATCAACAAACCAGCAATATATTTGTGAAGCGAGAGGAAACTACCCTCATTTGCGGGATTGCTTGCGCGATAAAGGAGAAATGACGATTACAATTGCTATTGGGCCAGAGGGAGGATGGACACAAGAAGAAGTAGAGTGTGCGATCGCTGCTAATTTCCAACCTGTTAGCCTTGGGCGTCGTATTCTCCGAACAGTTACCGCCCCCATTGTGGCTTTATCTATTGTGGCAGCTGAATTAGAATCAAAATAACTCACCCCACTTCCTTGTTATAGATTTTCCGTAAATGTTCTAGCTGTTTTTTCTAAGCACAAATCTTCTGCCATTAAATCAATACCGTCAATAATTTTATTTGGTTCGACAATTTCCAAAGCCATAAAACATTTGTCTCGATAATCTGGATTATTTTGGAAAAAAGATATAGCCTTTTTTAAAGGTTCAATCACAGGATAGGCTTTTTCTGCTTTTTCAATAGCCTCTTTAGGAATTGGAGACTTGAGTCTTTGAACAGCTAAATCGATTAAATCTCTCGACTTTACCGAAGAATCATTCCATCTATCGGAATTTGCTAAAAGTTTTTCAGCAAAACTATCAACTTGATTTAAGCATGGTACTGGCGACAAACTGGGATAATCTGGTTCTCCCAAATCGATACGTCCTTCCATGATAATTTCAAATTTAATTAGAGTTTCATCAACTATAATTGCAAATCTTACTCCATATTTTCTATTTACCAACATAATTTTTCTAAAAACGGTAATTTTTTCGGTATTGGAATTTGATGTTTAATTAACATAAAGAATACATAATTCGACACAAATAATACAAATTACGTAATTTTTTACAAAGCAACTAGAAAGGTTGGTCGTTGTACTTGAGAGCGCTAAAGCAAGCCAGGAAAATCGTAGGTTGGGTAGATCGCATAAGCGTTACCCAACAAATGCCCATAAATGTTGGGTTTCGTCCCTCAACCCAACCTACCTTAAACTTGAGTTTTTAGCAAAACCCGTGCAGTATTGGGTCGTTATGCTTCAGTGCGCTAAAGCGAGCCAGTGCGATGGACGGGTTTCCCGGCATAAAGCAACTGGCGTGCAACTACGAACTAAGATTTATTGTAGTGGGCAAAGTCGTTAACCTATTACTTCACCTACTAGAATTCTGGGCATTGAAGTGTAATTCTGTATTCAACCTTTCTAAAGCGGAATGCATGGCATTAACCCGGCGGACAATTTGGTCAATCTCCATATCTATTATGGTGTAGTCTCTTACTCCTTGATTCTCAACTTCTGGTAAGCGATCGCTACGAAGTGTTTGTAGACAAGGGTGAATTTTTTCCAAAGTTTCGTCAAGATTGGGCAAAGGTGGTGGAGAAATTCCCTGCTGTGCTGAATCAGCTAACTGATCGAGTATCACCGAAATCTGTTGGGTAAAAGTTTCTAATTCTGGTAGTGGTTCAGTTCTTTTAAAATAATCGAGGTGTACTGCTAGGACTGTTACTGCATTAGTAAAACGTCCCATATACACAAACATTGCCATAAAAGGTTCTACAACTCCTAATGGCGTTTTGGGTTCACCGAGTAATCCTTGGTATGAGGCTTGTGCATTAGTAATTGCCAGTCCGGTTAGTCTTCGTTGGTTGATAATTGTCGCTTGGTTTTCTGTTTGTCCTTGGTAAACAGCCATGACTTTTTGAAAGTAGTTGCTGCACTGTCGAATGGCTGCGGCGAGTTGGTTAGGTAAGCGTTGGCGTTCCCAACTAGGCCACATTAAATAGTGTCCTGCAAAAGCTAGTCCTGCACCAATTAATGTGTTTACGACTCGGATACTAGCAAACTGCCACGTAATTGGTTGCGCAAGATCAATAATCAGTAAGACAAAGATCGAGAAGAAAAAAACCGCGTACCCGTAGTTATAGCGCAGGAGGGAAACTCCAAAAAACGCTGCTAGTAAAGTGAAGACATCTAGTACAGCTTTGTTTGCAATCACTGCTACTAAAATAGCCGCCACTATTGCTCCTAAGATAGTTCCAACAATCCGTTGAAAAAACCGTTGGAAAGTTCCACCAAAGTCAGGTTTTAGAACGATGATGATTGTCAGCGTCACCCAATAGCCCATTTCTAGCCCGGCAAACTTGGCTACTGCAACTCCCATAGTAAGAGTCACACCAAGACGTAAAGCGTGACGAAAAATAGCTGAGTTTAAGGTGAGGTTATCCCGTAGTTTTCTTAAAGGTGATTGCTGTTTTTCTTCAACTGCAAAGACTGTAGAACTATCTCGCTTTCTGGTTTTAATATTAGCTCTGAGATATTGCGCTGTAAGACCCGTGTAGTATAATTGCTTAATTAATTTTTCTATCAATAAGACGAGGTTACTGACAGCAACTAAACCTGGGTGGTTTGTCTGGTGATTTTCAATTGCTATATTTTCTTGTTCTCGTAGTGCTTCGTAGATACGGTTAAGATTTCCCAAAGAAATCACAGTAGGCTTACCGGTAATAACTTGAGCTATTACTTTAGTGATGACTGCTAACTCTTGGAGTACGTCGTCAACTAATAGCTGCACTTGTTGAAACTGCTGATACTGGGAGTTAATAGAAATTAACTCATTCAAAGCGATCACTGAGCCAAATAGACGTTCTGCGTCCTGAATCAATACCAACAACTGCTCATCGATCCAGCTTCGGGATGGCTTTGTAAGGCGTTCTTGTCCTAAAGCTGCTCGAGCATTTTCCAGCGCTTTTCTAATTTTTAGAAGATATTCAGGCTGACTGGCGTCACTTCCAGTCTGAATTGTGTTATGTAAAACTGTTTGAATATAATCACAGAGCGAGCTATAGCATTCTGCTACTGAAGCTTGTAGCGGTTTATAAGGTGTAGCAGCCCACGTTACCAACGAGAGGAACATCGCCCATACGCCTGCAAGCAAGCAGAGAGAAAATCTCGACACAGCTGTAAACAGGTCTCCTGACTCTGCGATCGCGGAAACAAACGATATTCCAATGACTAGACCTACAGTCGTACCAGCGGTACCATACAGTGAAGCAAAACCGGAACCAAGCCCCCAGATAAATGTCAACACCACCGCAAGCCAATGAATACCAGCGGCTAAGGTTCCGACAAACACAGAAACTGCTATTCCTAAAGTAGCAGTAGTCATTGTTGTCGCTTTTATTCGGTACGGTCCACCGACATTTGCCTGATTTACGAAGTACGCTATCAAAGCGACAAATAATCCGGTTTTTCTGTAGTCAGTGACTTGACTAAACAGCATAGGAACACCTAGTGCTAAGGCTCCTCGCAAGCCGTTAGCAAGAGCTAAGTTTCCTGGCTCTGACTGGAGAAGAACCTTGAGGAAATTGGTTCGATTTAACTGCATGTTTTTGATGAGACCAACTAAAGCAATGCTAAGTTCGTCCCACAATTTACCCTATTCCTGAAAATTCTTCTTCTATTAATTGGATGGTGTTGTCTGAATGAGAGAGTTAGGAGTTATGCTTTTTAAGCTAAAAATTTTCTCAAACTCCTAACTCGTGCTAACTGATTAGGAAGCTGATTCCCTTGCAGTGGTAGAACCTAGTTTTTTGGGAGTCATAGAAGCTTCGCGACGAGATCCACCTCCACTCCGGAGTTTGGGTTTGGAAGAACCGCCTCTTTCTCCTTCGTTTGTGTTATTCCAGCCAGAGCGATTTCGTTCGCCAGAAAACTCACCGCGACGACCACCACCATTGCGTAGCTTTGGCTTGGGAGTAGCAGCAGAGAGCATTTCTTCTTCCAGACTGATATCTGATTGTAGCCAAGCTGGACGGGTTTGATCGTAAGCGATTTGTAATGCTGCAGCAGCGATCGCCTGAGCATCATATTTTTCTGTTAACTCGCTGACGATTGGCAAGAATGAAGCTAAACGCTCACCAGCCAACGCTTCCCGTACTTGGGTTTGCAGTTTTTCTAACTGTCTCGCCTCAATTTGTGCCCGTGTAGGAATTGACAGCACTTGCCAATTTTGGCGTACATGGCGTTCAAATTGCTGTTGTTTACGGCGTTCAAATGGTTGTACTAGAGAAATTGCAGTACCTTCTTTACCAGCACGACCAGTACGACCAATCCGGTGAACGTAGGTTTCAACACTATCAGGTAGATCAAAGTTAATAACGTGAGATAGCTCTTCAACGTCTAAACCTCTCGCTGCAATATCGGTAGCGACTACCCAACGTACTTGGCGATTACGGAACCTTGTCAATAACCGTTCTCTTGCTTGTTGAGAAAGATCTCCGTGATATTCGTCCACACTGTGACCAGCAGATTGTAGCTGGTTAGTGAGTTCTGCGGCTGTACGTCTAGTGCGCACAAAGATGAGAGCCGTTTCTGGATCTTCCATTTCCAGGATAGGCTGTAGAGCTTTGGCTTTTGTCCAATGACGTGGTACGACGTAAGCAACCTGATTGATTTTGTTAGGAGCAGCTTTTGGCTGTTCCACTGTGATTGTGACTGGAGAACGCAAGAATCTGTTTACCAACTGGCGAATTGATGGCGGCATTGTAGCCGAGAATAAAGCTGTATTGCGTTCTTCTGGTGCTTGGGAGAGGATTTTTTCTACATCATCAATAAAGCCCATGCTGAGCATTTCATCGGCTTCATCTAACACCAACCACTGCACCTTGTCCAGCTTCAGGCTGCCGCGATCCAGCAAATCGATCACTCGTCCTGGTGTACCTACAACGATGTGAACACCACGCTTAAGTTGTAAAATTTGCCGGTCAATTGATTGACCACCATAAATTGCTAATACCCGCAATCCTTGATTGCCAATAAATTCAAAGATAGCATCGTGGACTTGGATTGCTAGCTCACGAGTTGGTGTCAAGACCACAGCTTGTACAACCTTTTGGTTCAAGTCTAGCCGTTCTAGGATTGGTAGAGAAAATGCTGCTGTTTTACCTGTGCCAGTTTGTGATTGTCCCACCACATCACGACCAGCTAGCAGTTGTGGAATTGCTTGGGCTTGAATGTTGGTTGGTGCGGTGAAGCCCATTTTTTCTAATTGTTCAACTCGCTCTTGAGAAAGTCCTAATTCTTGGAATGAAAGATTCATTAAATCTCCTAAATTTTTTAGTTTCGTTAGTTGTTAGTTATTAATGGTTAGTAATTTTAACTACCAATTAACACTCTAGTACAGCAGGCACGGAAATAAAGTTGAATAAGTCGCGCCTAGCGGTGCTAGTTATTGAGGACTTGACCGTAAAGGTCATATACATCACTGTTTTGGATCACTACTGGCACGATAGTTCCTAGCTTGACTTGACCTTGAAGA
Source organism: Aetokthonos hydrillicola CCALA 1050 (assembly GCF_017591665.1). Lineage (GTDB taxonomy): Bacteria > Cyanobacteriota > Cyanobacteriia > Cyanobacteriales > Nostocaceae > Aetokthonos > Aetokthonos hydrillicola. Next base: position 89,898 of record NZ_JAAKGC010000021.1, on the reverse strand, counting down.
TACACCAGCCCGTCAACTTCTGGGGCAAATCTGCCAGACCGACCAATTAACTGATTTGTTTCAGGATTTTCCTGTTCAACTAGAACGTCAACGACTTTGCCGACTTCCTGTTGATTTTTCTTTAAAGAGATTGGCTGTTGGAGTTCCATTAATCTATCCCGCCGCTCATCCATCACTTCTTGTGGTAGTTGGTCTGGTAAGTTATAGGCGGGCGTTCCTTCCTCGGGGGAAAAGGTAAAAACACCAACATGGTCAAATTCATGGCGCTCGACAAATTTCAACAGATGGGCAAAATGCTCTTCTGTTTCGCCTGGGAAGCCGACAATAAAAGTTGTCCTGAGCACCGCTTCTGGTAGTGCGTCTTTAATGCGTTCAATAACAGCATCATTTACCTGTCCTTGCCAAGGACGGTTCATCGCACGAAGAATCTCTGGATGGGAATGTTGTAAGGGCAAATCCAGATAAGGTAAAACATTAGGCGTTTCTTTAATTGCTGCTATCACATCTGGGGTAAGACCTGTGGGATAAGCGTAATGCATCCGAATCCACGGTACATCTACCTCTCCCAAAGCGCGGAGTAATTCCGCTAACTTCGGCTTACCGTAAATATCTATACCGTAATTTGTCGTAATTTGGGAAATCAAAATGATTTCCTGTACTCCTTGACTTGCTAGCTGCTTTGCTTCGTTAACAATAGATTCTATAGTACGCGATCGCTGGTTTCCCCTTAAATAGGGAATTATACAAAATGCACAACGATAGTCACACCCTTCAGCAACCCTTAGGTAAGCAGTACCAAAGGCTGTTGTACGGTAGCGCGGTGTTGTTTCATCGGCAATGTAGGTCGGTTGTACACTGACTTCCTTTACACGCTCTCCTTGTTCTACGCGCTGAACGACATCTACGATTTTGTGATAATCACCTGTTCCCACTACTGCCACTGCTTCTGGTAACTCTTCCAATAACTGCTCTTGGAAGTGCTGTGCCATGCAGCCTGTAATCACGACTTTTTTATTAGCTTCTGCCAATTCTACTAGAGTTCTGACAGATTCTTCCCTTGCTGCTTCGATAAAACTACATGTATTGACTATAACATAATCTGCTAACTCTTCGTTAGAATCTACGCCGTAGCCTGCTTCTACTAGCAAACCCAGCATATGCTCTGTATCAATTCGATTTTTCTCGCAGCCTAGGTGAGAAATTGCAATTATTGGCTTATCACCCATATTATGAGAGATTTTGTTTTTCCTTGTAGTTTAAGATAGCGAACTGCTATCTATTTTTTGTAAAGAGCCGAAGATTCATACACCCCCTGTTGGAGTCATAAAACCTCACGATACTTTAGGCAAGAAACGCCCAAGACGCCACACCCGCAAGTAGGAACTTAAAAAGTTGCCCTTGCGGGTATTTCCTCCAAAAATGCTGCACAGTAAGCGCAGGACTTTAAAACAGTTCCTTAAAGTCTAAGAAACCTAGTCGAGGAATGCATCACCGATCATAGTACTCAAGGTACACACATCCGATGAGCTAGCTAAAGACGAGGTCCGTTTGCACTAATTCCAAACGGTAGTGACAGAGGAGCGTCACCATCTTCTCCTAGGAGAAGCCCCGTCTCTTTAGAACGAGGTGCTGACAATCACGCTATGATATCCTTATTAATCTCTTATTTAGAAGAAAAATAAGTATTTCTTCGGTAAAGTTGACATTTGTAATCTTTTTTTACAATTGCCTGTTGGTATTCTACATGACCGCAGCGTTCACTTGGTTAATTTCCTTTTGGAAAGCAGCTCGCACGGATAACACTGGAAAAGACGACTTAAATCATAACCAGGTTTCTACGGCGTATTCGAGAAGTTGCTACCAAGAAGGAAAATTCCCCATGACTACGCCCCAGAGCGCGGTGATGCCGACCTTTGGTTCAGGCAAAGCCTGTGACTATGGCAGGAGAGAAACCTTCCTCATGGAAAGCCGCCTCGCTTATGATTGAGTGGCGAACTCCTCTTGTAGCCTCGTTTTATCTTAACATATCTTATGGATAGTTTGACGCTAAATTCCATCTTAAGATGGAGGCGGTAAACCGTAACTTAACCGAAAACAAGTTTGACGATGGGCACGGGGCATAGGGCAATGGGCATGGGGTATGGATCATAGGAGCAGGGGAGCAGCCCCTGTGGGGAAGTCAAAAGTCACTCATGAGCCAGTGCGCTGGGTGGCAATGCCCTCCTTGTAGCACCTGTCATTCAAAAATAGGGGAACAGGGAGTACGTAGTAGTCTAACCCCCAATCCCTTATGCCCTATGACGCCAGATGCTTCAAGCCGGGGAACCCTTAAGGGCGCACTGGCTCCCCCATGCCCCATGCCCCATGCCCCATGCCCATTGCCCCATGCCCATTGCCCCATACCCATTGCCCATTGCCCAGAAGCTTAAAGACGTGGACTTATATCAGCTATTTAAAACCCGAACTCCTATTATTGGTGTAGTTCACCTCCTCCCGCTACCGACCTCACCTCGTTGGGGAGGTAGCCTCAAAGCAGTCATTGACCGTGCAGAACAAGAAGCAACAGCACTCTCTAGTGGAGGGGTTGATGGCATTATTGTGGAAAATTTTTTTGATGCGCCTTTTTGTAAAAGCCAGGTAGACCCTGCGGTTGTTAGTGCAATGACTGTAGTGGTACAAAGGATCCAAAATTTAGTGACAATACCGGTTGGTATAAATGTTTTGCGGAACGACGCAAAAAGCGCAATGGCGATCGCTACCTGTGTAAAAGCACAATTCATTCGCGTTAATGTCTTAACAGGTGTAATGGCAACCGACCAAGGATTAATTGAGGGAGACGCCCATCAATTACTACGCTATCGACGGGAACTAGGTAGTGATGTTAAAATCCTGGCCGATGTGTTAGTGAAGCACGCCCATCCCTTAAGTTCGGCGAATCTCACTGTCGCAGTGCAAGACACTATAGAACGCGGTTTAGCAGACGCGGTCATTTTGTCTGGTTGGGCTACTGGTAGTCCTCCTAACCTAGAAGATTTAGAACTTGCATCTTCCGCTGCTAAGGGTACACCAGTATTCATAGGTAGTGGAGCAACTTGGGAAAATATTACGACACTGATGCGGTCAGTAGATGGTGTGATTGTTTCTAGTTCTCTGAAACGCCACGGTCTCCGTGAGCAACCTATTGATCCAATACGGGTAAGTCAATTTGTTGAAATTGCACGCCAAAGTTTGAACTCTAGAGATGAAAACCCATCCATTTCTTCAATAAAGCTACATTCGTAATTGTATTGTTTAGTTGTTAATTTTTAACATTTGTTACCAATTAACAACTAACAATTCACAACTCACCATTCTAATAACGCACTTTATGACTCGTCGTCCTACTACCCCTTGGATTCATCGCTTTTCGCGCTATATAATTGCCGCGATCGCTGGATGTGGTGCTTTGACAACAGCTTATCTTACTGTAGTTAAGTTAACACAAAGTACTGCTGCCTGCCCTACGAAAAGCTGCGATTTTGTGCTTTCCAGTGACTATGCTACAGTTCTCGGATTACCTCTGGCGTTATTTGGGTTTTTAGCTTATACCAGTATGGGAATATTCGCCTTAGCGCCTTTGGCAGTTGATCCAGTGAAAAAGAAGGATACTCGTACAAAGCTGGAAAATATCACTTGGCTGCTGCTGTTGTGTGGGGCGATCGCTATGTCTGTTTTCAGCGGTTACTTAATGTACCTGCTGTTTTTTAAAATTAAAGCGGTCTGTATATACTGCATCGGTTCGGCTATATTCTCTCTAAGCCTTCTAACATTAACTCTAATCGGTCGTAATTGGGAGGATATCGGACAAGTTTTCTTTACAGCGATTATTGTTGGCATGGTGACTCTGATTGGAACTTTAGGTGTCTATGCTAACGTCAACAACCCAACGGCTAACTTGCCTGCTAGCCCAAAACCAATAGGAGAACCAACCCTTGGAACTGGTTGGCCTATCAGATCTACATCTGGTGAAGCAGAGATTGAATTAGCACGTCATCTTACCAAAATTGGTGCTAAAGAATATATTGCTTGGTGGTGTCCTCATTGCCACGAACAAAAAGAACTTTTTGGCAAAGAGGCATATTCAGAAATTAAACACATTGAGTGCGATCCACAGGGTAAAGACGACCCCCGTCCCGATTTATGCCAAGCCGCTGGGATTCAAGGGTTTCCTACCTGGCAAATTAACGGAAAACTTTATCCTAACGTACAACCGCTAGAAAAACTGGCTCAAATTTCCGGCTACAAAGGTCCACGTAACTTCAAGAATTTTCCTAACGATTTCAAGTAACTTAAGGAGTGCATATACCAATAATTCGGCCAGCCATGTAACGGGAATGAGTATGCAGATAGGCAAGCGTTTTTGGAATTTACTGTTTGCCCTGAAACAACCATTTGGTAACAAAGATAGAGAATTGCTCACCTCTGTTTTTGTTACTATCTCCATCCTACTGTTACGCTCTATCGGATTATTACAATCCTTAGAATGGGTAGCCTTGGATCAGTTTTTTCAGTTGCGTCCATATGAAAGACCAGAAGACCGTATCACGATTGTAACAATTGATGAGCCTTCTATACGCCAAGTTGGTTCTTGGCCAATTCCAGATGATGTGATTGCTGAGTTGTTGCAAAAATTAAAAGTCCAACAACCTCGGGCTATTGGTTTAGATATCTATCGAACTTTCCCAGTGGGATCAGGTTATCAAAATTTGGTTGATGCATATAAATCTATTCCCAATTTAGTTGGCATTGAACTTCTGTCCAATAACAAAAGTGTTAGGATTTCACCACCACCAGAGTTGAGTCAGCATGATCAAGTTGGCTTTAACAATGTGCTGCTTGATGGCGATGGCAAAATCCGTCGCAGCTTATTGTATTGGTATATCGATAATCAATCGCACAAAAGTTTTGCTCTGAAACTAGCTTTACAGTACTTAAACTATGAAGGTATTACTCCTCAACAAGCAAAAGACAACTCCGAGCATTTGCAATTGGGTAAGGCTGAGTTTCACCGTTTTCAGTCTAGTGATGGACCCTATACAAGGATCGATAACAGAGGATATCAAATTTTATCCAACTTTCCAAAAGTGGGCTGTAAAAAACCATCTTTGGATCATTGTGGCTTTCTTAAGGTATCTATGAGGGAAGTGCTAGCTGATCAGGTGTCGGAAAGCAGCATTAAGGATCGGATTGTCTTAATTGGTTCCACTGCGCCCAGTCTTCAAGATTTCGTCTTAATTCCATACTCCAGTCGTCTGGTTGGTACAGTAAAGCCTATAGCTGGAGTTGAACTACAAGCTTATTTTATCAGTGAAATCCTTAGCGCCGCCCTGCAAGGAAGACCACTCCTGAAGGTTTGGTTTAACCCCATAGAAGAATTGTTGTGGATTTTCGTTTGGGCTTATCTGGGTGCTAGTCATGGGTGGCGAATACATCGTTTAGCCCTGAGACTTGCGACTATTATGCTTTCATTGTTTTTGTTGATTGGTAGCGCCTACCTTGCTTTCTTGTTTGGTTGGTGGATACCAATTATCCCTGTATTACTAACCTACACTGGTTCAGTTATTGTAATTAGCTTTCAAGTTGCACATAAGCAGGATGAGTTGAAACGTTCCAAAGAGTTTTTGAATCAAGTCATTAATACGATTCCTGATCCAATTTTCGTGAAAAATCAAAAACATCAATGGATTGTTTTGAATGAAGCTTATTGTCGCTTAATTGGTTATGCTAAAAGCGTTTTGATAGAAAAGTCTGACTATGACTTTTTTCCTAAACATGAGGCTGATGTTTTTCACCAGCAAGAGGAGTTAGTTTTCCAGAGTCAAGAATCTCAGGAACATGAAGAAGAATTTACTGACGCCACAGGAAAAACTTATTTAATTGCTACGAAGCGATCGCTTCACAAAGATCCTTCAGGCAATTTCTTTCTCGTTGGGATTATCCGAGATATCACTCAACAAAAAAAGATCGAGGAAAATCTCAAACGTTCTGCTGCTGAGTTATTCCGCTCTAACAATGAATTAAAGTTAAAAGAAGACTATTTAAGGTATATTGCTTATCATGACGCACTCACCGGTCTACCTAATCGAAAATTTTTTTTAGAGCAGTTTCATGATTCGCTACAGTGGGCGCAAACCAATAATTTATTACTAGGATTATTATTTATTGACTTAGATGGCTTTAAGCAAGTTAATGATACTCTAGGACACGAAATAGGCGATCGCTTATTGATTGTCATTGCCCAACGTCTTAACAACTCTTTACGAGGTAGTGATACTGTTTCCCGTCTGGGTGGCGATGAATTTACCGTGATATTGCGAGCTATTCCCACCATACAAGCCGCTGTTAAAGTCGCCAAAAAAAGTTTAGCAACCATTAATGAACCAATCATCTTGGAAGGACATGTGATTCAAGTATCTGCTAGTATTGGCATCAGTGTCTACCCACTTAACAGCCAAGAGAGTGAAACCCTAATTAAACAAGCAGATACTGCTATGTACCGTGCCAAACGTGGTGGTAAAAACCGCTACGAAATTGCTGATTGAAGATGGGGCATTGGGCATGGGGCATTGAGCAAAAGAGTAAAAAATCCCTAAGTAGTACTGACCCCTTTCAGATAACGATTAACCTATATATAGCAATCCTAAATCATTTGTGAAAAAATCTATTATTTATTAATTAGCCGATGCCCCATGCCCCATGCCCCATGCGCATTACTTAGGAACAGAGAGTGTCAAAACAGACATATTCTTGATGCGCCATGCGTCTTGCACGCGAACCAAATCATACTTAACTCGTAGTTGTTCTTTTTCAGATTTTTTCATCTGACCGTTCTCATAATAGTCTGTCATCTCAGTTACAGAAGCTTCGACAGTAGCATGATTGTTATCAGCTTGACCAGGCTCTAAGGATTCGACTTTTACGGTGTGTTGGTATTTTCGATAGCGGTTATCTGTTTTTAATTGCTGAGTAATTAAGCGCCATTGAGACAAAGCTGGACTAACTAAAATTTGAGCTAAACGATCAATTTCATGATTTGGTCCCAAAGCAGCGGCTTTTGTAGACAGCCAAGTCTGAACGACTTCCTTTGCAGTGTCTTGAGTTATGGGAGAGCCTGTTGGTGATTCTTGTTTACTGTTAGGGGCAGGAATGGGTACCACTGGTTGATTTAGCTCAATCGATAACTGTTGTTCCATTGATGGAGCGGAGAAAAACAGATCTTTCAACCATCCAACAATTGTCAAGAAAATCACTAACCCCGCTAAAGAAGCAAGTACTAACAACAACAAACGGAGTTGTTGTGTTCTGCGAACAATAGGTCGCTGTCGATGAGCAAAATGATGACGATTATCTATACTATGCCCAGGGGTATGAGTTTGAGAGCGTTGTCTACGCCTTCTTGGTGTTGGGGGGGGTTGAGGAGATGGAGCGTTGCTATGAGAGTTGTAGTTCGTTCTTCTCCTTGTCCTTTCCGGAGTTGGGGCTCCAGTCATAGGAGCTTGTGTTTGTGGGTTCCCAGCATATGAAGAAGTTGGTGATTTAGGAAAACTGGGTGGTGAAATGTTTGGGTATTCTGGTTTTCTCTCTGTTGTTCTGTTCTCGTAAGGTTGTTGGGGAACCCCCGTCGTATTGATAGGACTATCAGGATAGGTCGACTGCCCATAGGGAAAGGATTGGCTACTAGGTTCATTAGTTGTTTGAACCTCTATAGGCAAAGCTTCTAAATAAGCTTGTACCTGTTGGTTTGCAAAATACTCTTTTAGTGAAGCTTGTCGACCAGCCAAATCTCGAAAGTGGGGGAAAACTTCATTTTGTAACCACCGTTCCCCGTATAAACACAAGCCTGGTAAAAGATCTGGAGAGCCTTGAGAATTCTCTCGAATAAAAGCCAGGGCTTCATATTCCTGACTCAGTTCTAAAGTACGAGTTGCAACTTCTGTTTGCCCTAGTAGTAGCGCACATAGTGACTGTTCTAAATGGACATCTTGACGCTTACTTAGACGACTCAGCAATTGCTTTGCTTGACGAATCAATGCTGGTTGATGCTGGGCAAATCCGCGTGCTATCAAAGTATAAACTGCTAAGTATATGCTGACGGCAGAGGGACGCTTGCTTTGCTCCTCAAATAACTCGTGCTGTTCTGCTACTGTTAAATAATTACGCAACTGCTGAATAAATCTCAGAAAGTCATCCATGCTGAGACCGGATTGGTCATTTCCGCTACCATCAATACCCCCTCGCTGGTCTAAGACTTCCCGTAATAGTCTCAATCCTTGCTCTCGCTCAGCAGTTTTTTCTTCTGGCAGTTCCAGTAGTTCCAGTATTCTATATGGCCGTAACCTATAAAGATCCGCTATTATTTCATCCCTAACTCTAGGAAATAGTCCTTCGCGTGATAACAGTTCTTCACCTGTTTCTAGAGAAATGGCCGCATTTTCGTAGTGACCTTGTTGCCATTGCTCACGACCTAGTTCCAGACATGCTAAGGCAACAGTGAGAACAACGTCTGGACGTTCAACAGCTTCTTCGCTTAGTGATCCATAGTTCGAGTTGGCACCCGTTCCACCATTTTTACTAACAATGTAGGGGCGACCAAGTTTCAACACAAGTTCATACTCCCCTAGCTCTTGCAGGATCAGTAAAGCACCAACTAATTCATTTTGGGAAATTTCGATGGTCAGGTTATGCCCATCAATATTATCGTTATTCCTTTGGAAACGGTCTTCAACCGCTACTGCAGCATCAACACCATCAGAGCCATAGGCATGAGCAAGATAAACCTGATCGTAGGCTTTGCGTTCTTTTGGATCTGATAAAACCACGTAAGCTTCTTCTATAAGTTGTTTGCGAGATGTAATTGCTGCTTGGGAATACTCACGCCTTGGTAGTTGGACAATGCGATCATTGTATGCCTGGCGCAATTGTTCATAACTTGCCGCCAACGGTAGTCCTAAAATTCGGTAGTAATCTAGCGGAATTCGCACAGTCTACTTCCCCTGCAGCATGAGCAACATAATTTTCCAAGAGCATTCCAGGTCTGCAAAACAGTGCCATAACAATAACCTATTGACTTCACACTATAGCTGTGTGTTGATACCCTGGTTAAACACCAACGGTTGTCAAAAATATTTTTATGAGCTAAGAGATATTTCTGTAGGCGGCCCCAATGCTATCATGATTGTGATCTGATTTCAATAATTTTTACATAAAAATACAAGTGTTTTCTCCCTCTTTTTAAAATTGTTCGTGAATATGCAGAAAGCAAGCTATTGTAATGGGTAATCTGTCACTAACCCCCGGCTATAAGCCAGGGGCTTGAAAGAGAAAGAATAACCACCTTTTGAATTCGAGTTAAACCAGTGTCTAGACGCTAGCCGCAAGGTTAGGACAAACAACTGAACCGATTGTGCGTGGTAGCTACAGGACGAAAGAATGCCTCCCTAGTTCTTCTCCTCTCCATCGGTCAGTGTCGAAGGGATGTATACACCTAGCGATAGGATTTATCGTCAATGTTTGTACCAGTTGTAGATCAGAGTAATCGACCACTGATGCCAACAACTTCAGCCAGGGCAAGACGTTGGATCAAGTCAAAGAAAGCAACGCCATTTTTTAAAAAAGGAGTGTTTTGTGTTCGACTGAATGTAGAACCATCTAGCAGAAATTATCAGCCAGTAGCGGTAGGTGTTGACCCTGGCTCAAAGCGTGAAGGATTCACTGTTAAATCAAAAGCCCATACTTATTTAAATGTGCAAATACACGCCGTCGATTGGGTAAAAGATCACGTTAAAACACGTCGGAACATGCGACGTACTAGAAGAAGTCGTAAAACGCCTTGCCGCCAAAATCGTAGTAATAGGTTAGCCAACAAGCAACGGCTAGCACCGTCGACACTAGCTAGATGGCAATGGAAGCGAAGAATATGTAAATGGCTGTCCGTTATGTTCCCGGTTACTGTTTTTGTTGTAGAAGACATCAAAGCAAGGACTTGGAAAAACGGCAAGAAGTGGAACCGCATGTTTTCGCCTCTAGAGGTTGGCAAGCAATGGTTTTACAACCAATTACAGCAGATAGCACCACTACAAACAAAGTCGGGCAATGACACCTACGAATTGCGACTGGTCTTAGGGCTGAAAAAGTCCAAGAACAAGCTATCTAACAAGTTCGATGCTCACTGTGTTGACTCGTGGGTATTGGCTAATTGGTACACACAGGGTCATTCTAGCCCGGACAATACCAAGTTGATTGAAATTATTCCTTTAAGGTTTCACCGTCGTCAACTTCACCGACTAGAACACGCACCAGGACACATCCGCTCTCGTTACGGCGGAACGATTAGCGTAGGCTTTAAGCGCGGCTCTATCGTTAAGCACCCCAAGTATGGATTTACTTACGTTAGTGGCTGGCACTCTTCGCCCACTAAGAAAGATCCAAGCAGAAAAACAATTAGTTTGTACAGCTTAAAAACTGGCAAGCGACTAACTCAAAATGCAATATCTACAGATTGTAAGTTTTTATCTTACAACTCTTGGCGTGTTGCTAATTAACTGTAAAGCCGTCCGTCATGACGGGGTTTCTACCTAAATAAACTGATGAGGGACAATGGGTGAGTGTTAGTTGTTGGTGTACCCCATTCGTTGGACAAGATAACTAACGTTGGGAACATCCGGAAAAAACGTACAAGAGGGTTAGCTCACTTGTTGGGCGAAAGTTGAGTTAGAACATAACATGGCTTTAGCCTTGTCAAACTGCCAAATTTGGGATAAGGGTGCCAAAGGTAGGGCGAGGAAAGTACCATAAAAGGAGTCAGAATTCAGAATCCAGTAGACAGAATATGTTCTGTCTCGACGATTTACAGACTAGTGTAAAGAATTAAATTCTGACTTCTGACTCCTGACTCGTGACTTCTGACTCCTGAATTCTTCTACTGACTTTATAATGACGAAGTTTACGGATTACAAGAGCAACTATCTAAAAATAGTAACTTTAAGTTTTACAACAAGGATGATTGAGAAATAATGGTTCAAGAGCGCATGTTACCCACATTTAATGCCGCTATCACTCAAATAACCAAAGAAGAAGGATTGCGGTTATATGAAGATATGGTGTTAGGGCGCACGTTTGAAGACAAGTGCGCCGAAATGTACTATAGAGGAAAAATGTTTGGGTTTGTACACTTGTACAACGGTCAGGAAGCTGTTTCCTCTGGAGTCATTCAAGGGGCGATGCGACCAGGTGAAGATTTCGTTTGTAGTACTTACCGCGACCACGTTCATGCTCTAAGTGCGGGAGTACCAGCAAAAGAGGTAATGGCAGAGTTATTTGGCAAAGCGACAGGTTGTAGTAAAGGTCGCGGTGGTTCGATGCATATGTTCTCGGCTGAACATCGCCTGCTTGGTGGTTACGCTTTTGTCGCAGAGGGGATTCCTGTAGCAGCTGGAGCAGCTTTTCAAACTAAATATCGCCGAGAGGTTTTAGGTGATGACAGTGCTGACCAAGTGACAGCTTGCTTTTTTGGTGATGGAGCATGTAATAACGGTCAGTTTTTTGAGACGCTGAATATGGCAGCCCTCTGGAAACTACCAATACTTTTTGTGGTAGAGAATAATAAGTGGGCGATCGGCATGGCTCACGAACGTGCAACTTCCGAACCTGAGATTTATAAAAAAGCCAGTGTCTTTAATATGGTAGGTGTGGAAGTAGACGGTATGGATATACTCGCTGTGCGAGCAGCAGCGCAAGAAGCTGTAGCCCGTGCCAGAAAAGGAGAAGGTCCAACTTTAATTGAAGCGCTTACCTACCGTTTCCGAGGTCACTCCTTAGCAGATCCAGATGAAATGCGCTCCAAAGCAGAGAAAGAATACTGGTTTGCCCGTGATCCAATTAAGAATTTTGCAGGATATCTGGTTGAGCAAAATTTAGCTAATCCAGACGAACTCAAAGCTATTGATCGTCAAGTTCAACAAGTTGTAGACGAATCAGTGCAATTTGCCGAGAGTAGTCCTGAACCAGATAAAAGCGAGTTATATCGCTTTATTTTCGCTGAAGACGAGTAAAAAGGAGGGATCTCTTAGCAGGGAGTAGGGAGCAGGGGAACTCTTGAGCAGGGGAAGAATTGAGTGAATTCCTCTGTCCCCAGTACCCAATCCCCAGTACCCAATCCCCATGCCCCATGCCCCATGTCCCATGCCCCATGCCCCATGCCCCAATCCCCAGTACCCAATCCCCAATGAATAAACTTCACCTACAAACAGATAATGCCCAGCTAGAAGTTTTACCCGAAAGAGGAGGTATTATCCTCAGATGGCGTGTAAATGAGCAAGAAATTTTGTATCTAGACGAGGAACGCCTTGCGGATCCTCAATTGAGTGTCAGGGGTGGGGTTCCGATTTTGTTTCCTATTTGTGGCAACTTACCCAACAACACCTACACTCATAACGGTAAGCAGTACACTCTTAAACAACATGGTTTTGCCCGTGACTTACCTTGGACTGTAGTAAATCACCAAAACGCTAGCCTTACCGTAGCCCTAAACAGTAACGAGCAAACACGAGAGGTCTATCCTTTTGATTTTAAAGTCGCTTTTACCTACCAACTAGAAGGTAATAGCTTGGAAATTCAGCAGCATTATACTAACCTCTCCTCAGAACCCATGCCGTTTTCGTTCGGGTTCCATCCTTACTTTTCCGTATCTGATAAAAGTCAGCTAAAGTTTGAAATTCCTTCCAGCGAGTACCAAGAAAAGGGAACAAACGAAACTCATCCCTTTACCGGTAATTTTGACTTTAGCCAAGATGAAATTGATGTTGCCTTCAAGCAACTTAGTGCTACCTCTGCTACAGTCATTGATGGCAGCCGTGGCTTAAAACTGACCTTAGATTATGATGAGTTATTTACCACGCTGGTATTTTGGACAGTGAAAGGCAAAGATTTTTACTGTTTAGAGCCTTGGAGCGCTCCTCGCAACGCCCTTAACACAGGAGAAAACCTCACGGTTTTGGAACCTGGATCTGACCTTTCAACGACCATACGCCTATCGGCAAATTTTTTCTAATTCCTATTGCAAAAATCCAGAGGGGTGTGTTAAACTATTAAAGTACTGGAAACGCAGTTAGCCGGGTCGCTAACTCAACGGTAGAGTACTCGGCTTTTAACCGATTAGTTCCGGGTTCGAATCCCGGGCGACCCATAAATTTAATTGATAGAATATAAAAAGCCCTAAGCAAAATGATATGAGTTTTTTGGGCATAGGGCATAGGTCATGGGGCATAGGGCATAGGAGTAATCGCCTTGGGCAGGTTTCCCCACTTGAGTGGTCTAGCATGAGAAGAATTACATGGGTAAATATGAAGGCTGCAAGGAAGTTAATACCGTTCTGATAAGCCCTTTTTCCACCCATGCCCCATGCCCCATGCCCCACTTTGTTGTTAAACTTTTTCAACATAAGCACCCATCAATAGTTATAATTTCCTATATGTTGAAAAAAGTCTTAAGATTAGCGTAATAATCGCGCTTATCTAAAACTGATTAGCTGACTACCAATTAGGAGGACTATCTATGGCGCTCGTACCAATGCGGCTGTTGTTGGATCATGCGGCTGAAAATGGTTACGGCATCCCAGCCTATAACGTTAACAATATGGAGCAGATTCAAGCTATTATGCAGGCTGCTCAAGAAACAGATAGCCCGGTGATTTTACAAGCTTCTCGTGGTGCTCGTAAGTATGCTGGTGAAAACTTTCTGCGTCACTTGATTTTGGCAGCAGTGGAAACTTATCCTCATATCCCCATTGCTATGCACCAAGATCATGGTAACAGCCCTGCAACCTGTTACTCTGCGATTCGCAATGGTTTCACCAGTGTAATGATGGACGGTTCACTGGAAGCAGATGCTAAAACTCCAGCTAGCTTTGAGTACAACGTTAACGTTACTCGCGAAGTTGTGAAAGTAGCACACTCTGTAGGTGCTAGTGTTGAAGGCGAACTCGGTTGCTTGGGTTCTCTAGAAACAGGTATGGGCGACAAAGAAGATGGTCACGGTGCAGAAGGAATACTTTCCCACGACCAGCTGCTAACTGACCCAGACGAAGCAGTTCAATTTGTAGAGGAAACTCAAGTAGATGCTTTGGCAGTTGCTATTGGTACTAGCCACGGTGCTTACAAGTTTACCCGCAAGCCAACTGGAGAAATTTTAGCAATCAGCCGTATTGAAGAAATTCACCGTCGCTTACCTAATACTCACTTGGTTATGCACGGATCTTCTTCTGTACCTGAAGATTTGATTGCGTTAATTAACCAGTACGGTGGTCAAATTCCTGAAACTTATGGTGTACCTGTAGAAGAAATTCAAAAAGGTATCAAGAGTGGTGTACGTAAGGTAAATATTGATACCGACAACCGTCTAGCTATCACCGCTGCAGTACGTGAAGCTTTGGCAAAAGATGCTAAGGAATTCGATCCTCGTCACTTCCTCAAGCCTTCTATTAAGTACATGCAAAAGGTTTGTGCCGATCGCTATCAGCAATTTAGCACTGCTGGTAATGCTAGCAAGATTAAGCAGGTTTCTCTTGATGAGTTTGCTGCTAAGTATGCTAAGGGCGAACTCTCTGCTGTAACAAAGAAAACAGCGGCTGTCTAATTGAGATAAGTAAATAGGGATACTGTATTACAGTATCCCTAGAGTACTGAGGATTCTCTTACTCAGTAAGACTTAGCCGGGTAGTACTTAGGTTCCCCGGTTTTTTATTTTATTTGCTGCCAAAGTGCAAGCTGTATGATTTGTTGACTCAGACCCTACAAGTGCCACAACATGAGGTACAGGACGAGGAGTATAACTCACCAGAGACTTACCCTTATAAACTAAAGATGTACTTTGTCCTGAATCAACCATTACAGCATCCTGCAATCCAGCTTGTGCAAGGGCTTTTCCTAGAGACACGGCGTCAGTATTTCCGCGAGAAACGCCGATAGTGGGAACTCCTGCTGAATTAAGACCCCAAAAAGCTCGATAACGGGCTTGATCGAAACCATATAAACCTTTAAAAGTGCTTGCTTCTTGGGGTTGACCGTCTCTAACTAGCCACGCTGCGGCAACAAAAGCGTCCGTTACATTAGGCATCTCGGCTTTTATTCCCTCTAAAGTGTTATGCTTGAGCGGGTCAAAGGGAATGTAACTTACGGAGGTGGGGCTAATCAGTACTAAAGGACGCCCAACTAATCTTGGGATATCATTACGATCGCCTGGAATAAATTGATTGGTAACCTGGCTTAACACTGGTCCAATCATAAAATTAGAATTTAGCAGTTTGAGGGAAAAGAAACCTCCATCGACGGCAGCTAAGGCGTTAGTACCACTCTTCGCCAAAATTTCTGAAACCTGATAACGGCTATCAGCGTGTATAGTTATCGGTTTACCACCTGAAATTAAGACCAAAGAAATTTTGTCAATTGTTGCTTCAGTTTGTTGAATTGGAGTTGAAAAGTCAAAGCCCAATTTCCACTGTGGTAATGTTGGTCCTCCCCAAGCTTGGGCGATCGCGTCTTTTATTTTAGATTGACCAAAGCGAGATACTGCCAATAAACTATCTGAAGCTCCAGCATACCGCTCATCTACATCATTCATCGTCAGTGCAAGCTGATACCCTGCACCATACACTGCTCGTGCTACTCTCTCATCATATTTTCCCGCCGGATAGGTAAAGTACCGGATAGGAATACCTAAATTTGTCTCTAAAACAGTCTTAGACTCTGTGACTTCTGCTTGCAGTCGGTCATCTGGTATCGCTCTTAAATCTTCTGGATGACTCACGCTATGGGATGCGATCGTCACTAAGGGACTAGCTGCCATTTCCTTTAGTTGTTCCCAACTCACATGAGAGCGACCAGTATTTTGTCCAATACCACTAGTATAAACCGAGAACACAGCAGGATAACCGTATTTTTTCAGCAATGGATAAACGTACTGGTAGTGACCTCCATAACCATCATCAAAAGTCAGCAAAACAGGTTTTTCTGGAAGTGGTAAACCTGTTTGCAGGTGAGTCATTAGCTGGTCAAGAGTTATGGGAGTAAGGCCTTGCTCTTTAATTAGCTGAAAATGCTTTTCTAATTCCTCTGGAGTTACATCAAAAAATACTTGTTTTTGTGGCAAGATGTCGTGATACATAAGTATAGGAACTCTTGCCAGCTTTGCCTGTTTATGAATGGTCGGCCAAGAACTACGATTTAGATAAGCAAATACATACGGACCAATTGATTGAACAAGATTCTGAACGCCCAAACTAGGCTGAGTTGCCCAAGTTGATACGTTTATAGTCATGCTTGCCAAATTGGAAGTCTCCTGCTGTACTCCCAGATTATTGCTGCAATTTTGCTCTGCTGGGGACAAGTTTTTTGTAGGTTCTGAGTTTATCCTGCGAGATTTTGCAAGAGCAATTTTTGAAGATTCTTGAAAAAAACTATATCCAACCAAACATACCATCATTAAGCTGGCAATGATACTTTGATATTTACCAAGCTTACAGAAGTTCAAAAATTTGTAACTTAGAATCTGATTTTTATGTATTAGCTTCATATTTCCTTATTCAGAACATGTTCCTAACTGTGTTTGTTCTGACTGACAGCAATGTTGTGTTTTGGTGGGAGCATCCCAACCAAATGTGTAAGTTTATTTTATTTTGTAGTGCGGGCATCCTGCCCGCTTCTGTCATAAATTAGGGAGCTTTGCGGCTCCCACTAGGATCTTTTTGCACTCGGAAAGGGATGCTCCCGTTTTGGTGGGCAAACCCACCTTAGTATTTAGGCTGATAATAGCTGCAATTTGAGAGCATTTAATATTTTGACTAACTCTCCGGACTAAAGTCACGGAGATTCTTTCACGCAGTAACACCTGGTAGAAGATTCTTACTCGAACCGTTCCAAAATGTTAACCGAGCTAGGGCTGTCAATTGCCCTCTACACACTCCACTAAGATCAAGATCCAGTATCGTGCTTACTTTTCTTAAATTTAAAATACCCGATGTTGTAAGCTCGGCATTTGACGACGGACTTGTTCAAGTCGAGAGGGGTTAATTTCAGCGATCGCAACACCTGGTTTTTCCCCAGCATCCGCTAAAATAACTCCCCAAGGATCGATAATCATGGCGTGTCCATGAGTTTGACGACGAGCGTAGTTTAGTCCAGTTTGAGCTGGAGCAATCACATAACAAGTGTTTTCAATTGCACGCGCTTGCAGTAACACTTGCCAGTGGTCTTTACCAGTAAAAGCAGTGAAAGCCGCAGGAACAAACATAACATCTGCTCCTTTTAGTGACAAGTGTCGATAAAGTTCCGGGAAGCGGACATCGTAGCAAACCGAAAGCCCTATATTTCCAAGTTCTTGCGAGAAAGAAACAGAGGGTAGGTCAATACCTGCCATTACTGTACTAGACTCTCGGTAAGTATTACCATCAGGTACGTTAACATCAAATAGATGCGTTTTATAGTAACGTGAAAGTTCTTGCCCGTTGGGGTCAATAAGTAAGGCTGTATTATATACTTTACCTGTATCCTTTACCGGAATTGGAAAGCCACCTCCTAAAATGGTGACTTGAAAGCGCTGAGCCATCGTTTTGAGGAATTTTTCAGTTTCAGTTGCGATCGCCTCAGCTTGAGAGAGTTTTTGATTCTCTTCTCCCATAAAAGAGAAGTTCTCTGGTAACCCAACTAATTGAGCACCTTGACGCACAGCAAGATCGATTAATTCCTCTGCTTGTGCCAAATTTTTTGAGAGATCTGGCACACTAGTCATTTGAAGAGCGGCTGCTAGGTAAGACTTCATAAATTGAACAGCAAACGGTCGAATTATATAGGTAGATTATTAAAAATAATATATATTCAGCGAAAAAAATTGAAATTCCCATTCTCCTCATTTCAATCTTGGTAACCGCTTGGGAAAAAGTTGGCTAGATTTAAATAGACCTTGGTATAATCTGTGCCCTGTGAATATCTCTGTTCTAGTCAAAACCTTTATCGCTGTGTTCGTCCTTGCCGATGCTGTGGGTAATATACCCATAGTTTTACTCTTAACCAAAGGTATGGAACCAGCCGAAAGAAACAAAGTTATAGATAAGGCTGTTTTAGTTGCAGTAACAATTCTTTTGCTGTTTGCCTTTGCTGGTCAATTTATTTTAAGTTATTTGGATATCAGCTTAGCGTCTTTGCGAGTAGCTGGAGGACTACTACTATTGTTAATTGCCTTACAAATGCTTCAAGGAAACTCACAAACTCCAATGTGGGATCAAGATCGTGATGTGGCAATTACACCACTAGCTTTACCATTATTAGCAGGACCTGGGACTTTAACCACAGTCATGCTACTTATATCAGAAGCAGATAACCCTAATCTCAGCGTAGTCATAGGTATCGTAGCCGCAATGTTGGTCAGTTGGCTAATTATGCGATTGGCAAACCTACTCGACAAGTGGATTGGTGGAGAAGGTGAAGTAATTATTACTCAACTTTTAGGTTTTATTCTAGCCGCGCTAGCAGTCGAAATTGGTAGTGCAGGCATCAAGGAGTTGTTTTTGGTGAGTTAGTTGTTGAATCAATTCTTAAACTCATTCCACTCTATAGGCAGAGTGGAATGAGTTTAATAGTTTTAAATAACGTTGACTAAAGCCATAATGACCGTCTTCAGAATTTCGCATCCATCTTCTTCACCAAAATCTCTCTTTATTTTCAATCCAAACTCCTCCACTTTTTTCGCAAACTCGTTGATTCTATCTGCATTAAATTGGCCGTTTTGCTCGGGTAAGGTATATATTAATTCGGGAAAGTTCATAACATCACCAGCAATTTTCCAAATCTTCCCTTAGAATGATTTGTTTAATATGTGATGGTAGTCACATTGTCTTGTGTTGTTAAACACAACATACTCTACTGACTTCGGTTCATAAACAGATTTGAAAATTTCAGTACAATCAACCAACCTATTTATTAGAACTTTTTATACACTCTTTACAGATCTATATGAAATCAATGCCAAAATAATACGTAAAGCTTGCTATAGACACAATAATACGGAAAAAGACTACAGTAAATCTAAAGTAGTAAACCCGAAGATGGTGTTAGAAGCTTGATATTAAATGGTCAGGATTGTTTTCAGGTGCAGTACAACAGGTGAGGAGCTAAAAAAAATCAAAAAACAGGATTGTTGCCAAGGAAAGATTGGATGAAAAGATTTAGCTTTTTGGTTATTTTGCTGAATGGTCTGTTTTTAGGAATAGGGACCACTAGCGCTAGCGCTTCGAAATTTGATAACCCTCAAATAAATCGACCTCCTCTAAGAATAGCGGCGTCTTTGCCCACCTCATCAAAAGTATGGGTGATTCATCAAAATAAGCAGGTACAACGTGAGTCTTTTATTTGGGTTGTTAAAAATACTAAAAACGCAGGACAGCAACCATTTTTGCTAGTTCAGAAAAATCCTACACAAAATCCTACCAGTAGCCCACAGCCAGCCAAAAAGGACGAATTATCTCCGTTTGAGCAAATTGTAAAAGACACCCAACAGCTTGATGGTCTGTTTACTTTATACCGTAATAGCGAAAAAAACAAAATCTATTTAGAAGTTAAGCCAGACCAGCTTAACAAAAATTATCTTGCTACAACAACCCTAGAATCTGGGATTGGCCAAGCTGGAATTTATAGCGGGATGCCTTTGCAAAATTTTCTATTTTACTTTCAACGTGTGAATAATAACTTGAACTTTGTTGTTCGTAATGTCAATTTTCGCACTGATGAAGGAGATCCGCAAGCGCGATCGCTCTCCCGTTCTTTCAGCGATTCAGTCCTCTACACAGTTCCCATTAAAAGCATTCATCCGCAACGCAAAAGCATTGTTATTGACTTAAGTGACCTTCTACTTACAGACTTAGCTGGATTATCTTCAAGTTTGGGAGTACCTCGAAGCACTGATAAATCCTATTTTGGTACTGCTAAAGCCTTTCCCCAAAATATGGAAATTGAATCTGTTTTAAATTTCTCCAGTACTGGTAATATCAAGAATAGTCAAATGCAGCGTTTTATGACGCTAGCTGATAATCGTAGCTTTAATTTGCGTGTTCACTATAGTCTATCGGAACTTCCAGAAAATAATTACCAGCCACGTTTAGCTGATGATCGTATTGGTTACTTTATAACAGCCTACCAAGACTTATCTAATGACGATCACCGCGATCCCTTTGTCCGTTATATTAATCGTTGGCATTTAGAGAAACAAAACCCAACAGCAGCAATTTCTCCACCGAAAAAACCCATTGTCTTTTGGATTGATAACGCCATACCTGTAGAGTACCGAGATACTATTAAAGAAGGCGTTTTGATGTGGAACAAAGCGTTTGAAAAAGCAGGTATTAAAGATGCACTCCAAGTCAAGCAAATGCCAGATAATGCTGATTGGGATCCAGCAGATATACGCTACAACACTATTCGCTGGATTCATACTGTAGATGGCTATTTTGCTATGGGACCATCTCGGGTTAATCCTTTAACTGGAGAAATTTTGAACGCCACTATTCTAGTAGATGCTAGCTTTCTTCGCCGATTAAAAAGTGATTACCGCTCAATAGTAGAACCCAACCAAACAGATCGTAACCAAACATCCTTGACAGCGTTTATGCAAAATCGCCTGCTTTGTGCTAATGGCTTAGAAGCAAAAGGTGATGCTATGCAAAACCAAGAGCAAGAACAAGAGCAATTTACCAGTCGTTTATCCAAACTCGCAGGAGAGTATGACCTTTGTTATGGTCTAGAAGCAACTAACCAGTTTGCATTGGGAACAATGGCCATGTCACTTTTGCAAAACATACCACCCAATAGCCAGCAAGTTAAAGAATATATTCATCAATATTTACGCTTAATCATTGCTCATGAAGTTGGACACACTCTCGGACTAAGACACAATTTCCGTGGTAGCACACTGCTATCACCGGAGCAGATGAATAACATTGATATTACGCATACAAAAGGTATGGTTTCATCTGTAATGGACTACATTCCACCAAATATTGCACCACGAGGTATTAAGCAGGGAGATTATTTTCCTATTATGGTGGGAGCTTATGACGAATGGGCAATTGAGTATGGTTACACACCTACTCAAGCAGCAACTCCGGTTGGAGAAAAGTCTTTCTTGGAAAAAATTGCCCAACAGTCTTATAAGCCAGAGTTGAGTTATTCCACTGATGAGGATATATATGACCTTGATCCTACTGCTGACGCTTGGGACGATAGTAGCGATGCCTTGCAATATTCTCAATGGCAACTTGATAATTCGCGCCTGATGTGGGGTCGATTAAACACTCGTAATTTAATTTCCGGGGAAAGTTACAGTGATGTAAGTGAACAGTTTGGCACAGTATTAGGTAATTATTTTCAAAATATATACTACGCGACAAAATACATTGGAGGGCAGTCTTTTTATCGTGTTCACTCTGACGCTCCTCAAGGAAAATTACCATTTCAACCAGTGCCTTTAGAAAAACAACGGCAAGCATTAGCAATGCTGCAAAAGTATGTGTTTGATGAGGATGCTTTTAACTTCTCTCCACAATTGCTGAATAAGTTGGCACCCTCACGGTGGCGACATTGGGGTAGTAATCCTCGCATTGGGCGGTTAGACTATCCTATTCATGACCTAGTGTTGTTTGTGCAAAAGTTGGTGCTATGGGATTTACTATCAAAAGATCGCCTCTCTCGTTTAGAGGACATTGAACTTAAAACTCAGCCAGGACAAGCCCTGACTCTACCAGAATTGTTTGAGTCTTTACAATCAGGAATCTGGACAGAAGTACTGCAATCAAAAGGCAAACCAATCAAGATTTCTAGTTTGCGCCGAGGGTTACAGCGCCAATATTTAGATATTTTGACGGGAATGATATTAAGGAAACAACCTGTTCCCGACGATGCTCGTACATTAGCATGGTACAAAATAAAACAGCTTAATGAGAAGCTGGAAAAGGTACGTTCAGAAGATGAATACACTCAAGCACACTTGTTAGAAACGCGCGATCGTATTAACAAAGTTTTGAATGCACCCCTACAAGGAGGATGAAAACACATCACGTGCATTAAGGATAATGGTCATTTCCAACTTGTAGGGGCGAATGGCATTCGCCCTTACAATGGACGGGAAAACTCTCACTCTTGGAAAAATCCTCCATTCAGGCGATATTAATTCTAGGAATTACGCGTTGAAAGAAATCATTGGATATGGATATGGGGTTAGGAATTAAGAGCGCTTCAACGAAAGATTTTCCCACAAATAAGGGTGTTCCCGCCTATTGTAAGGGCGAATGCCATTCGCCCCTACAAGTCTGAAATCACCATTATCCGTTAGCACATATAATGTTCTATTTGTATAGTACGTAAGTCCTAAATTCCTACCTGATACGTGATGTGTTTTATCAATGCGTAAACCCTAACCCTTTTGTAGCAAGAGTTTCACCTGCTGGATGGCGATATATCACGCTGAAGAGTTGTTTGATGCTGAGACTCAAAAAAAGCCCTTTGACATTGTCCTAAAGCAAAAATAGGTAGGGCAGTCGAAGCGACTAAAATAGCAATAGCAAGAATTACTGCAACTGGCTTACCACCAGATTGTATTAACATGCTAAAAATATCTTCTGTCGTTTGACTTCCGACTTTCGCTAATTCAACCGTTTCTGATTGATTGAGAAGTTCGGTGACATTCTCAGCAATATTCAAAATTGTTTGTGTAGCACCTGGAGAATTTTCCATTTGTTCTACGGGTAAATTTTCGTTAGCGGGTAGCAGGTGAGTCATAACGTTTACGTTTGAATCGTTGGTATCTTTATGTTGTCTTATGCTCTAAAGTCTTGTCAGTCGAGGATTGTAGGCAATTTATCGGTGTTAGATTTGTAGGTAAATGTAGACTTGTGTAGGTTTGTATTCAGAAATGTTGAAAGGTTTGTATGGTAGAGTAAAGTAGGGTGTTAATATGGGCATCCAGTTTGATTTGTGAAAAAATCTCAGTAGTGTTGTCGGGTGTGTTAGCGCAGCGTAACGCACCGAAAGCTGGGAGCATCCCAAATGTGTAAATTTATTTTATTTTGTAGTGCGGGCATCCTGCCCCCTTCAGTAATAAACTAGGGAGCAAGATGCTCCCACTACCATTTTTTGGCAAAATTGGGATGCTCCCCCGAAACCTTGAAATGGTGCGTTACGGACTTCGTCCTAACACACCCTACGTGCTACGTGCGTTTCAAAAATCAAATAGGAATCCTATACTTTGTGTAAGTGAGATAACTCTGTTGTTTTGGTAACACTAGATGGACTTAGATGAAGAGAGCGCTCTGAAGTTTATTAATGAATTACTGGAAAAAGAAACCCAGCGAGTCTTAAATAATTTGGAGACAGTAATATTTAAAGGTTGCTGGTCAAAGAAAACATTGGAGGATATAGCTAAGGCTGAAGGTTACGCCCCACAATCTATTAGAGACGCAGCTACGAAACTTTATGAAAAATTAACACAAATACTAAAGATTAAAATTAACAAAAAAAATTTTATAAGTTCTATTGAGCATAAATATAAAAATAATAATTTCTCCGTTAAAGAGACACAAGAACCTTCAACAAATAATTCTGTTACTCCGAGAGTTCAAAATAAAATTAATAATAATCCCTTTGTTCCTTTATCTGGCAAAGTTGATGATGAAAAATTATTCTTCCCTCGTCCAAGAGAACTAAACAATATCTTTGAATATTTAAACAATGGTTCTAATGTTGCATTAATTGGAGAAGAAGGAGTAGGCAAATCCTCGTTTTTGTGGGCAATTGGTCATCAATCAGCGCATCAACTTCATCAGCCTCGTCAACTCGGATTTCTAGATTTAAACGAAATTAGCGATAATGAGGATGAATTTTATGAAGCTTTGTGTCATAAAATTGGCATTCCTGATAGTAGGAGAAATCATCTGAATCGAAATTTAAAAGATAAAAGGATATTGTTGACGATAGATAACGTTGGTAAACTTGCTTGGCAAGGATTTACAAGACAAGTACGGGATTGGTTGAGAAGCCAAGCAGATGGAATGAATGCCCCATTAAGACTAGTTTTAGCTGCAAGCTCACGTCTTGAAGATTTATTTCAAGATAGTCAAGATACATCTCCTTTGGCGGGTATTTGTCAAACTGAAAATGTTGTTTTATGGTCTGAAGAAACGATTAAAAGCTTTATCAATTCACGTTTACAAAGCACCAACGTTAAATTTGACGAGCTAGATATTCGCAAACTAATAGAGTCAAGTCACGGACACCCCAAGACGTTGATGAAGTTGTGTAATGAAACTTATAAAGAATATTCCCAAAGGTTGAAATAATTTTGATTTATTAGTTTATCTAGCAAATCTATGTAGCAATCTTATGAAGCAGCAGCACCCTGTCCCCCGCCTAGATTTAGCACCGAAGTTAAAGCGTCCGCTGTTGTTGTGGAACCCTCTAGATTACCTGCGTCTGTTGTACTGGGTATTTTTCTTTCCGCAAGCCTTACGGTGGTATGTAGACACCTATGGAGGTGGTTATATGCCCGACAATGAAAGGAGTGGGCGTAAGAGTGGCGAAATATTACCTAACAATCCCATCCAGCGAGAATTACTTTTTCAAGTATTGATATTAATAATCGTGACTCCCATTGCTGTTTGTCTACTTTTACAAGAAGTGGGTTTATCAATTAATTGGTGGGGCTTGGTGTTTAGCGTGGCGTTTAGCGTGGCGTTTAGCGTGGCGTTAGGCGTGGCGTATGGCGTGGCGTTTGGCGTGGCGTTAGGCGTGGCGTTTGGCGTGGTGTTAGGCGTGGCGTTTGGCGTGGCGTTTGGCGTGGCGTTTAGCGTGGCGTTTAGCGTGGCGTGGGGCGTGGCGTATGGCGTGGCGTTTGGCGTGGCGTTTGGCGTGGCGTTTGGTGTGGCGTTAGGCGTGGCGTTTGGTGTGGGGTTAGGCGTGGCGTTAGGCGTGGCGGGGGGCGTGGCGGGGCGCATGGCGTATGGCGTGGCGTATAGCGTGGCGTTTGGCGTGGCGTTTGGCGTGGCGTTTGGCGTGGCGTTTGGCGTGGCGTTTGGCGTGGTTATATTACGTCCGGAAATTTGGTTAATATCACTTTTTTTCAAGTCCCAAGCTTTTCAAAAAAGCTACTGGCTTCCTCGTATTACTCCATTACCATTACCCAATCTATCTTCTCGCTTACAAAATTGGTTGTTAAATGATTGGGAGATAGGGTTACATAATTCAAACGAATTGCTGGCATATACATTGCAATTTAGCTCTGTAATAACAGCTATTAATAAAGCCCTTGATAGAACTCCAGAAGACCAAATAATTTGGCGCATTTCTCGTTTAGCGTCAGCCCCTTTTGACTGGAAACTATTATTTTTCTCCTCCGCATCATTAAAAGCAAGTATTCAAAAAGAATTTATTAATGGGTTATTCGATTTTCCTTTGTTTTTATTCTTAAGAATTTTGAGAGAGAGATTGTTGTCAAACCTAGAAATAGCTCCCTGCATTAGCACGCCTTCTCGATCAACTGCTGCTGGTTTCTGGTATTTACACGAAAAAGAACCAGATCAAGCGGTTTCAGCTTTTGCTCATGTCCGTTTCCTCCTCTATGGTGACGAGATGTATACCCTCGTTTCAATTCTAAACATTTTCAAAAAAGCAAAAGAAATAGAAGGTATTGTATCCATCCAACTTCCCCCTTTCCCTCAAGAAAACCTATTACGTCCTACTACTTGGGAGACTCTTGAATCCTTAAGCCAAGTTGTAAAAAACGTTCGTTTATTAGAGCAGACTCGTTCTAGATACCAGCGTTCGTCAGCCCTCAACCGTTCTTTAGGGGCGCTTACCAATATCCTCGAAAACAAGGATAGTCTACCAGAAGCAGAACGTGGCTTAATTGTAGACATCGCCAAAACCTGGGAAAAATGTCTCCTAAAAATTGCCAGCGAAGTAGGGGAAATTAACATCACTGAACCTGTACATAATCCCTATATTGTTGGATCTCCTGTAGAGGGTCATCTTTTCGTTGGACGAGAAGATATTATAAGACAATTAAAAGAACTGTGCCTTAAGGGAAACCAGTTGCAATCTGTAGTTATCTACGGTCACAGGCGGATGGGTAAAAGTTCTATTCTCCGGAACGCTGTTAATTGTTTAGGAGAAGAAGTGCGGCTTGCCTATATTAACTTACAGGGGTTAGCTAGTGCGGATGGTTTAGGAGATTTGTTGATTGGCATTAGCGATGCTGTTTTTGAAGAAGTAAAAATTCCACCACCATCAGATGATGAATATTTAGATTCTCCTGAGCGCACTTTTCAACGTTACCTGCGACAGGTGGTAAATAACCTTGGAAACTTTGGTTTAATTATTGGTTTAGATGAGTTTGAAAAAATTGAAGAGTTCATAGAAGCAGGGAAAATTCCTGAAAATTTTATGGAATACTTACGGAGTTTGGTGCAAATGACTCCGAAAATTGCCTTTGCTTTGGCTGGTTTGCATACTTTGGAAGAAATGACCGCAGATTATTTCAAACCTTTCTTTGCTAGCATTGTTCCTCCTATTAAAGTGTCTTTTATGACGGAGGATGCTACGGCACAGATCCTCGAGAATCCAGGTTTTGAAGATTTTCAGTTAACTTACACAAGAGAAGCGCTCAGCAAAATTTACAGTTTAACTTACGGACAGCCTTATCTAGTTCAGTTACTAGGGTTTCAGTTAGTTCGCCTTTACAATGATTCTGTATTTGAAATGGGACGCAAGCGTGACCCTATTTTTACAGTATCAGATGTAGAAGCAGTGGTTAGCAATCCTGCTTTTTTCCAGGGTGGGCGGGGTTATTTTGATGGAGTGTGGGGTCAAGCTGCTGAGGGTGCTAGTGGACAGCAAGATATATTGAGAGCGATCGCACCACAACCAGAAGGGTTAACTTTGACTCATCTTGCTACTAGATGTGATGTAACACAGGATGCTATAGAAACCCTAAAACGACATGACGTAATTGAAGAAGTAGAAGGGCGAGTGCGAATTGTTGTCGAATTATTCCGTCTTTGGGTTTTGCAGTTCCAGTCTTAAAGAGAGTACTGGAAAATGCTTTACGGTGCTAACTTCTCAACCCTCGAAATTTAATTTCTGGGGAAAGTTACAGCGATGAGAGTGAACAGTTTTGCACATTATTAAATAATTAAGCAAAATCAATTTTCACCATAACGACGTTGGGACTGACTCCAACTCTCTTTTTCAGTGTATATACTGCTTTTAAAGACGCTATTAAAGCTAGTATAAATTTATAATTAATCAATTGACGATATATTTATCGGTAGAATATTTTTGAGAAGTCCTTTCAAAATAACCTGAGTTTGACGGAACTAAAACACGGCAAAATGGAAGACTAAGTAGACAATTTCACTTTGCCAATCGATATAGATATAATATTCTATAAATCAGTTTCAAAACATGTTTTGAGGCATTTTAAATGTCCTTAAGCCCTCACCAAAAATTTTCAATACTTATGTCTCAAAAATCTTTAAAAAATTCAACCATTTATACAGGTTGCTTGTTATCATCATTCGCTATGATAACATTTTCACAAATATCTAAAGCAAATGCTCTCCCCCTCATACCAATTCACTTAAATATTGATACACATTAAACATCTGTGAGGGCGAATGCCATTCGCCCCTACATATCCTATCTGTATCAGGTTTTTCGTGAAATGGTATCACAGGTACAACAAAAAATACAACGACAGGTCAAAATCTATCAGCAAAAGCGGATTTTACAATCAACAACGATATTTTAACGTTAATACCGTTTTTATATAAAGACGCATAGAAAGAATCCCACCGCCTTTGGCACCTCCCCTTGGCAAGGGGAGGTTAGGAGGGGTAAAAATAATGTGCAGCTTCACAGAAAATTGGTATAACGTTGACTAACACTAGCTTAAATGATCAGGCAAAGTAGTTGCATTAGGTTTATTGATGGGAGCAGCTTTAAGACTGAAGAGAAACAAAGCTATTTTTGTGGATTGTTAAGCAGGGCAATAGCTAAACAGTGAACAGTAAACAGTTATCAGTGATCAAGGTGTATGGCGCGGTGTTTCGCGTTGCGATAAACCCATTATTCTTGACTGATAACTGATAACTGATAACTGATAACTGCTCCCTACTAACTTCTCAAAGCCCTTAAGAACCGTTGTAATCCTCGCAAAGGACTGGGTTTTCTTGCGGGGGTAGTGTCTCCTGGTGTTTTTGGTTGTCCCTCCATCAGAATTAAATCTAAGTCGTCTCCTGATGGTTTTTTGGGTAATTCAGCAATTCTTTGATAGTCACCGTTAGTTTCGAGCCACACTTCCCAAACTCCAGGGTAACAACGGAATAATGCAGCTTCTTCAAAGATAGGACGCAGGTAATAGCAGGATTCAAGTGTACTGATGAAACGCTGGTAGGTTTGCCGTGCTGCATAACCAATACCAACTGCTCCTGCTTCTTGCATCCGAGAATTTAATATGACTAAGGGGCGATCGCCTATTTCTTCAGACAGCTTTTCTAATTGCACCACTTCTACTGCTGTTGGGGCAATAAATAAAAAGATTTCATCCTCTGGTTGAATTTTTGATTTTGTAGCAGTTCTACCAGCACCAACATCAGAGATTTTAAACTCTACATTCTCCCAATCCCTTTGGGCGAGTGCTGCACCACCAGCATCAGCAAAGAAAACCTTTAGCTTAGAACCATATTTTTCAAACATTGGCAGGAATTGCTCTGCTACAGACATTTGATTGAGTTCTGGAAATATTAACTCAACTTGTAGCCGAGTATACCCATCTGCAAGTGCTGCTTGGGTAGCTTCTTGCGCTTGCACAATCGCATCTTCTAGTGTTGTTGGAAGTTCAGCCATCTTAAAAAGATTCCGGATTTTGGGTTTTAAGATATCATAGATGCGTCCTAAGGAGGGTGTAAGCGGAAGCAGTTGACGCAAATATACTGCTTATGGAATATTAAACTGTGAGTGACGTTATCAGCTGCTTCGCTTAAATAAATGTGCTAGCTCAGCTACTTTAGTTGTATCCTATCTGTTATGTATACATTAAACAAAATCCTGCTTTTCTCTTTCGGTGTTAGTTTTCTGATCACAGGTATTCGTAGCTGTTTGCCTAATCTCTTAAGTAAGCAAAGTGATGAGTTTTTAGTAGATCTCATGCTTTCTTATCCACCGAAAACTCAAGAACAGGCAAACTGTGCAAAGCAATTGTATGATTCCACTGCCTTTATAAAAGCGGATACAAAAGATAAGATTATCACCAAATGTCAGCTACAACAGCTTAATCTAGAAATTGAGTAGCGAACTATCAAGCTAAAAGCTTTCTTTCTCTGACTTTTTCAGATGTGCAGCCTCGGAAATTGCTGCACAGCTAATAATACACCAAAGATTGACTTTTGAGTTCCTCGTTCGTTAACTTTTATCGGCAATAGTAGCTAATATTTGCTTTAGCACTATTGCCACCCAGTCAACATCAGCTTCAGTTGTATCACGTCCCATTGTCATCCGAATTGAGCCCAAGGCAGCTTTTTCTGAATACCCCATCGCTAAAAGTATAGGGCTAGGGCTAAGTTTACCGCTATGACAAGCAGAGCCAGCACTGATGGCAATACCAGCTAAATTTAATTGACGTACCAGCCTTTTACCGCTAAGTTTTTCACCATCAGCGTTTACTAGGCAGAAACTCACATGGTGGGGTAAACGATTGAAGCGTTCACCTGTAGGAATTAAACCGGGAATATTCGTGAGTAGAGCAAACAGGCGATCGCGCAGCTTGATTAAGCGCGGTGTTTCTGTTAACATTTCTTGCTTCACTAATTCTGCTGCTACGCCAAAGCCAGCAATAGTATGTACCGCTTCTGTTCCAGAACGGAGTCGTCTTTCTTGCCCCCCACCACGCAATAAGGGTACTAACTCCACACCAGGACGTATATACAACGCCCCTGCACCTTGGGGACCATAAATTTTATGACTAGAAATACTCAATAAATCTACGTTTAGCTTGCTGACATCTATAGGCAAGCGCCCTGCTACTTGTACAGCATCCGTATGAAATAAAGCATTGTGGGAGCGTGCAACATTTGCCAAATCTTCTATTGGCTGAATTGTCCCAACTTCACTTTGACCGTAAATCACGGATACTAATACAGTGTTACTTTGTAGTGCTACCTTTAAATCTATTGGGCTGACTCTTCCTTTAGCATCAACTGGTAATTTTGTAACTTGCCAACCCCATAACTCTAGTAAACGCACTGGTTCAGCGATAGCTGAGTGTTCAACGCTAGAAATAATTATATGCTGAGGTTTGTAGTACAAATGGGCCACTCCCATAATTGCCAAATTATTTGCCTCTGTCCCTCCAGAGGTAAAAACGATAGATTCTGGATTCGGTGCGTTTATTAAGCTAGCAACCTGTGTTCTGGCTTGTTCCATAACCGTTGCTGCTCGTTGTCCCCATTCATGTAAACTCGAAGGGTTACCCCACTGCTGTGTAAGGACTTCTTGCATCACTGCGATCGCTTCAGGACGAGTGGGAGTTGTAGCGCTGTAATCTAAATAAATTTGCATAAAATCTCTAATAAGAACACACGGTGCGGCTTGCTACTTGCTGATCTTTTTTCAGGGTATACAGCTAAGCTACCAAATTCTTGCCACTTCCACGCGCTTTGTTACCCTGTCAGTGGAACTACTCTTCTTTTAAGAATTTCCGCAATAACCGCATTGCCGTTACTATTATTTAAAACAATACTGGTAGACAACACAAATTAACTCAATAATTGCTCTTGTAGCAAATCTCATTGATTACCGATTGACGCTTACCATTAACTCGGGTGCATCTCAATTTATAGGAAGTCAGGAGTCAGGAAACAGGAGTCAGGAGAAATGCTGGTAACAACCTCGTCCCTTGTGGACGAGATAAGAGTTGAAACTTTTCTTAAAACACCATCCCCACAATTCAGTTATGAGTTATTGGCTGTTCACTGATAACTGATGACTGATCGCTGATAGTGTGGGTGGTGTATTCTGACTCCTGACTCCTGTATTCTGACTCCTTTTTATTAAAAATTCCTATTAATTATAAATGAAATTTATCACAGATTCTATTACTTCTAAAGAACGTAAGTTTTCTGGCATTTCTAAAACATTAGTTACATTATTGTTTGTCATTTTTGGATTTGTGCTGGTTATCAGCTTCAAATCTTCACCAAAAGAAATTCTCAAGCCATTACCTCAAGATCCTGCTGTTCAAGTTTATTTCAACCATGAGCTAGCTTCTTCTTACGAAGACCCATATCGACATTTTACTCGCAAGGGGGACAATTTAGAGCAGCAGATCATTGATGCTATCAATCAAGCAAAGTCAAGTGTGGACTTAGCTGTTATGGAATTCAGGCTTCCTAAGGTAGCTGAAGCTTTAACGCTTGCCCATAAACGCCAAGTGAAAGTCAGAGTAGTACTCGATAATAAATATAACAAAGCTTTGAGTGATTATTCTCCAGAAGAAATAGCACGGATGAATCATCACGACAAAGAAGCTTATGAAGAACTGAAGCGCTATCCTGGTGATGCCTTAGCTATTTTACGTGAGAGTGGCATAGAGATAAAAGATGATACATCCGGCGGAGCCACTAAAGGTAGTGGGCTGATGCACCATAAGTTTTTAGTGGTTGACGGTAAAACAATTATTATATCCAGTGGCAACTTCACAACATCGGATTTGCATGGCGATTTTAACAACTTCGATACTCGCGGCAACCCAAATAACATGGTTGTCGTTCATGATAATGCTCAACTTGCCAAAATTTTTACTGATGAATTCAACTATATGTGGCAAGGGTTGTTCAAATGGCATAAACCACAGAGAAATCCCGTCACAATCCCCGCTGGATCTGGAACGATCACGGTTCATTTTTCCCCTGCACCTAAAAGTGAGGATCTTGATTTAACCAGCAACGGAGTTATTACCTCTTATATGGAACAAGCTAAAAAGAGTGTGCATATGGCATTGTTTGTGTATTCAGCTCAAATGATTAGTGACACTCTTAACTATGTGCATAATCAAGGGGTAGAGGATATCAAAATTTTGATAGATCCAGACTTCTTCGCTCAACCTTACTCAAAAGCTTATGATGCTATGGGGTTATGTCCACATTCTAGAAAGAAACGCCGTTTCGCACAAGTTCATCCTTGGAAACATCCTATAACCACAGTTGGTTTTCCTATTTCCCCAAAAGGCGATCGCGGAGTGCATAGCAAAATGGCGATTTTAGATGGGGTATTGGTGATTACAGGTAGTCACAACTGGTCTAACTCTGGGAATTACTCAAATGATGAGACTTTGGTATTTGTTCAAAATACCACTGTTGCCCCACATTATGAGCGGGAGTTTAATCGGCTTTATCAAACAGCAAAGGTTGGTCTATCAGCCCTACCTCATGCCCAGCCATGCGCATCTTCCTCAGTCAATACTACTGAACAAAACCCAACGTCAACTCAACAAGAAGCTTTGCCGATGGAAAATTAAGGATATACTACTATCGATGCTCGTCTTTTGAGTAAGTAGTCTCCTGTGTCTATTGTAAATAGATGGTTTAAGAATCTAGATTCTCGCCCCCGACTAGTCATTTCAGCGATCTTTGCCGGATTAGTGTGGACAGTACTTCCGTCTTGGCTGCGCTTCCCCTCACAAACTCTGTGTACGTGGAACTCAGGTATTGATTGTTTCCTAGCCTTGACTTGGTGGATAATGGTTAGGGCTACACCAGAACATATGCGCCGTTATGCGCAACGTGAATACGCAGGACGCTTGGCTCTGTTCTCTATAATTGTTGGAGCTGCTTGCGCTAGTGTATTAGCGATTGGGTTTTTGCTCAGTGATAATAATAAAAAAGGGCAGCCGACTCCTATCCTAGCGCTACATGTCGCGCTTGCTGTGATGACGATTGTTGGTTCGTGGTTATTAGTGCATACCATGTTCGCGTTGCAATACGCATACAATTATTATCACGGCAGCGAAAGTAATAAAGACGAATTAGCTGGGGGTCTAGATTTTCCTGAGGATCGCGAACCAGATTACTGGGATTTTTTATATTTTTCTTTTGTGATTGGCATGACTAGCCAAGTCTCTGATATTCAGACAACATCACGCTTTATGAGGCGCTTGGCTCTGATACATGGTGTATTATCCTTCTTTTTTAACACTACAATTTTAGCCATGACCATCAATATTATTGCAGCGCTCATTTAACAGTTATCAGTTATCAGTTATCAGTCATCAGTCAAGAATACTAACGGGAAACACCGCACTATAAGTTTTGATCACTGATCACTGTTTACTGTTCACTGATTCAGTACTTCCATTCGCGAGAATTTATCAAAAATGGCTGACACCTTGTTGTAAGATTATCTTGGCTAGGTCAAGTAGCCATCTAGGGTGGAAACAAGAATTTTAAATGCCTTAACGGCTATTGAATCACGCTTGATTTCAATGCAGTGTTAGGCTATTTTCTGCTGCGTATTGTAGAATACCACCTGTATTCAAAGCTTGCCTCTCGAATGATGTTGTATTCAGACTGTCAGAAGATATCAGGCAGGAACTAGCGTTGTTATATTTGTTCAAAACACTTATATGAACATAAAAACCGTATCTACACAACCTTTTACTGATCAAAAGCCTGGAACTTCTGGACTTCGGAAGCGGGTTAAAGTCTTTCAACAGCTTCACTATTTAGAAAACTTTGTTCAGTCTATCTTTGATAGTTTGGAAGACTATCAAGGAAAGACTTTAGTTGTTGGTGGTGACGGTCGTTACTACAATCGTCAGGCAATCCAAACTATATTAAAAATGGCATCCGCGAATGGATTTGGTAAGGTGCTGGTCGGTCAAGGTGGCATTTTATCCACTCCAGCAGCTTCCTGTGTGATTCGCAAGAACCAAGCTTTCGGTGGGATTATACTTTCTGCTAGTCACAATCCTGGTGGACCAGAAAACGATTTTGGCATTAAATACAATATCAGTAATGGGGGACCTGCACCAGAGAAGGTGACAGAAGCAATTTACAGTCGTAGTAAAACGATTAGAGAGTATCGGTTACTAGAAGCGGGTGATGTAAATTTAGACAAACTGGGAAGTTTTCAACTCGGTTCAATGACTGTACAGGTGATTGATTCAGTTGCTGACTATGCCGAGTTGATGGAATCTTTGTTTGATTTTGAGCGGATTCATCAGCTGCTCACTTCTGGCAAGTTTCGCATATGTATCGATTCTCTACATGCTGTAACTGGACCTTATGCTCATGCCATATTTGAGGAGAAGTTAGGTGCACCAACCGGAACGGTGCTCAATGGTGTGCCTTTAGAAGACTTTGGTGGTGGACACCCTGATCCGAATCTTGTTTATGCCCACGACTTAGTTGATATTCTCTACGGTGAACAAGCACCGGATTTTGGTGCAGCTTCTGATGGAGATGGCGATCGCAACATGATTCTGGGTCGGAAATTTTTTGTTACCCCTAGCGATAGTCTAGCAGTGATAGCGGCAAATGCTAAAGTCGCTCCTGGCTATAGTTCTGGTTTGGCTGGGGTAGCACGTTCCATGCCTACCAGTCAAGCTGTGGATCGCGTTGCTGCTGCGCTTGGTATTGATTGCTATGAAACACCTACCGGCTGGAAGTTTTTTGGGAACCTCTTAGATGCTGGTAAAGCAACTCTTTGCGGTGAAGAAAGTTTTGGGACTGGCTCTAATCACATACGCGAAAAAGATGGGTTATGGGCAGTTCTTTTCTGGCTCAATATCTTAGCTGTCAAACAGCAATCTGTAGAGCAAATTGTGCGAGAACACTGGAAAACCTTCGGGCGCAATTACTACTCCCGTCATGATTATGAAGAAGTAGAGACAGACAGAGCTAACAATCTCATAACCAATTTAAGCTCCCAAATACCAACTTTGAAAGGCAAGCAGTTTGGTCAGTATCAAGTTGAATACAGCGACGACTTCAGTTACACTGACCCTGTTGATGGTAGCGTTAGTCAAAATCAGGGTATTCGGATTGGCTTTACTGATGGCTCTCGTATAGTGTTTCGACTTTCTGGTACAGGTACCCAAGGTGCTACCTTAAGGCTTTATCTTGAAAGCTATGAGCGTGATCCCAGTAAGCATAACCTTGATCCCCAACAAGCACTAGCAAGTTTAATTGCCATTAGTGATGAAATAGCTCAGATTCACCACTACACCGGTAAAGACAAGCCAACTGTGATCACATAACAGAATTCAGGAGTCAGGAGTCAGGAGTCAGTTATCACAGCACTGTAGGCTTTGAACACTGATAACTGCTTACTGTTCACGGTTTTAAGGCTCCTGAATTCTGAATTCTGGCTTCTGAATTCTTTTTCTATAGTTCAGACTGTTGTAGGGTGCGTTATTAACGCACCCTACCTCATGATCGTGGTTACCCAATATCAAAAGGACAAATTTATGAGCTTAAGGCTATATTTTCTCAGGCACGGAGAAACAGTTTATAGCCGCACCGGAGGCTACTGTGGAGATTTAGATCCAGAACTGACAAACGAAGGTACTCAGATGGCAAAGGCGTTTGCTGAGACTTACCACTCTTTACCTTGGGCAGCAGTGTATGTGAGTCCTATGAAACGCACGATCGCCACAGCAAAGCCGTTGTGTGATGCAATAGGCGTCGAAATGCAAATACGTCCGGGATTGAAGGAAATTGGTTATGGGAAATGGGAGGATAAAACCGCCGAGTTTGTCCAACAGCATTTTACAGAGGATTATGTTCGTTGGTTAACTGAACCTGCTTGGAACCCACCCACTGGAGGAGAAACCTCTGTACAAATAGCTAGCCGTGCAATGCCGGTCATCGCAGAAATTCAAGAAAAGTATTCGACTGGTAATGTGTTGGTGGTGTCTCATAAGGCAACAATCAGAATTATACTATGCAGCCTTTTGGGGATCGATATAGGGCGTTATCGCGATCGCATTAATGCCCTTGCAGCATCTGTCAGTATTGTGAAGTTCGGTGAGCATGGTCCGTTACTGGAAGTATTGGGCGATCGCCATCATTTACCTGATCAACTGCGCGATTTGCCAGGAACCTGACTTTAGGGGGAAGACAAGGCACTTTGCTTTGTCTTTTTCTCTCAACTGTTTGTACAAAAATCTGGTAACTCAGACAACAATTGAATCCTGGGAATTAGCTTAGTACTTTACAGACAAAGTTTGAGGGTGGTTGCTTAAATAAGACTAAGGGTCAGACACATCTGTCAAGAATCGGTAGTTAGATTTATACTTTTTGTGTTCACTTTCTGCTTTCGTACACGACGTACTGCCAGATCTGCACTAATAAGGCGAAAATCTTCCCTCCGCAGGTCAGTACTCTAAATTTAATCCAAGGTACAGCCCACAACGATGCCCATACCACTGTTACTGACATTTTGCAATACAGCCAAATAATTCAAGGTCCTGTGTTCTCATCAGAAAATATCATAAATGCAATAAAGCTTAATTATTCTTCAATAATTGAGTTATATAACATGATAGCGGTTGATGATTTCTTAAAATGTTATTTTTTAAACCATCAAGCATCTGCAATTACACTGACCTATCAAAGCGGTTACATCGCTCAAATCATTGATAGTCATACTCCTAGTCAGGCTATTCAAAACATAGAGCTTTGTACTTTGTTACAAATATTTGTCCGAGGAAATCCGTTCCGAGGTAGCGCTAGCCTGACTCAACTAGCTGAGGATTTGTTGAAGAAATTATTAATAAATGGCAATTTACAAGCTTTAGTAATGTACGGTAGCCCATAAGCCTTGAAGCTGTTGATACCTTTGCTAGCAGCAGATACTCCTATAGTTTTTTCCCATGGACAAATGCCAGCAGCGCAAAACAGCGCTTTAGGTTCACTATTTAGTATTTAATGGCCTCTGTGCAACTTAATCTTTGCTTAATTTGTAAAACCTGCCTGAATGTGCTAAATAGCAAATATTATACAACCGACACACAATTCAATCAGGATAAATAGACTACTCAAAATGGCATTTATGAAATAAAATATAAAAATATGTCAGAGTTTGATGACTTTCTTAATATTTATTTACATAAATTGAGGAGATGTAGCGTCAAAATGAAATTAGTTCCGTATAGCAAAATACAAAACCCTAGCGACAAGTCTATTCGTGACCATGTTTGTTCCTGAAACATTATTGGGAACACTACTTAAGTGTTAATTTGTGAGTAAAAAACAATGAGTGTCAATACGGTGCCTTCTATTAGTTACTACTCTTTAGATGTGATCCAAGACGAAGCAAGGCGTTTGGTCCAGAAGGGAGTCGTTAGCCGACAGCAACCTATATATAGCCTTTGCCAATATATTCCAGCCAGAGAGTGGGTCTGTGTTGAATGTGAGCTAGAAAAGTGCGATTTCCTATTACGCGATCGCATTGCCGATCTCATTGGCCGAGAAGAATGGGAAAACGATTAATCATTTTTTAATTTTGGGTTTTGGAGCAGGGCTTTTTTTTGGATGTGTGATGTTAATAAAAAATTGAACCCTTGTGTTTAAGGATAATCTCTGCTTTTTATCAACCTTTCCCTGTCCAAACGTCTCAACAAAAACTGTAATAGCTCTCCCTGATTGGGATAGTAAAGACAACTAAGGAGCGAGTCATTATTCGCTCCTTAGCTTGGTTTATTTACAACGAATTGAAGCTGCTAGAAGTTTACAACTTAGAGACATTAGTGACACTTTTGTCAAGAGATTGTAAAGCTTGTAGAACTTTCTTTTTATTTGGAGTAGAGGCTTTAAGTTCGTTTGTAATCTGGTCTGAATTATCTTCAATTGCTTTGTAGTTCTGAGGAGATTGAGATCTCACTTTGTCTTCAACCTTCGACCAGAAACCTTCAAATTTCCCAAATTCCTTTTTAGCATTGGCAAAATTTCCAGATGAAACAGCCGTCTTAGTTTTGGATATAACACCTTGTATCCCATTCAGGTTCGCTTTCTCAACTGGTGCTGTGATGTTAGACGCAGGACTTGCTGTAGATGAGGATTGTGGGGTAGGTTTTTCAGCATTGTTGCATCCGACTAAAGCCATCAAGCTGATTATTGTAATAGCAAAGACTTGCTTAAAACGAAACATGACTAACTCCTCACAAAAAACAAAGATACCCCACTCTGGATAAGCTGAAATGTGGCTTTTGTCAATGGTTTCTAAGCTTTATTTAAACTTCAGGTCATTGCCATTAAAGGTAGTCACCTGCGCATACATTAACCCATCCTTAGTTTCGTAGGCATCAGAGCCACGATAAGGTTCTGCTAAGAAAGGAGCATCAACTCTCCATTGAACGTTGATAGTGCCACCGACTTGACTAACATATTCTGGGGTAAAGGTAATGCCACAGAAACCTCCTTCCCCACCAGGCTTAACGAAGCCTGCGAAGAGCTCATACAATTGATCACGCCCTTTGGTCACAGTACCATTAGGCAAATGGATCTCAGCGACATCCGGATACTGAGCTAAAATCCGATCAAGGTTACAACTGTTTAGTGCTCTAAGATGTTCAACTACAACCTTGGCTGCGGTTGGCTGACGTACTAGCGATGGGTCATCATAATTAGATGTTAACTCTGAAACTTTGTAAATCAATTTAAAAATACTTTCGGAAGCCGAAACTGTTAATGTTGTGGTAGTTACAAAACCCAGCGCTATTAGCAAGGCACGAACAATGCGTTTTCTGTTCATACTTTTTTGTTAGATGACTGTGCAAAGTATTGCAAATACTTTTGAATCTAGTACATCTTACTACGGAGACGAGTCATTTTTTTACTTTTATTATTTGGGCATAATTATGTGTCAAAAAACGACCACCTAATAAGTTTGTGGGATGAAGAACTGTTCATTTCGTGGTGGTCTAACATAGTTATCGCCAGGCTTTCTGGGCGCTAGTTCTAGGGGTGGAGGGGTCATATCCACATAGGGAATCTTATTGAGGATGTGGTAAATACAATTGAGGCGAGCACGTTTTTTGTCGTCTGCTTCAACGGTGAACCAAGGCGCTTCGGGAATATTGGTGTGAGCAAACATAGCATCCTTGGCTTTAGAGTATTCCACCCAACGATTTCGCGATTCGAGATCTATCGGGCTGAGTTTCCACCGCCGTGCTGGATCAGTGGATCGAGATTGAAACCGGCGTTCTTGCTCATCATCGCTAACAGAAAACCAATACTTCAGTAGAATGATCCCCGAACGCACCAGCATCCGTTCAAATTCTGGACAATCTTGCATGAAATGATTGTATTGTTCTTCTGTACAGAAGCCCATTACATGTTCTACGCCAGCACGGTTATACCAACTGCGGTCAAACAAAACAATTTCACCAGCCGATGGCAGATGAGCTACGTAGCGTTGGAAGTACCACTCAGTCTTTTCGCGATCGCTAGGCGTGCCTAAAGCGACGATACGGCATCCACGGGGGTTCAAGGGTTCTGCAATCCGTTTAATAGTACCGCCCTTACCTGCGGCATCTCGTCCTTCAAAAATAATCACAATCCGGGCACCTGTAAACTTCACCCAGTACTGCATTTTCACTAGTTCTAATTGCAGCTTGGCTAGTTTTTTCTCGTAGAACCGATTGGATATTTTAGAACTTCCTTCACCTTCAGTCGTGCGTTTCTTGAGTTTTTTTCCTTTCCTTTTCTTGGCTTTGAGGCTAGCCATAGGAGATTCCATAGAATCCTTAATTGGATTGTCGTCGTCTGGTGCAGTCTTCATAAACTGATTCAAAGTTGATATTTATAGATAATGCTGATTTTCACAGCACGCTTAAGACCTTACTTTTAATGTTTCCCAAACCTTAATTTTTCTTTTACCTCTTATTAATAATTCACAAAAAATAACAATATGTAGAAAAAACCAGCGCCTCAAGGTAGTTTCAGGATGAAGCCTTGAAAAATCTTAGAGGCGTTGGAGTTTAAGTATTTAACCTGCTTCCTCCAAATACTGGTTTACATCTTCCATCACTCGGGTTAATTCAGCCTCTGTAGTTAAGCGGATATTGGCATCACGAACAGTCAGTAAAACCTTAGCTGCAAAGGGAGTGGGCCAAATATTAGGATTACAAAAAATTTCTAAAAACACATGCCCCGTGTGACAATATTCCATTGGAGGCTGGGGAGTGACTTTACCACTGCTAGGAGTGGTTTTAGCCGCAACAGCTTTTAAGCTCTGCATGAGTTGGTTAAGTGCTGCTTTTAGTTCCTGTGCTGCTTCCGGAGAAAAACTGACAGACACAGAACCTTCAACCAAGTTTAGTGTTAAATGATTTGTGGATATCATGAGCTAGTTATCAAAACTTCTTGTTATATTTACCATCTTCGAGAGAATGGAGCAAATTTCTTTAGTCGTCTAAGATAGCACTTGCTCCTTACTATTAGAGAAACTACTTTATTAATAAACATTACTGGTTATTAACTGTGAATGCACCTGCTGATTCTAAAAAATCTAAGTCCCCACCTGTTCCAGCGCAGAGTGTTCCGGCAAAAGTCTTTCACTGGGTTAATATAATTAGTCTAGTCTTAATGATTGGCAGTGGATTACAGATTTACAATGCCAACCCCGTTTTTGGTGGACGAGGCGGCTGGAAAATTCCGAATTTATTCTTGTTGGGGGGTTGGTTAGCTGGAGGTAGACACTGGCATTTTGCTGCGATGTGGTTATTTGCACTTAATCTACTTTGGTATGGTTTTTACATTTTAATCAATCGACGCTGGAAAAATCGATTCGTAAGCAACAAAGACTTAAAAGCGCTACAGAATAGTCAAAACGTCAAGCGCAAAACGTACGCGTGGCATCGGTTAGTTTATACGGCTATCATTCCTGTTTTGCTAGTTGCTATATTTAGTGGACTAGGAATGTACAAACCAGTTCAATTCAACTGGATCGTTGATTGTTTTGGTGGCAGTTGGCAAGCAATACGGATAGTTCACTTTACCACAGTACCAATCGTGGTAGCTTTTGCACTCGTACACTCTCTATTAGGTTTGAGAGTGGGAGGTACACGTCTTATTCAGTCAATTTTCTGGTAGAGGAGTTTTTTCCATGCGTCAAGTTGAAGTTTTCCG
The DNA here is from genome assembly GCF_017591665.1 of Aetokthonos hydrillicola CCALA 1050. GTDB lineage: Bacteria > Cyanobacteriota > Cyanobacteriia > Cyanobacteriales > Nostocaceae > Aetokthonos > Aetokthonos hydrillicola. The sequence continues at coordinate 48,641 of NZ_JAAKGC010000021.1, read as the reverse complement.
TCGTTCATTACTCCGTCGCCAGTTTCTACAACTTTCTGGACTCTCGAGTGCTAGCTTTTTGTTAGGTGGTTGTGCTACTACTTTGTTTCAAGATGTTGTAAACAAAACTTCTGAGCCGTTTAACCAAAAGATAGAGAGTTTAATATTTAATCCTCAAAAACTTGCACCTGAATTTCCTCGTAGCGCTATTGAGCCAAATGCTTTGTTAGTTAATACATATGATCAGACCCCAGAAATTGACCCAGCAACATTTCGTTTGATTATTGATGGCGAAGTAAACCATCCTCTCAGCATGAGTATGCCAGATCTTCAACGCATGCCTTTAACCTCTATGATTATTCGTCACGTTTGTGTTGAAGGGTGGGCGGCGATTGTTCAATGGGGTGGGATACGGTTGCGAGATCTTTTGTATTTAGCTCAACCAAAAGCCAATGTTCGCTACGTTTACTTTAAGTCAGCAGATGGTTACTACGAAAGTTGGGATTTACCTTCTGCTACCCATCCCCAAACACTCATGGCTTATCAGAAAAATGGTCAACCTCTGTCAATTGATAATGGTGCGCCTATACGTCTGGCTTCTCCAATCAAACTTGGCTATAAGCAAAGTAAATGGGTAACTCGCATTACACTAGTAAACAATCTAAGACCTTCTAAAGGCTACTGGGTAGATCAGGGATATGAGTGGTACGGTGGCTTATAGTTTTGATACCTACCTAAAGAGAGATGAAAAGAATAGCACCTTGCTTGATGATCATACAGTAAAGTCAAAGACGTGATGAATTCAGGGTGCAAATCTGATAAGTGAAAACCTAGATAAACACATTGTGATTTTTCTTTGCAATGTGTTTATCTAGGTTTTTTATTATGCTAATGATTGATCTTTAGCGGGCATCAAAAATTTTTAGACTCCAGCACCAGCTTTAGGTTGAGCGCCCATTGGTGATACGTAATCGCGGAAAACGGTAATTTGCTGCTCGTAATCTAATGAGGCAATTTTATTAACAACGGCTTGAACTTCAGAGGAAGGTTGATAATCAGCAGGCACAGGAATAATAGTTGTATCATCCATACCTTGGGATAAACGATACCAAAACAGCAACTTAGTTGTATCGCTCAATGAGCCATACATCCTAGTGTATTCATTATCTGCTTTGTTAATTAAATCGCGTTGAAATTGCAATTGATCTTCATGAGATTTTTCCTTGATTTGATTGAACAAACCTTCAGCAATGTCCGGAGAAGCGGTACTAGCACCAGGCGCAGCAGGAGTAACGGAACTACCCATTTGCTTATAAATAAACCAAAACGCGGCTAATTGATCATCCACGTTTAAGTTTTGAAATGCTTTGACATTTTCTTGAATATTTGGATCGCTGGCTTGAGTAAATGTCATAATGAACTCCGATTGCTCTTCAATAACTATTAAGATTTACACTATCAAAAGGGTTCTCCATGTTTAACCCTGCTTAAGGCATATGTGCCTAAATCAATTAGAAGAGCAGTTGGTTCCGCTATATTACTTGACCTTACTGCATCCCCAAGATAACGTTTTCTGTTTACAAGCTTGTCTTCCTAAAGATGTATCACCTTAGAAATAAAACAATCTCTCTCTTTAGATTGAAGAGAAGCCAGCAATTGATGCATAACCTTATTATGTATCAATTCACGCTATAGTGACTTTATCAGAGTTATGAGTTAGGAATTGGGAACTCTGCACAAGCTAACACTTTGTCTTCAATTCACACTCATAACTTTTTTATTTAAAATAAAATATTTTTGGGGATATTAAAATTAAAAAAACTCTTTCTTAAGAGCGAAGAAACTTTAATGATTTATCACAGATAATTGAATGAATGAGAATATATTGTATTTTTATTTACACCGCAAACTGTGGTAAAAGTAATATTTATTCGTTCCTTACATAAATAAATTTTTATTAAGTGTTTACTCTAATGAAAGGGGATGTAAAAATGAAGTACGACGAATTTATAAAACACGTTCAAAGTCTTGGCCTGTTAAATTCTCGTGAAGAAGCAGAACGGGCTACCCGCGCCACATTAGAAACAATTAAAGAACGCATTGTTGGAGACGAAGCAAAGGATCTCGCCGCACAATTACCTAAAGAATTAGGTGAATGCTTGCTTGGAAGAGAAGGGGAAAATGGCCAACATTTCGGGTTGGAAGAGTTTATTAAACGTGTAAGTGAAAAAGAGGGAGTAGCTCCCACGGCAGCAGTTATGCATGTGCGCTCTGTGTTTGCAGTTTTACAAGACGCTGTGACTCCGGGAGAATTTGCTGATTTACAGGTGAATCTATCGGAAGACTATAGAGAAATGTTCGCGGTTTCATAAAAACAAAAGGAAATATCATGCCAAGTTCAAATAACAATTTTCGTAAGAAAAAAGTTGCAATTCTGATTGAGAACGATGTAGAAGATGCAGAGTTCCAAGTTCCTTACAATGGCTTAAAACAAGCAGGAATAGAAGTCGTTATCCTTGGCTCCCGCACGAACGAGGATTACAAAGGTAAACGCGGCAAACTATCCATATCTGCCGATGCCACCACTACTGAAGCTGTGGCTTCTGAGTTTGATGCTGTAGTTATTCCTGGTGGTGTAGCTCCCGACAAAATGCGTCGGAACCCAAATACAGTACGCTTCGTACAAGAGGTAATGCAGCAAGGAAAGCTAGTAGCTGCAGTTTGTCACGGACCTCAAGTTTTAATTGAAGGTGACTTACTCAAAGGTAAACAAGCGACGGGTTTTGTAGCGATTCGCAAAGACATGATCAACGCAGGTGCAAATTATCTGGATGCACCTCTGGCGATTGATGGAAATCTAATCACATCGCGTCAACCAGGAGATTTGCCAATATTCACTACAGCTATATTGGGTTATCTCGGTTACGGTGGTAAGGACGCAGCTTTACCAGATACCCAAGATAAGAAAGCTGAATGGTGGAAGCTAGGTGATGCTTGGGGTGGTTCAACCAAGGGTGAGATTGTTAAAGGTTTGAATACAGCTCTTGCTGGTGAGCATTATTCGCAAGAAGCGCTACAGAAGTACGCCCAGAAACAATCAGATCAAGAAGTGAAATTGCTCTTCCAACAAATGATCAGTGATAAGCAGCGTCACATTCAAGTATTGGAAGCACGTCTTAAAGAATTAGGTGAAAAGCCATCATTGACAGCAAATGTTGCTAACCAGTATGCCAAAGTAAAAACTGCCTTTACCGGAAGCGATGACATATCTCTATTACGCTCTGCTTTGGGTGATGTGCAAACAGGTATAGGTGATATTAGCAAGTTAGTAGCTGCATACACAGACCCACTCACGACTGCTATTTTCATGGAAATGTATCAAGACCTATTGAAGTCTGAGCAGCAACTTTTAGCTCTGTATCGCGCGCAGGTTGGTAGTGAAACAAAACCAGCACAGCCGAGTACAGCTGCAGCTGTATAGATGTAGGTTTTTTAAGCTTAAGGAAATAGAACAGTGGAATATATTTCAGGCGATCAGGAAAATATTAGCCAAAGTGAAGCGAGTGATACTGAACGTTGGGCTTCTTTAATCGGTGGTAGTGCATTAGTGCTAATGGGTTTAAAGCAACGCTCTTTACGAGGAGTGTTAACAGCGTTGGCTGGAGGAGGTCTCATTTACCAAGGTGCGACAAGACAAAGCACAATAAAGCACGCGCAGGAAGCAATGGGTATTAATCAAGCTATCAAAGTTGAAAAAACGGTAACGATTAACAAACCAGCAGATGAACTCTATAGATTTTGGCACAATTTTACAAACCTGCCGAAGTTTATGAAGCATATTCAATCTATAGATGTGCTTACTGATAAGCGTTCTCACTGGCGCGCAGATGCACCACTAGGCACAACTGTAGAATGGGATGCAGATATTATAGAGGATCGGGAAAATGAGTTTATTTCCTGGGCTTCGGTAGAGGGAGCAGATGTTGATAACTCTGGCTTTATCCGCTTTAAAGAAGCACCAGGCGATCGCGGCACTGAGGTCAAGATCGTTCTTGAATATAACCCACCTGGAGGAGCATTAGCAGCTGCTTTCGCAAAAATTTTCGGCAAAGAACCAGAGCAACAAATAGGTGATGAATTACGCCGTTTTAAGATGCTGATGGAAGCAGGCGAAATTGCCACAACTGAGGGACAACCAAAAGGGAAAGATTAAAACAAGAATTCAGGAGCCAGGAGTCAGTATTCAGAATGAGTGACTGACTGATAAATAACGAGGTTTTAAAATTCCATCTCTTTAATTCTGACTCCTGAATTCTGACTTCTGACTCCTTGTTAAATAACTAATAAGAATCTATATGAGAGCTGTCTGCTGGTATGGTTCTAATGATGTGCGCACAGAAACCGTACCTGAACCGAAAATTCTCAATCCGCGCGATGCTATTGTCAAAGTTACATCATCAACTATATGTGGCTCTGACTTACATATTTACGACGGCTATATCCCCACAATGCAAAAAGGTGACATTATCGGTCACGAATTTATGGGGGAAGTCGTTGATATCGGGAGTGAAGTTAAACTATTAAAGATGGGCGATCGCGTCGTTGTCTCTTCTATCATCGGCTGTGGTCAATGCCATTACTGTCAACGACAAAAGTGGTCTCTTTGCGACAACACCAACCCTAATGGTTGGATACAAGATAAACTATTCGGGTTTGGAACGGCGGGTATTTTCGGCTATTCTCACGCCTTTGGTGGATATGCAGGAGCCTTCGCAGAGTATATTCGTGTCCCCTTTGCTGACTTTGGTGCAGCTCAAGTTCCTGATGAACTCCCTGATGAAAAAGTGCTACCCATATCCGACGCCTTCCCAACTGGATTTATGGGAGCAGAAATGTGCAATATCCAGCGTGGTGATACCGTAGCAGTTTGGGGTTGTGGTCCTGTAGGACTATTTGCTATGAGTAGCGCTTATATGCTGGGTGCTGAACGGGTTATTGGGATTGATAGATTTCCTGAACGTCTCCAAATGGCTAGAGATTTTGCTCAAGCAGAAACTATTAACTACGAAGAAGTTGATGCAGGTGAAGCCCTTAGAGAGATGACAGGTGGACGCGGTGCTGATGCTTGTATTGATGCTGTGGGACTAGAAGCACACGGCATAGGTTTAGAAGGAATTTACGATCAAGCTAAGCAAACAGTAAGGCTAGAAACTGACCGCCCTCATGTACTGCGGCAAATGATTCTAGCTTGTCGTAAGGGAGGCATTCTATCGATTATGGGTGTTTATGGCGGCTTTGTGGACAAAATACCCATAGGCGCATTCATGAACAAAGCCTTGACCTTTAGAATGGGGCAAATGCACGGACAGAAATACATTCCTAGATTACTAGGCTATGTCTTAGAAGGTAAAATCGATCCTTCCCGTGTTTTCACTCACCGCTTATCTTTAGAAGAAGCAAAGCAGGGCTTTGAAATTTTCAAGAATAAAAAAGATAACTGCATTAAAGTTTTACTAAAACCATGACATGGTTGATAGCAATCTTTGATAAAAATCAGAGTTCGGAAATTTTATATTGAGTTTCTCACTATAAATTTATTAGGATTTCTAAGTTCTTCTAAAGAATGAGAGCCTTAAACGTTACCTAATTACAACAATCCAATCGGAGGTCTTTTATGAATAAAGTGATTTCTTTCGTCAAAAAGTTTTCTTTTCGTAAAATCACAACTGTTTTCTTAGTAGTATTGACTGTTTTTGTCATTCAGTCTTTTGGTTACGGTAGTGCCTTGCAAGCACAGGCAAATAATACTGTAGAATCATCTGAAGGTATATACTATAAAGGTACACCTGACGGAAATTCCGTTACAAACCAAGGACAAAATTTAGCTGAACAAGCTAAAAATAAGGTAAAAGAAGGTTCTGAAAATCTCGGCAAGCAACTAAATTCTGTTAAATTAAATGTGGAAACACCAGAAGGTCGTTATTACAAAGGTACACCTGAACACGCAGCTAATAATAGAACAGGTGGTGTAATTGATAACGTGCAAAAAACTGCCCAAAACATCAAAGAAAAACTAAATCTTGATGAACCTCTTCCTAAGAGTACAAAAGATTTTTTGAACTTGGACAAAGATAGATAGAGATTTAATAAGGAGCCTTAAAACAGTCAACAGTAAACAGTTATCAGTGTTCAAGGTATACGTACCGTGATAACTGATAACTGATAACTGTTTACTGACCTCTAGCTCGTCAGTATTAAAAACAATTAAGGATAATTAGAATGAAAGCAGTTTGCTGGCACGGCGCTAATCATGTGCAAGTTGATACAGTGCCAGATCCAAAAATTCTTAACCCGCGTGATGCCATTATCAAAATTACCTCAACGGCAATTTGCGGTTCAGATTTGCATCTCTACAACGGCTTTATCCCCACCATGGAAAAGGGCGATATCCTTGGTCATGAGTTTATGGGGGAGGTTGTAGAACTGGGTAGTGCGGTCAAGAATGTCAAGGTAGGCGATCGCGTCGTTGTTCCGTTCACTATTGCTTGCGGTAACTGCTTTTTCTGCCAACGTGATTTATGGTCGTTGTGTGACAATTCCAATCCAAATGGTTGGTTGGCAGAAAAGATAATGGGTCATTCGCCATCTGGTCTATTTGGTTACTCACATATTTTTGGCGGTTATGCAGGTGGTCAAGCAGAGTATGCTAGAGTCCCGTTCGCTGACGTCGGATTGTTCAAAATTCCTGATGGATTAACGGACGACCAAGTACTGTTCCTGACAGACGTTTTCCCAACAGGTTATATGGCAGCAGAAAACTGCGATATAGAACCGGGAGATATTGTTGCTGTTTGGGGTTGTGGACCAGTTGGACAATTCTCAATCAGAAGTGCTCGTATGCTCGGTGCTGAGAGAATTATTGCTATTGACCGCGTTCCAGAACGTTTACAAATGGCAAAAGAGCAAAGCAAAGCCGACGAAGTGCTAAACTATGAGGAAGTTAACGTTGGTGATGCTCTCAAAGAAATGACCGGTGGTCGTGGTCCTGATGCTGTTATTGATGCAGTAGGACTAGAAGCACACGGCACAGATTTCTTAGCATTCTACGATCAAGCAAAGCAAGCAGTACGTCTAGAATCAGACCGACCAACAGCCTTAAGACAAGTGATATTAGCTTGTGGTAAAGGAGGTAATGTCTCAGTCCCAGGTGCTTACGGTGGCTTTATAGACAAAGTGCCTATGGGTGCTGCTATGAACAAAGGCTTAACTCTTAAAACAGGTCAAACTCACGTTCACCGATACTTACACACTTTGCTTGAATACATTCAAAGCGGTGAAATCGATCCATCCTACATCATCACCCATCGCTTACCACTAGAACAAGCACCTCACGCTTACGAAATTTTCAAGCACAAGAAAGATAACTGCATCAAGGTTGTTCTTAAACCATAGTAAAGAAGTCAGAATTCAGAATTCAGGAGTCAGAACGAATCGAGTCCTTAAATTTAGACCCCCTTTATATTCATCGACAAGTAAGACAAAATTCCCGCGCTGATTCCTGAACGCTGGATGCTAAGAAAGCGGGCAGCCCAAAAGCCCGATTCCTACGCCGGGAAACCCAGCTGCAGTACTTACTCCTCCTGACTCCTGTCTTCTGGCTCCTGAATTCTTTGTTACTAGAGGAGATAAAAATGGCTGACACAAGCGTTAAAAAAGTTGACTCTGCTTATTCTCCTAAAGGTGAACTTGGTCAGAAGTATCTAGCATCTGGCAAAGCTCTATCAATGCGTCTTTGGGAGAATGAGCAGCCAGGGGAACCTAAAGAACCAGCAACGCGTGAATATGAAACTGTCGGCTACGTAATTAGTGGTCGCGCTGAGTTACACATCGAAGGTCAAACAGTTTTGTTAGAGCAAGGAGCTTCTTGGGTAGTCCCTAAAGGAGCCTCCCATACCTACAAAATTTTAGAACCATTGACAGCTGTTGAAGCAACTAGTCCACCTGCCCAAGTTCATGGGCGGGATGAGGATTGATTTTTATTTGAAGCAACGAAACTTACTACCATTCATACATAAATTCAGAGAACTATGACAGAGCGTAACCAAGTCAACGAACAAAGCAAAGACAAAAACCTAGAACCGTTTCGTAAAGAAGTAGGCGAGCATCTTACGAGTAATGAAGGTATAGGTATTCCTAACACCGACGATTCTCTAAAAGCTGGCGATCGCGGACCAACATTATTAGAAGACTTCCATCTGCGCGAAAAAATGACCCATTTTGATCGTGAGCGCATTCCAGAGCGAGTTGTTCACGCTCGTGGAACTGGAATTCACGGTTATTTTCAACCCTATGAATCGTTGGTGGATCTTACGAAGGCGAAGTTTTTGCAAGATCCTTCAGTAAAGACGCCTGTATTTGTCCGTTTTTCTACAGTAGCTGGTTTCCGTGGTTCAGCAGATACAGTACGAGATGTGCGGGGCTTTGCAGTTAAGTTCTACACAGAAGACGGTAACTACGATATGGTAGGTAACAACATTCCAGTGTTCTTTATCCAAGACGGAATAAAGTTCCCAGATGTTGTACACGCCCTTAAGCCTGAACCTCACAACGAGATGCCTCAAGCCGCAGCAGCGCACGATAACTTTTGGGATTTCATCTCGCTCGTACCTGAATCGATGCACATGATTATGTGGATCCTTTCTGATCGGACTCTTCCTAGAAGCTATCGGATGATGCAGGGCTTTGGTGTTCACACATTCCGCTTTGTGAACGAACAAGGTAAGGCACGCTTTGTAAAATTCCACTGGAAACCGTTACTAGGTGTTCACTCTTTTGTTTGGGACGAGGCGCAGAAGCTAGCAGGTAAAGATCCTGACTACCATCGCCGCGATATGTGGGAAGCGATTGAGAAGGGTGACTACCCAGAGTACGAATTGGGGGTACAAATCATTGAGGAAGAAGACGAATTTAAGTTCGACTTTGACATCCTTGATGCGACTAAGATCATTCCAGAGGAACTTGTTCCTGTCAGACCAATTGGAAAGATGGTCTTGAACCGTAATCCTGAGAATTTCTTTGCTGAAACTGAACAGGTCGCTTTCCAACCATCACACGTTGTACCTGGTATTGACTATAGTAACGACCCACTTCTTCAGGCTCGACTAATGTCATATCACGATACACAAGAGCATCGTCTTGGTAGTGCAAACTTTGAACACCTACCAATTAACCGCCCAGTATGCCCAGTGCATAATAACCAGCGTGATGGTTTTATGCAAATGAATATATACCAAGGTAAGACTAACTATTATCCAAACTCCCTTGGTGGTGGCTGTCCAATGACTTCTCCTGAAGCAATGGCTGGATATGCACACTATATGGAAAAGGTTGAAGGGCATAAAATCCGCCAGCGCAGCAAGAGTTTTAGTGACCACTTCACCCAAGCTACCTTGTTCTGGAATAGTTTATCTGCTCCTGAAAAAGAACACTTGGTAAAAGCTGCTCATTTTGAGTTAGGCAAAGTTGAGAGTAAAGAGGTTAGACAACGCATGGTTGAAAACTTCAACCACGTGGATCACGAATTAGCAAAACTCATTGCTATGGGTATTGGTGTTCCTGCTCCTACTCATGCAGCTACACAAAATCATGGGCAATCTTCTCCAGCAGTTAGTATTGAGAATATGCCTAAGCCTAATACAATTAAGACTCGGCGCATTGGTATTCTTGCGGCTGACGGCTTCGATTATTCCCAATTGTCGGCTATTAAGCAGGCGTTGGAAGGTGCTGGAGCTTTACCGGAGGTTGTTTCAAAGTTCAAGGGTAAGATCAAGAGCGCGGATGGTCAAGAAGTAGAGGTAAGTAAGACATTCCTCACTTCTGCTTCAGTAATGTTTGACGCTATTTATGTTCCTGGTGGAAAGCAAAGCATTGAGACTTTGAAGAAGGAAGCAGACGTTATTGAGTTTATCAATGATGCTCTCAAGCATTATAAAGCGATCGCAGCAACAGGCGAAGGCGTTGACCTGCTCATGATGGCTCCAGACGTGAAGCTCATCGGTTTGGACAAACAACAGTCTAACGGACATTTGTCCTCTCAAAAGGGTGTTATCACAAGTAGAAATCCTTCAGACATCAACAGTGTCGCGCAAGATTTCGTCCAAGCAATAACTATGCATCGTCATTGGACAAGAACTCAACCAGAGGTCAATTTACCTCAATCAGAAGCTAAAGTTAAAATAGTTAGTACTTAATAACTAGGTCAGTACAAATAAACGATCACTAGTTCGTAGTTGGGCTTTAGCGCAAAAAAGCCCAACTACGATTTTTTGCACAGGGCGGTAATTCAAATCGAGCAATATTCCATAAAGCAACCCACAATAGAACTTTTAAGCTGTTACCCATTTAATTTGTATATGGGACGCGGGCAAGATAAGATGCCCGCACTACAATAATTTTGTTGATAAAGAGTCACTATAAGTAATTTTTCTTTAATAAAAATTACGACCAATCAAGAAATATTTATTACTATCAAAAATGCCAAAATATTCTCTGACGTACTCTTCATCAGTATTCAGTTATGCCATTACTACCATTTGTCACAAGTATTCTACTGAGATGAGGCACTGACTCTAACTGTAGAAGCTTTTTATATTCTTTTTCGGAGATATCTATTGCAAATATTGGAATTAAGCCTAGATGTTTGTAATGCTAAACGTCTACATCTTGCATATTTTGATTCTGTCAGTAAAAACAGAGTATGAGTGTCGAGGTAGACTTTGTGATGGATGGCTTAGTGGTCGCTATGAAGGTTTGAAGAGTAATTAGTAATTCGCTGTTTTGTCTACTTTGTCAATGTGTAAGCTCTAAACTACTGTAAGTAGGTTTACAATTTGTAATCTCTTCTACTCTTTATTTTCTAAACTTCTTTATTGTAATATTCGTATTATTCGAGAAATTTCAAATTAGGAGTGCATGAGTGTGAACAAATTTTCAACTTTTTTTGCAAATCTTTTTGTGGCGGCTCCGTTACTTAGCGCCTTTTTTGTCAGTACCAGCTTTATTGTCAGGACTAATTCAGTACATGGCCAATATCCTCGTCCATTGTTATACAGGGAGCCCTATATTTCGGGTCGAAATGCTATTCATGGATGTTATGATCTACGCCGTGCAATAGATTGTCAAAATCTTCAACGTATTCAAAATAGCTTAGCTAATATGTGTGGTAGAGGGGATAACGTAGCTTGTAATACTTTAGACTATGTGCGTAGATCAGACGCTGATACTCAAACAAATATATCTGTAGGTAATGCGTTAAGCGACCATTGACTTGAGTTTGAACTAATTAACCTTTAATGTTTGAATTAAGTTCAACTCTTGAAGAAGAGCCATAAATTATAGCGCTTTTCATCTATTTACACACGATGTAAAAGCGCTACGAAAAAATTTCGGTTACAGAGTAGAAGCATCCAATAAAGTAGAAAGCTTACCCTCTTCACCAAGAGAATTTGTTGAATTAGATTTTCTATTCCGCCAGACTTTGTAGTACAGAATTGGGACTGCAGATCGCGACAGCAGCAAAGATGCTACCTCCCCTGCCATTAAAGAAATTGCCAATCCTTGAAAGATCGGGTCTGCTAAAATAATCGCTGAGCCAACAATCACGGCAGCCGCAGTCAGCAACATAGGACGGAAACGTACCGCTCCAGCATCAATCACCGCATCTTCTAAAGGCATTCCCTCCTTTAACCGCAGTTCAATAAAATCTACCAGAATAATAGAGTTTCGCACCACGATTCCGGCTCCAGCAATGAAGCCAATCATCGAAGTTGCCGTAAAGAACGACCCCATCAACCAGTGAGCAGGCATAATTCCAACTAACGAAAAGGGAATTGCCGCCATAATTACCAAAGGTGTGACAAAAGACTGAAACCATCCTACAACCAAAGCATAAATCAACACCAGCACAACAGCAAAGGCAATACCCAAATCACGGAACACCTCATAAGTGACTTGCCATTCACCATCCCACTTAATTGCATACGTTTCCGTCGAGGGCGGCTGTTCGGTGAGATATGTCTGAAGTTTTGCGCCAGTTGCAGGCACTAATTTGTCAATCTGGGGTTGCAGATTGAGCATCGCATAAACAGCACTCTCTACTTTACCAGAAACATCGCCCATCACATAGACCACCGGCTGTAAATTCTTATGGTAAATGCTGTAGTCAGCAATAGTCGTTTCTGGTTTGACCAACGTACTAAGGGGTACAATATTTCCGTTAGCACCCTTAAGTTTCAAGGATTTTAAGTCTTCCAGGCTGGTGCGACTTGCTTGATTGAATCGCAGATTAATTGCCACATCTTCACGGGCATTTTCATCGTGCAGGAGACCCACATTTTGACCAGATAGTGCAATTTGCAAGACCTGGGAAATTTGGGTAGGATTGATACCATTGAGGGTAGCTTTTTCACGATCAATTATCAACCGATAGTCTGTCTGTGGAGCTTCTACATACCAATCTACATCCACGACACCCGCAGAGTTTTGGTAAATTTTACGCAGCTTTTTAGCTAACTCAATTTGTTCATTGTAATCGGGACCGTAAATTTCTGTGACTAGAGTTTGTAGTACTGGAGGACCAGGAGGAATTTCTGCTACCTGGACACGAGCATTGTAGCGATCGCCAATTTCTTTGAGTTTTGGACGAATCATTTTGGCAATGTCATGACTCTGACGGTCGCGTTCTCCTTTAGGCAAAAAGTTAACCTGAATATCAGCTATATTCGTACCTGAACGCAAAAAATAATGCCGCACCAATCCATTGAAATTGTAAGGTGAAGCGGTACCCACGTAGCTTTGATAGTTGAGAACATACGGCACTGTTGCGAGATATTGCGCCATCTCCCGCGTGACTCTGGCTGTCTGTTCCAGAGTCGTGTCTTCAGGCATATTCACTATCACCTGTAACTCACTCTTGTTATCATAAGGCAGCATTTTCAGGATCACTAGACGCATTCCTGCCAGTCCAACAATAATGATCACTAAAGCAAGTGCGGTTGCTGTTAGAAATGTAGTTCCTCTTAGTGGATAGTGAACCAGAGGACGCATGAAGCGACGATAGAGATTGCTAAGAGCATCTTCCCCATGTTCCTGAGTATGGTGCTTGGAATTAGAGAAAATTTGTACAGTCGTCCACGGAACTACAATAAATGCTACCAGTGCCGAGAAAATCATCGCTGCTGAGGCACCAAGAGGAATTGGGCGCATGTACGGTCCCATCAAACCACCGACAAAAGCCATTGGCAAAATTGCGGCAATCACTGCCAGTGTTGCTAAAATGGTGGGGTTACCTACCTCATCGACAGCTTCTAGAACAATCTGTTGCAATGTGCGGCGACGGTTGGTAGAAAGTTGCAGGCGAGTTTTGTTCTCTGGGATTTGCAGATGTCGTCCAACGTTCTCCACCACGACGATCGCATCATCAACCAGAATCCCAATAGAGAAGATCAATGCGAAAAAAGTAACGCGATTGAGAGTAAAACCATAAAACACGAAACTAGCAAGTGTGAGCGCCAGTGTCACTGGAATTGATACCGCCACGACCATTGCTTCTTTTTTACCGAGCGCCCACCACATAAGTACCGTCACCGAACCGACGGCAATCAACATGTGGAATAGCAATTCATTAGAACGCTCAGCAGCCGTTTCTCCGTAGTCACGTGTAACTGTCAAATGTACGTTTTGTGGAATATAATTTCGCTTAATATGGTCTAGTTTGCGTAACACATGATGGGAAACTTGAATGGCGTTAGCACCAGGACGTTTAGCGATCGCGATGGTAACAGCGTCTGTTTCACCTAGAGATTTTGTCTTTTGTTCCTTATTTGCTGCTCCCTGTCCGAAAAACACATAACTCGCAGGTTCCTCTGCCCCATCAGTAACTGTTGCAACATCTCGTAGATAAACAGGCTGATTATGAGCAACACTAACCACCAATCCCTTAGCATCTTCAGCAGAACGGATAAAACTTTGCGTTCTAACTAGAAAGGAGCGATTATTTTGACTGAAAGCACCACTCGCGAGTTCAGCATTTTGAGATTGCAACGCCTGAGCAATTTCCAAAGGTGTTAAGCCAAATGCATTCAACCGAATTGGATCAAGCTCAACCCGTAACTGGCGCTTTTGACCTCCTATGAGGGTTGTTTCTGATACATCAGGAACTTGCTTAATTTGTTCATTCAATTGTGCTGCAATCTGCCGTAATTCAGCAGCATTGCTTTGTTCTCCCCACAGTGTCAGTGTAAGAATTGGTACATCATCGATGGCTCGGGATTTTATCAAAGGTTGGGATGCACCTGGGGGAATTTTATCAAAGTTAGCGTAAAGCTTATTATAAAGCTGGACGATAGCATCTTCAGTTTTCTGCCCCACAAAGAACCGGACAATCGCCAGTGATGAGCCAGGACGGGACGTGGAATAAACATACTCCACCCCTGGTAACTCTTTGATTAACTTCTCCATTGGTGAGGTGACGCGCTGCTCCACATCCTTCGCGGAGGCTCCTGGCATTTGCACAAATACATCTGCCATCGGCACTGTAATTTGTGGTTCTTCCTCACGTGGTAGGATCAGAGTTGCGCCAATCCCCAGCAGTAATGCTACCAAGATGATGAGTGGTGTCAGCTTGGAGTCAATAAATTTTTTGGCTAAATTGCCAACAAAGCCTAACCTGTGCGATTTTGAAAGATCTCGTTCACCATTTAAGCTATTGGTCATTTTACCTCATCCTCCGGTTCATCATTGCAGGCAAATTTAACTAGAAGAACTCAGGAGTCAGGAGGAGCCACTGCGTTGGGCGGCTCTGCCGACTTGAAGCACGTGGCGTCCAGAATTCAGAATTTACCTGAGTGCGACTGGCGGATAGCGCAGCTGTCTTAGAGTCCGCGAGCATCTGAGTAAAGGGGTTTAAATCTCCAGTGTCTACACTGTGTCTACAATTAGTTGGAGTCTGAATCCCCAACCAATTGATTCTGACTCCTGAATTCTTCTTCAAGGTTGTGGGTTAATTGGTTGTCCATCGCTCAGTTGATTAATGTTGGTTGCAATGATGCGATCGCCCTTCATCAATCCCGAAACAATCTCCACTTGTTTTTTGTGCTGTTGCCCTGTTTTCACCCAACGCAGTACAGCAGTTGGGTGTTGAGCACTCGTATCCACCACATAAACCCCTTGTAATTGCCCCCGTTGAATCAACGCGTTCTTGGGAATAAGAATGGTTTCCTCTGTGCCATCTAAAGGCAAGGCAATTCGCCCAAACATTCCGGAGATGAGCTTAAGCGAACTATTGAGCGGAATTTTGACCAGAAAACTACGAGAGAGGGGGTCTGAGGCGGGAACAATTTGCCCAATTGTTCCCTTGAAGCTTCCACTGACCGCATCAACTCGCACCTGCACAGTTTGACCAACATGTACAAAACGCAAGTTTTCTTCGGGTACAGGAATTTCTATCTGGAGCCGATCTGGATTTTCAATTTTCAGTAATGCTGTACCATTCATGGAATAGGGATTGGTCGTTTCCCCCAAATACGCCAACTTTTCAGTCACGATGCCATTAAAGGGCGCAACCACAGTGCCATAGCTTTCATTGGCAGAGGCAGCGGCGACCTGGGCTTTTGCCTGATTAATAGTAGCCTGAGACTGAGCGATCGCAGCCTGGGACTGTTGAATGCCTGCTTCTGCTTGAGCAACTTGTTCTTTGGCTTGTTTAAGAGCAGCATTTGCCTGATCCAGATTAGCCTGAGATACAGCGCCATCTGCGCGAAGTTGGGCAGACCGAGTTTGCGTAATTTGTGCCAGTCCAAGTGCCGCTTGCGCTGACAGCTTTTGGGATCTGAGTTGGCTTAAAGATGCCTGTGAACGTGCCAGTTCTGCTTGAGCCTGGGCAATGCCTGAGCGAGCCTGATTTGCTTGAGCAGCGATGTCCTTTACATCAATGCGGGCAACGATGTCTCCTTTGTGAAAGCGATCCCCTGCCTTGAAGGGAAAGTAAGTGATACGTCCGCTTACGCGGGTTGAAAGGGTTGCTTGGTCAACAGAGTGAATTGTACCAGAAAGTTCTAGGGTATTAGCAATCAGTTGGGGGCGAATAGTTAACGTTTCAACGGTTGTTGCCCTTTGGGTTAAAGTAGGTTCTGGTGAATGGGGCGAACGGGTCAGTTGCAGAATACCCCAAGCTCCTCCTGCCAGCAGCAATACCCCTCCCATCAAAAAACCCCATCCCTTTCGAGCAACCCCAGGTGAGGTAGGCTGTTTTTGCTCCGCTGTTCCATCCATTGTTTGATCGAGCGATTCATTTGAGGCAGTATGAGTCATAATCTTTCTCCTTTAAGGACGATTAATTGCCTCGCTGTACGGCATATCTTGGGCTTTGGCATCAAACCCTACCCATTACAGAAAACGATTTAATAAAGGGACCCGCCATGCGTGGATCTTTAATCATCGCAGCATAGTCCCCGACACGGAATTGCAGCTTGCGCGTCATATAAGCCGCACTAAGCCCTATCATGTTCAAGCCTTTTGCCACCCATTGCTTCCAGTGTTCACGGTCTGCTCTTAGATCCCAATTGAGCTTTTGTCCTTGGTATAACTCAGCTTTAACGACATGTCCATTCTCAACTGTCAAGACTCCTCTGGGATCTGGTTGATCGTCAAAGCCATAGCCAATCACTGAATTAAAATGGATTTTGCCAAGAGCATCGGCTAAGTCTGGCTCTGCATTCCATTTCTCGCCATATACTTGCATCCATTCAGGTGAAAATAAGTCTGTCATCGAAGTTTCTCCAAATTAATTTGTTGTAAAACGTTACTCGTAGCTGGCAACGGTTTGCCATTCTTCAACTAAAGATGGTGAGATTATTAGGCTCACTGCTCTAGTACTGGTTGTTGGCAGTGTTAACTTGAAGGGAATTCCCGGCTGCAATTTTGGGAGCAAGGGCTTAAGATCATACTGTCCAACATTGGGTACGGAGTTGGCTATCTCGTTAAAAGAAGCATCGGCAGCTATCAGCTGTTTGCCTAGGGAGTTAGTTAAGGTCAGGGGTTGGGTGCGATCAATTTCAACTACACCAGGAAAGCCGACTAGTCTCAAATAGAAGCTTGTTGTACTATCAGGACGAATGCGTTTGAAGGCGATCGCCTGCCACCGATTTCCGTACTGATCTTTAAGGGTTTGTCGAGACTGATAGACCGTCTGTCCTGGTGCTTCCTCCTGTTGTCGAATTGCTGCTTCTGCATTGGGAATAGTTATGAACCCCAACCCTAGAAAGACACCTAACACTAGTGTTCCCAAAAGCAGCAGCCAGGAAAGAATTTTTCTGATACGACATCCCATAAATAAATGTTCCCTTCTACTGATTGTTACATTCGATTTTGTAACTAATACGCTTGATAAAAAATTAATTTTCTGTATTTGTCCTATTAAGAGATTCGCGAACACGAGTACATAGGGCAAGCAGATCTGTATCGATGACTCGGTAATAGCGCCAAACCCCTTGGCGACGACACGCGACTACACCAGCTTCTTTCATCAACCGTAAGTGTTTAAAAACATTTCCCTGGTGCAGTCCGGTGCGAGAACAAATCTCCTGCACACTATATTCCTGGGTACAGATGGCTCCCAGGATTTGCAACCGTGTAGGATCTGCCAATGCGCGAAAGCGACTTGCTAAAGTTTCCAGTTCACTCCAATCCAGTGTTATCTCCATAGGTGAATTGCATAAACGCGCAGCGCGTAATCAGTAGTTGGGACGATTTGACTCATCAGGGTAGAGGATACATCGGGCTGAGGTCGGAAGTACTTGGAACAGACTCTACTAAAGGCAGTCCCAGCATTTGCAAGCTCCAACGTTCAAGCCACGGCATAGTCCAACCTAACCGCATTTTTTCTATAAAATATTTCTCAAAGCCTCTCTTCATCCAAGACACCCAGATTCCACTGAGGGTGATAGCTCGATTGCGTTTACCTTGAGCATCAGGCAGTAGAGGATCTGCAAGGAATAAAGCCCCCGTATCTCCGAAATCTGCAAAGCAAATAGCTTGAAGCGTCGGTTTATGCTGAACCCCAGATATCACACCCAACTCTAGTGCTATGTTGTGAACAACCGCGATCGCCATCTCTTCAGTCATTTGACCAACTTTGGGAACACCTATGGGAATGGGAGTTGTCTCAATTGGTTTGAGTTGAGTGACCACACCAACTGAGTAAATGGAATCAAACTCAGGGTGGCGATAGGTAGGCAGCACGGGTACAAAGCCTTTAGGATCAGTTAAGCTCGCTGCTTCCCGTAAAAAACGTGGTCCTCGGAAAGGAGGTAGAATCATCGCGTATTTGAATGGAAGAGTACGCCCATCTGCTAAATGCATAATCTCCGGTTCAATGTGGCTGATGGCTGTGTTCTCCATCAATTCTATTTCCCTCTGAGCCAGAAACTTACGGATTAACCATCGGGAATTAGCCATTCCACCAATGCCCAAATGTCCAGCATAAGGTTCTGACGTGACAAAGGTTATAGGTACATGTTGACGCAATCCCTTCTGTCGCAAAACATGATGCGCTAGCAGAGCAAACTCGTAGGCTGGACCAAAGCAACTGGCTCCCGGCGCTGCACCCACTACGATTGGTCCCGGTTCTTCTAATAATTTTTCCCAAGCGTCACAAGCTAGTAAGGCATGATGAGGATTGCAAACGGACTGGGTATACCCCCCTTCAGGTCCTAATCCTGGTAGCACATCCAGTGCTAGTTCAGGTCCAGTTGCAATGACCACATAGTCATAGTTTACGGTTTTATCTTTTAGAGAAATCTGGCGTGACTTCGGATTGATAGCTGTGACTGAATCATGAATTAGATCAATTCCATGTTGGGGAACGATTTTGTCTAACTCTAACTGAATATCAGCAAGCGATCGCAAACCTAAGCCTACCCAAGGTAGTGACGGAACAAACGTAAACTTTGGTTGATTAGAAATCAGTGTTACCTGATGTTGAGAAGGCAAAAAACGTCTAAGTTCATAAGCTGTAGGTAGACCCCCTAAACCTGCACCAATCACAACAACGTGAGCCATAATTGTGACTCCAAAAAATTGGTTTCTAATTTGTTGATTTTTGAAATCTGTATTTCAAGTACATTAAATATCAATGGTTACGCGGAGCAGAACCATCGTTCTAGCTACTAGCCGCATCCACTGATATGATTTTTATATTATATTACTATATAGTAGATTAGTTGATAAAAAAATGTTACATAAGGCTTGATCAAAAAGTCAGAAAAAAGCAATAAAGCCCCTTCGGGGCGGCAACAGGGAACAGGGGAAAAACGTAGCCCCGTTGGCGCAGCCTCTCCCCTTGGGAGAAGCAAGGTTTAAACCCTCGCCCCTTGTGGGCGAAAAAATCCTTGCATCCTGTGGAAGGTAGAAACCCCGCCCCTTGTGGGCGGCCTAATTTCTCTGTTCCCTGTTAAGAGTTCCCCGTTCCCTTTTATGCTTATCCATCTCCCGTTTAATTTTTAAAGCTTCTGCTTTATCTTCCTTTCGTGCTTTAAAGAATCTAGGTGGTTTTTCACTTGGAGACGCTAGCAATTGTTCAAACCCAAACACATCTCTACCAGGTAAAAATCGTACTTTGATTTCTACAAATGATGCGTGCCCCTGTTGTTCTTTTGGTACTTTCGGGTTAAATCTAAATGGTTTAACTGGAGCATCGCGCCAAATTACCGGTACATGGCTAGCCTTCATGAAATTCACTTTCGATAGTGCCGAAGTTTCTTCGTTTTTGACGTAGTCCAAGCGCTCAGATGTAAAATTCCTCAGAACGGTAATACATGGAGTTTGGCATACAGGGATGAACTGCCATAAGCCACAAAGCCTAAATTCAAAGTCTTGTAAATCTTTACCTACACCACCTGTTGTCCTTTCAGTCTCGAAGCCGATTAACTGAAAGCTTACTTGATGGATCTGTTCTCGTTTGGGAAAGTGTAATACTCGCGGGTAAACAATGAGCCGTTGGTAGTGGTTGCCAGTTGCCGCTATTTCTTTAATGAGAGCTTCATAGGCTTTTCGCTTATTTTTATTGGGTACGTAGTATAGAGGATATTCTTTGTTACCTACAGTTACAAGAGCTTTACTGTTCTCATCAAATCTGACAGTACCCGCTATCACACCCACTGCCTGAAACATTGACGATGATGCAAGAGCCTCTTGTTGTTCTGTTGGTATTTCTGTTGGGATTTCCTTTAATGTTTCCTGTGGCTCTATGGTAGCTGTCCCAACGGAAACATCTGGTAATTTCTTAAGTTTCGGTCTTATAGCTGGTTGTGCTATCGGTTCCGCTATCGGTTCCTCTGGCGGTTCCTCTGGCGGTTTTGGCTTTATAAATAGTAAAGTTTGCTGCTGTTTTTCTGGCTGTGGTTGAGTTTTGGCTTTTTTCGGTTTACCCATGGATAGTTTTTGTACTTATTATAACTATGACCCTTTACAGGCTTTTGGTCAATTAAGGCCAGAACAAATGGTAATATCTGGCGGTATATGTCGCAGTTGGCGGGTTAAACGTAGGGAGTTGGACGAGTCTATTATAAGGAAAGGTGGTTAAAACGGTTGGTGAGTTTTGGGGAAAGCAACTGATGTCTGCTAGAGATATTAGCATTAGAAGCAACTGAACAGAACCGCTTATTGTATTTAGCTGTTCCTTTAGATATTTACGAGACGTTTTTTCAGTTTGAATTTACCCTCTTCTGATAGATAAGGTTAATAACCAGTAGAAAAATATTTCCTCACGAAATCCTCAAATCATTCTGCTAGCGTAAAAGCTTATGGTGCTTTTACTTATCCGGTCTCGGTTAAAAATTATTGTCAATAAGCATTGCTTATTGACAATAGACAAATATCTTGTTTTGATATGAAGGGGATTCAAGATTCTCTGTTCGTTCTCTTGATATAAGTTTATCGCTATGCTTCAGCAACCAGATCTCAAGACTCTGACTGGGTTATCTCAATTGGAAGTAGCTGACCGCTTGAAGACAGATGGGTATAATCAACTACCCTCAACCGTTCACCGCACGATTTTAGAGATCGCGTGGGAAATTGTCCGAGAACCGATCTTTTTGTTGTTAGTGGGCTGTGGTGTAATTTACCTGATTGTCGGGGATTTACAAGAAGCATTGATATTGCTAGGTTTTGTATTCCTTATCATCGGGATTAATTTGTATCAGGAGCAAAAAACTGAACGTTCTCTAGAAGCGTTACGTGACCTTTCTAGTCCTCGTGCTCTAGTCATTCGAGACGGGAGACGTCAACGGATTCCAGGTAGAGAAGTTGTGCGGGATGATTTACTAGTACTTTCAGAAGGCGATGTCTAGCGACAAGCCGCTTCGCGTCTACGCGTACCTGCGGATGGTATCTTGCTGTGGTCTACCAATATCACAATTGATGAGTCTTTACTAACGGGGGAGTCTCTACCAGTTAGGAAAGTAGCAGTGAATAATACTCAAGATGTCATACCCCAACGCCCTGGTGGAGATGATCTACCTTTTGTTTACTCTGGAACCTTGATGGTGCAAGGTCAAGGTATTGCCAAAGTGCAAGCGACAGGGATCCACACGGAAATGGGTAAGATTGGCAAAGCCCTGCAAACCGTACACCCAGAAGATACTGTTTTAGAAAAAGAGACTAGGCGTATTGTCCACAAACTCACATTTGTGGCGATCGCTATCTGCGTTGCAGTCGTAATTATTTACGGTGCGACTAGGGGTGATTGGTTACAAGGTTTTCTTGCAGGATTGGCACTGGCGATGGCGATTTTGCCTAATGAGATTCCTGTCGTGTTGGCAATTTTTTTAGCATTAGGTGCATGGCGATTTTCTCTACAAAGAGTTTTAACTCGGCGTATTCCTGTAGTTGAGACATTAGGTTCTGCAACAGTCCTATGTGTAGATAAAACTGGCACACTCACATTTAACCGCATGTCGGTTCAGCAAATGTTTGTCTATCAAAATCGAGTAGCCGAGACACAAGATTCAAAATCTCCTACTCCTTGTTTTTATGATGTCACTTTACACGAAGGCCAAACGTTACCAGAAGACTTTCATCAGTTAATTGAGTTTGGGATTTTGGCAAGCCGTAAAGATCCTTTCGATCCCATGGAGAAAGCTCTCCGACAGATGGGAGAACATTACTTAGAGAACACTGAACATTTGCATGATGATTGGGAAATACAGCGTGAGTACCCTCTTTCTGGTCACTTATTGGCAATGTCTACCAAGGTAATGGGGAACTAGATGCTCGTGCTTTGGCTTTTACGACCCTGATCGTTTCTAACCTCAGCATGATTCTGAGCAATCGTTCCTGGTCAAGAACGATTCCAGAAATGTTACGTTCGCCAAATCCTGCTCTTTGGTGGGTGATTGGTGGTGGCATAGTCTTTTTGGGATTAGTACTGTACATTCCTGTGTTGCGTCACCTATTCCGCTTTTCATTTCTACATTTTGAAGATTTGCTAGTCAGCTTAGTTTCTGGGGTATTTAGTATTTTATGGTTTGAAGTACTTAAAATTTGGCGGCAACAAAAAATACGTGTATAAAATCTAAAATGTTGGATGAGTTGCGACTGGCAAGTGCCGGAATAATTACGACGGGCTAAAAGATCTGAATCCCCCGTGCTAAAATCGCCGCAAGCAAAGGTATCAGAGCAAAGCTGGCTAATTCTCCTTTGATTAACCAGCACAGTAGCTGTACTTTTTCCTCTGCCAAGTTTGGACTTTTGCCATCCCGCAAGTCCTTAATCCAAGAAACAAACGAAACGGTGGGGTAGATAGATAGTAAACTCACCAGAAGGAATAGCCCAACCTTTGTATAAAAAACTGGACTGCTGAGGTAGTAATCAGTTCCTTTACCGAAGTAGATGACTCGCAAAACTCCAGTAACCAGAATCATAGTTGCCGATAAGCCATAAATGGCATCTGCCGTGACTACTCTCCAGGCTTCTTGGAGGCTGAGATCTTTTTTCAGCGTTTGACTTTCAACGACTAACGCGCCAAACGCCACCATGAAGCCCAAATAATGCAAATACGCTGTTACAGCACTTTCCCACATTGGTTTCTCTATGATCCTATAGGTGTTCAATCATGTTCAGTAAGACTAAACTGCCGCCGATAAATTTTCAATCCACTTTCTTGGATGACGAAGTTCTTTCCAAATTTGGGTGGCACTGACCGCACCATCTCCTACAGCAACTGCGACTTGGTTTAGCCCAACTTTTAAGTCGCCAATGGCAAAGATACGGGGATGGGAGGTGCGTGCCAAGCGATCAGTGACCAGATATCCCCCCTTACGTTCAAGATTCAACCCATTGAGGTAGTGATGGTGATAGCGTGCTCCCATTGAAATCAATCCGGTTTCGAGGGGAATCACAGAACCATCCACCAGTTCTACCCCGGTCATTTGATGGTTTTGCCCCAGAAATTGTTTGATCGGGGTTTCGATTAGTCGATAGCCATATTCTTGTAATATTTGGCAAAGTTTTGTACTGACTGGAAATAAGCCGTGGGTAAAGATGGTGATATAAGGCGTAAACCAGCTTAAGTTAAATATCATTTCTTCAATGCTGGCTTCACTTCCAGCAAAAAAGCCACATTGCTTATCCGTCATTTCATAGCCATCACAAACCATGCATACGTGCAAGTTATATCCTGCATATTCATACACATTCTGCATTTCGTCTAAATGAGGGAGATAATCGATAATACCACTGGCAGCAATTAGATATTTTGCTCGCAAGACTGGATAGATGCTATCCTGACGGCCAACCTTGACTCGTACAGCAAAGGTTTCCCCTTCGTCAACCACTTCTTCCACATACCCATTAAGTAAATCCCCATTCAGGGATAGGTAATGCTGCTTGCCGTGTTGTAAGAGTTCTCGTCCGCGAGTACCAGGTGGCAGTCCTAAATAGTTCTGCAATTCTTGCATCCAAAAGGATCGAGCTTTACCTTTATCTACAATCAAGCTGGATAGACGAAAGCGTTGAAGATAGATTCCTGCTGATAATCCCCCTGCTCCACCGCCGACGATGAGAGTGTCGTAGACGTGACCAAGACGTTGTTCAAGTTCATGCTTAGAGAGTTGCATAATGATTTATTTTTATCGCTTGACAAAAATATAACGATTTGGTTATATGATTATATAACAAGTTAAATACTTGCTCGCAATACAATTAATACACATTATTGGGGAACATGACAACTTCTCTAGCAAAATCCACTCGCCTTAGCTTGTGGGAAAGATTCTGTAATTGGATTACCAGTATTGAAAACCGACTTTACGTCGGCTGGTTTGGAGTCCTACTCATTCCTACAGCATTGGTTGCTGCAATTGTATTTACCATAGCCTTTATTGCTGCACCTCCCGTTGATATTGATGGCATTCGAGAGCCTGTTACAGGTTCACTGCTCTACGGTAATAACATCATCACAGCTGCTGTAGTACCGACCTCTAACGCTATCGGGTTGCACTTTTACGCCATTTGGGACGCCGCTACGCTTGATGAATGGCTATACAATGGTGGTCCTTATGAATTGATAGTGTTCCATTTCTTGATCGCTATCTATGCTTACATGGGTCGCCAGTGGGAATTAAGCTATCGTTTGGGAATGCGTCCTTGGATTTCTGTTGCTTTTTCTGCTCCTGTTGCAGCAGCGACAGCAGTGTTGTTGATTTATCCAATTGGGCAAGGTAGCTTCTCGGATGGCATGATGCTCGGTATCTCTGGAACCTTCAACTTTATGATTGTGTTTTCTCCTGAACACAACATTCTGATGCATCCGTTCCACATGCTGGGTGTGGCTGGAGTCTTCGGAGGAGCATTATTTGCCGCAATGCATGGTTCCTTAGTCACCTCTAGTTTAGTGAGAGAAACAACAGAAGTTGAATCCATGAATGTGGGCTACAAGTTCGGTCAAGAGGAAGAAACTTACAATATCGTCGCCGCTCACGGTTACTTTGGACGTTTAATCTTCCAATATGCGAGCTTCAATAACTCTCGCTCTCTGCACTTCTTTTTAGCTGCTTGGCCAGTTGTGGGAATTTGGTTTGCGGCTTTGGGTATTAGCACCATGTCATTTAACTTGAATGGCTTGAACTTCAATAATTCTGTTCTTGATAGCCAAGGACGGGTAATTAACACTTGGGCTGATTTAGTTAATAGAGCGAATCTGGGGATTGAAGTTATGCATGAGCGCAATGCTCACAACTTCCCTCTAGATTTAGCCTCTGGTGAAACTCTACCTGTAGCTATAGCTGCTCCTAGTATCACTAGCTAACTTTGTTCTCTTCTGAGCCAAAATATCAGCGCTTTCATTTTGAGAGCGCTGACTTCGTATTCAGCATCAAGCAACAGAATATTGTTCAAATCTGAGCGTTTTTATCTTTGATGCTTACTACGTCGTCATAAATATTGTTGTTTTGTTTGCGCGATCGCACGTTGAATAGACTTTTTCAGATCTAATTCCGTCGCCGGTAGCCGACAAAGTTCAAAACTTTTAGATCCAGTCAGCAAAGTAAGAGCATCATTATTACGCTTTTTTGTTATACCATTTTTATATGAAGACGCATAAGAATCCCCACCGCCTTCTTTCCTCCCCAATCCTCGGGGAGGTTAGGAGGGGTAAAATAATGTGCAGCTTCACAGAAAATTGGTATTACGCAGAATTTTCTGTCGCGTAACAACATTAGTTGAGAATCCTGTTATCTCTCTTCCAAACGAGAGGTCAAAGTCGTGCTTGATGAAGGGCTCTGAGTTCCTCCAGTTGCTGATTTTGGTGTTCGATCTGCATTGTTAGTGAATTGCAAACTAATTCACATAACTCGAATATAAAAGGATTTGAAATCTGATAGTAGACGCATGAACCCTGCTGCTGGCGACAAACAATTCCGGCGTGAGTTAGTATCTTCAAATGCTTAGAAACATTTGCTTGACCCAAGCCTGTTGTTTCAATAATTTCTGTAACATTCTTTGCACCAGGCTTTAAAGCACAGAGAATTTGTAACCGGCTGATTTCAGAGAGTACCTTAAAAAATTCAGCCATAAGATTTAATGCCGCAGGAGACAGATCTGAGATTCCATTTTCAGCAGGTTGTGGTGATAATGTAGCTACGTTTTCTAGATACTTTTTAGGCATAAATAATTACAATAAATGATATTGTGATTTAATTGTACTATCATATTACCATTTAGCTTTTTAGTATGGATGCGGAAAGAAGACTTTTTCCGCGACAAGGGTTAGAGGTGCAGCCAGCAATACTTGCAAACTGGACGGGTATAAAATGCCAGATGACCATCTGCTTTCACATGTTTAGAACTGCGGCGAATCATCAATATTGCAGCCAGCAACATCATGACTCCAAACAGTGTCGTTTAGAAAAATTCAGTAATTATAAGCAGGGTAGTAATAGGCTTAGCAAGGGGGTATTCTAGAAAAATTCTGCACTTCTTTGGCAATGCTGACCTTCACGCAAATTAAACCACGAAATCCCGATATAGTAGTTAACTTAACCCTTGCTCTCACAGCAGAAGAACGCACTCGCAGTCGTCATCGTTTTGAGACAGAAACCGGACAGGCTGTGTTTTTACGTTTACCTAGAGGAACGGTGTTAAGAGATGGTGACATTCTGGAAGATGAAACAAATAGTAGTTTAATCAGAATTACTGCAAAACCAGAACCTGTCTTAACAGTAACGGCTCAGACTACGCTAGATTTACTAAGGGCAGCATACCATTTGGGAAATCGTCATGTACCTGTGGAAATTACACTCACCTATTTACGGATAGCAACTGACTCGGTTTTACGTACAATGTTGGAACAACTTGGACTAGAAGTAAAAGAAGAGATTTTACCCTTTCAGCCTGAAACTGGTGCTTATGGACACAGTCACGCTCACTAATAGCCATCTTTTGTGTCTTTTACAACTGGCTAGTCCAGCTTTACCTGTAGGAGCATATAGCTATTCCGAAGGATTGGAGACTTTGGTTGAGAATGGCACTATTAATGATCAATTAACTTTGCAGCACTGGTTAGAGTCAGAACTGCGTTATGGCACAATTCGATTAGAAGCAGCGGTGATGGTACGAGCTTATCAGTCTGCAAAGGTGGGTGATTTTAAAGCATTATGTTACTGGAATGCTTGGTTATCTGCTGCCAGGGAGACTGAAGAATTACGCGCTTCTAGCTGGCAAATGGGGCGATCGCTCATTCGGCTGCTGACAGAATTACAACCCCAAACCAAGTGTTTTGCTGATGCTGTTGGTAATCCTTGTAATTATGCGATCGCCTTTGGCATTGCTGTTGCGCATTGGGATATCAACATAAAAGCTGCTTTACTCGGATATTTGCATAGTTGGGTAACTAATTTAATAACCGGTGGAGTGAAACTCATTCCATTAGGACAAACAGCTGGACAACAGTTATTACTTTTTCTACAACCGTTGCTGACTACTGCTGTGGAAGAAGTTCTCAGTTTAGAGGATGATGAATTAAGTTGTTGTAGTTGGGGTTTATCGCTAGCGAGTATGAAACATCAGACATTATATACAAGGTTGTTTCGGAGTTAACGGTGATGAATCCTTTTCGTGTAGGTGTTGCAGGTCCGGTAGGATCAGGTAAGACTGCTTTAGTTGATGCTTTATGTAAGGGGATGCGTAAGCAGTATAATATTGCCGTGGTCACGAATGATATTTATACTCAAGAGGATGCTCAGTTTTTGGTACGTTCTCAAGCGTTGGAGTGCGATCGCATTTTAGGTGTAGAAACTGGCGGTTGTCCTCACACTGCTATTAGGGAAGATGCTTCAATGAATTTAGCTGCAATTGAACAGCTTGAGATGAGGTTTCCTGATTTAGATTTGGTATTTTTAGAAAGTGGTGGTGATAATTTAGCAGCAACTTTTAGTCCAGAATTAGTAGATTTAACAATTTACGTCATTGATGTTGCTGCTGGAGATAAAATTCCTCGTAAAGGTGGTCCCGGAATTACCAAATCTGATTTGTTAGTGATTAACAAAATTGACCTTGCACCCTATGTGGGAGCAGATTTAAATGTGATGGAACGGGATGCAAAGAAAATGCGTGGTGATAAACCTTTTATTTTCACAAATTTAAAGACTCAAGAAGGGCTTACAGAGGTGATTGACTTTGTCAATAAAAATATTTGCTAAGATGATATGGTTGTTATGTATCTTAATATTTTCTAGATGCTTATTTATTTTTTAAGGGTGTAACTGATGACTCAAGCTTTATCTAAACTAATAACGTTTGATGAATTTATTGCTTGGTATCCAGAAAACATTGGAGTACGTTATGAATTGCGTGATGGAGTAATTGTTGAAATGACACCACCGTCTGGGGAGCATGAGGAAATTAAAGGATTTTTGGTTGCTCAGGTAGTTGTTGAATATACGAAGGTTAATCTCCCATACTTTATACCCAATCAAGCGATAGTCAAGCCACTAGAGAACGAATCAGGATATTTTCCAGATGTTTTACTTTTGAATAGACCTAATTTAAAATCAGAACCACTGTGGAAAAAATCTTCTACCGTTACTCAAGGTTCTTCAATTCCTTTAATCATCGAAGTTGTGAGTACAAATTGGCGTGATGATTACTACAAAAAGTTAGCTGACTATGAGCAAATTGGTATTCCTGAGTATTGGATTGTTGATTATCTCGCTCTTGGCGCGCGCAAATTTATTGGTAGCCCTAAACAACCAACCATCTCAATTTATTCGTTAGTTGAGGGTGAATATCTTTGTAGCCAATTTCGGAATAATGACCGCATACAATCAACAATATTTCCTAAGTTAAACTTGACCGCTCAACAAATTTTTAATGCTGGAAGGGGCGATCAGGAGTAAGTGCGAATTTATCGCCTATTCTAAGCGATCATATTTGTCAAGTAATACAGGGACAATGACTCATCACATTTTGAAAGCCACGAGGGAAACTGTGCATCTGGGTGGTTTTTCCAATACCCTAGAACCAGCGATCACCGTTGATTCTGGCGATACAGTAGACGTAGAAACATACACTGGTTACTACCTTTACGACCAAGCACCACCAGAGTTTTTTACACCGGAATTCCTGGATATTTGCCAAAATCTTCCCATAGAAAGGAAAATTGCTCAAGGACCGCATTTGCTGACAGGACCAATTTACGTACGCGGGGCAGAACCAGGGGATGTTTTAGAAGTAAAATTGATGGATATCAAGCCCAGTGTACCTGTTGGCTTTAATGCCATTCGTAAAGGCTGGGGCGCTTTACCAGACCAATTTGATCAGCCTGCGCTCAGATTTATTCCTCTTGATTTAGAAAATAATATTGCTCTAGTTCCTATAGGCGGCGGTATTAAAATTCCCATTAAACCTTTTTTTGGTATTCTTGGAGTCGCTACACCGGAAACATCGCGAAATTCAATTCCTCCGGGTTACTATGGTGGCAATATTGACAACCGACAACTGCTAGCGGGTTCTAAGATATTTTTACCAATTTTTGTTCCAGGAGCTTTATTCTCTATTGGTGATGGACATTCAGCACAGGGAGATGGTGAAGTCAATGTTACAGCAATTGAAACTTCCATGAATGGTACTATTGAGCTAAAAATTCGCAAGGATATACAACTGACAACACCAATTGCTGAAACTGCCACTGATATAATTACAATGGGGTTTGGTCAAACCTTAGATGCAGCTTTAGAAATGGCTTTAAAAAACATGATTGATTTTCTAGAGCGTTTCTTAGATTTGTCACCGGAAGATAGTTATGTATTATGTAGCTTAGCCGTGAATTTTCATATTACACAAGTCGTTAACAGTCCCCAAAAAGGAGTTCATGGAATGCTACCGAAAGTAATATTATCCAATACAATCGGTTTATAATTGTATGTCTAGTGTACTAATCCAACTGTTATTGATTGGTCTAGCGGCTGGTGTTGCTGGCGGTATGTTTGGTATTGGTGGTGGCGCGATTATGGTACCAGCAATGGTACTGCTGATGAGTATGGATCAGAAATTTGCCACTGGTACTTCTATTGCTGCTCAAATCTTGCCCATTGGTGTTCTGGCAGCCTTAGTTTACTACAAGAACGGTAATGTTAATATTAAATATTCTTTAATTATTGCAGTTGGCCTTATAGTTGGCAATCTATTTGGAGCACTTTTTGCAACTCAGCCGTTTATTAGCAGTGAAACAATGAAAAAATTGTACGGCATCTTTTTGCTACTTATTGGTTTACGGTATTTACTATTTAGGTAATTACCAAATAGTTGATTGCTAATCAGTATTTTTGATGAAAATGTTGTTTATGATACTTAACGACAGCTTCATAGTTAATTTGTATTAAAAAACACTTTTTTGATTGGATTATTTATTTGTGATTTTGTATAATTTAAATCATTATTATCCCACTTTTTGAATTGACAAAGAAAACTATTTTGACCGAGTGCACCCACTTAAAGAAATATGGAGCGTCGTAAGTTTCTCAAGTATGCGACTTTAGCAGGATCAGGCTTTACTTTTGCAGGCTGTACTGTGAAGAGGTCTAATCCACTGGTTGAGATGCCTACTCCAGCATCCCCTATAGTAGCAAATGAAGCTCTTAAGGTGGCATTTGTTTATCCCGGATCTGTAAGGGACTTTGGGTGGACTTATGTTCATGATTTAGGTCGCAGAGAAATGGAAGCGAATCTTCAAGCTAAGGTAAAGACGACTTTTGTTGAAAATGTCAACGAAGGTGCTGATTCAGAAAGAGTTATTCGTCAACTTGCAATAGACGGTCATAAATTGATTTTCACAACTGCTCTTGGCTACATGAACTCAACCATCAAAGTGGCAAAAAGCTTTCCCCATATTTTGTTTGAAAACTGCGCAGGCTACAAACGTGAGAATAACGTTGGTACTTATCTAGGACGTTCAGAAGAACCACGATACTTAACTGGAATGATTGCTGGTAAAATGACGAAATCAAATTTAATTGGTTTTATCGGCTCATATCCTATTCCCGAAGTAATTCGCGGCATCAGTGCTTTTACGCAAGGATTACGGGCAACAAATCCTCAAGCAAAAGTGAGGGTGGTTTGGGCACAAACTTGGAATAATCCCACAAAAGAAAGAGAAGCTGCACATGCTTTGCTGGACTCGGGTGCAGATATCTTGACTCATCATACTAACTCAAGTGCCGTTGTCCAATTTGCAGAGGAAAAGGGGATTTATGCTTTTGGTTACAACACTGATATGAGTCAGTTTGGTGCAAAAGCACACTTAACATCATGCATTAATAAGTGGGGGAAGTTTTATACCGATCAAGTCCAAACAGTCATCGATGGTACATGGAAATCTCAAAATATTTGGGATGGTATTGCTCAAGATATGGTGGATATTTCTTCGCTAAATCCAGAGATTCCTGAAGATGTTCAGCAGTTGGCGATCGCCAAACGTGACGAATTTATTCATGGTACTGCACATCCTTTTGATGGTCCAGTAAAAGACCAAAAGGGTGTTTTACGAGTACCGGCGGGTAAGGTATTAAATGATCAACAACAACTGGTGATGAATTGGTACGTTGAGGGAGTTGAGGGCTCTGTTGCCCAAAAACGATAAAAAAGCGTCTCGCTCAATCTCTGCCACTCGCGATCTACAATTAGTAGGGGTCTGAATCCTCCACAAAAGTGATTCTGACTCCTGAATTCTGACTCCTGAATTCTTCTTCAAAAAATGATTCGTCTTACTCAATATTCTCATGGTGGTGGTTGTGGCTGCAAAATTGCTCCCGCACAATTACAAGAAATTTTACGTCAAGTTCCTTTAAATCAAGGCTTAGAGCAGCTGTTAGTAGGAACACAAACCAGTGATGATGCGGCAGTTTATCAACTGAGCGATCGCCAAGCTTTAGTATTAACCACAGATTTCTTTATGCCTATTGTCGATGATCCAGAGGATTTTGGCCGGATTGCTGCTACCAATGCCTTATCTGATGTCTACGCAATGGGAGGCACACCTATCTTAGCGTTAGCCGTTCTAGGTATGCCGATTAACACTCTTCCAATGGAGGCAATACAAGGTATTATGCTAGGTGGGGCAGCAGTTTGTCAACAAGCAGGGATTCCTTTGGCTGGTGGGCATTCTATCGATTCTCCAGAACCCATCTTTGGTTTAGTTGCTGCGGGCTTGGTACATCCAACTCATCTAAGACGGAATGCAAGTGCTAAACCTGGAGACAAGTTAATTTTGACAAAGCCTTTGGGGATTGGAATTATGACTACTGCCCTCAAAAAAGGTCAATTAACACCAGAGGGTTACGAGTCTGTACTTAAAGTGATGACGCAGTTAAATAAAGTGGGATCGATTTTGGCAAGCAACCCTCATGTTCATGCAATGACGGATGTTACCGGATTTGGGCTTTTGGGACATTTACTAGAGATGTGCCGAGGAAGTGGTGTCAAGGCAGAAATCTCGTTCTCCCAGGTTCCTATTCTACCAGAGGCTTTAGCTCTTGCCTCAAAGGGGATTTTTCCAGGTGCAGCGCAACGCAATTGGGACGGTTATGGATCTCAAATTGAAATCACTAGCAATTTGGCAAAGTGGGAAACCCTACTCCTAGCAGATCCTCAAACTAGTGGTGGTTTGTTACTTTCTGTAGCACCTGAAAGCGTCCCAACTGTTTTGGAGCAACTTTTGGCAGAGGGGTATGGCTTTTCAAGTGTGATCGGTGAGTTTACTTTAGGTGAGCCAGGAATTAAAGTTAACCCCTAATAATAATTATGTGCGATCGCCCCCCCGCTCTTGAAAGGGCTGGTTAGCTCACGAAGTGCTTGGTAATGACATAACAGTATGGGATAATTCGCAAACAAATATTCAGCCCAATATTGTTATTAATGGAAACAAATGAACCCATTTCAGGATTCTGAAATGGGTTCATTTTTTCGGTTGCTAGGCTTTCGCATTTATTTGCTGATATTATCAGTTGGCACTATTTTTCTACTAATTACGTCATTTATCGTAACTGTGCTAAGTCTGCATCAGTCATAATTTCGTGTGCTGCTACCGAGTCACTATTTTTTTAATAAAATTACCGTAAAAAGAAACATGCAATGTAGATTTTATTACCAAAATATGCGATTGTGCTCTTGGATAGCTCATGCATCATTTAAGTCTATGAAATCACTTCTCATTCTTAAAAATTGGCAGCGATCGCTGAAGTTTATTTTCCCACTCCTTGCTCTCATATCGTTCACCACAGTGCTATTACTAGATAATCTCAACCCTGTGATCGCGCAGTTGCCGCGTCAGGATATTCGCGGGGTCTGGATGACCACTAATGACTTTAATACACTTAGAGATCGCAGCAAAGTGCAGGATGCGGTGACTAAATTGAAAGGTATGAATTTCAACACAATCTATCCTGTGGTATGGAATTCTGGGTATGTGATGTATCCTAGCGCAGTAGCACAACGTGCAGGTATTCAACCGTTTGTCTTGCAAGGCTCAGATAAACATGATATAATTGCTGACTTGATTAACCAAGCTCATCGTCAAAACTTGCTTGTGATTCCCTGGTTTGAGTTTGGCTTCATGACTCCCGCAACATCGGAACTAGCATTGAAGCATCCAGATTGGCTTACGCAACAGCGTGACGGTAGTCAAACATCGGAGAGTGCTGCTGGAGAAGTTGCGTGGCTCAATCCTTTCCATCCACAGGTACAACAATTTATCACAAACCTTGTGACCGAAATCGTTACCCAATATGATGTTGATGGCATTCAATTCGATGATCACATGAGTTTACCTCGGGAATTTGGCTACGACAAATACACAATTTCGCAGTACACCCGGGAAACCAAAAACAAGCCTCCAGGTAATCCTCAAGAGCCAGCATGGATGAGGTGGCGGGCAGATAAAATCACCACATTTATGGTAAAACTTAATCAAGCTGTGAAAGCAAGAAAACCAGGTGCTATTTTCTCGGTTTCTCCGAACTACTATGACTTTGCTTACAAGTTCCACTTGCAAGACTGGCAGACTTGGATTGATCTGAATATTGTAGACGAGCTAATTGTGCAAGTTTATCGTCCAGATCTGCCAAGTTTTGTTGCAAATATTTCCCGTCCAGAAATTCAAGAAGCACAACAGGTTATACCAACCGGAATTGGTATTATGGCAGGATTGCGAAATAGCCCTATTCCAATTCAACAAATTAAATACCAGGTACAAGCAGCGCAACAGCGTGGTTTAGGTGTAACGTTCTTCTATTACGAAAGCTTGTGGAATTATGCTCCAGAACCTATCGCAGTGCGCCAAGCTGAATTTCAAAACTTTTTTCAAAGAAATACCACGCTTCGGATTGGCACTCAATAGGCGATCGCCTCTAGTACTGCCCTTCGGGGCGATCATTCCACACCCAAATTCGTGTTATAATCGCAAAACCATACTAAGCTCAAAAAATATAGTGTGGACATTTTAAGAAAAACCTTAAACCCTTTAATAACTAGATTGCATAGAACAGCCTAAATTATAATCATTCTTGATATGGTTGTTTTGCACAAACTTTCAGATTTTATAGACTGCAAATCTATAGCTACCAATTTATCTCCGAGCTATTACTATGAAGGGCGGTGTCCTCAAACTGGTGAATTATTGAGGTTACCGCGTACCCCAATATCAGAAGCGATCGCCATCGGCTTAATGCAATATCTTGCTAGGGATGACCTTTATGCCTGCGAGGGTAAAATGTATGGAGTATTGCTGGTTGAACTCCCTACTGGCGAACAAAGAGTACTAAAAGCTTTCTCTGGATTGCTTAACGGTTCCAGTGTAGTTGAGGGTTGGGTGCCGCCTATTCCAGGGCGAAACCAAGTTGCTCTAGAGGAAACTCGCACATTAACGTTGTTGGAAGCT
Organism: Aetokthonos hydrillicola CCALA 1050; assembly: GCF_017591665.1. Lineage (GTDB taxonomy): Bacteria > Cyanobacteriota > Cyanobacteriia > Cyanobacteriales > Nostocaceae > Aetokthonos > Aetokthonos hydrillicola. Next base: position 13,681 of record NZ_JAAKGC010000021.1, on the reverse strand, counting down.
ATAAAACAGGAGCTTATTACCCTTAAGCAACTCCCAGAACGACAGCAGTACCAAACGCTATCTCAGGATTTTGAACAGCGTCTACAAGTGCTGAGCGATCGCCACCGCCGATCCAAACAACAACGACAAGAAAAACGTCAACTATGTTATGAAACGCTGATAGAGGAAGCACTCACTGCTGCACTTGAACAACTTGATGAAGAAAGTCGTCGGGATGGAATTGAGCGACGACAACTGAAACGTATGCGGGAGGAAGCATTGCAGCCACTTAAGCAGCTGATTTCAGTAGCAGATGCACGGATTAGCGAACTGAAAAAGCAGCGCAAAGAACTATCTTCCCAACTCCAAGCTCAGATGTATGCTGCTTACTCCCTGACAAATTTTTCAGGACAATCAATATCATTGCAGCAGTTAATGTTAGAACGCTTTTTGCCTACTGGTACAGGAGATTGTTGTGCTCCAAAGCTGCTTCACTATGCAGCAACGCATCATTTAAAACCATTGGCGATGGCAGAGTTTTGGTGGGGACAATCCTCGACTAATGGCGATAAAATTCAGGGAGAATTTTATGGAGCTTGTATAGAACGCTGTCAGCCGTTGATGGGGTTTTTGCTGTCAGGCTCAAATCTACATTTGGACAAAACGCTAACGAAGAAGAATTCAGGAGTCAGGAGCCAGAATTCAGAATTGAATTCTGTGCGAGTGGTAGAAGAACCGTCGTTTAAAGTTACCAATTTCGATTATAGAGACAAAGAAGGCTATTCTGACTCCTGTATTCTGACTTCTGACTTCTTTTCATCCATTATTTATGAAGACGAATGGTTAGTTGTGGTGAACAAACCCCCAGGGCTACTCTCTGTTCCAGGGCGTTATCGCGATCGCCAAGACAGCGTTCTTTATCGTTTGCGTCATTTATTACCTAACGGTAAATCCCTTACTCCTGTGCATAGGTTAGATCAAGAAACATCTGGTATTCTTGTACTGGCTCGCGACATGCAAACCTATCGCCAAGTTAGTGAGCAGTTTCAGCAACGCTTGGTTCGTAAAGTTTATGAAGCGGTGCTTTCTGGTTCAATAATACCTGAACAAGGTGTAATTTCTCTGCCATTATGGGGAGATCCTCAAAACCGCCCTATCCAACAAGTGAATTGGCAATACGGAAAACCCAGCATCACGCGCTTTAAAGTGATAGCAACAGAAGAAAACAAGACTCGGGTTGAGTTTATACCGCTAACAGGGCGTACCCATCAACTGAGAGTTCATGCTGCTGATTCAAGAGGGCTTGGTGTACCTATTTTAGGCGATCGCCTTTATGGATGTATTGCTGTTGCTGATCGCTTACATCTACATGCACGAGAACTTTTCTTTGAGCATCCACAGTTAAGGGAAACTCTTCATCTACAAGTTACAACACCATTTTGAACCCTTAAATGTTGAGTCTGTCTGTGATGTTTTAAACATTTAAAAATAAAGCAATTAACAATTTAGTATGCAAGAGGGATCAGGAATATACAGCTGTTTGCAGATAAATGATCAACACCATTTGTAGGGAGTCGAACGGCGTTTTGCTCCCAAAACTATTTCTAGTAGCATCGAATTAGATCAACTGATTGCCAATCTCACTCCTATTATCCTTGAGAATTCTGGGGAGCAAAATTGAAATATAAACAAAAATGTAAAAAACTTGATATTCCGCGCCCAGTTTGGGAAAACTAAATCCAGAAAAGCTTAGGATTGAGTGGCAGGATAATGACAAGAGTGAGTATTGCGGGATATCAACTCAGTGAAGAACTCTACTCTGGTTCTAGAACCCTAGTTTATCGTGGAGTTAGACAGACTGGTTTATTACCTGTAGTCATTAAACTACTGAAAAATCCTTATCCTAGTTTCAGTGAACTGGTTCAGTTTCGCAACCAGTACGCGATCGCCAAAAATCTTCACTCACCGCTAATCATCCAAACCTATAGCCTGGAAGCATACCAAAATGGTTATGCCTTAGTAATGGAAGATTTCGGGGGAATTTCTTTGAAGGATTATTTCGTCTCCCAAGAAACATCACACACAAACTCTCTACAAGAATTTTTCGCAATAGGGCTGGCTTTATGCAATGCCTTAGAAATGGCGAAGTTTTACCTAAATTGGGGTAAAGACAAAGTTGCTGCAGGCTACATGCAAGAAGCTTACTATTGTTATGCCCGTTGGGGAGCACTAGCCAAAACTGATCAGTTAGAAAAACTCTATCCCCAACTGCTCCAGCCTATCCTACAACAGCAACAAATCAACCTTAAACCCCTAGAAACTATTCCCTTTTGTGGGACTTATTCATCTAACCACACTTCTACTACTGCTAACACTAGCATTTCCGATGTTTTGGATTTTACCTCTCTCCTCCAAGCTGCTCAAACTATCTCCAGTAGCATCGAATTAGATCAACTGATAGTCAACCTGACTCGTATTATCCTTGAAAATTCTGGCGGGAAAAAATCTGTACTAATTCTTTCCCAAGCAGAAGACAGTACTGTTCCAGGAAAGCAAGTGTGTGCTGATACTTTGCGAGTCAGAGCAATTACGTTGCTTAAAGATGAGGAAATACAAACTATCCTGACTCCACAATCATTAGAAGACTGTCAAGATATTCCCATCAAAATTATCAATTATGTCAAAAATACCCAACAAACAGTAATTATTGACAATTGTAAAACAGATATTCCTGGGGTGATTGATAAATATATATTAGAGCATCGACCCCAGAGTATATTATGTACCCCGATTATTAATCAAGGAGCTTTGATAGGAATCCTCTACCTAGAAAATAGGTTAGTTCAAGGAGCTTTTACTACTAATCGCCTGAGTGTGGTTCAGCTTTTGTCTTCTCAAGCGGCAATTTCTCTACAAAATGCTCGACTTTATCAACAAGCAAAACAAGCATTACATGATTTACAGCAAGCGCAATTACAAATCGTGCAAAGTGAGAAAATGTCGGCTTTAGGTAATTTAGTTGCGGGGGTAGCCCATGAAATGAATAACCCTTTGGGTTTTATTTCCAGCAGCCTTGAACAAACTAAACCAATTATTACGGATATCTTTGAACATTTGAAGCTGTATCAAACAATTCTACCAAGTACAATTGATGAAATTATTGAACACGCCGAAGAAATTGACTTAGCTTATAGCTTAGAAGATTTGCCAAAGATGATTGATGCTATGAGGATGGCGTGCGATAGCGAAGCGCTGCTGCTAAGAGCAGATCGCCTGAAAAATATCAGTACGAGTCTGCGCAATTTCTCTCGTAATGACAAGGATTACAAAGTGCCATTTAACATCCACTCCGGTATTGATAGCACAATTCTCATTCTTAAACATCGCCTTAAAGCTAACGAACAACGTCCTGCAATTGAAGTGAATACAAACTATGGTAATTTACCTGAAATCCTCTGTTTTCCTGGGCAATTAAATCAAGTCTTTATGAATATCCTAGCCAATGCTATTGATGCACTAGAAGAATCGAATATTGGACGTACTCTGGAAGAGATTAAAGCTAATCCTAACAAAATTACCATCACAACTTTATTCAACAATAACCAAGTTCAAATTGCAATCGCTGATAATGGAATTGGGATGAATGAACAAGTCAAACAAAAAATCTTTGACCATTTATTCACTACTAAACCGGTAGGGAAAGGAACAGGTTTAGGGCTGGCGATCGGCGCTTCGCCGCAGCGCTTCGCTATCGCTCGACAAATTATTGTCGAGAAACACAATGGAACTCTGACAGTGAATTCTACCCTTGGCAAAGGTACTGAATTTGTGATTGCTTTACCATTTGAGTAGTATTTACAGTTGCTTCCTTAGTAGAATAGCAGTCTTAAATCATACGTAAAAAAATCTCCTGCTTATTGCCTTCCTTCAGACTAAATTCACAACTCAAATAGGATTGTTATATTACTAAATATAAATAAAAGTGTAAAAAACTTGATATTGTACGCGCGGTTTGGGAAAACTAAATCCAGAAATGCTTAGGATTTGGTGGGAAAAAGATGAAACCATTGAGTATTAGCGGATATCAACTCAGCGAAGAAATCTACTCTGGTTCTAGAACTTTGGTTTATCGAGGGGTTAGGGAGACTGACTCATTACCTGTAGTCATTAAACTCCTGAAAAATTCTTATCCTAGTTTCAATGAATTGATGCAATTTCGCAATCAGTACGCTATTGCAAAACATCTTCACTCACCGCTAATTATCCAAACCTATAGCCTGGAAGCATACCAAAATGGTTACGCATTGGTAATGGAAGATTTTGGTGGGATCTCTTTGAAAGATTACTTTACCACATTAAAAACATCACAGACAAACACTCTGCAAGAATTTTTGCTCATAGCGATCGCTTTATGTAACGGCTTAGAAATACTTTACCGCAATCAGATTATTCATAAAGATATTAAACCCAGCAATATTTTAATTAACCCCCAAACAAAGCAAGTTAAATTAATTGACTTTAGTATTGCATCTCTACTCCCACGAGAAACACAAACACTGATGAGCCCAAATGTATTACAAGGCACATTGGCATATATTTCTCCAGAACAGACAGGGAGAATGAATCGCGGAATTGATTACCGCACTGACTTCTATTCATTGGGTGTAACTTTTTATGAGTTGCTTACAGGTAAGTTACCCTTTCAATCAAATGATCTTCTAGAGTTAGTACATTGCCATCTCGCAAAAGGGGTGCCCTTAGTACATGAAATCAATCCAAGAATCCCACCTGTACTCTCAGACATTATCGAAAAATTGATGGCAAAAAATGCAGAAGATCGGTATCAAAGTGCATTAGGATTAAAATTTGATTTAGAAAATTGTAGGACTCAGTTAAACGCAACTGGTAGAATAGACAGGTTTGAAATTGCACAAGGAGATGTGTGCGATCGCTTTCTCATCCCTGAGAAACTGTACGGAAGAGAAACCGAAGTTAAAACTCTACTACAAGCATTTGAAAGAGTTAGCAATGGTAGTACCGAAATGATGCTTGTTGCTGGTTTTTCTGGGATTGGAAAAACAGCAGTTGTTAACGAAGTTCATAAACCGATAGTAAAGCAACGCGGTTATTTTATCAAAGGTAAATTCGACCAATTTCAAAGAAATGTTCCCTTGAGCGGATTCGTGCAAGCATTTCGAGATTTGATGGGGCAATTGCTAACAGAAAATGACTCGCAAATCCAAGAATGGAAAAGCAAGATATTACAAGCTGTTGGCGAGAATGGACAAGTCATTATTGAAGTTATCCCAGAATTAGAAAAAATTATTGGTCAACAGTTATCAGCACAAAAATTATTTGGAACTGAGGCACAAAATAGATTTAATTTATTATTTCAAAAATTCACGCAAGTCTTTACGAGTGCAAAACATCCATTAGTGATATTTTTAGATGATTTGCAATGGGCTGATTCAGCATCACTGAATTTGATACAGTTATTCATGGCTAATACAGGTCATCTTTTATTAATCGGTGCTTATCGTGATAACGAAGTCACTCCAGCGCATCCATTAATTTTGACCTTAAACGAAATTCGAAAAAAGCAAGCAACGATTAATACAATTACTTTAAAGCCACTAAATCACGTACAATTAAATCAATTAGTTGCTGATACTTTAAAATGCACAGAGAATTTAGCTTGGACTCTTTCTGAACTTGTATATCAAAAAACTGAAGGAAATCCATTTTTTGCGACACAGTTTCTCAAAGCATTATACCAAGATGAACTGATCCAATTTAACTTTGAGTTAGGATGTTGGGAATGTGATATTACAGAAGTAACGCAGCAAGCAGTTACAAATGATGTTGTGGCTTTTATGGCATTTCAATTGCAAAGATTGCCAGAAAAAAGTCAAAATATATTACAGTTAGCTGCTTGTATAGGCAATCAGTTTGATTTAGCAACTTTAGCTATTGTTTCAAAAAACACAGAGTTAGAAACAGCAACTTGTTTATGGCAAGCCTTACAAGAAGGGTTAATTTTGCCCATTGATGATGTTTATAAATTTTATGTTGGACAAGCAATTCAACCAGCTAAGGAAAAAATTTCTCAGAGTATCACATACAAGTTTTTACATGATCGCGTCCAACAAGCTGCATATTCTCTGATTCCAGATGAGCAAAAGAAAATAACACATTATCGCATTGGGCAACAGTTACTTAAAAATACAACTGATAGTGAAAAAGAAAAGCGGATTTTTGAAATTGTTAATCAAATCAATGTTGCTGTTGAATTAGTCGAACAAGCACAAGAACGAGAGGAATTAGCTGCGTTAAATTTAATAGCTGGGCGTAAAGCTAAAAATTCAACAGCGTATAGTGCTGCGGTTAAATACTTTGCTGTTGGGCGCAATCTCTTAGCAAGCGATCGCTGGGAAAGTCAGTATAACCTAGCGCTGGAGTTGTATGTAGAAGCAACGGAAGCCGCCTATCTCAATACTGATATCATCGAGATGGAACGCCTTGCAGAAACAGTACTGCAACATGCAAAAACACCATTGGATACAGTCAAAGTATACGCACTGCGAACTAGGGCTTATACATCACAGGGGGAGTTACTCAAAGCCATTAGTACTGGATTGACGATATTAAAGGAATTTGAAATAGATCTCCCTGCCTCACCTTCACTAGAAGATGTTGCACGGGTGCGACAAGAAACACAAACTCTTCTAAGTGGCAGGAAACCGGCTGATTTACTAAATCTGCCAGAAATGACGAATCCGCAAATCTTAGCGGTGATGCACATTCTCCAAGAAATAGGTATACCTACTTATTTGACACAACCAAATCTCAATTCATTGATAATCATGGTGCTGATGAATTTGTCAATGAATCATGGAAACATATCTATTTCTGCATTAGGCTACTCTACCTATGGATTATTTCTTGGTGCTGTTGCTGGTGATATTGAGCAAGGTTATGAATTTGGTGAATTGGCGCTGAATTTATTATCTAAATTTAAAGACAAAAAAATTGAATCCAGAATATTGTTTATAACTTCTGTTTTTATTGTTCATTGGAAGGTTCATGCGAGAGAAACTTTAAAGCTATTGCAAAATGCCTACTCTACTGGTTGGGAAACCGGAAGTTTAATGGAATTGAGCTACGCAGCCTATGGTTACGGATATCACGCATATTTTATAGGTTATGAGTTACCTAAGCTAGAGCAAGAAATCACAGCATATAGCAAAGTACTGGAAAAACTTCATCAACAAACCCAGTTCAACTACAATGAAGTATATCGACAGATAGTTTTGAACTTGCTTGATCAAACAGCCTGTCCATATATCTTGTTTGGTGAACCAGACAAAGAACAGGAATTTTTAGCAAGATTTCAGCAGACAAATGACAAAACAGGATTATGGCATTTCTTTGTGAACAAGCTAATCCTATGTTATTGGTTTCAAGAATTTGAGCTAGCTCTTGAGTTTATCGAACGAGCAAAACATTATTCCTCTTGCGGAAAAGGAATGTTTAATATTGCTGCGTTCAACTTTTATGCTTCTTTAACTTGGTTAGCTGTTTTGCCTAAATATCCTAAATCTGAGCAAGAAAATATCCTGCGACAAGTTACAGCTAATCAGAAAAACTTGCAGGAATGGACAAGTCATAACCCGTACAATCATCTACATAAATTTTATCTAGTAGAGGCAGAACGTTCTCGAGTTCTAGGGCAATATTTAGAAGCTATGAAAAATTATGACTTGGCAATTTTTCTGGCTAAAGAAAACGGTTACATCCAAGAAGAAGGATTGAGCAACGAGCTCTGTGCTAAATTCTATCTTGATTGGGGTAAAGAAAAAATTGCCCAAACATATATGCAAGAAGCCTATTACTGCTACGCTCGTTGGGGAGCTAAAGCCAAAATTGATGCGCTACTAAAACACTACCCTCAACTGTTGCAACATATCTTGCAACAACAACAAATTAATCTTAACCCCTTAGAAACTATTGCGTTTGATCAGACTCTCTTATCTACTCGTACTTCTAGCAATAGTAGCAGCAGTATTGCCGATCTTCTAGATTTTACAAGCGTACTCAAAGCCTCTCAAGCTATTTCCAGTTCCTTACAAATAGATCAACTTATCACTAGTCTCACTCATATTATCCTTGAAAACTCTGGTGCCAAAAAATCTATACTGATTCTTCCTCAAGCCCAGCAGACGGCGGATCCGTTCAGGGAAATCTCCGATCATACTTGGGAAGTAAAGGCAATAACCTTGCTTAAAAATGAGGAAATGGAGACTATCCTGACTCCACAATCTTTAGAAGATTGTCAAGATATTCCTACTCAAATTATCAACTATGTCAAAAATACTCAAAAAACAGTAGTTATCGACAATTGTAAAACGGATATTCCCGGGGTGATTGACAAATATATGTTGGAACATCAACCCCAGAGCGTATTATGTGCCCCGATTATTAATCAAAGAAATTTGGTAGGTATTATTTACTTAGAAAATCAACTAACCGCCGGAGTTTTCACAAGTGCTCGCCTCAGCGTGATTCATCTCCTTTCTTCCCAAGCAGCAATATCTCTGGAAAATGCTCGCCTTTACCAAGAATCTCAAGACAAAGCACAGCAGCTATATCAAAAAACAACCCAACTTGAACAAACTCTTCAACATCTCCAGCAAACTCAACTTCAGTTAGTTCAAAGTGAGAAAATGTCCGCTTTAGGTAATTTAGTTGCAGGGGTAGCCCATGAAATGAATAACCCTTTGGGTTTTATTTCTGCCAGCATTGTACAAGCTAAACCGATACTCGCAGATATTTTTGAACATTTGAAGCTCTATCAAACAACTCTACAGTCGCCAAGCGATGAAATTATTGAACACGCTGAAGAAATCGACTTGGATTATAGCCTAGAAGATTTGCCAAAGATGATTGATTCGATGAGGGTGGCGTGCGATCGCCTAACAAATATCAGTAATAGTCTGCGCACTTTCTCCCGTGATGACAAAGATCACAAAGTGCCATTTAATATCCACTCGGGAATTGATAGCACAATTCTCATTCTCAAACATCGCCTTAAAGCTAATGAACAACGCCCTACAATTGAAGTGAATACAAACTACGGTGATTTGCCTGAAATAGAATGTTTTTCTGGGCAATTAAATCAAGTCTTTATGAATATCCTAGCAAATGCTATTGATGCATTAGAAGAATCGAATATTGGACGTAGTCTTGAAGAAATTAAAGCTAATCCTAACAAAATTACCATCACCACTTCAGTCATGGATAACCAAGTTAAAATTGCGATCGCTGATAACGGAATTGGGATGAATGAACAAGTCAAACAAAAAATATTTGACCATTTATTCACTACTAAACTGGTAGGGAAAGGAACAGGTTTAGGGCTGGCGATCGCAAGGCAGATTGTTGTGGAAAAACACCATGGAACTATGACAGTGAATTCTACCCTTGGTAAAGGTACTGAATTTGTGATTTCTTTACCATTTCAGTAGTCTTTCTAATTGAACGAAGCAATTGGTTCCCCAAGTGGTAGTGCTAAGTATAAACAAAAATGTACAAAGCTTGATATTGTACGCGCAGTTTGGGAAAACTAAATCAACAAATGTTTAAGGTTGAGTGATAGGATGATACCCCAAGTAAGTATTGCCGGATATCACCTCAGCGAAGAACTCTACTCTGGTTCTAGAACTTTAGTTTATCGCGGGGTTAGACAAACTGACTCATTACCTGTAGTAATTAAACTTCTGAAAAATCCTTATCCTAGTTTCAGCGAACTGGTGCAATTTCGCAATCAGTATACTATTGCCAAAAATCTTCACTCACCGCTAATTATCCAAACCTATAGCCTGGAACCCTACCAGAATGGTTACGCATTGGTAATGGAAGATTTCGGGGGCATTTCTTTGAAGGATTATTTCTCCTGTCCAAAAACATTACACGCAAACTCTCTACAAGAATTTTTCTTGATAGGGCTGGCTCTATGCAACGCTTTAGAAACACTCTACCGTAATCAGATTATTCACAAAGATATTAAACCCAGCAATATTTTAATTAACCCCCAAACAAAGCAAGTTAAATTAATTGACTTTAGTATTGCGTCTTTACTCCCACGAGAAACACAAACACTCACCATTAGAAATGTATCACATGATACATTAAAATACATCTCCCCAGAACAGACAGGGAGAATGAATCGTGGAATTGATTACCGAACTGACTTCTATTCGCTAGGTGTAACTTTCTATGAGTTACTTACAGGGAAGTTACCCTTTGAGTCAAGCGATGCAATGGAGTTACTACATTGTCATATTGCGAAAGCAGCGCCCTTAGTACATGAAATCAACCCACAAATCCCGTCTGTACTCTCAGAGATTGTTAACAAATTGATGGCGAAAAATGCAGAAGACCGCTATCAAAGCGTATTAGGATTAAAATTTGATTTAGAAAATTGTAGGACTCAGCTAAACGAAACGGGTAGAATAGAGCGGTTTGAGATTGCGAGAAGGGACGCGTGCTTAGACGCAGAGCGGTTTGTCATCAGCCATCGCTTCATCATCCCCGAAAAACTGTATGGAAGAGAAACCGAAGTAGAAACCCTACTACAAGCATTTGAAAGAGTCAGCAAGGGTGCTACTGAAATGATGCTTGTCGCTGGTTTTTCTGGTGTGGGAAAAACAGCAGTTGTCAACGAAGTGCATAAACCAATAGTAAGGCAACGGGGTTATTTTATTAAAGGCAAATTTGACCAATTTCAAAAGAATGTTCCCCTGAGTGGATTCGTGCAAGCATTTCGAGATTTAATTGGGCAATTACTTACAGAAAATGATGCACAAATCCAGGAGTGGAAAAGCCAAATCTTAGAAGCTGTTGGGAGAAATGGACAGGTTATTATTAACGTTATCCCAGAGTTAGAGAGAATTATTGGTGAACAGCCACCAGCACCACAACTATCAGGAATCTCTGCCCAAAATAGATTTAATTTATTATTTCAAAAATTTACGCAAGTCTTTACAAGTGCAAAACATCCATTAGTAATGTTTTTAGATGATTTGCAGTGGGCTGATTCAGCATCATTGAAGTTGATACAGTTATTTATGGCTGAGACAGGGCATCTTTTGTTAATTGGTGCCTATCGTGATAACGAAGTCACCCCAGCACATCCATTAATGTTGACTTTAAGTGAAATTCAAAAAACGCAAGCAACGATTAATACAATTACTGTAAACCCACTAAGTCAAGTGCAATTAAATCAATTAGTTGCTGATACACTTAAATGTAGAGAAGATATAGCATGGTCTCTTTCTCAATTGGTATTTCAAAAAACCCAAGGAAATCCATTTTTTGCTACACAGTTTCTTAAAGCATTACATCAAGATGAATTGCTTCAATTCAACTATAGGTTAGGTTGGTGGGAATGTGCTATTACAGAATTGACTCAGCAAGCAATTAAAAATGATGTTGTGTCTTTTATGGCATTTCAATTACAAAGATTGCCAGTATTAACTCAAAATATATTACAGTTAGCTGCTTGTATTGGCAATCAGTTTGATTTAGCAACTTTGTCCATTATTTCTGAAAAAGCAGAAGCTGAAGCGGCAGATTGTTTGTGGAAAGCTTTACAAGAAGGGTTAATTTTTCCTATTGATGATGTTTATAAATTTTATGTTGGACAAGAAATTCAACCAGCTAAGGAAGAAATTTCTCAGAGTATCACATACAAGTTTTTACATGATCGCGTTCAACAAGCTGCATATTCTTTGATTCCAGATGAGCAAAAGAAAATAACTCATTATCAAATTGGTCAACAGTTACTTAAAAACACAAATGATAGTGAACGAGAAGAACGAATTTTTGAAATTGTTAATCAAATCAATGTTGCTGTAGAACTCGTTGAACAACTAAAAGAACGAGAAGAATTAGCTGCGTTAAATTTAATAGCTGGGCGTAAAGCTAAAAATGCAACTGCGTATAATGCGGCAGTTAAATACTTTGCTGTTGGGCGCAATCTATTAGCAAGAGATTGCTGGGAAAGTCAGTATAATCTGGCGCTGGAGTTGTATGCAGAAGCAACGGAAGCCGCCTATCTCAATACTGATAACATTGAGATGGAAAGTCTTGCAGAAACAGTATTGCAACACGCAAAAACACCATTGGATACCGTCAAAGTGTATGGAGTGAGAATTAATGCGTACACTTCACAAGGACATTTACTGGAAGCTATCAACGCTGGATTGACGATATTAAAGCAATTTGAAATAAATCTCCCTGCATCACCTTCTTTAGAAGATATTGCACGGGTGGGGCAAGAAACACAAACTTTTCTAGGTAGCAAGAAACCTGCTGATTTACTACATCTGCCAGAAATGACGAACCCCCAAATTTTGGCAGTCATGGAGATTCTTCAAGAAATAGCTATCCCTGCTTATTTCGCAAAACCACATCTCTATTCATTAATAACGATGATGGAAATCAATTTATCAATAAATTATGGAAATGGTCCTATTTCTGCATTAGGATACTCTTGCTATGGATTATTTCTTTGTGGTGTTGCTGGTGATATTGAGCAGGGTTATGAATTTAGTCAATTGGCTTTAAATTTATTAAATAAATTCAAAGATAAAAAGATTGAATCTAGAGTATTAGTTGTTATCTCCACTTTAGTTAATTCAAAGTGAGAAAATGTCTGCTTTAGGTAATTTAGTTTCAGGGGTAGCCCATGAAATGAACAACCCTTTGGGCTTTATTTCTGCCACTCTTGAACAAACCAAGCCCATCATCACAGAGATTCTTGAACACTTGAAACTATATCAAAAAATTCTACCAAATCTAAGTAATGAAATTATTAACCATGCCAAAGAGATTGACTTAGATTATAGCTTAGAAGATTTACCCGAAATGATTGATTCGATGAGGGTGGCGTGCGATAGCGAAGCGCTGCTGCTAAGAGCAGATCGCCTAACAAATATCAGCGATAGTCTCCGCACCTTCTCTCGTGATGACAAAGATCACAAAGTACCATTTAACATCCACTCCGGTATTGATAGCACAATTCTCATTCTCAAACATCGTTTGAAAGCTAATGAAGAACGCCCAGAAATACAAGTCAATACAAACTACGGTGATTTACCTGAAATAGAATGCTTTCCAGGGCAGTTAAATCAAGTCTTTATGAATATCCTGGCAAATGCTATTGATGCATTAGAAGAATCAAATATTGGACGTAGTTTTAAAGAGCTTGAAGCAAAGCCTAACAAAATTACCATCACCACTTCAGTCATGGATAACCAAGTTCAAGTTGCGATCGCTGACAATGGAATTGGGATGACAGAATCTGTCCAACAAAAAATATTTGACCATTTATTCACTACTAAACCCGTAGGAAAAGGAACAGGTTTAGGGCTGGCGATCGGCGCTTCGCCGCAGCGCTTCGCTATCGCGCGACAAATTATCACCGAAAAACACAACGGAACTCTCACCGTAAATTCTACCCTTGGTCAAGGAAGCGAGTTTATCATCACGTTACCATCTGTAGGTTGGGTAGATTCATATCTTGCACCAATAAAATGATAAATATAAATGCTACCGCGACGATACTGATTGTGTGACTGCATTTAAATCAGCCAGGGATTATAAATCCCTGTCTAAGAGCTAAATTCCTCTATAAGAGGAA
>NZ_JAAKGC010000120.1 GCF_017591665.1 Aetokthonos hydrillicola CCALA 1050 | reverse complement strand
CTCTTTGCTTTTCAGGGACATTCTCTCTTTGCTGCTTTTCAACAAGCAAGCTTCGGATTAGAACAGTTTGCCCAGTTTCCAGGTATTACCTGGTTACCAGCTATTTGCATTAGCAGTTTAACAGAGCCTCCCACATGGCAGCAGCTTGGTGCTACGACATCTATTTCTGAACCGCAGTCAGAAACACAGCTAGGAAAATCTATTTCTGAATGGCAGTCAGAAAGACAGCTAGCAAATCGTTCACCGCTAAAAAAAATCAAAAACTGGAAGAAGTGGATTTTTCTAGCTGCAATTACTACAGTTCTAGTAGTCGCATTGCCCACTATTCTTAATTCTCTTCATAACTATCCTGCATTTATAAGGGATACCAAGCTTTCTGCACCTATTGGTCGTCAGTGGCGCTATGGCGGTAGTAAGTCACTAATACCAATAGAAGGAAAGGTAAAAGATCCAATTAAACAAGCTTTTTCTGGTAAGTATGATTTACAAGAATACGAACCCACGGGAACTGTAAAAGGAAGAGGGATGTTGTCATCCGGTCAACTTAATTTTATTTTGGCTTCAGCACGAGATAATACATCTAAAGTGAAGTACATACCTATTGCAAAGGATGCAATTGCAGTCGCAGTTCAACCCAACCTACAATTGACAAGAGGTTTGACTGTGGAGGAACTTAAGGGTATTTACACAGGGAAAATTGAGAAGTGGAACCAGGTTGGTGGTCCCAATTTGCCGATTAAAGCCTTCTATCGATCTTTGGGTGAAAGCGGGACTAGCGAATACTTTATGGAAAAATTGGATATCACAACATTTTCTTCACAAGCCATCTCTCTAGATGCAGATCCCACGGACATGGCAAAAAAAGTTAGTCAGACTGAGGGAGCAATCTATTTCGGTACTGCCTCTGAAGTCCTTGGTCAATGTAAGGTTAAACCTATATCTATTGGTAATACCAAAAATGATTTGTTTTTACCTTATAAAGGAACGGCTGTAGTCGATCAAACTTGTCCAAATAAGCCACCAAAGGAAATAAACCTTGAGGCTATAAATAACGATCAATATCCTCTCATTCGTGATGTTTTTGTAGGCTTTCCAAACGATAACTCTGATGCTAGAAAAGCTGGGGAGGATTACGCTAATATGCTTTTAACAGACCAAGGACAAGATCTTATTAAGAGTGCTGGATTTGCTCCTCTACGTTCTTCACCTTAAAGAGACTTAAATAACATACGATTCTAACTAAAGTTTTTGTAGTAACGGAACAATTTTCATCGTTAAGGGAAAGTAATCCTCATACAGATACTGATAATAGGAAAGATCTAATAACCGCTCAACTATAGATCAAACCAAATCAAAGCTAAGTAAGCATTACAGACTTAGCGACGAAAATTGTTCATTTACTACAAAAACTCTATTTTCAGTCCTTAGAGTCAGTTGCATAGGGAGCATCTCAGTTTTTTGCAAAGAGGGCAAAAATCCATCAGGATAAGTCATCTTTTATGAAAGATATAATGCTTAATGGTGCGCAAAAAAAAGAGCTACATAATGCTTTAATGGATGCTTTTCCTGAAAATATACAGCTTGAGAAAATGTTACTGTTTGAAATGGATAAATATTTAGAAAGAATTGCAGGAAGCAGTAATTTATCAGACAGTGTCTATCAAGTAATAAAAGCAGCGCAAGCAGAGGGATGGCTTGAAGATTTAGCTTTTGCTGCACATGATTCTAATCCAGGAAACCAACTCTTGCTTTCTTTCTTAAGACAGTTTTGCCTTAAGAGTGAACGTAATATAGACTACACCAAACTCCGAAATTTTCTCAAAGCAGGACAGTGGGAAGAAGCCGATGAAGAAACCTATAGGGTGATGCTTCAAGCTGTAGGTCACACCAAGGACGATTACATCAGAAGTGAAGAACTTTTGAATTTTCCCTGCACAGACCTCCGTACAATAGACCACTTGTGGGTAAAATATAAATCAATATATACTGTAGTTACTTCTGTTGTAGAACTATCAGATGGTAGGGGCATAGCCGCTATTCAAGAAATTCTTCTTTTCAAGACTAGTACAACACGGCGTAAATACTGGAGTTTGGACTAATTTGGATTCAACCAGCAATTAAGAGAACAGCAAGACGAAGTTACCCAATTTCCTGGAAAAACTGAGTCAAGTTGAATCATGAGAAAACCAGCCGAAACTAAGCAGCAGTTGAGTCAGCTTTGTTAAGTGAATCTTCGGTTTGAGCCAAAACGTTGACCTAATGCCTCAAAGTATTATTTTTTCGTGCTTATGAGCGGAATCATCAACCTTAAGTATTTACCCAACAATGGGTCATAAGTTGGGATGTTTTAGAGAAGTAAAATCAAAGTTAACGATTTACTTCTCCGCCCAATTATCAGCGATCGCCACCTCAACCTCCACAGGCACACGATTCAAAAACTTCCGCCCAGCCTGAATCATCACCCTTTTTAAAATTTCCGAAGCTTGCAGTGCATTAGATTCAGGGCATTCTAGAATTATTTCGTCATGAACCACTGCGATAATGACAGCGGCTGTACCCTCCAATTCAAAAAGTAATTGGGCTAAAGCAAGTTTGGTGATATCCGCTGAAGTCCCCTGTACGGGAAGGTTCAACATTTCATTCAAAGAGGGGTTTTTATCAGGCAACCACTGACGACGACGCTTAGCGAGTGTACGGGTTTCCCACGTTTTATTGCTATAGAGCGCATTATTTACCCTTTGATGCCATTGAGCAAGTCCACGATAACTTTCAAAAAACTTCAGCCGGAATATTTTAGCGTCTCTTAATGTCATTTCTACTCCATATTCAACGCTGGCATAATTCTGCAAACGCGGGGGAAACATGCCGTAGATCAAACCGAAATTAATGGGTTTAGCCATTTGACGATCGCTCTTCACAACCTCGTCCAACGGCTTACCCAAAACCAAAGATGCTGTTAAACGGTGCAAATCCTGACCGGTCTGATAAGCGTTGATCATGGTCCAGTCGCCGCTAATCTCAGCCGCAATTCGCAACTCGATCTGACTGTAGTCCGCGATGATCAGTTTGTTTCCAGGCGCAGCCGTAAAACACCTACGAATCTCAAATTTACGAGGTACTTGTTGGAGATTGGGATGTGAGAATGAGAACCGGCCAGAGACCGCGCCAAGTTGCCAAATACTGGAATGAATTCGCTGTGTATGAGGAGATACGTGAGTAGGCAGAGCATTCCCGAAGGCACTAAGGGATTTCGAGGATTTTCTGTACTTCTGTAAAGCCGCCAAAACTGGATATTTTGAAGCCAGAGGTGCGATGTGGTTCTTGTTTGTGGATTGGATGGGTACTCCTTGAGCTTGGATAGCTTTTAAGAGTTGTTGGTGAGAGTTTAGATTTATTCGATTTGCACCTTCAACTATTGTCATTTGAGGATTGTCGGAAACTAGCAATGTCTGTAATTCTTCAGCGGCTTTCTGTCGAGCGATCGCCATCTCCCTGACTTGAATTTCCCACTTACTCAGATCCAGAAACATCCCCTGATATTCCATTTGAGCTACTGCGGGTATAGCTCCAAACTCGATGACGGCTGTTTGCACAAGGTCAGCTTGTTTTAATTTGAGTCTTAATACATTCCTCAAATCCAAGAGAATGCGAGCATCCAAAGCTGCATAACTCAGCTGTTCTTCGGTTAACTCCTTTACGCTCCAATCCGATTGCTGGCTTTCTTTTTCTAGTTCCACACCAAGGTACTTATGAGCGATCACCTTAAGTGATGCTTTTTCTTTAAGTCCGGCTGTCAATAGTTGATGAGCAATTTGGGTGTCAAAGAGTTGACCTTTGATTTTCAGCCCAACCTTGGTAAAAAACTTCAAGTCAAATTTGGCATTGTGGAAAACCTTTATCGCAGTGGAGTCAAAAAACTTCGTCAGCAAAGCCCACATCTTACGTCTTAAAGGTATTTTGAATACATCTACAAGGACGACTGGGAAATCGGTTGCAGCGAGCTGAATCAGCCGAAGTTGATCACAATGTGGATCTAAACCAGTCGTTTCGGTATCTATCCCCAGGACAGGAGCTGTACTTAATTCCTCGACTGCTTCTTCAAGACCTGTAAAATTATCAATTAATTTATAGCTTTTCTGTGGGGTTAGCTTCCTGGGCTCGGAAAACGGAGTGAGGGAAACTGGTTTATCAGGTTCAAAAAGTGGTAGATTAGCCAAACACTCTGGATAACTAGAGTTTTGGGCAATAAGATGCCTGAGCGCGGTCATTATTCATTACCTCGCGGAGATTATTTTATACTGAAAAACGATTTACGTACTAAAGCAGGTGGACTATACCCAGAAGCGACACCAGTCTCGCCACTGGGGAAACTGAGCTTCAAATTGGCTAAAGGCTGCTTCGTCTAAATCTTGAAGCGTCAGCATGACTGCCCAACGTTGCTGGTGGGGTAAGAGCCTGATGGCATCTTTGATTCTTTCAACGCTGTTCGTGAGAAATTGTAGTGAGTCGGCGGCGATCGCCCTCACCTTTACCCACCACTCTGCTTCCTTGAGAGGGGAAACAGGTTCTAAAGGTGTGTCCAGATCATCGAGATTTGTATCTATATTTAAGGGGGGTGTGGACACCGCTTGATCAGCTGAATTAAGATCCATAACTTCAGCTTGCTCGTGCGTCATCTCCCGCTGTCGCTCCCGTTCCTCGCGGCGTTTTTGTCGCCACTCCAAAACTTGCTGAGCAAATACTAAGTCTTCTTCTTTCAAAGAGTAGACCCGGACTCGGGTTTCCCTTCTACCCAAACGCTGGGAAATGGTGGATAGTCCCAATTGACCGAGGAATTGGCTGAATATCCACATTGGGGATTTGCTAGAAGGTACAGTCAAATTCAACACTGCTTTAATATGGCCTGTAGCAAACCTGGCTTTTTCAGCTACTGCTGCCAGCCTGGGGTCATCAGCTGCAATTTCTCCCCCAGCCATTAGGTGTTCAACAAGCTCGTTTATCCCCAGGCGTTGGCGCATCAGCCACTCGGTGGAACGGTGGCTCCAGTCCATTGAAATTTTGTGTCGCTCGCGATCGCTGCGATCATACTCACTCACAATTTTTGGTGGTAACGGGTACTCCCTCCCCTGCTCGTCTAAAATGATTTCTTCTTCAGGTTTGGTGACTACAGCTTCTAGGGCTATGATCTGTTTTAATAGCCTTCCTTCATTGTGCTTTTCTACGAGTTCAGGGGTGACTGGCATCCCGTAAGCTTCCCTGATCTGGAACTTAATGCACTCAGCTGCTTCTTCAGGTTTCAGGTAGTCTAACTGCTGTCGCCATTCCCATATTTGGCGATCAATGTCCTTGGCGTTGGCAATTTTAGTGCGATCTTCGTACTTAATTTCCTTCTTCGCTTCCTTCATCCAGGATTTAGCATCACCGTCATGATCTTGATCCACAGGGATGATTTTGTTGCCCATTTCTTCTAGGAGCAACTTCAGGTCAGTTCTTAAATTATTGACGGACCAGTTGTGCTGCGCTTTCAGTTGGCAGTAGGTATCCAGCATCCATTCGTCCTCTACCCCTCGGATGCCTGTTTTTGGGTCTAGTCGGATCAAGAATGATGTCATTTGATTCTTGTTTAATATCCCTTCCTTGATCCGGCGGGGGTTTGATTCCTGATAACCAAAACATGGTCTTGGCCGTACCCACACATGCATAGGAACATTTGGACGATAGCGCCATAACTGCTGGGCAGCATCAGTAGCCGCCAATGCATCACCATCAAAAACCCCGTATATCACATCAAAATGAGGGGTAGATATGTCAATACCTGTGCCTAAACAAGGTGACACGTTTAGCACCTGCGTTGTTTTTACGGCATTATTGATATCCTTGATGAATTCAATATTTTCAGGGGCTCCGCTATTTTCTCCATGAATAGTCCACAACGTCAGGGGTGGTGGATCTACTCCTTTGTTCTCCTTGCCCCATTTTTCCGATTGCTTCATGAGCGATCGCTCTAATGCTTTTGAGAAACGCTTAGTGCTAGAAACTACCAGTACTTTCTTACCCGCCATAATGTCTGAGTGAATACTGGCGACAATAGCACTGTTGTCCTTCCCTTCATACCAATACACATCCCGTCCGCCAGAGCGGTAATTATTCTTAATAATGTAAGGCACTGACTTAACTGGGACTTCCTCGGGTAATGGTGATTCTATTCCCAGCGTTGCTTGGTAGGCATTTCTCCGCTCTCTTCGTTGCCTTTCCTTTTTCGTCAGCTTAACTTCGGGAACTAAGATCACTTGCTCAGGACGCATAGCCTGGAAGAATTCGATGGTCACATCATCAAGGTGGGCATCTGCCAGTACAACGAGCTTTGCTTGGTAGATGATGAATTTCAAAACATCTAAAATTTCCCGACGAAACTTCTGGCAAGTAGAAGAAGTGAGCAGATGATTTAAAAACTGGGTTGCCTCATCTATCAGTACACAGTCATATCCTTCTAGCTGCCCCGCAAGTTTGTACAGGGAATCAATCGTGATAGATAAGGATCTACACTCCCCCATCTTCCCAGCAGCTATATCGGAATACATCTGGGTACTTAAACGGGATGCGAGGTTTTTCAACAGGTTTACCCGATGACCTATGTTGATAAATCTCTCTTCTGGTCGCTCCTGCCTGCGCCTAACCAAGGTTTCCGTCTTCCCAGTACCCATGTCTGACAGAATACCGACCAAGCCAGTTTCGGGGAGTAAGACATGCTCTGCCAAGTACCTTACATTCACCTCTATATCAGGCTTGTATTTAACCACGCCTCGTCTGCGGTGATAGTGAGATTTTGTCTGGTATTCTTCAAGGGTGACGGCATCATCTATTAATGCTGTCAAATTAGCTGCTGCTTTATTCCCTAGTGCCGCTGCCCAATCATCAACCCCTTTTTCTGGACCAGGGAGGATAGCCACTTTACAGTTACTACCCGCTTGCTGAATTGCCGCTCCGGTACGGCGAATTGCTTGGGAAACATTCTCTTTGGTTTTGGGCTTGGTTTCGTGGTCGAAAAGAATTGTAAATGTTCGCCCTGCCTGGGCTAGCGGGATAAGGTCAGGGTGAAGATGCTCGAATTCTTCTTTCCCCACTCTGCCGTTCCATATTCCGGGGAGGGCGATCGCCACAAATTCAAAGCTAAGTAAACAACCCGCCTTTTTTTCTCCTTCTGTAAGAATTACGGGAATTTTTGGGTGCTGTTGTACCCATTGCCAGAAACCAATCGCCTCCCCATTCTCTGTGACTTGCACATGTTCGGGCATGGGGATGTTATAACGTGATGCGACCATCTCCCAGATATGTAATGGAACCCTGAAATATGTAACTCGGTTAGGAGTTTTTGGGGGGGATTCGTATTTAACAAGCTTCTCTAAATATGTTAGGGATACCTCATCCCAATTTTGGCGTGGCTGATCTGGCTTAAATCGTCCCCAGTCCTGTTCTTCAAGGAAACCTTTTTGTGGATCTAGTCCACTTACCCACCATCCACCTAACTCAACATGGGCATAAGCTTTTAAAAAACCGTCCCGCAATCGCCCGTCATTGCGGCGGGAGGAAACTGGTAAGCCAAACAGTAATCTTTCTAAAGCAGCGTTGCCGCTCAAACTCTTGACGTTAAGTTCAGTTAGTTTCCGGTCTACTAAACTCGTGTGCCACTCACAGAGATGATGAGCTTCTAACATGGCACACCACCCGACAATAAGATTTGTAACAAACAGAAAATTTTAATCTGCATAGCAAACACATCAGAGAAATTTATGCTGAAAATCTTTTCAAGCCAGCACGATGTGTTATACTCAAGTTGTTGCACTAGCAAAAAGTCTGTCAAAACAGTCTTCTGTTTTAACGAGACTCAAGCCGCAACGACCTGAGTATAACAATAACAATGCGTATAACCCCGCGTTAACAATGCACTGCATTGCAACGTGTTTCACTAACGACTTGAGGGTATAACTACCTCCTTGTTGGGGACTAACAAACAGCTTGTTGGTATAGCTACCTCATTTAATTCAAATGTCTAATGCCTCCTTGAGGTATTAACGTTGTTCCAAGATCCCTGATCACTAGAAATGACAAGTGTGAAATCGAAAACTTAGCTGGGTCGCCAAACTTCACTGAGTTCTTTGAATCACCCTTGGGGTAAAAGCCCAACAAAAAAGTTCTGATGGTCAATCCATGCAGAGCTGTTTTTGTTTTGGCTACCAATTTGAATTGTATCATTAGAGCTTAGATTTTAGTAAAAAAAGTTTTCTTGGCTGGCAAAGAAATTATTCGCTTTTGATCGAGACAACATTGCTATAGTAGCTCAAATTTTTAATGTGTGCCACACACAGCCCATTCGTTTAAAATGGCAATTTAAGCCCGAAGCTTTTGTCCTTGGTGGCGACCTAACCAATCCAAAGCCGCTTGTAATATGGGTTGCCCGGAGGTTTGGGCGAAAGCGATCGCACTACTAAAAGAAGTACAAGCCCCTTCCCTACTCTCCACCGCACCGTTTGTATAGGCATAATCGCTACACATATCAGCTAGTAATTTGCTGATTTGCTCAGGCGGGATTGCTCCGGGTCGCTCGTAACCATACCTTTTGCATTGGGCTAATATCCAGTCAGGCTGATGCTTAGTGATGGATCTGATTTGGCGAACTATATTGTTGTTAGCTGGATATAAATCCTGTACAGGAGCAACATTGTTATCTGCTGCTTTGCTAAGCGATCGCAACCTCTCAACTACTTGTTCGTACTTGTCAGGCGTAATATCTTCACACTTTTCAAACCCAAGCTCTTTATAGGCGGATTTGATTTGGTCATCAGATAATTTTAATTCACTCTTCCCTATCGCCCACAATCTATTTCGCTGGCGCTGCGAGATTTTTAATGTGGGGTTCGTTCCTGCTAAGGCATGGAGAAAGCTACCCTCATTTTCTGGCGCTTTTCTTTGTGGTTGCCGTACACCAGTATAAATTTTATACTGCTCACATAGTTTCCTCACCTCCCCTTGCATATTCTCGTCTAATTCGCTCAGGCGATCGCTGAGATAATGGATGACGAATTTTTGATCATCTAGATAGCGTCCCACTCCCCAGATTTCAGCTGCATTTTTTAGTCCCTCAGCTGCAAGCCTATCTGCTGGGCTTCCACGAGTCATCTCTTTCCCTTTTCCGCTAACGAGGCTGATGGGGACTGAAGCGATAGCCTCTTTACGCACCCCTAAAATGGTTATGCCACAACGACAAACCGCTTCATTTTCGAGATATTGGATTTCGCTATGGTCGTTAGACCAGTCGGGACAAACTGCGTCTAACCTTTCGCGTATCGTTTGCCACCTCAGATAGACCCATCTCCCTGCATTCCCCGGCAGGTCTCGGATCTCGTGTTGTTCGGGGGGAAATACTTTTTTCAGTTCTACTTGGATGCGGGTAAGTTCTTCCCTGATCTCGGTGGTTAACATTGTTCTTCGGGTGAGCGGGCAATACTCAGGCGATCGCCCTTGACCTACTGCAATTTATGGAGCAACTTGCCTAGTGTTCTATAAGCGGTGTCGATATAGCTTTCTGCTGCACTCTTTGTCGCTTGAGGACATTTAGTGCATTTAAAACCCAGATCTGATTCCATAGTTTTGTGAGGTGTGAAATCCTCGCAAGAACTGCACCAACGTAATGTTGTTTGGTAAGGATTATCGTTGCCTTCTAAAATCCAACTCATCCCATGTTCTTGTAGGTATTGTTCAACGATCGCTTGTTCTTCTTCGTATGAGAGAGATTCTTCCACACCTTTTTGTTCTAGGGTGCGCTTTTCATTCGCTTCATTTTCGCGGTATATTTTCAACTCCAGTTCATCCGCTAAATCGCTAAAGTAGTCTGCCTGATCAGGATTCTCTCTGGCTAGTAAGTTAAGTTTGGCGATCGCGATTGATTTAAGATTTTCTGGATTTTTGTCCGTTAGATACTCTAAGTGGGCTTTCCAAGAAAATCCTCCGTCCCCGTTAGGTCTAGAAAAAGCCATAAATAAAACTCCTTTTAGATACTCACTTTCACTTTAAAATTTGGATTCCAGAATCAACTTGTCTTATTTGGGGAGAGCGGTTCTTGTCGCATAATTCTTACTTCGATAATGACTTTTGGAAATCTGTTCAAATTGATTGAAGGGAGATGAATGACATCCGTAATAGTTGTGACTGCGTATACTCTTTTATTTTCGTAGGTATCCAAAGTGATCTGAATATTTTCCCCGATGCGGGGTATTGCTAACAAAAATACTGAGATTGTAATTGCATTTTCTTCCGTGAGATTCTCTGGATATATTTTGAGAGTAGCCGGAATAGAAAGCATAAGCTATGGCTCCTTGAGTTAATTCAAAAAATGAATCACTAATACAAACGAGACAACCAGAATCGCCCAACCTGGAAATAGCAAGATTAGTCCCATAACGCGGCACCACCAATTGAGCGATCGCTGTGCAATATTAGGGAAATCTTTTTGGTAACGGACTTTTCGCTTACCGCCAGAAACTAACCAATGAAAAATAAAGTCGTGTGCAAAGGGAGATAATACGATCACATCCCTGTTCCAGAATTCCCGTCCCTGTCTGCGGTAAGCGTTGATGTGCATATGATGAATTGCGTATGGATGATACTTTCCTCTAATCGATCCAACCCGCACCCACGGGAATAATTGACAGCGATTATGTGTTCTTTGTAGCCAGTCTTTGTGACGCGATCGCCATAGACTTGATTTGAGATAATCTTGATACGATAGTTCAGGCTGTTTCATCATGTTCCCCTGAAATCTCCTTTGGCTAAATCTCTGTCAACCAAGCTTCAAAGTCTTCCCCAGTTAAATTGATATCGATTTCCGGATCATCTTCGAGACCCGAAAAATCCACTTCCTGGTCTATTTCACTGGATAATGCAGGAAAGTCCTCAAATAAATCCATCAGATTATTTTCTTTGATGAATTCTTGGGTAACCTTGCTGGATTCCACACAACCAAAGTTTTGAGAATCATTATCCCAGGCTTCATTGATTTTCTCATCAAGCTGTTCACGCAAATTTTGGTAGTACTCAGCTTGCTCAGGATTTTCTTCTGCTAATATTTGAAATCGTGCTTGCGCAATTTCTTCCAGCTGAGTTGGGTGTTCTTTGACAAGAAAATTATATTGCAACCCCCAACTAAATCCATTAGTTCCGTCTTCTTTAAGATAAACCATCTCTCTTCTTCCCTGATTGAAATAAGTAGGTGGAAATTTCCAAAACTTTTAAGGTATTGATAGTTACGAACTGCGAGATCTACGCTTTTTCACTAAACTATCTATCTTGTTTAAACCACTGTCGCAGGTTATCGCGTGCTTGCTCCAACGCCACTGACTCGCAATCGGCTGTACCGCTTTTTAAATAGTCAGGCATTCTCTGCGCATTTATATAGAAGATGAATTTTGATATGCCTGTTTCGGTGATATCTACATAATACTCGAAAACCTTACATCTGATTTTTTTTGTTTTGGATTGTATATTTCGAGTAAACTGATTTTGAAATTGCCCTGCAATTCCAGTCAACATAAACTGTGGATCTCCAAGACTATTGTACATGAATTTTTCCTTCATTCTGCGACTACGAAATTAAACTAGTCAGGCGTCAACTATCGACAATTCTGTCATGGACGATGCCTATTCTTCCTGCCTAAACCACGTTTTCAAATTGTCCCGCGCTAGTTTGACCGCTCCCCACTCTGTATTTGCTGTTCCTGTTTTAAGAGATTCAGGTATTCTTTTGGCTTGGATGACGAAGTTGTATGTCCAGTTGTTTTCTTCTACTACTTCCACATCATATTCATAAATCTCCCAGACGACTTTTCGCTGGACGGGAAGTTTACTGATACCGAATTCAGCTAATAGTCTGTTCTCTGTGTTATCCTTACCGAACTCTTCCAAAATTTCCTCAAACAAGGTTTGTAGATCAGATATGAACTCATACATAAATCCTTCCTATTGAATGAGAAAACGATTAACTTGAACGCGGTGCAGTGATTAACTTAAATTCATTCTTTTCTTCGCCTATCCATTCAGCAAGCTTCTCAGCAACCAACCCATCAACGAAAGCTCTCACTTTATCAGCCGATAGATGACCGTCATTGAACCACTTGCGGGAAATGTCTCTCACTGTTGCTTGGGTGATACCTTTCTCCAACAGCCACATAAAAAAGCCGTTGACTGTCTCAGGGAATTTCTCGTTTTCTCCTCCCTTGCTGTCTTCTGTCTCTTCTACGTCCGGTGGCAAGTAGGTCACATCATCTGGTCTAAAACCTTTCTGGTAGTAGGCTAGTTGATTGAGCATATCCATCTCAATCATGGTTTGATGCACTTCGGTTCCACTTCTTAAGGTGGTGTCCTCGATCAAGAATTCACTTTGACGAATCTTGAAGCATCTCTTCTCGATGATTTCAAATTCATCGGCAAGCGTTTGACCAAAATACCAAGCCAAATTACCGCCAAAGAACAATAGCACTAGACCAGTAATTTTTCTCTGGGACTGCCCTTGAACAATTTTAAAAACCGTTCCTTGAGATGGCATTTGCTCTTCTATTCGGTATATAGATATCTGCTCTTGCGGTTGACCAAACAAGTTCTTGGTGCTTTCTTTTGCAAACTTCCACGATTTGTAGGTATCGGGAATTGCGAGGAACAATCCCCCGATACAGAGAGCGGCACCGACGATGCAAGCAGATTGTCGTATTTGCCGCGTAACCAATACTCTACTCCGGCTCATGTGGCAAAATACCCCCTAAACCATTTCACACCGCGAATACATAGAAATATGCCTCCCGCAACAGTCAGAACTGTGTGAACAATAGGCATGGGGAAGAACAAGAAGATTTCTCTGAACCCCAGCAGAACTCCTAGAGTGAGGGCTGTCATACGGAAGAGTGACGCTCTGGGAGTGTCGCTGAATTGTAGGGAGAGGTAGGCGATCGCCACCGCATACCCAAACCCCAGGACAACCTCGAAGGAGCGACTATGCAGCGCAGCAAACGAACATCCTAAACCGACTGCGAATAGAACAATAAACTCTCCCAGGTTAGCTACATGCTGATATCGGTCTGCCTTAGGAGTTGGGGCATTTTCATCATTAACGTCTTCAATACTGCGCAACGTCATGCTTGTCTCCTTCAAGGAAAATCGTGGGGTGCGGCATTATTTCAAACTGAACCGTTGCTACAGATAATGCCGTCCCTTGGGAACTGAAGCTTATTCCACAATAAAGTTGTACCTTGAACCATCTTCGTTCAGCCATGCATGAGCACCGTATCCCTGCTCTTTTGCCGTGGACGTGACAGTGTTTAAGGCATTCGTACTGCACTCTCCACCAAATTTACCTCCCTGTGGCATATTGTTCAGGGCTTCTGAAAGTTGTGCTTTTGCTTCTTCGGTAGATGCGTTGATATTTATTTGGTAACCCATCAGACTATCCTCAAAATTATTTTTTGGCAGAGACAGGAAGTATTGTCCTCCTGTTCAAAATAAAGAACAGGAGTTGGGGAGACTATGCTGCCGAGCCCGCCAGATGACCTGTTGCAAGCTCATGCTTGTATTGAGCCATCTCTTGTTTATGCTGTTGCAGCAGTTGTTGGCGTTGCACTCTCAAGTTGCCAACCTCAGCAGCGGTAGAACCGCTCAGTTTTGCGCTCTGATTCACAGCATTTAAGATCGCTGCTTTACGAGCATCGAAAGCCTGCTCCAAGGAACTGTTAGAAGCATCAATAATTTGCTGTGTCGCTTTAACTTTCTTTTCAAGTCTTGCAGCACTGCGCAAATACTTGACATAAGCTAGGTACGCTTTGGCTTGTTGTTGATCAATGTACCCTTTGGCTTTCGCCATAGCTACGCACAAATCTGCCTTGAATTCAGCTTCTTTCATAGCGTAAGCAAGATACTTCATGACCGCGTTTTTAACTTCAGCCATTTCTAGAATCTTTTTATCAAGTTCTGCTGCTTGTTTATTAGCGGCGATCACTTGTTCTTTGGTCCAAGAAAGCGGCTGATTTAAATCTATTCCTCCCAAAGCTTCGCCAATTTCACCAAACCACCCTTGCATTTCTCCAGGTACGATATCGGCTAAAGTGCTGGTAAAGCTGGAGGTATTGACCTTAAATGAATTACCTCCCTTAGAAGATGAACCCTTTGTGGTGGTTGCTTTCCCCCCAGGCTCTCTAGTAGCAAGAGCACTACCTGATCCTGTAGACCTGTCTGATTTGAATTTCATTCTGATAACTCCCCTTTTCTGAGTTTATAAGTTGAACCAAACAATAGGAAACAATGAAAAAAGAAAAGAAGATCGCGGCAAAGAAAAAATATGGATTTGCTTTCTCTTCTTGAATTCTTTCCGTTTTCAGAATGGTGGCGGACGAGCCATTCTTAAAGTGATAGTCCGCCGATTCTGTCCTGATTTCATTTCTTGAAAGC
>NZ_JAAKGC010000423.1 GCF_017591665.1 Aetokthonos hydrillicola CCALA 1050 | reverse complement strand
CCCTAAAATACGTGTTTTGACCAACGATGTTTAACGAAACTAGTGTCCGCAGATTTCGGCACATTTCGACCACCTGATCTATTTAATTCTTTGATAACATCCAAGGCTTTTAGAACCGGTAAATTGGCGGATGTAGCTTTGAATTCAAACGTCTCCAATAACTTTGGTGTATACCGACGTAACTGTGAGTAACGGTTATCAAGCAGATCAAGATAATCAAAATCTGCGGGGCTTGCTAATTTCTCTGCTTCAGCGACACTACTAATAAATTCCTCCCAAGCTAATACAGATTCAATGGCTTGATAGGCATCAGTCGACTCACCTCTAGCTGTAATTAACGCTTTACCAACCTGACCATACAATCGTACTTTCTCATTAATCGCTTTGCCATCACGTTGAAACTTTTCTCCATGCTGATGTTCACTTTTGTTAAACAATTTACCCATCATTTTATCGTGCATCCCTATGGCATAATCGACTAATGACGCACTCCATTCAATGAGAAAAGCAACTAAAATGGCATAGCGTCTCAATTCATCTAGTCTAGATAGGTGAGCAGGTGTAGACTTGGCACCCGTTTTGGTCAATTGCAGCAGACGATTTTGATGTACTCGTTTCAAGCATCCAGAGTCAAGACTGAGATGGCGAATAAACTCTAGTCGTTCCACTACTTTTAAAAAGTTTTTAGGATTAGCTTGACCTGGTGGTTGACGCAGCCAAATAAAATCAGTTAGCTTTTTATCAGACTCTACAACTAATAACTTATCCAGTGCTGTCTTTTGTAATATTGTCAAACTTTTAGTTAACTCAAAACATACTAATTTATCAGCGCGATGTCTGACTTCCCAGGCTAAACGTTCTACTGTAGAAATAGCTGGAATAATAATTTGGCGCAAGCGCATTTCATCAACTAATGCTCCCACAAGCGCCATTCCTTTATCTGAAGATATGGCAAACGGTAACAACCATTTCGAAAGTTGTTTGTATGTAGATGTATTAAAAGTACGAAAACCAAAATTATTTTGAATCTCTGCCAGATGTTCGCGTCGAGTTGTATCCCTTTGGGAATACTCTGTTATTATTGTCGGGTCGAGTTTTAATTGAGATGCAATATAAAGTAGTATAGACTCTGGTACTATTTCTCCTAAACTCCAAACGCGACCGGGAAAGCGTAGGTAACACAACTGTACGGCGAAACCAAGACGATTGTGGGG
>NZ_JAAKGC010000422.1 GCF_017591665.1 Aetokthonos hydrillicola CCALA 1050 | reverse complement strand
AGATGCTTTAATAATCTGGAAATTTCTCCTAATCCCTATTAGGGATTGAAACGCAAATCCGGTAAAAAATTGAACGGCATTATCAACTGGAAATTTCTCCTAATCCCTATTAGGGATTGAAACCCGATATTTCTCTGGTGTGAGCATCACCGCTTCCCTGGAAATTTCTCCTAATCCCTATTCAATACTGCTCAGTTAAGGAAAATGGTAGGTTGGGTAGAGCGTCAGCGAAACCCAACAAACCCTTATAAATGTTGGGTTTCGTTCCTCAACCCAACCTACATTAAATTTAAGTTTTTGGCTTAATCGAGCAGTATTGAATTTCTATTAGGTATTGAAACTTCTAAATGAAAAGATCATGTAACGCATCAAATCTAATTGACTAACCAATCCAGCGATGAAAGTTTGGGACAACGCAGAAAAAAGATATGCATCTGATTTAAGATATTTCTTCATCGTCCAAAGAAATTGATAAGTTGGTAAAGTATTGACCGTAATATTTCGCTCGATTACCTGACGGAAACCTGTCTCAGCAGCAAGTTTAGCGTAGGATTTAGCCGTATATCGTACGTCCCATTGACCATAAAAGCTTTCGAGTTGCTTATTATCCCATAAAAATGGGATCAACCAATCTGTAGGAACAAAATCCGATAGAGCAAGATACCCATTTGGCTTAAGTACGCGAAAAGCTTCCTGAAAGAACTGTCTACGATCAGGAAAGTGAAAAATGCATTCAACTGCTAACACCACATCGAATGACTGATCGGGAAACGGTAACATACAAGCATTACCTTCTTCAAACCGAACTGTATTGCCATTTTGTGCTGATAATTTTTTTCGTGCTTGCTCCAATTGTCGTCCATCAATATTCAACCCAACGAGATTCATTTGGGAAAAGTGTTCATTCAAGCTAGCGATCGTCCCACCAAGACCGCAACCAACATCCAAAACAGCTTGACCGTTCTTCACGTTTGCAGCAGAATAAACTTCGCGAGTCAGCTGCTCCGCAGCTTTACCAAAATCCTCTGGTGTATTTAATGCTTGTTCTGGGTTCAACCAGTAACCCCAATGTACATGACGCCCAAATGCCAATTCAATCTCAGGGTGACCAGCATCCAGCAAGGCCAAAAGTTGGTCAAAATATGGTAAATTAACCTGCTGGTCACTCATGAATCATCCTCTTGTACGATTTACTTCTTTACTATATGTATAGTAGCCC
>NZ_JAAKGC010000421.1 GCF_017591665.1 Aetokthonos hydrillicola CCALA 1050 | reverse complement strand
TAGCTTACTAATTGCAGCTAGCTTTTATATCTTTGTTGCTAAAGCTGCTAACCAATTCCGTTTTACCTATATCAGTATAATATTGTGTGATTGGACGGTATTTAATTGGCTCCAATCCATAAATCTCTCGGATCCTTTACTCTACGTTACAGTGATTGGTTT
The DNA here is from genome assembly GCF_017591665.1 of Aetokthonos hydrillicola CCALA 1050. Lineage (GTDB taxonomy): Bacteria > Cyanobacteriota > Cyanobacteriia > Cyanobacteriales > Nostocaceae > Aetokthonos > Aetokthonos hydrillicola. The sequence goes on along the minus strand of NZ_JAAKGC010000421.1, from coordinate 1,062 downwards.
ATCACTGTTGTACATTGCTCAGCTAGATCCTTACTTTAGGTCACCAGAAACGAGAGCTAAGCGTCATTTATTACGGTTATTGGGTAGTGGCATAATTTGTTTTTGGGCAATAATCTTTCATCAAGATCTAGCACTGATACCAGGAGTTTTTAGCCTTGTTGCAATTATTACAGGTTTAGCTTTGCGAGTACGGGCTTTTCTTTATATTGGCTTGATATCTTTTTTTATCACCAGTGTCTATCAACTCGTGGTTTTAAGCTGGCTTTATTCCTTTTTTAAATGGGTTATTGGTTTACTCGTTGGTATCATACTAATTTCACTTGCAGCCAATTTTGAAACGCGACGCCAGAAACTATATTCTCTAATACGCAATACTACCGAAGAATTACAAACCTGGGAATGATAGCAAATTACTAACGCTAGTTTTGTTCACATTGTTACTCCGCAATGCTAAGGATGACTAAAAAAATTGGAAATGATACAAACAGAGAAGGGTATTCTTCCTTTCTAGTCGTTTTGGTAGTCATGCACACGTTGCTTGAGTTTTCAGACGCTAGATCTCTTGTGAATACAAGCTTCTGAGCTTTTTAGCTTGATTTTTATTCGAACATGAAAAATTAAGCGGCTATAATGCTAGACATATATAAAAGTTTATTAAAGTAACTTTTTTTTGTTAACAATTGCATAATACTTAAATTATGCTCAACTATTTTGGTTGTGTTCAGGGTGTCAAGGCGGAAACAAATAATTCTACATTAGGGAAACTCACTGAAAGCGCATGAACTCCCGACACACATCAACTGCAAAAAAACTCGCAACAACCCGTTTAAGCAAAGAGTTTGCTTACATAGCTGCTTTAAGACCGAAACAGTGGACTAAAAATTTGGTAGTGTTTGCAGCGCCTTTATTTGCTTTTAGCATCAATGAGCAATCTATAACAGGTAGTCTGCTGGCACTAATCCTCTTCTGTAGTACTTCTAGTAGTTTTTATTTGATTAATGATATAGCAGACGTAGAATCAGATCGTCAACATCCTGTAAAATGCAAGCGTCCAATCGCAGC
>NZ_JAAKGC010000420.1 GCF_017591665.1 Aetokthonos hydrillicola CCALA 1050 | reverse complement strand
CTTGGTTGTTAGGGATGGAATTCAAAGAGGATTTTGAGGGGGGTGCAGAATGTTCAGACAACTTGACCTCTGCTCAGGAGTTGGCGCGGGGTTCTGTGTTGCAGGGCTGCAACTCGGATTTAAGCTTATCGGGGTTGCAGAAATTGACGAGTACTGTAGCGATATCCTGTCAAAACGATATCCAGGAGTACACAACTTTAACTGCGTTAAATCCCTTGCCTTTACTGGATGTGAGCGTGAGCTGCAACGAGGAAAAATGATCTCATTACTGGTTCCCCACCATGCCCCCCATTTTCAGTTGAAGGTGAAAGGAAAGGAGCAGCAGACGAGCGAGACTGTTTCCCCGCAGTCCTTAACATTATTGCAAACTATCAGCCCAGATTTGCAGCCATTGAAAATGTACCAGGGTTACTCACCTGTCCAAATTACCCAGGACAACCAACTGGCTCATATTTCAGAGGTTTGCTCAGAACCCTTGACAACATCGGGTACGATGCAGAATGGATTACTATCAGCAGTGGACACTTTGCCAGCCCCTTTATTAGAGAAAGACTACTGCTGGTTGCCGTCTCCAGGAGCCTTAAGCTTCAGTGGCAATGGACGACCACCTGGACAGACCAAGCAAGAGGCGCAATTGAAGAAACTAGGGGTAATCATACCAGGACAAGTAGTAAACCCGGAATTTCTAGAGAGCAGCTTCAATCTTCCACTTGGTTGGACAGATCCACAGGAAAGCAGATCAGCATCGGAATTGCTAGCAAAAATGGCATCATACGCGATCGCCGAGCAGCCCTCGGAAATGCTTTTGATTGGAGAGTTGCAAACATTGCACTCAAACGTGTCCTCTACCTTAACTCCCTTATCTGATAGCGAAGATACACAAAAAGGTGATCGCATGACAAAGCGCAAGACACCAAAACCCTTACCTCCGTCTAATACCCAACCAGATATATCTGTTGAAGTCATTGAACCGCAAGAACTTACTGAGGAGGAGTCACGCTTACGCCTGCACCTGGAGCGAAAAGTGGAACGGGCATTTTATGAAGCAGGTAAGGCTTTGACGGAATTACGGGATAGGAGGCTTTATCGTTCTACTCACAAAACCTTTGAGGAGTATTGTCGTGATAGATTTGGGCATAGTCGGCAGAAGTCTAACTATTTAATTGCAGCAGCAGGTGTTTTCGACAATTTGACAACAATTTGTTGTCAAAATTCTACCACTCA
>NZ_JAAKGC010000119.1 GCF_017591665.1 Aetokthonos hydrillicola CCALA 1050 | reverse complement strand
TACAAAAGCTCGTGATTTCAATAAGAACCTGGGTAAATCTTGGTCTAAGCTGGGGGTAATGTTTATTTGGCAGCGGGAACGAGTGCAGGTGGTGCACAAAAAGAAGCTGACCGTTGGAATACTTTCCTCCTTGTGTTTGGTTTAAAATTTTTGGGTGAATATAACGGCATTAGTGGTAATCAAACCGTTAATAGTTCTCATCCAATTTTTGCAGGAGTGAAAGCTATTTATCAAAATAATGGCAACTCCATTGTTAATTTAGACTCAACGTCTCAAACTACTCAGCTTGTCCTCACTCATTCCAGTGGAAAAGGACTTACTGCTGTTTTTGCTCCTTTGAGTGTAAAAACTCAAGAAAGTAAACCGAAGAAAGATAAGGGAAAAAAAGTTAAGAAGAAAGAAGGTAAACGGAAAAAAGCAGACACTATTATTCTTGAATTCGGTAGCCATAAGAAGGATCATATCCGCGACTTTGCACAAGGTAAAGGTCGGCTTTTGAAAAAAGTAAAAAGGGCGATTTCTTATATGTACAAATCAGGAGAAATAGATCGTGGTGTACAGCCAGTAATTGCGATTATCGTACAAAAGAAATCGTCGACAAAGACAATATGGGATTGATAGTCGACTACACTGTAATATAGCGCATCTCAGTTGTATTGCACACATTCTAGTGCAGCGCGGCGTAAATAAGCATACCATACTCTTCGAGAAGCCCTTCGGTCTACAAAATCTCTGAGAAGCCTACGCTGTATTCCTAACAGAATTTTGAATTCCGCCTTGCGGTACTAGCCCTCACCCCTCTCTCCCAATCTTGGGAGAGGGCAAGGTGAGGGCATTAGCGTATGTGACTCAAACGAGAAGCGGTTGTTCAAGAAATTTGCTCATATACAGATTGTTTGTTAAGTTTTTTTATATGACTCATATCACTCATTGTTGACCTTTAGGTTATCTATGGTTACTTCCTACCATGATTGTTCTGACTTAATTACGATCGCGCAAAAAACTAGACTCGCAGCACTCAAGCTAGCAGTTCTTTCCACGGAAAACAGAAATCAAGCCATTGAAGCGATCGCTCAAGCTTTAGATTCGGCAAAAGATGAAATTTTGTCAGCAAATATTGCAGATTGTGAAGAAGCTGCTCGTGAGGGAATCGCTAAACCACTTTATAAGCGTTTGCAGTTAGACGAAAATAAGTTAAGAGACGCGATCGCTGGAGTGCGAGATGTAGGGAAACTTCCTGATCCCATTGGTGCACTACAGATCCACCGTGAACTAGATACAGGTTTAATCCTCAAGCGAATAACTTGTCCACTAGGTGTTTTGGGCATAATTTTTGAAGCACGTCCGGAAGCAGCAATTCAAATAGTTTCTCTAGCTATCAAATCAGGTAACGGCGTTATTCTCAAAGGTGGAAAAGAAGCGATTCGTTCTTGTGAGGCGATAGTTAAAGCAATTAAAAAAGGATTATCTCAGTCTACCGTTAATCCAGATGTGGTGCAGTTATTGACCACACGAGAACAAACCCTAGAACTTTTGAAATTAGATAAATATGTAGATTTAATTATTCCTAGAGGTTCTAACTCTTTCGTCGGCTTTGTGCAAGAAAATACCCGAATTCCAGTCATAGGTCATTCTGACGGAATCTGTCATCTTTATATAGACAAAGCCGCAGATATTGAAAAAGCTATTACCATTGCAGTTGATGCAAAAACAAATTATCCTGCAGGTTGTAATGCAATTGAAACTTTGCTAGTTCACAGCGATATATCTTCAACATTTTTGCCGAAAATAGCCGAGGCTTTGCAAAAATTAAACGTGGAATTAAGAGGAGATGAACGCAGCCGTCAGATTGTGCAAGATATTGCTGTGGCGACAGAACAAGATTGGGAAACAGAATACAGTGATTTAGTCTTGTCGGTTAAGATCGTAGACTCGTTAGATGAAGCGATCGCTCATATTAACAATTATGGCTCCAAGCACACTGATGCGATCGTAACCGAAGATCTAGAAGCAGCAGAAACTTTCTTAGCACTCGTAAATGCAGCCGGAGTATACCATAACTGTTCTACTCGCTTTGCTGATGGTTTTCGATATGGTTTTGGTGCAGAAGTTGGGATTAGTACCCAGCAAATACCCCCTCGTGGTCCTGTTGGGTTAGAAGGTTTAGTGACATACAAATATCAAATGGTTGGCGATGGTCATGTTGTAGCTACTTATACTGGTACAAATGCTAAACCATTGAACCATCGCGATTTATAGTCTTATTTGCCACTAGGCTCGCTCAACGCTTCCCTCAAAACATCGCGGTGCATGAGTGCTCGATCTATTAGAGATTGGATTGTTTCCCGTGATAGGCGATCGCCATTAGCGTAATGCTCAATCCAAGTCTTACTGATCAAATTAGGATCATCTGGCAAAGCTGACAAATCCCATCCGGGCATATTTAAATCTTCCATTAACCGATTGATTTTTGGGTCATAACTTACAGCAAAACAGCGACAGCCTTCAGCTGCTGCCATAATCAAGCTATGGAGACGCATACCGATCGCCATTTCAACCCCACGAAAAACTCCTTTTAAAAGTTGTGGTTCTTCCAGACACATTATCTGGCTGATATCATCTTTGAGTTTAGACTGAATAATCTGAGCAATATGTAAATCTTGACGTTGTTGAAATGGTAGTAGTATTATAAAACTTTGGGTCGCTTTCTGAAAATCAACCAGTGCGCGAGTTAAGTTAGCAAGGCTTGCTTCTGTTAGCTGAGGATGAGAGCGCAACGTCACAGTAACTCTAGGAGCAGGTAAATTCCAAAGTTCTGGTACTGGCTTAGCTTCTAGCGCCCAAACCGGATCAGGAGCAAGAACACAGGGAATTCGCCAATCAGCTAGCATGGCAGCGGAAGCGCGATCGCGAACACTCACTTTAGTACAACCGCCAAAAGTTCGTTGTGCTAGCGCTTGAGTGATTCGGCGTTTCAACGGACCAATTCCCTGAGCCCAAGCAATAGTTCTTAACCCCATTGTTTGGGCTAGTCCCATCATTCCACTGTAATATAATGGGCTAGCAGCACTAGTTGCATCTTGAATTAAGCTACCACCGCCCCAAACTAGAGCGTCGCAGGACCGTAAAGCCCTCAGTACGGGTAAAATTGCCATGCGATCATGTGCTTCCACACCATAGCGATCGCTCGTTTGCTGTGGATCACCAGAGAGAACCACAGGGATGACATGAGGTGGTAGCATTTGTAAGAGCGTTGCCAACAAAGCCTCATCTCCACCATTTCCTTTACCATAGTACCCAGACAATAATGCCCTCATTGGCTTCATTTGGTGATTGTTAGTGTTACGACGGATAGAGGTTAGGTGTTGGGGAGCAACAACCAACTAACCACTAAACTTGACTATATATTATGCATATTCTTTCGATTCCCACTTGGTTTATTCATATCTCTAGCGTTATTGAATGGATTCTTGCTATTTGGTTAGTCTGGAGTTATGGCGAAGTTACTGGTAACCGCGCCTGGTGGGGATTGTCTTTCGGTATGTTACCAGCTTTAGTCGGCGCTATGTGTGCCTGTACTTGGCACTATTTCGATAACGCGGAATCCTTAGAATGGTTGGTAACACTCCAGGCTACCATGACCCTAGTTGGTAATTTTACACTTTTGCTAGCCTCCATAGTAATTTGGCGTTCCACCAAATCATCAAACACTATAAACCCAGCTTCTCAAGAAACAATCCCCTCAAAATAAGTCTGAAACCAGATATTATTTCTGGAAACCTGGGATTTGTGTAGAGAGTTCTCCCAGTCCCCAGTCCCCAGTCCCCAGCTATACTATGTCCCAACCCACACTTTTTGGTCTTTCTCTATTTCCCTATTTGGCTTTTTTATGGTTTATTAGCCGCAGTAGACAAATGCCTCGGTTGGCGCTATATGGATTTTACGGCACTCTGTTATTTGTTGCTGTCACAATCCCTGCCGGGATTTATGCCAAAGTACATTATGGTGAGTCTCTAGCGAATGTTGATTGTCTCCATGGAAGTGCAGAAGCTTTCTTGACGCTTTCTAATATCTTACTTGTGCTAGGTTTTAGGCAAGCTGTGATTCAAAAAAAGATGGATAATGCGTAATCCCAAATCAAATCATACAGGAAGAGTAAAATGGATGTACTTCCTGCAATTGATTTACTAGAAGGTCGCTGTGTGCGACTTTATCAAGGGGACTATCAGCGATCGTAAGTTTTTAATGAAAACCCCGTAGAAGTTGCTCAACAGTGGGTTGAACAAGGAGCCAGCCGACTGCATGTAGTCGATTTAGATGGAGCGAAAACAGGTAAATTAGTTAACCAAGCAGCAATAGAGGCGATCGTTCAAGCCGTTTCAGTGCCGATACAGGTTGGTGGTGGTTTACGTACATACTCGAGTGTGCAACAGCTACTGAATTTAGGAGTACACAAAGCAATTCTAGGAACTGTTGCTGTAGAACAACCAGATTTAGTACAACAACTTTGTCAAGAATTTCCAGAGCAAATTATTATTGGTATTGATGCCCGTAATGGATTGGTAGCAACTCGTGGTTGGCTAGAAACTTCCGAAGTTTTAGCAACCCAACTAGCTGTCCAAATGCAAGAATTAGGAGCGGCAGGCATCATATATACTGATATCCACCGTGATGGAACCCTTTCTGGACCAAACCTAGAAGCTTTACGCTCACTTGCTGATACAGTCTCTATCCCTGTCATTGCTTCTGGTGGTGTGAGTTCGATCACTGACTTACTGAGCCTCTTGGCACTTGAAACACAAGGTGTGACGGGTGTAATTGTTGGTCGTGCTTTATATACCGGAGATATTTCTTTGAGGGAAGCTTTGCGCGCGATTGGTCCAGGGCGTATTCAAGATATCCCACCTAATCTAGATTTTTCCACATTTGCTTGACATAAGACTGTTGATACATCAAGCACTACAAAAAACCGGTGTGGAAGAAACGTGACGTTAGATCAGCATTGTTTCGATCTCACGTATCCCCAGCGTAAATCCCCACATCGTATTTTTTTGTAATTTTCCGGATTAACGATTTACCGACGTGTATCTCAAGTTGTACACAGGATAAGAATAATTTAGGCTTTTTTTATATCTAATGACAGAAGCACACTACAGTAACAGTTTAACACAACAAATCTTAACTTAACTTTAAATATTTATCTTTGGGTTTTCTCCGTCTAGAGACGCAATCATTACAGCGTCTCTATTTTATTTTATGAGTGAGCCTATGTAGATTTGAGTATAAGTGGCAATGTGGCAATGTTTACTTTACTGTATAAACTTACATAGCTAATAGTTGATTAATAGGCTATGAGCTTTTTTTTAAAAGAATTCTGGAGCGCTCAGATAAAGTAAAATAGTATAGGACTCGTATTTAATGTTGAGGCGCTAAACTTCCTTCTTTTCTGTTCCCGGTTCCCTATATAAATTACTCTCTTAATACAAGTACAGCTAATAATATTGTGATATCAATGTATACCAGCGAACTGACCAAGTATTCTTCGGCAACTGATATCGGACAAAGAAGCCGCGTTTTAGTAGTAGAAGACGAGGAACTTATTCGAGAAATGCTTGTTTTAGCATTAGAGGAAGAAGGTTACGCAGTTGTAACTGCATCTGACGGGAGATCGGCAGTAGAAAATCTGAAAAATTTTGACCCTACATCAGCAGAAGTCCCCTTTGATTTAGTTATTCTTGATTTGATGCTTCCCTACATCAACGGACTAGATATTTGCCGTTTGGTACGTTATCAAGGGAACCCAGTACCAATTTTAATGCTAAGTGCTAAAGGTAGTGAAACTGACCGAGTCTTAGGTTTAGAGGTAGGAGCAGACGACTACTTAACAAAACCCTTTAGTATGCGTGAGCTAGTGGCAAGATGTCGTGCTTTACTTCGCCGTCAACGTTTAAGCAGCTTACCCCAGCTGCCAATGTTACAATATAAAGATGTCACCTTATATCCCCAAGAGTGTCGAGTTTTGGTTCGGGGGCAAGAGGTAAGTTTGTCGCCCAAAGAGTTCCGTCTGCTAGAACTGTTTATGAGTTATGCACGGAGAGTTTGGTCTCGGGAACAATTACTGGATCAAGTTTGGGGACCAGATTTTGTAGGAGATAGTAAAACTGTAGACGTCCATATCCGTTGGTTGCGCGAAAAATTAGAGCAAGATCCAAGCCGTCCTGAGTATATAGTGACTATCCGTGGTTTTGGCTATCGATTTGGATAGTTGTTAGTCTTTAAAGAAGAGTAACTAACAACTGGTGATGCTTATATTAGGATTTCTTCTGGGTTTAACGGTAGGAATTGGTTTTTGTCTATGGGCACAGGTTCAACTGAGCCGTTATCTAGAGCAAATACTTCAGCCATTAACCTCACCAAGTCACAAGCCGTTTGCATTGCTTCCAAAGCTTAAGCGTGAAATTCTATTAATTAAGCAGCAGCGACACAATTTACAACAACAGTTACAGATTTACGAAAAGTTATTGGAGTCCGCACCGGTTGGGTATTTGGAGGTAGATGAAGAGAATCAACTGCTATGGTGTAATCAACAAGCGCGAGAAATTTTATACTTACAAAGATGGCAGCCAGGACAGGTACGCTTGTTACTGGAATTGGTGCGCTCTTACGAACTAGACCAAATAATCGAGCAAACTCGTGATTTGCAACAGCTACAGGTAAAGGAATGGGTATTCCATCCCGCTTTTGAGAATGCTGCAGCAGTGATCGAATCACAGTCTTTGGCTTTGCGAGCAACAAGCTTACCCTTATTTAAGGGACAAGTAGGAGTCTTTCTTGAAAATCTCCAGCCTCTACTAAATATGAATCAAGCTTGCGATCGCTCTCTTAGTGATATTGCTCACGAACTGAGAACACCCCTAACAGCAATTCGTTTAGTTGCGGAAACATTACAAGACCGTATAGAATCACCTCTAGAGCGTTGGGTTAACCGTTTATTACAAGAAGTTGACAGATTGATTAACTTAGTCCAAAGCTGGCTAGAACTCACTCAACTGGAAAACAACCCAAGAGTCCAACTGAATCGCCAACCTTTGGAAGTGCGATCGCTAATTGCATCTGTATGGGAAACTCTAGAACCTCTAGCGCAACGCCAACAGATCGGGTTTACTTATTCAGGTGCCGATGAATTGTGGATCTATGGAGATCAATCACGAATTCACCAAGTTTTCCTCAACTTATTGGACAACAGTATTAAATTCAGTCCACCTTGTTCCAGCATTCTCATCGAGGCAAAAATAATTTCCCCCCAAGATCAGCATGATTCGGTGGTAGAAATTAATATAATAGACTCAGGTGTGGGTTTTGACGAGGCTGATTTGCCTTATGTATTTGAGCGATTTTACCGAGGTGATAAAGCACGATCTCGATCCTCACTGTTAGAAAGTCATTCAACAACAACTACCGTTGGTAGTGGTTTGGGGTTGGCGATCGTGCGACAAATTGTTCTGGCACATGGTGGTTCCATACAAGCTATGAACCATCCTAAAACAGGTGGTGCATGGCTTCAACTTTACTTCCCACAAGGGATAGCAAATTCCTCAAGCTAAGACTATAGTTAAAAAAACATTTTCATGTTTGAGGACTGCAAGCGTGAAAGCAATCATTTATAGTCCTAATACCGACAGATCAAAATTGGCACGTGAGATTAGACGCATAGAACGGGATATTTTACGTATGGGCGCTTTGGTGGAAAAGTCTTTTCGCCTAAGTCACCAAGCCTTCTTTAGCCGCGATCTAAAAGCAGCTGAGGAAGTGCCTTTATTAGATAAACAAATTGATCGCTTTTACAAAAAAATAGAATTAGACTGTACAGTCATCATGTCGCTGCAACCGATTACATCTCAAGATTTACGCTCTGTAAGCGCATTTATGCAGCTCGTGCGCGACTTAGAACGTATCGGTGACTACGCTAAGGACATCGCTGAGATCACAATTAAGATTTTTCCTTATCCACCTCATTCTTCATTACCAGAAATTGCACGTATGTCCCATCATGCTCAGGCAATGTTAGCAACTAGCTTGGTGGCTTTGGCAGATTTAGATGCTGTCGGAGGACGAAGTGTAAAGCGCCTCGATGATACTGTCGATGATGCCTATGAGCATCTTTATCAAACTCTAGCCCATCAACGCGATGTTCCTGGTGTAATAGAACCCATCCTACTACTAGTATTAGTGCTTCGTTGTTTAGAACGTATGGCAGATCATGCAACTAATATTGGCCAACGTGTTGCCTATATCGTTACTGGTCAGCGTTAATTATATCAGATGAAGCAGGGAAGATCTCCCCTGTTACTCTTCACTAAATCTTTATAAACAAACTCAGCAAACGGTGTCAAATTTCGCTGACAATGTATTTTATGCCTATGCTGATATATATTTTCGATCTATGTGTTTACTTTTACCAGTACTGCTCGCTCAAAAGGTTTGCTAAGCAAAGCTTAATTCTTGGAGCCCTATCCATAGCAAACTATATAGCCAGGGAGCTCTAATCATATCTTAACTAAAGCCTTCTATGCTGCAATCACTCTTTTGGTTGAGCAGGATGGCAATGAGCTATGCCCTTAAGATGGCCGCTCGTAAATAATCACGTTTGATACATGTCTTTATCTAGAAATTAATTAAACACGTAATACTCTATTACTAGTCTTATGAAGTGTTCTACAACTCTGACAGAAAACTCTCCCCCGTTATATGAACAGCTACCACAACGGTTATTCACGCGTCGAGAAGTCATTCCACCACGGAACGACGTACTTTGGCGAATCCAAAGGGGAGCAGTTCGTGCTCTAACTTGGAGTGAAGACGGTACATACATCACCTTAGGTTACTGGGGGAGTGGCGATATAATTGGTTATCCTCTCTCGAAAGTGAAACCATACCAGATAGAGTGTCTCACAAGTGTAGAAGCTAATATAGTACCTCATCATCTTTGGCATGAGGATATAGATGCTTTGTTGTGTCACATTCAACAAGCAGAAGAACTTTTGAGTATCATACACTGTAAGCCAATTTGCTTACGGTTGTGGCAGTTTTTAATGTGGCTAGGGGAAAAATTCGGTCGTGATGTTGAACAGGGCAAACTTATTGATCTTAATGTCACACATCAGGAAATAGCAGAAGTTTTAAATACTACAAGAGTGACTGTAACTCGCCTGTTGCAGCAGTTTGAAGAAGAAGGAAAATTATCACGAGCAAAACGGCGAATAATTCTAGTATTACCAAGCAATCTTAAAAACTATCGTAGTTGACTTGCATGAATTACCCCTAAATTTGGTACAATTTCAGTAAGGAAGGATGAGTGAATTCCCTGGCTATTTAAACTGAATCAGGAAATTGTACCACTAGCTGTCTAGGTGTGAGTGAAAAAAACATGAAAAAACCGTTTTGGAATTTTCTTAAACTGAGCCCGCTCGTTTTAGCTGCCACATTCTGTCTTGCCAATAGCGCGTTGGCGGCTGAAGTCAATAAAGCTGAGACCAATTCTGTAACCAAGTCTTCCTCAGACGAGAGCCTTGGTAACGTTACGTCTGTTTCTCGTATTGCTAGATCGTCGGAAGACAACATTGGTCAAGTTACGTCTGTTTCTCAATTTTCGGACGTACAGCCCACAGATTGGGCATTTCAATCACTACAATCTTTAGTAGAGCGCTACGGCTGTATCGCTGGTTATCCCAACGGAACTTATCGTGGTAATCGCGCGATGACCCGGTATGAATTTGCAGCAGGTTTAAATGCTTGTTTAGACAGAGTTAACGAACTCATTGCTACAGCAACTGCTGATGTAGTTAAGAAAGAAGACTTGGCTACATTGCAACGCCTGCAAGAAGAATTCGCTGCTGAACTAGCAACCTTACGGGGTCGTGTAGATGCTCTAGAAGCTCGCACGGCAGAACTAGAAGCAAATCAGTTCTCTACAACCACAAAGTTAGTTGGGGAAGCAATCTTCAGCATAAGCGATGCTTTTGGTGAAACAAGAGCCGTTGGTTCTCAGACTATACTTAACGATCCAGGAAGAACTCGTCCTGGCTCTGCACGAGTTGACCGAGATAGCAATGTCACTTTCTCAGACCGGGTTCGTCTAAGCTTAAATTCCAGCTTCACTGGAAAAGACAGATTGCAAATCCGTTTACAAGCAGGAAACGTTGCAGTTAACAGCAATAACACTGCTTATGGTGCCGCGTCCACTGGTACTCAAATGAGCCGCCTGGCATATGATGGCTTTGACAGCAACCAAAACAGTGTTGTTATAGACAAAATCAACTATGCTTTTGATCTAAAAGACGCTATTCGTGTTAAGGTCGATGCTAACGTTGGGGAATTTTACGAAAACGTCGAAACTTTTAACCCAGACTTCGCTAGCAGTGGTAAAGGTGCTTTATCTCGCTACGGTCGTTTTAGCCCCATTTATCGTCAAGGTCAGGGTGGCGCAGGTGCGACTATCAGTTTTGCACCCAAAGGACCTATCTCTGCATCCATTGGTTATCTAGGTGGCGGACGTGGTAACCTTCAAAGCAATCCAACTCAAGGATCTGGTTTGTTTAATGGTAACTACGCAGCTCTAGGTCAATTAACTATCAAACCTACCCAAGCTATTAACATCGGTCTGACCTACGCACGCACTTTTCAAAACCCGACTGGCGGTGTAAACGTTTTTGAAAGTACAGGTAGCGCTCTCGCAAGTCAACCGTTTGGAAACGCGTCTACAACTGGTAACCACTTCGGTCTAGAAGGTACCTTGCAGCTTGGCAAGAAAATTACTCTTGCAGGATAGGGAGGTTATAGTCAACTCGAAGCTGTAACAGGATTTGCAGGTACAGCTAGAACCGCAACAGCAGTTGGAACCCCTGCTGTTGCCAAAGGTAGTCAAGCAGAAGCTTACTACTATGGTGCTACTCTATCTTTAAAAGACTTTGGAAAACAAGGTAACGTGCTAGGGTTTATCTTCGGTGTACCACCTAAAATCAGCTACAGCGATGTTAGATTTGCTGGTACAGACGGAGTTGTTAGAAGACAGAGAGACAGAGACACAACCTATCAGCTAGAGGGTCAATACAAGTTCCAGGTTAACGATAATATTTCAATCACTCCTGGTGTAATAGTCCTGTTCAATCCAGAACACAACAATAGAAATGATAATGAGTACGTAGGTACATTGCGTACTACCTTCACTTTCTAAAACTTAATTAGAAACCCCATCCGCCATGCGGTGGGGTGGTTCATCACAGGATAAGTATTACAAGCCCACCTAATAACTAGGTGGGCTTTGTTCAGAAATTAAATTTCATAACCTGGCTGACTAGTGTAATCGCTTGCAGGGCGATCGCTACTCCAAGCCCACCATGCACAACCACAATGGCACTGGTAAAACTCTTGCCATTTCTTGTTATAGTTTTCTGTAATTACAGGCGATCGCCGATTAAGCCAGACCAGCTGAGCTTCTAAGCTACTAGAGTGACACCTGGGACAGCAAAACTCATAAGCATGAATTGCTTCATTTGTCCATTCAGGCGGTGTGAGAGCAAAAGCGTCCATTTTATCAGTTATCAGTTATCAATTATCAGTTATCAGTTAGCACGGTAGCATAGGGCTTGATAACTGTTTACTGTTCAGTGTTGTTCGCCGCCTCTTGAACGGGTAACCGATCAATATAATCTTCGATGATCTGAGTCATGGTTTTCTCTTTTGCTTGCGCGTATAACCGGAGCTTATTTAACCTTCGTTCGCTCATCCTAATGTTTAATGCTTTATTTTTCATCAAGCCTACGCAATGACTACACATCTATGTTACCATAAGAGATTAATCATAAAGCCCAAATTCCTAACCACCTGGTAGTTAATAGCTCAGAAATAGTTTGAACTACCGTGACCAACGCTATGGGTATGGACACGGATTCTAGAGAACAAACCTTTAGAAGACAACTGTTCAATACCTCACTTGGGAGAGTTGCGACTCGTTAAACCCAAGTTCCATTGTTCAGGCTACACGGGAAATAATTTGTCATTAAGCGACGCTAATTGGTTCAGACTTGGCAGGTTTGCTAATTCTAAGTGTCGCGTACTCAAACGAAATACTGGGTTGGTAATTTCGGGGGCTTCGAACCCCGCTCAATTACCCTCCTATCCCCCATACGACTATAACCCGATAGGGTTATGGTCCCAGTACCTCTGAGGAAGTCTGATGGAGCAAAATGTTGAAATTCGCCGGTTGTTAGATATTATGCCTGCCTCTGGTCGAATGATGACCAAAATTTTCAGCAAGCCTCAGCAAGCCAAAGTTATTGACGCTTCCTTTCCCCTACCTTGGAATTCACAACGCCCCATATATATCAATTTTGATTTGTGGGGTCGTTTGAACACGGCACAAAGGGATTTGCTACTATTGCACACAGTTTGTTGGTTGACCGGAGTAAAGTGGTACAAGCCGGATATTTATCAAGGTATTGCAGTTGCTGGGTTATTAGGTGGATTAGTAGAATTATCCCAAAGAGATCCTGTAGGTATTATTACTGCGGGAGGTTTAACAACTCTTGCCTTGCTGCGGATTTGGCGCAATAACCGTTCTCAAGAATCAGAGATCAATGCTGATGACGCCGCCATTCGTGTAGCTCTAAGGAGGGGTTATTCTGAAACTGAAGCAGCACAACATCTTTTATCTGCAATTGAGACAGTAGCAAAAATTGAAGGGCGTTCTACATTGAATTTTACTGAGTTGATCCGTAGTCAAAATTTACGGGCAAGGGGCATGTAAACAGTGAACAGTAAACAGTTATCAGTGATCAAGGGCTATGGTGCTGTGTTTCGCGTTCAGATAAACACGTTATTCTTGACTGATAACTGATAACTGATGACTGATAACTGATAATAGGAAGTGTGGTTTGCCTCTATGTAATGTTCTGTGACTAGTGTAAATGCTATTCTTGTCAATGCTCTGAAGGGACATGATTTGTCAGCCCAAGAGGGATTGTTTTTATTAAAACAAACTGAGCCTAGCGCGATCGCAGCAATTCGAGATACAGCCGATGAGTTGCGGCGGCAGCAAGCAGGCGATGTGGTGACTTATGTCATTAATCGTAATATTAATTTTAGTAATATTTGCGAGCAGCACTGTAGCTTCTGTGCATTTCGACGGGATCAAGACCAACCAGATGCTTACTGGTTGGATTGGGAGCAAATTTTGGTAAAGGTAAAAGATGCGGTGCGACGAGGTGCGACTGAAATTTGTATGCAAGGGGGATTGAACCCACAAGCAAAGATAAACAATCAATCTTTGTCTTATTATTTAAAGCTTGTAGCAACTATCAAGCAAGATTTTCCTCAACTGCATCTACATGCTTTTTCACCCCAAGAAGTTGAATTTATCGCAAGAGAAGATGGACTAAAATTTAGCTATGTTATTGCTGCGTTAAAAAATGCTGGTGTTGATTCAATGCCGGGAACGGCAGCTGAAGTTTTAGATGATGATGTGCGGCGTATTCTTTGTCCAGAGAAAATAAATACAGAGACTTGGCTTTCAATTGTGGGTATAGCGCACAAATTAGGCTTACACACTACTAGCACAATGCTGTCAGGACATATTGAAACACCAGAACAGCAGATTAAACATTTGGAAAGATTGCGATCGCTTCAACAAACTGCCCTTAATCAGGAATATCCATCTTATATTACTGAGTTTATTTTATTACCTTTCGTTGGGCAAGAAGCACCCAAACCTTTACGTCATCGCGTAGGAAGAGATCAACCTGTTTTAGCAGATGCGTTGTTGCTAACTGCTGTCGCGCGGATTTACTTAGGAAACTGGATTCCTAATCATCAACCGAGTTGGGTAAAACTAGGTTTAGAAGGTGCAAAAGAAGCTTTAGTTTGGGGTTGTAATGATATCGGTGGTACTTTGATGGAGGAACATATCACTACCATGGCAGGTGCAATAGGTGGTACATGCATGGAAGTAGAAACCTTGCAAGCTGCGATTACTGACTTAGGACGACCTTATCAACAACGCGATACTATCTATAGGAAGATTTTAGTCAATACATAATTAAGGAAATAACTCATAACTTTTGCACTATATCGCCGTGTCACCAATCCAAGATACGATGGACGTTGATTTACATAATCGTTTCACTTAAAAGGTTTTTATGAAGCGTTATTGGTCACGTTTACTTGCTTTGGTTTTAGTTGTGGTTATTAGCTGTGTCAGTTGTTCTAGTCCGGATAGCTTAACAGGGGATTATCGTCAAGATACCTTAAATGTAGTCAGTATTTTAAGAAATGCTTTAGAGGTAACACCTGATTCACCGGACAAAGCATCAATTCAATCAGAAGCACGTAAAAAAATAAATGATTTTTCAGCGCGCTATCAACGTGATAACGCTGTATCTGGGTTAAATTCTTTTACAACTATGCGTACAGCGCTCAATTCTCTAGCAGGACACTACAGTTCTTACCCAAATCGTCCCATCCCACAAAAGCTTAAAGATCGTCTCACTCTCGAGTTTCAGAGAGTAGAAGCAGCAATAAAGCGGGGGAATTAGGCAAATAGTCAGAATTCAGGGGCTGGAATTCCCACGCTGAATTCTAGCTCCTCCTTTCTCTGTAATTAGATTTCCGCAAGACATAAGCCAGAAAACATTTTAAGTTTGCTATAATCTCTCATCTGTATCTGCCCAAATGGCGGACAAAATAAATATCTTGTCCTTCTTCTTGACATATGT
>NZ_JAAKGC010000419.1 GCF_017591665.1 Aetokthonos hydrillicola CCALA 1050 | reverse complement strand
AAAATAGAGTTATATAGAAGTGGTTTAGCTAGGTGAATCCCTCAGATACTCAAGAACAGCACAGCCAGTTTTTAGAAGCAATGGCAACACAGTACAGTTTCACGGGTGATACGCGAACTGTATTTCTTTGTCGCTTTGATCAGGCGAACGGCGGTAAAGACAATACTGCCCTAGCAAGATCTATTGCCTGGAGTAGAACGCCTGACGATGGAGCGCAAAAACTACAAGACGAGTTGAAGAAAATCTGTAATGTTTTGCAACAGGCTGGTTGTTCAATTAACCAACCAACTAGCAGAGGGAGACAACCTAAAGGTAACAGTCCTTGGGAACAAGCACTCAAATGGCTATGGGAAACCAAATATCCAGAATGGCAGCAAAGGCAGAATCTAGAAAGTATTAATGAATACCTAGAAAGAGAGATTCAACCCAAGCCGGATGAAACAATTTTTGATGAACAAGAGATTACATTTCGAGACTTGTATGTGTCTTTGAAGGTCAGGTTACTTGATGGAAGTGGCAATCCTATTAAAGATCTAGATATAAATGGCAATCCCATCAAAGATAAAGACCCTATTGACCTTGAAAAGTGGGCTAAAGAGACACTTAATAACAAGCACAAAGACAAGAAAATCTTGTTTATTCAAGGAGATGCAGGGCGAGGAAAGAGTGTCTTTTGCCGAATGTTTGCTGATTGGGTTAGGGAAAATTGGCACACTCGGAGCAACTTGCAACCATCTTTTACACCCATTGTCATTAAATTGAGACATCTTAAGGTATTGGAGAATACTCTCACCAAAACCTTTGAAAATTATTTAGAAACCTATGACTTTGTTAAGAATCCCAGTTGGTTGACAGATAAAAATACCCGATTTTTGTTTTTCCTAGATGGATTTGATGAACTGTTACTAGAGGGACGTGCTAGTGGTGGAATTAAGGAATTTTTGCAGCAGGTAGAGCATTTTCAGCAAAGTAGTCATCATCAGTTTATAGTCACTGGTCGTCCTTTAGCACTACAGGGGATTGACCGTCTCATTAACCAAACAAAAAGTTTGGAGAGAGCCGAAATTCAACTAATGGACGATACTATTCGAAAAGCATGGTTAAAAAAACTAGAACCGCAAAATTTACTAGAGAGGGTGACAGATTCGAGTAAACTAGGGAACACAGAGAATAGATGAGCAGATCACAATGGCAAGAAAAACCCCTCACCCAGAAGCAACATCGTTTGA
>NZ_JAAKGC010000418.1 GCF_017591665.1 Aetokthonos hydrillicola CCALA 1050 | reverse complement strand
AAATCGTCTCTATCGAAATAGCCAGCAATCATTGTAATTATTATTTGAAGCATAAATCGAACATCGCCCATTCTTTTGATGTCTGTCGGGCGAAATACTCTGTGCTTATCAAAGAAATCGTGCTCCGAAAAACCCGTAGCGATGGACATTAGCGCGCCGGTGTAGATGGCGTTGTTTATTTCAATTTCATTTAGAGCATATTTTGTCGAATTGATTCGTCGGAAAACCTCAATAATTTCTTGAGGAGTAATTGAACCAAGATCGCGTACTGTTACGTCGTAATCCAAAAATTCTCTCTTGCGTGCCTCATCCAAATCCGCGTAGGCCGGCAGAGCGGTTCCGTATGTTTTTGGATCACCTGTGAAGTAATCAAAGATTGTGGTTACACGTTGCTGACCATCCACTAGAAGCTGTTGACCCTCTCCTGTGTCAGTATTGACTGGGCCATTCGCAACGTAGATCTCCGGAAATGGTAAGCCTTTCAGTACCGTATCCATAAAGCGGATTTTGTCTTCAGTCGTCCATACAAGGCGACGCTGAAACTCAGGGCGAGGGATCAGAGTTCCATTTCTTGTTTGAGTAATTAGCTGCCTTATTTTTAGGCTGGTGGGTGCCGTTCTCATAAAATCTGCTCCTGATCTTTAGCAACTCTGATTCCTCGCTGTTGATAAGTTTCGAGAAAGTGTTGCGAGTGATATAAAGCCAAGCGGAGTCGTTTATTCCGCAAAGAAGGATGTTGTTGCAATTCTCTGTATGCATCGGTCCAATCAGCGCATCTCTGGGGCTTGGGTGTAGGGAATAGATCGGGTCTAAGCCAACCGTGGTACATGTAGTTGCCGAGTTTAGATGCACTGGGAAAATGCACTTGCCTCGCTCCTATACTTGCAAGATCACTCCAAATTTTTCCATACACGACAGGACTGATAATTGCAATGTCTACATCGGAAACTCCGGGCGTGTAGCTTCTGTAGGCTGGCTTCAATAAGGCGCCATTCTTGCGTTTCTCTATGAATGAGAAGCCAAGCTTTGCAGAACCAACAACGATCGCTGAAACGCGCTGTTTTTCGTTGAGCTGAAACTTGGCTCGAATAGTATTTTCAATATAACGCAAGGCCTCTGCCAGAATATTTGGCCCTGGATCATCGGTAACTATATGAGTGCGAACAAGTTCGTCCTCAGCCATAGTACTCAATAGGGTTCGGAAATCATCAGGGAGCATTTTTCATGGCGTG
>NZ_JAAKGC010000417.1 GCF_017591665.1 Aetokthonos hydrillicola CCALA 1050 | reverse complement strand
CTGGTTGCAGTGTGCGGCAGCTTCTTTACCAAACAAAAAACTACATTTGCAGGATGATAGGGTAAAAAGTGCGATCGCTCTTAACCCCCTGGTAGGAAACCTCTTTGGCAAGAATGGTCTGACTCAAGTTACCAAACCAGTTTTAATTCTAACCGGGACTGAAGACTCTCTAACACCTGCGCTAAAACACCAAATAGAACCCTTTAGCCAACTCCAAGGCACCAAATATCTATTAACTGCCATAGGTGGTACTCATTTAAGTGTTGGGGAGCCAACATCAACTGTAAGTACTGCTACTACAATTGTTAAAGAACGACGAGGTGAGGAAACTAAATCTCTACGTCAATTAACCCAAGGTGTCAGTCTTGCCTTTGTAGAGCAACTTACACCAAAAGCAAAAATTTATCAACCTTTTTTAACATCAGCTTACGCCCAATCTTTCTCTACTCCACAACTGCCGTTACGTCTCGTTTCAGAGCTACCAGCAAGTATCAAGTTTTGGCTTGGGTGGATTCCTGATATCAGTTATCAGTTATCACAGCATAAGCGTTGATAACTGATAACTGTTAACTGCTGACTGTTTCTTTAGCTTCTTGTCTATGATGACCACTTGTGGTAATAACAATACAGATCATAGACATTAAACTGAAGATAGGACAAGGTTATACTGTGTCCTTACAGTAAAAGCTAAACAGGAGCATACATGGAGCCAATTATTGCTATAGTCTTAGTGCTTATAGGTTATGCCCTAGGATCCGCAAAACTTATTAATCAGGGAAATGAGGCTTTAGTCGAACGGTTGGGTAGATATCATCGTAAACTTCAGCCTGGATTAAACTTCATTGTTCCCTTGCTGGATCAAGTTGTCATGGAGGATACAACCAGGGAACAAGTTTTAGACATTCCTCCTCAGAAGGTAATTACCAAAGATAACATCTATTTAGAGGTAGATGGTGTTGTCTACTGGCGGATTAAAAATATGGAGAAAAGCTTTTACCAAATTGATGATCTCCAACAAGCGTTGACAAACTTAACTGCAACTACCCTGCGTGAGATTGTGGCTCGTAACAGCTTGGAAGAAACCAATGCGGCTAGAGCTGACATGAACAAAGCCCTATTGGATGAGTTAAACCGGATCACAGAAGAGTGGGGAGTTCAAATTACCAGGGTAGATATTTAAAGAATTACACCACCAGAAAGTGCAACGGAATCCATGGAAGAGCAGCGAGCGGG
>NZ_JAAKGC010000416.1 GCF_017591665.1 Aetokthonos hydrillicola CCALA 1050 | reverse complement strand
TAAAGCTGTTCATTATATATTTTTGGGTTTAGCATTTTCATCGAAATAAGAAGCGTAAATTTGGTAAATAGTCCTCGTGATATTAGATTAAACAAAAGCGCTGCCCTAAGAGCACGGGAGGGCACAAGTTGTCCAGACGGTCGTCTTTTGTCTTACTATCAGTATACCTACTTTCGGTAGGCATATCAATGACTAGACTTATGATAGATAGTTATCCTTTGAGCTGCTTACAATAAATATTATTAATAGATAGACTACTGAAAGTAGGTTATTCTAGAGATACGAGTTTAAGTTATGGCTGTGAAAGTAAGACTTAAAGAAATTAGGAATGCTAGAGGAATCTCACAGAATGAACTGGCACGGAAACTAGAAATGTCATTGGCTAACGTTCAAAAAATTGAGTATGGTAAAGCCAAATCAATTCCTTTGGATACATTAGACAGGCTATGTGAGATTCTCAAATGTGAAGTTGGCGAACTACTGGTTCGTCTTGCAGATGATATAGATGAGGTAACAGCAGCATAATGGCGCATTGTTTTAAGGGTTGGGTACGAGTGTAGTTGATTGTTGCACCAGTAGCCTTTTACACCGATGGTAAGAAAACTTGCTTGTGTACAAATATAAATTTGTATTTTTATAGAAAGCGTGTTTATAGCGCTTTAAGCATGAATGTAAAACCCCTACAGCTAGTTTGACAGGCTTGCCAGTAGGGGTTGGTTACAAAAACATTTTAAAAAACTTTATGATTTCAATCATAACAGATTTCCCTGCACCTAGCGCGGGGGCAGATTCCCTATGGTTCGATTTTACTAGTACCCAACAAGTAACACTTGCGTGGATACAAACCCTCCCACCAGAACTGAAAGATGCAGCACTTTACAGGCTTTGTAAGACAGTTGAAGCTAAGCCAACACTGGTGGAGTCATTCACCCTAAACCAAGTGTTGTATCGTACAATTTCAGGTAACTCGTTCACCGAGTCAGCGGAAAGTGTCGCTGTTAGAACAGGGTGCGACAGAAAAACCATCCTCAAGGGACTCAATCAAGCAGTTGAGCAGAACATCTTGGAGAAAAACGAGCGCCCAGGAACAAGCACTGAATATTCCTTCAAACCAGTAGAAGAATGGCTTCCAGAGCCAGTAGTCCGTAAAACGGACATCCGTACAAAGAAAGTCGTAGAGTCTCTAGGAATACAAGGTACTGAGGAAGTAGGAAATGAACCGCAATTATCCAG
>NZ_JAAKGC010000118.1 GCF_017591665.1 Aetokthonos hydrillicola CCALA 1050 | reverse complement strand
CACGCCTACCCTCCTCGACGTTATTCCCTTCCCTCTGCTAGTTGGGACAAAACGGTGAAACTGTGGCGCACTGATGGCTCCTTAATCACTACCCTCAAAGGGCATGAGGATGCGGTTTTTGGTGTAGCCTACAGTCCTGATGGTAAAACACTTGCCTCTGCTAGTAGGGACAAAACGGTGAAACTGTGGCGCACTGATGGCTCCTTAATTACTACCCTCAAAGGGCATGAGGATGCGGTTAATGGTGTAGCCTATAGTCCTGATGGTAAAACACTTGCCTCTGCTAGTAGGGACAAAACGGTGAAACTGTGGCGCACTGATGGCTCCTTAATTACTACCCTCAAAGGGCATGAGGATGTGGTTATTGGTGTAGCATATAGTCCTGATGGTAAAACACTTGCCTCTGCTAGTGAGGACAAAACGGTGAAACTGTGGCGTACTGATGGCTCCTTAATCACTACCCTCAAAGGGCATGAGGATCTGGTTATTGGTGTAGCATACAGTCCTGATGGTAAAACACTTGCCTCTGCTAGTTACGACAAAACGGTGAAACTGTGGCGCACTGATGGCTCCTTAATCACTACCCTCAAAGGGCATGAGGATGCGGTTTTTGGTGTAGCCTATAGTCCTGATGGTAAAACACTGGCCTCTGCTAGTAGGGACAAAACAGTGAAACTGTGGCGCACTGATGGCTCCTTAATTACTACCCTCAAAGGGCATGAGGATAAGGTTAATGGTGTAGCATACAATCCTGATAGTAAAACTTTTGTTTCTGTTAGTGATGACAAAACGGTGAAACTGTGGCGTACTGATGGCTCCTTAATCACTACCCTCAAGGGGCATGATTCTGCGGTTTGGGGAGTAGCATACAATCCTGATGGTAAAACACTTGCCTCTGCTAGTTTGGACAAAACTGTGAAACTGTGGACTTTGAATTTCAATCTCAATGATTTACTTAACCGTGGTTGCACATGGCTACATGATTATTTACACAATCCGAATAATGGTATGAAGCCAGACGATCGCGATCGCCATATTTGTGATGATGTCGATGCAAATTAAAGAATTTAAAAATCGCAAGAAGTGCCAGAAAAGGGGAAAATTTTTTACATAGCAACACAGTTACATTAAAATAGCAGTTTCGCTGTTAGATACCTCTAAAATGATGATGGACAAAGCATCTCTATAAAACTTATATAGGTAATTGTCTCACTCGGAAGTGGCGATCGCGTAACCAAAGACTTACGCCTTAACCTGTACAAACTTCAAAGCCACCCCATTCATGCAATAACGCTTACCAGTAGGTGGGGGACCATCATCAAACACATGACCTAAATGTCCACCACAGCGACGACAATGCACTTCAACTCTGGTCATTAAAAAAGAGTTGTCAACAGATGTCGCGATCGCTCCTTCAATAGGTGCATAAAAACTTGGCCAACCTGTACCACTATTAAATTTAGTATCAGACGTAAACAAAGGCAAATCGCACGCAGCACAAAAATAAGTACCCTTCCCATATTCTTTATCAAGCGGGCTAGTCCCAGCAATTTCAGTTCCATGCTTACGCAAAACGCGAAATTGTTCTGGTGTTAAAATTTTGCGCCACTCTTCCTCAGTTTTAGTGATTTCAAACTTATCGTTTACAGTGGTCTTGACTTCTGACCTGGCGGTGAAATAGCGTGATAAGCATATACTACCAACTAGTATTGCCCCAGTCTGTAAAAAATATCGTTTTTTCATGGTAAGATTCCACTTCTCCCTGAGAGAGAAGCAAATTATACCACTTTTTCAGGAATTATCACCAAAGAAGAATTCAGGAGTCAGGAGCCAGAATTCAGAATTTACCTGAGTGCGACTGGTGGATGAATCTTGGTCTGAAGCTCCCGATTTCAATCATGGCGATAATGTTAAATGTCGTTGAATGAAACCCCTGACTTCAGGCATCGGGTATTCTGATTCCTGAATTCTGACTCCTGACTCCTTTTTAAAATTCTCCCAAATATGATTTCAAGCTTTCTGCTAAGACTTGTACATGAGGCTCTAAAATGCATGTGTAGTGATTACCGGAAACATCAACAATTTGAATATCCTCCGCATCCATAATCGAGAATAATTCCACCCAAACAAGAGTTGGATCTGGTGCCATGATATGCTTTTCTCTAGTTCTAAATACGGTGACTTTTCCAGGATACGGCTCTTGCTTGTAGGAATAAGTTGCTTTTAAAGTTCCAACTAAAACATCAAGAATGCGTCGGTTTTGTTGACTTTGATTTGATGGCGGTAATATCTTAACTTCTACAGCCTTATCAAGGATATAGTTGATTTGTTCGTTAATACTTAAATGCTTGATTTCATCAGGTGTTATGAGATTGTCCTGACCTAACATTCCGCCAAAATACCTGGAAAGAACCCCAACCAAATAGGGAGGGTCAATTTTCTTATTTTTATCTAAGAGAATTGGAACATAAGAATCTACTATTGCTAACAAAGAAACTTCATGTCCCTGTTTGTGTAATTGCTGCGCCATTTCATACGCGACAACTCCCCCAAATGACCAACCACCAATAGAATAGGGACCATCAGGCTGAAACTTCCGAATTGCGTTGATGTATAAACTTGCCATATCTTCGACTCGCGTTAAGGGTTCTTCTTCTGCATGAAACCCTTGTGCTTGCAAGCCATAAAACGGTTGATCAGTATCTAGATAATGCGCTAGTTTAAAGTAGCACATTACATGACCTCCTGCGGGATGTACGCAGAAAAATGGTTGCTTGTTACCTTTTGGTTGGATGGGAATCAGGGGTGAATGATCAAAAGTATTTGTGGTATCAAGAAGGTTTGCAAACTCCTCAATGGTAGAATTGGTGAGGATTGCTGATAAAGGTAATTCTTTACCAAACTGCTCTCCAATTGCAGCTATTAAAAAGACTGCCGAAAGAGAATTTCCACCAATTTGAAAGAAGTTATCTTTAACACCTATTGGCTGAATGTTTAAAACCTCTGACCAGATTTTTGCTAGTTCCGATTCGGTATCGTTGCGCGGTGCAATAAATTGGTTGCGTTGACTGAAGCTAGAAACCGTTGGTTTCGGTAAAGCGCGACGGTTTACTTTTCCACTAGGAGTTAAGGGTAAGGGATCCAATATAACAAAGGCTATTGGCACCATATAATCTGGTAGCTTCTGTGAGAGAAAATCACGGAGCATGTCAGGGGTGGGTTGCTCTTGTCTAGCAGTGATATAAGCTACTATCTGTTTTTCTTCCAGGCGATGATCGCTACGGGTAATGACAACCGCCTCTCGAACATGTGGATGAGCACATAAAGCGTTTTCGATTTCCCCAAGTTCGATCCGAAAACCACGAATTTTTACTTGATGGTCTATTCGGCTAACGTACTCAATATTACCATCTTGCAAATAACGAACTAAATCACCAGTTTTGTAAAAACGGGAACCAGGTAAAAAAGGATTGTCAATAAACCGTTCCGCAGTCAGTTCGGGACGGTTGAGGTAACCGCGTGCAACTCCAACACCACCTATGTACAATTCCCCAAGAACTCCTACTGGAACTGGTTGGAGATGGGTATCTAGTATGTAAGTTTGTGTATTCGCAATGGGACGACCAATGGGAACTAAAGCATGAGATAATTTCTCAGGTTCTACTTTACAAACAGTTGACCAAAT
Source organism: Aetokthonos hydrillicola CCALA 1050 (assembly GCF_017591665.1). Lineage (GTDB taxonomy): Bacteria > Cyanobacteriota > Cyanobacteriia > Cyanobacteriales > Nostocaceae > Aetokthonos > Aetokthonos hydrillicola. Next base: position 11,623 of record NZ_JAAKGC010000118.1, on the reverse strand, counting down.
AGTAGTTTCAGTTGGTCCATAGAGATTCCATACAGCAGAACCTTTTTGTAATAAGTTCTGTGCTAAGTCACTGGTTAAACCTTCTCCGCCGCAGAGAATTTTCAATCGCGGGGAACCACTCCATCCAGCCGCCAGCAACATCCGCCAACTAGCTGGGGTGGCTTGCATAACTGTAGCGCCAGCAGTATCAATTAACTCTTTGAGTAGCCTACCATCACTAGCTACTTTTCGGCTAGCTAATACCACCTTAGCGCCTGTAATTAAGGGCAGATATAATTCCAACGCAGCAATATCAAATGATATTGTAGTTACTGCTAAAAGTACATCTGATGCCGTGATGCCGGGTTCATACTGCATGGATTTTAAGAAATTGACTACAGCACCGTGAGGAATTTCTACTCCTTTGGGTTTGCCAGTTGAGCCGGAAGTATAGATAACATAGGCTAGATTGTTAGCGATCGCACGTGCTGTAGGATTGTTTTTGCTATAGGTAGCAATATTGTCTTGGTTTTTAGCTAAACAGATAACTTTCCTCTGTTGAGCATCAGCATATAACTTTTGACTATCAGTCAGCAGCACTGGTACTTGAGAATCAGATAAGATTAATTCCAAGCGTTCTTGTGGATAATCTGGATCTAAGGGTAGATAGGCTGCACCAGCTTTGAGAATACCCAACAATCCCACTAGCATTTCTAAAGAACGCTCAACACAGATACCCACTAATATCTCTGGTTTTACTCCCAGTGTTTGTAAGTAGTGTGCTAGTTGATTTGCACGCTCATTTAGTTCACGATAGGTTAGGTGTTCTCCTGCAAAGGAAACTGCTATTGCATCTGGCGATCGCTCTACCTGTGCTTCAATTAATTGATGGAGACAAATCGTAGAATCATAATTTTTTTCAGTAGCATTCCACTCAACCAGTATTTTCTCTTGTTCACTCTCGCTTAAGATTGGTAGCTCAGCTACTGGCTGTTCTGGATTTGATACAATACTTTCTAGTAAATTTTGAAAATGTTCGCCGATTTGAGCAACTGTCGCTTGATCTAATAGATTGCTGTTGTATTTAAAGTAACCTAGTAATGATTCAGAAAGCTCGACCACTTTCAAGCTTAAATCAAATTCTACTTTTTCCTGGGGTAAATCCCAGTCTTCTAGTTCTAGTTGAACGCAATTTGTCTCGTATGTCTTAGCGGCTGTCTCTAATAACGTTGAACTTTCGTGTTGACTGACATTCGAGAATGTAAATGAAGCTTGACAAATAGGTGAATGGCTTGAGTTAGATTGTTGCTGTAATTGATTTACCAATAAAGCAAAGGGATAATCCTGATAACCCCTAATTTCTGAGACGGAATAACTTACTTGATGCAGAAACTTCTTAAATGAAATATTTTCAGAGATAAAATCTCGTGAAACAACTACGTTAGCATCTCTATCCTGCTGGCTTAGCAATAGCCCAACCAGAATATCTGGTTCATTTGTATAACGGTAAAGCAGAACTTTAAATGCAGCTAAAAGAAGGTTATCAAGGCTAACACTTTGACTATTAGCTAGTTTTTTTAGTAAAGTAGTTAATTTATTGTTGATTAAAAAGCTATAATTGGAGCAATTATAATTTTTTATAGATGAGCGAGGCAACCTAGTCGGTAATTCGAGTAAGGGCAATTCCCCAGATAACTGCTTTTCCCAATATTCTTTAAGTTCTGATGGTGGCATATGTAATCACTTGTTTCTATGTAATTGACAATCGAGATATTTTTTTAATACTGCTTGCTTAATGCAGCCGGTTTCATATCACGAATGCTGCACATATTTCCAAAAGCAGTAAGGATTTTTCGCTTAAGTTTAGTATTAAGTCTACTGTGAGCAACTTGTAAGTTATCGATAATGAGAATATCGCCTTGCTTCCATTGAAAGATGACTGCGTTTTTCCATTCAGCTTCTCCCAATTCTTTCGCTTCTGCTTCTGTGAGCGTAGTAGATTGACCATCTTTGTTCAAAAAATACGCATTAAGGCTACTGGTTCTTTTTTGCGAACCATCAACAACGGTTGCTGCTGTTGTTAATTTTTGCTGAAAACTTTTGTATAATTCCGCTGGTAGCCAGTTGTAATAAAGCTTTTTCCAAAAAGAATACCGTCCCCCAATATTTCGATACCATTGTCTACTAACTAAAGAATCAACAATGCTAAGGCAAAAGCAGAGGTTATTCGTTCTCGGGTGACTGAATAAGGTAATATAAGAACATTCAAAATAAAGAGAGCCATCATCTTCCCAAGTAAAATCAAATCCTTGTTCTTGTAGAAGTTTCGTAATTTCCTCTTGCGATAGTCCCTCGAAGACTAGATCTAATAGATGGTTAGGAACATATCGTACAAATCGCTGAGGAAATGTAGCAAATTTTTTCTGTAAACTGGGAGATAAATCAGAAAATAACTTTTCGGTATTTATAATGGGAGTCTCGCCATATAAGTCCGGCTCTACTTGGCAAAAGAAAGCAAGTGCACCGGGGCGTGTTGGTACCATATTGAGTTCATTGTGAGGAGCAATAATTGTATCCGGTGGAGCCTCTGAAGATGTGAAGACTTTATCAGTGATTCGTACCCGATGAGCGCTACCAAAGTGATAAACTGACTCTAGTTGGATATTCAGCATCTCTAGAATTGTTTGAAATTGCTGTGCATTCTCAACGTCAAATCCCCGAAATAAAATTGCTCCATATGTATCGAGTTGATGATTGAACCAGTCACGGCTTTTGCTGAGTAATAGCGTCAGAACTTCAAAGGATTTATCCTCAGCTGGCTCGAGCACTAGAGGCAGTTCTTTTTCCTGACTTAAAAAGCTTTTCTCGTCATCACGTAAAAACCGTAATCTTATGTCTTCTGAAATAGAAATTGGAAGATTTTTCATAGTTAGTAGTTGGACAAGATTAAATTCCTTGATGGAGAGAGGGAATAGAGCAGGTTACTTATTCCCCAACTTACCTAGTTTGCTGATTCAACTTCTCCTTTAATAGCAGATTGGCTAGTTGAAGTAACATATACCCCTAACAGAATCACAGCAAAACTGACGAATGTAACCCAGCTTGGTTTTTCTGAAAAGAGTAACCAAGCTTCCTGTGTGCTAAGGACGGGAACAAACAGATCACATAAAGAGACAAATCCTGAAGATAACTTTCTCAGGGAATAAGCATAGAGAACTAACCCTAGTATTTGACATATTAATGCTAGAAAAGTTACATAAATCCACTCCTGTAAAGAATAGGGAAAAAGCTTATCTTCAGTAAGAATAACAATAGGCAAAAGCAACACGGTGCCGATCACAGAACACCAAGTCATGATAGTTATCGGACTAAATTGAGTTCGCAGTTGTTCAACTAGGAGTGGGTATAGACCGAGAAACCCTGCTGACAGTAACGCTGCTATATCTCCTTGGAGTTTGTCACCAGCGGATGAGAAGTCATGGTATGCTAGCAGGCAAGCTCCGGCGATCGCTACAAGCATACCACTCAAGAATTTAGTGTCAAAGCGCTTGCCCCAAAAGAGCCACCCCCCTAAAACGGTGAACAGTGGAGCTAAATTGTGCATGAGCGTAGAGTTAGCAACGGTGGTGTGAGCTAATGACCATGCCCAGAGAGCAAGAGTTGCAAACATCACAAATCCTACTCCTAACAGGAGCAAGAGTTGTCGGATTGTGTAAGGTTGCGGTTCTTGCGGTTGATTATCAGACAATTGCTGACGCACCGTTGTGAATCCATTCCACATTGTAAAGGCGATCGTAGAGATCCAGAAACGATTAAAGATTGTTGCATTTGGACCTAGTTCGCCTTCACTCAAGCGGATTAGAATTGGAGAGAAAGATAGAGCTACTAAGCTGACTACTAATGAAGCAAGTGCTATTGTAGTTGGTGCTGCTAATAACTGTTCATACGACAGTTTGAGTTTAGCCTTAAGCATTAATTTGGTACAGGAAAGTTACTAAGTGTATTTAGTAATACATATGTACCAATTATAGCTCGTTATTGACTCTAAATTCCATCACCGTCAGACTTGTTCCGGTATAAATGATTTTTTCTAGTTGAAACCCGCTATTATAAAACAACTCCTTATACTCTTGTTCTGTGCGCCAGTAACCCCCTGGATTTGTTACCATCATCTGAACTGCAGCAAGAGCTGGTATAGTTCCATCTGGATATTCTACTGGTGCTCCACGGGGCGGGACTAGTGTCTGGAGGAGTATTATTCTACCGTGTTTTGGTAAAGCCTCTCTACACCGAGTCAATACCTTGATGCTGTCTTGAGAACTGAATACTGAGAGGAAATACTTCATTACGATCGCATCTGCACCCTTTGGAATCTCCTCCAGAGCGTTACCGGCAATGATTTGCACAGCATCTTCATCGAGTCCCTGTTTTGCGAGGAAAGCTGGAGCTGTTTTGACCTCATGGGGTAGATCAAACAACATGCCTTTACAGCCGAATTTTTTAACAATATGGGAAATCAGTGCGCCTTGATTACCTCCAACATCCATAACTGTACCATATTGACCGAAGTCATAAACTTCAAATACTGAATCAACTGCCTGATTCGTTAAAAAAGTCATGGAATTATTGAACAGATTCCTATACTCAGGATTTTCCGTCATGAAAAATTCGTAAAATTTCTTCCCGTTTGCTCTTTCAAAAGCAACTTCTCCTGTTTTCAACGAATTTCCTAATTCCCTCCAAGCGTCCCACATAGAGGGTTCTGTAATATGCATTAGAAAATGTCCAAGAGAAGGCTCTGCATTTGTAATCAAGAGATTTGAGAGTTCTGTTGCTGCAAATACACGTCCAGGCTTCTCTACAAACACACCTAAATGAGCTAAAGCACGGAGAACAACATAGAGAGTTTCTACTTTTGTAGAAGTCTCTTTGGCGATGGTTTCTACAGTCATTGATCCTGACTGTAAGAGATTAGGTATACCTAAGTTTGTTGCCACATACAAGCACTGGCTTTGCCAGTAGCCATAGATCATCTGAGCAAGTTTTTTAGATGCTGAAGTTGTTCCTAACAATTTTTATTTCTCCTGGTCAAAATTTTACAACAGAGTACAGAAGTCAGCCCCTTTGGGGAAGTCACTCATGAGCCAGTACTCGACGCTTGGTTTACTGCTGGAAAGCACCTAGTTTGAAAAGTTAGTCGAAATGAAACAAGTTTTATCGCAAAGGATGAAAAAAATTTCCTTCCGTGTTCGCGATCACTAATCTCCTTACTAACTCTAATTTTAATCATTTAGCCTCGATTTTTATCTCACCATAGTTATAAAATAGGGATTAATATGGTTATACATACACTTAATTATTTTCCAAGTAACATCACAAGAAAATGGCTAAAGTAGGCACAGGAACAATTAGTTCCCAACAAGTTAAAGATTTCGAGCGAGATGGTGTTATCCACATCAAAAAAGCTGTGGATAATAACTGGATAGAAAGAATGCGAACTGCTCTTGAGAGAAATCTTTCAAATAGTGTGGGAATTAGGGGAAGCCAGAAAAAAGGAGTGCATGTCACGCATGATTATGGACTCTGGCTAAAAGATGCTGACTTCCGCGCTTTAGTTTTTGAATCTCCTTTGCCAACACTTGCTGCTCAAGTTTTAAAATCGGAAAAACTCAACTTTTTGAGTGATGGTTTCTTTGTGAAAAAGCCAACTGCACAAAGCAGTGTTGTATGGCATAATGATCAGCCATACTGGCCCGTACAAGGTTGGAAGTGTTGTAAGATCTGGCTTGCATTAGATCCTGTAACTAAAGAAAATGGTCGATTGGAATATATCAAAGGCTCCCATCTATGGAAAAAAGAGTTAGATGACAGATTAGAAAATCCCTGGTTTTTAGAGTCAGAGCCACGAGAGGTTATATATTGGGATATGGAACCTGGAGATTGCTTAATACATCATTTTCTGACGATTCATCATTCTGTAAGCAATACATCTTTTTCTGTAAGACGTGCGATAGTCACTAATTGGTCTGGAGATGATGTCACTTACAAATACCGCCCAAATACATGGCCTTACATACCTGTTGAAGAAATTAATATTCCAGGGTTTAATTCAATGAAAACTCTGAAAAATGGGGAACAGCTAGACTGTGATGTCTTTCCTAAAATAGAACTAAATTATTAGAGAAAATTCATCTTTGAACCCGAAAGAAATAATCACAATTAGGCGGTGGTTAATGTTTCATTAATCGCCGTCATTAATAATTCATTTAAAGGAATTCCCGCAGCATTTGCCATAGAGGAAATCACACTTTTCGGAGAAAAAGAACAATACAAACCTGCTTCTAAGAACCAAGGTTGCCCGTCTGGATCAATCCGGAAGTCAAATAAACTGTAGTGGCGACAGCCTAAAGCTTGATGACATTTCTTAGCAACTTGTTGAACTTTTTGGGTAATCGGGTCGTTGGGGTTTACAATCCAAGATTTTTTATTATCTTTGGCGGCGAAACGTAAATTGCCATCTTCGCTTTGTTGAAGTTTGTCAGCATAGGTGCGGATGGGTTTGTCGTCGGGGTCTAGTAGATACTCTTCAAGAGGTAAACCAACTAGCTCCCCATCTTTGACAATGACACCTCCTCTGACTTCTCGACCAAGTTCAATGAATGGTTCTACGATCACCTCCGAAGCATATTCAAATGCTTTCTTCAAAGCAGCACCATACTCGGTAGTGTCCTTAACTAAGGACACTCCGAAAGAGTCGGCGGAACTTGCTGGTTTAACAACTGCTGGAGGTATAATTGTCGGGACATCTCCTTTGCGGAGTACTTCTCCACGAGGCACTTTGACCCCTAGGGCTTCAACAATTGCTTTAGTTGTCGCTTTGTTGGTCGAGATTGCCATAACATCTGGAGTGTTCCCTATGTAAGGGATCTTGAGTAGGTCGAATAGTGCACGGTAGTGCGTCATTCCTAGGATACAAAACATTTGCGGCAACATGAGGTCAATGTTTTGAGATGTTAGAAACCGTATAGCCTCAAACAGAGGAATGGGTTTGGCGACAGCAATATCTTCTTGACTAAGAGAACGAGGAAATCGCCAGAGGCGGTCTGGTGTAATATATGCAATCTGAAAGTCATACCGCGATGGATCTGCCGTTGCTGCTAGACAGCCTTCAGCGTAAAGGCGAGACAAATCACAGTAAAAATCATTTTCTGGAGACCCAACTAAGTGAAGGATACGAAGTACTGACATGATTGATCTTCTTAGGCAGAGTTATTTTGCGGAAGTTAACCCAGATGGAGGCGAGCAAGGCGTTTTCTAAATACAGACACGAGATAAAGCTTTCGCTCAAGCGCTAGACTTGATCGCTTGGTTCTAGAGACAATTCATTTGTTTCATGTTCAATTCCTTTGTCACTGGTTAGAGTAAGATAAATACCTAGTATGATGACAGCAAAAGCAATTAAATTTAACGAACTTAATGCTTCTGCAAAAACAACCCAAGCTAAAAAGGCAGTTACAACTGGATCTAAAAGATTAATCGTTGATATGAGGCTGGAAGATAAGTATTTGAGGCTGTATGCAACCAACCCATTCGCCAAAATAAGAGTTAGAGCTAGAGCTAAAATATCCAGCCATCCGCTCACAGAGTGGGGAAACCATTCGTCACGGGTAGTAAATAGAATCAGCATGAACAAAAGCGTAGTAATCCTATAAACCCATGTCAGGATATTTATAGCTGTTAGTTGTATCCGAAGTTTTTCAATGGTCAGAAGATAGGCACTCCAGAATAGTGCTGAAAATAAAGCAAGCAAGTCACCTTGAAGTTTAATAGTGGTGACTTGTAGGTCTTCTAACCCAAGGACAATTGTTCCCACAAATGCGATCGCAAGACCAGCCAGAAATTTATAACCAAAACGTTGATTGAACAGTAGGTATCCTCCGAGTGCAGTAAAAAATGGTGTCAAACTATGTATCAATGCTGAGTTTGCAACACTGGTCTGAGTTAAAGACCACGCCCAAAGAATCTGGGTCGCGAAGAAAAATACCCCTGTTAGCAACAGTAATAGGATTTGTTTGTTATCAAATGACTGCTTGGTGATAAATTGTTGTCCCAACAAACGCTGACGAACAAGTGAGAGTTCTTGCCACAGTCCAAAAATTACAGCCGCTATCCAAAAACGATTAAACATCGTAGTGTTAGGGCTAATTTCATTTTCGCTTAATCGAATTAATATAGGCACGATACCAAAAACCCCTACAGCAACAAAACTAGCAATAATTGCCCCTGTTATTTTGCTATCAGATTGCTGGTTAGCGATTTCAATTTGGTCAGTCATGTGATTATTAGTATCTTTATAGCTGGTGGTATTTTCTCAGGAATGATTTTGCATAAGTACGAGCGGGAATTTACAACACTCTAGATAAAACAGAAGCTACTTGTAATTTATTATACCACCTTTGTTTGAAATTTATGACTTGGAGCGTAACCCTACGGGGAAGCAAGCGTGACAAGCAGCGTAGGCGTGCTCCTGAGAAGCGACTGACCCTTCAAATTACCAACAAGATTTTTGTACCTGTTTTATGATAGTATTAGTCCCCTCCTAATTCCACTAATTTGCCAATATTAAAATCAATCCTTATCCAACTCTTTAATTTTCTCAAATTTTCCAGTAGTAGTAAGGTAATTTGCCAGTGGGGGACTGTTAAAAATGGTAGAGGATCATCAATCTGAAAGAGCGCATCAGTTCCTTGAATAATCTTCTCTAGCCAAGCTTGTAATTGAGACCAAGATCTAATTTCATTCAGTCGCCACACTTCATGATATAACCAATAAGTAGGCTTACTATCAGGAAGCGGTTGTATAGGTAATTCGTTCTCATTCTGACTATCACCGAGATAAGCATCTGCTACTCCTGGATGGTCGTGAAATGTGGTAATTGCTGAGTGAATTCTGGGGTTACATTCAATAGCGTATACTTCACCGTCTTCAGTTTCAATAAAGTCAAAGGAAATCTGTCCGGTAATTTTTAGCTCTCTAAAAAAATGTGTTACCCATTGCCGAATTTTGTGGTTTTCTACATTTTTGTAGTTAACTTGAAAAGCCGAAGATTCACAGCAGGTGTGTAGCCGTAATTTCCCATCCCGAACAGTACTATGAGTGCAGAATTCTTTACCTGGAATAAATTCTTGCATAATCCAAGGCTTCTGTGGACTGATGGGTAAACTTCTAACGAATGCTTCTGTTTCTTTAGGAGTTTCACAAGGTAGTTTAGTTAAATCTAATCGACGCACTGAGTCATAAGGGATACTCTTGAGAATGTATTTACGAGTCTCATGGGAGAAGTCAAAATTCAAGACTTGTTCGGGAGAAGTTATTTCAAAGGATTTAGGAACAGATAACCCAAATTGACGTGCTTTTTCGCTGAAGGCATATTTATCGTCCAGCATTTGACACACATCAGCATCCACATGAAAAACTTCGCAGTATTGTGATAGTGCTGGTTTAGCAAGAGAGTCGTAGTAACTGGCTACTGGGCTGGTTACAGGAATGTAAACATCGATACTTTCTCTCTTGATAATGTCAATAAGAGCCTGGGTATAGGCATCTGGGTCTTTTTCTGGAACAGGAGTTGTATAAAATTTATCGACAGCTTGAGAAAACCGATGACCTGATAGCCAATATTTGTGAGTTTCAATTAATACAACTCTATGTCCTGCGGCATGAAATGAGCGAGCAAGTTGCAATGCTTTAGTCATTTTGCCACCGCTGATGAGGATATTTTTAGGGTGTGCAGCCTGCTCCCTTCGGTGAAAAGGACGAGCCAATGTAGTCCACAGTATAGATAGTAGAACAACAGTGGCATTAATTGGCAGTGTCAATAGAAGTAATATTAAGGTAGCGAAGCTCTGGAAAAAAGCAGCTACTTTTAATCCTAAAGAGATAGGTTGAGTCGTTGTTTGAAATTCAGCAATTGATTGTGCCATAGAAGTCTCCATCAAGAATTCAGGAGTCAGAATTCAGGAGTCAGGAGAAAATTATGAATTATTCTGACTCTTGAAGTCTTACTTGTGTTTACAGGAATTTTCATCCAGTGGTCTAATTACCTGAAAATTCCTGTAAACAGGTGATTGGGCTGAAACTCAGCACTTTGTGTGTAGTCCGCCAACGAACTTTGCCTGGTAGAACTTCTCCGTGTCCCCGTGTCTCCCCGTCTCCGCGTCAGTCGTAACCTAGCAATTTGGCTGTGAGACTTTCTAGGGTGATGCTCCTAAAGGAGCCACATCGCATGTTCGCCGAATGATGGTTAAGCCATCACGCAATGGCAAAAGCACTTGTTCGACACGCTTGTCAGCAGCGACAACACGGTTAAACTGAGCGATCGCTTCACCGTTGGCGGTGCGATTTTCCACGGGTAAATAAACCTGTCCTTGAAGGAGTGTGTTATCAACACAGATAAATCCTTCTCTTTTGAGCAAGTTTTTATCGAGTAATGTTTGGAAGTACTGCACGTACTCCTTTTTATCCGCATCGATAAAGACAAAATCAAAGGATTCTCCAGCCTCGGCTAATTTATCTAAGGTTTCTAGCGCCGAACCGACTTCCACACGAATTTTCTGCCCATGGGGAGATGCACGAAACACAGTTTTACCGAACTCAGCGGTATAGGGGTCGACCTCGCAAGCGACGAGTTCCCCATCTGCTGGTAATGCTTCCGCCATTGCAAGTGCAGAATAGCCGGTAAACATCCCAATTTCGAGTACTCTCTTAGCTTTTGTCATGTGGATAAACATTTTCAGAGTTTGTCCTTCAACATGACCAGAGAGCATTTCCTGTTCCAATGGGCGGACTGTTGCACCTTCATCAAAGCGTTGAGTCCATGCTTCAACAGATGTTTTTTTCGCAAGCGCTGCTAAAGCCAGTGATTCGCTTGTGGTGCATTCTTCCAGATACGGGTCTAAACCAGCTGCTAAACGCCATGCAAAGTTGAGTTTGGCTTTGAGTTCTGCAGACACACCGGTCTGTTTATTAACCTCTTGCACAATACTTTCTAATTGCTCCGCCAATATCCCCAAAGGTGTTACAGGTCTTGCAGCAGCGGCTTGTTCAACAACATTAGTCATTATTTTTCACTTCCTACAAGTTCTGGTTCTAACTGATAGGTCGGATAAACATCTACGCCGTCACCACCTCGGGGATAAGTTTTGCAGATTTCCCTATGTTCAGCTAATGCTGCTGCTAGTTCGTTACGAGTAAAGTCGTTGACAAAGAAGCACTCACCAATAGGTCTAGGCATAGCTGCTCTCTGGAGACCATCACGGGTGAGACGAATCGACTCAGTAGCACGCCATAGAAGTTCTTCATCCAGTAAAGGATGATCGAGGGTTAAACCAATACGACTCATCAAACCTAAAATACGGTCTCTGTCTTCTACAGAGATGTAGCCTCTGCGTGCAGCAATGGTGGCAGATAGTGCCATGTCAATATTGACTGCGTGACCGTGGAAAATAGGTACGCGGGGTGCGAGTTCAAGAGTCGGACTCCAAGTGTGACCGTAAGCAATGACGCGGTCTAGCTCCAATTCATGCAAATTAGGAACTTCAAATTCAAGCCATCGTTGGATAGATTTATAAGTCACTTTTTGAGC
>NZ_JAAKGC010000020.1 GCF_017591665.1 Aetokthonos hydrillicola CCALA 1050 | reverse complement strand
GTGGCACTGTTATCTTGTTGTTGAGAACCAATAAAGCCCAGCACTATCACAGGAATAAAAACTGCCATCATTACCACCCAAATGGCTCCTGGGTACCAGCGACTTAGCAACAATTCTCGCAATCCAGGGACATGAGTTAACAGATCCAGGCGAAAAGTGTTCTTGGTTGATTGCACCGACCACAATGCTTGTTCTGGAATGACTGAATACTCTGGGGGCGTCATAATCACGGCTCGGTGCAAAATCTCCGCCTGTTCTCTCAAGTTTGCGGGGTAGTCGTAGCTAATCAGGCGACGCAGATCTGATTGATCTAGTTTTAACAAGGGGCGATTGTGTTCACGGCAGAACTGGTTCAAGAAGTAATCGGCAAAATCTGGAATGTCCGCTCTGCGTTGGGATAGGGGAAAAAGTTTGATGGTAATGGGATCAATATCAGCCAAATCTAGTTTGTTGGGTGATGCTAGGATGAGGCGCACTGAGGATTGAGTGAATTGACGAGGTTGATTCCCCGGATTAATTTTGCCCACAATACCTTGATTCGGTAGGATTAATCCGGTTTTGAGGTAGTGAATCAAGCGCGCGCGATCGCCTTGACTCAAAACCTGCACATTATCCAGTAGCAGAGTTCCCCGCTCCAACAGTTCGAGAATGCCCATTTGCTGTCCTACCCTACCAAACAGCGCATCGGTATTCAGCCGACCATCTTCTGCACGAGTCAAATCGGCACAATCCATTTCTGCAAACGGTTGGGATGCTAGTGCTGATTGAGCATGAATCAAACCTGCCACGAATGTTTTACCTGTACCTGTCTGTGCTTGCAAGACAACAGGCTCAGTACTTGCTGCGGCTTGATTAATCTGTTGTGTCAGCTTTTGTGCTGCTTTACTTTTACCAAGAATGCTTTTGTCAGAAGGTACTGGCTGGATGTAGGACTGTAAGCCTTGAATCCGCATCTCTAACGTGGCAATGCGAGTGGAATACTCTTGCAAATCTTCAGCTAGCTGGGATTGTATCACCTGTTGAATCGAGGGGTATTTAACAATCAAGGCGTCAAATGCTGCTTTCGGCAAAAACAAAACTTCGCTATCGGTGATGGCGATCGCACTCGTTTGATAGGTTCCTTCCGCTACGTTGGCAATTAGCGTATAATCAAACAAATCCCCTGGTTGGCAGTAGCGAATTACCAATTGACCAATCAGCGATTGCCGAAAAATCTCTACAGTTCCCAACTTCAATAGGTACAGCCCATTTGGGGTTTGTCCCTCCTGGTAGATCAATTTTCGGGGTTCTACGCTTAGGGAATAGAACGACTGAGTGAGCGCTTGCAGTGCTTCTGCTGGCAATTTTCCCCAAACGCGATGATAACTCAGCCAATTCCTACAATCTTCAACAACCTTCATTAATCGCACCAGATAAACCTAGGGTTTCCGCTAATATTTTTACTAAATTTGAAGCCCAGCTTGATGGGTAATTGCTACTACCTACATTCTCAGCTACGCCTTGATATAGTACTGAAACATGGTTATACAAGAGAATAGCAGAAGTACGGAAATTCAAGACTGCGTGAACCACTTACCGATTGAGCTTTACTCAAAAATATCTGCTGGATCAGCCAATAGAACTTTACGAGTAGCGTAGGCGTAGCCCACCGCAGGTATCGCCCCAGAAATCATACACGATAGACTAATACAATAACAGATAACTTTGTAGCTATCATATATAATACGGATGTATTTATTATTCCTCAATTAATTATGGTACAAACAATCCAAGCGCGGGATATCAGCCTTTACGAACTAGAAGAAAAATTTGGTTTGCAATTGGTTACAAATGCTGATTTCTTTACAGAATGGACAAATGATTTACCATCGTTGAATGATGCGGAAAATTTATCGCTCTTAAGAGTTAAAAGTAACTATTTAAATTTAACTCAACGTCGTCCAATGTCAGAAGAAGCAGTGAAAATGGTAGTGCTGTCTCCTTTGCTAGATTTAGCTGGTTTTTATCAGAAACCCTTTGAAATTGAAACTGAAAAATCTACTGAGATTTGTGCTGTAGATGAAAGCATAATAGTCAAAGGTAACATTGATGTTTTGGTAATTCAAAAACGTTTTTGGGTACTAGTTATTGAATCTAAAAGCATTAAATTTGATGTTTTAACCGCATTACCCCAAGCACTTGCTTATATGCTTGATACTCCCAATATTGAACGACCAACGTTTGGGTTACTTGTCAACGGTAGAGAGTTTGTTTTTGTTAAGCTAGTTCAGCAAGAAAAGCCAAAATATGGTCGTTCTTATGCGTTATCAATTGAACGAAATACAGAATTCCAACAGGTACTAAGTGTATTAAAACGCATTAGTCAATTAATTTTATTTTAGTCACTACCTACACATACGTCGTAAATTTTGTAGATAGTTAGGTCGGGATGTAGAATAAACGTATAAGGTTGAGGACGATAAGCATATTCTCCTTCTGTAGTGTCCAAAATATTAATTCGTTTGATGAGTTCTAATTTCTCATCACATAAAAATGGCCACTCAGCGCCTAATCCCGCGCGGAAAGCAGCTTGAACTAAAGGCGGATCAACGCTGACACTCACCAACTTACCGTAATTAACTGCCAGTTCTTTTTGAAATTGAACTAATTGCGAAAGCTGTTGGCGATCCCGCTTCAGCGGGCAGCGCTTCGCTATCGCGTGGACAAAAGAAACCACGGTAAAATAAGACAATTAAGGGATAACCGAAGTGATCGAGCCTCTGAGTTGTTTGACCCTCATCCCGTCGTCTACCCGGCTGATCCCATCCTCTACCCTGATCGATTCTTTGTTCAGGAGCATGTTGTCGCTCGTGTGCTTTAACTGGCTGTGCGGTTTTCACCTCTGCGAAAATCCCAAGGCATTACTGGGTTGAGTTGACTCCACAGTCCTAATCGTTGACCTTTGGCAGAAGTTTCAGCATTAAGCAAACTTGTCTGCAACTGGGGAGAGCAACCTTTCAAATAGTGACGATAGACAACCGCCTGCCCTTCCTGCACCAAGTTAGTGTTGATACTACGGCTATTTACGTAAATTTCTGCCACTAATCGCTCGTATTGGTCTGTTTCAATGCCACGCAAAACAATTTTAGAGCCAATGGGAATTAGCTGTTGCAGTCGGTTTTTAGCCTGCTGACCAAAGGGAGCTTGGCTCATTTCAGGAGCGTCAATGCACGCTAGGCGAACGGTCAGGGTTTTGGTATTTTGTTTGACTCGGATTGTGTCCCCATCGCCGATACTAACCACCACAGCTTTAAAGGTTTGAGCTTGGACACTCAGGGAGATTTGAGATAAAACAACTAAAGATGTTAATAAATAGCGTAGTTTAAACATTTTCTTGACCAGGGTTTACTAAAAGGTATGTACGCACCCTCTTAGTATTCCCGCTTCAACAGGCTTTGTTGTGCTGTATACCCGCATTAAAACCAAATATTACAGATAACCAAAACAAAGATTTGTCACCACTTGCCTTCACCTCACCATTTGTGTGTTGAGCTTTCCAGCCTTCTCTATTTTGTTGGGTGACAATTGATGCTGATTTATCACTAAAGATTGGTTAGAGAACCTACCAGTTGGTACATGTTTTGATGCAGTCATCTCAGGTTTTTGCATCCATCACTTACCACATGGACGAAAATATGAACTTACAAACTTTGGGGGCGATGTTTACAATTGGTTATGAGATCCGATGATTGCACTGCGCGAGTGCGCAGTTACATGTTGTGTGCTCGCCCCTATGGTCAGATGGGTTTTTGTTAGATTTTTTACACCTTTACTTTATGAAGGCCATCTCCTCCTTGACCAGTACTATTTTCCCTAACTTGAATGGATCTCCTTAAAGTAGTTTTGCTAAGGATGCCGTGAATGTTTCGTAAGATTTTACCCCAACAATGGTTTCCATTAGTGTCCCATTTTTATAAATCATCACTGCTGGAATACTACGGATGCTCAATCTTTTCGCAAGGCTTTGGTTTTGGTCAAGGTCTACTTTCAGTACGGTTGCACGTCCGGAATATTCTTGCGCTAATTTATCTATCATCGGAGCGATCATCTTACATGGTCCGCACCAAGTTGCCGTAAAGTCAAACACCACTAGTTCGTTGTTGGCCAATACTGAATCGAATTGTTCAGCTTGTATATATTCCACTGTTTTCATATATCCCCCTTTTATCTTACGCCTCTAGCCGATTTACAAGAGCGTTGCATGTCGTACTTTTTATGATCTGCAACTCATCATACTCCATTCCAGCTTCGAGTCTGTCAAACGAAGCGCCACAGCGATCACCAGAGTCCCTCAACAGATGAAACTAATACTCCATGCGACACTATTCAATTACACCCACCGCGCAAATAGTTCGGTTAACCGATTAACTTAGATCGAAGACAGCTTTTATTTTCACGCCCAGAGCCTTACAGGAGCGATAGCGAAGCGCTGCCGCCTGAAGGGCGGATCGCACCCGCTAAGAGCGAAGTCTACATCCCAAACTAGGACTCTTGTTGTCCGATATGTACTGTCTTTCATCCAACCCCAAGTGCTCGGTTAAAACATCTCTATTTAACCGTCTGGAAATTGCCAGCACGAGATATGTTTAACCTCTGCACTATTTTGCTACTACAGACCACAATTCATAAGTCTGGATGCGAGAGAACAGACCATGACTCCATCCCAATCCCAACACCCCCAGCTTCCCGGCTTCCCGTTCCACCATGGGAGGTGTCCCGTAGAGGCTATGGTATCAAAAGTAACTTTACTGTAGTCAATCCAGTTTCCGTTCATTCTCCATCCAAAACATTATATAACTTAAACATTCGATTCGTCTAAATGTTCTGCCACAGACTGATATAAGTTGATGATGTGACTATCCGCTAAGCTATAGTAAACATTCCTACCTTCTCGACGATAGCTGACTAAACGCATAGCTTTTAATAATCGCAGTTGATGAGAAACGGCTGATTCTGTCATTTTCGTTAACGCAGCTAGATCGCAAACGCACAACTCTTGGTTTAGTAACGCTGATAAAAGACGCAAACGATTCGGATCAGCCAGTACGCCAAATACCTCCGCCATCTGCTGTGCTTTATTCGTTGGTAAAATTTGCGACTGATAAGAACGCACTTTATCCAGATGCACCAAATGTGTATCACATTTTGGGATTTCAGCTTCTTGCTTTGGTTTGTGATTGCGCATGGTGTTTATACAGAGCGGTAGGGAATGAGAATCAATTTCAATTTTAATTTAAATTCAAGAATTGAACAATTGAATAACTATTCAACTGTTGTAGTACAATATTGGCAGATAACTTTGTAGCTTTTTAATGATGCTGCCATGACTCAAACTCCATCGGTCAAAACTCAATCTTTGCAGGTTGGTGGTATGGACTGCGGAAGTTGTGCTAAAACGATTGAAGCCAGCTTGCAGCAGTTACGTGGTATTACAGAATCTTCAGTGAGTTTTGCAACGGGGCGTGTTAAGGTTTCTTATGACCCAGAGCAAGTGAGTGAAGCAGAAATCATCAAACGGATTACTGTTTTGGGTTACACTGTGGAAGTTGCTGCTGCTAAAAAGCTACAAGTAAAAATTGCTGGCATGGATTGTGGGAGTTGTGCCAAAACAATTGAAGTTGGATTGCAGCAGATGACTGGTGTGAGTGAAGCATCGGTTAGTTTTGCAACTGGGCGATCGCACGTCCACTATGATCCTCAGCAGGTTAGTGAAACGAATATTTATGACCGAATAAAAGCTTTAGGTTATACAGTTGAGCAAAGTCCTGAAGCTCACGAGCATCACCATCATCACACTCATTCCTGTTCCCATGATCATGATCATCACCATGACCACGATCACGAACACGAGCATGAACATGCGCATCCAGTCAACAAGCCAACTCAAAATCCTGCTCCAACAAACTGGAAATTTTGGCTAACCAATCGCCAGGGACAAAGCGTTATTCTTGCGGGAGTGGGGTTGGTTTTAGGCTTATTGACTCAGTATTTAGCACTACCAATTTGGATAGCGCGGGCTTTTTATGGTATCGGTATTGTAATTGCTGGCTATCCAATTGCACGGGCTGGTTTGTTTGAGTTGCGCTTACGTCGCGCAGATATGAATCTACTGATGACTATTTCAGTAATTGGAGCAGTCATTTTAGGAGATTGGTTTGAAGCTGCGCTGGTTATCTTTTTGTTCTCATTAGGTACAACACTGCAAGTTTTCACTTTTGGTCGCACTCGTAATGCTATTCGCGCCTTAATGGATTTGACACCACCCACGGCAACTGTAAAGCGGGGTAACTCGGAGATTACTGTACCTGTTGAAAGTATTCGTGTAGGCGAAACTTTGACAATTCGACCAGGACAGCGTGTTGCGTTGGATGGTGTAGTTATTTCTGGCACAAGTTCAATTGATCAATCTCCCATCACCGGAGAGTCTGTTCCAGAAGATAAAGGTATAGGTGATACCGTTTATGCTGGAACTTTGAATCAAACAGGTTTTTTAGAAGTTCAAGTCACCCATACAATCAGTGATACGACTGTTGCTAAAATTATTAATTTAGTAGAACAAGCTCAAGAAAGCCGCGCACCTTCGCAGCAATGGGTGGATAAGTTTGCAGAAGTGTACACCCCGATTGTGATCATTAGCGCGATCGCGATCGCCGTCATCCCCCCTATTGTATTTGCTCAATCCTTCAATATCTGGTTTTACCGAGCATTGGTAATGCTAGTCATTGCTTGTCCTTGTTCTTTAGTCATTTCCACTCCAGTTTCCATAGTCAGCGCTATTGGTGCCGCAACTAATCAGGGAGTACTATTTAAAGGTGGTAAAGCATTAGAAACAGCAGGACATCTAACTAGTCTTGCTTTTGATAAAACTGGAACAATCACTCAAGGATTGCCAGTAGTGCAAAAGGTTTATAGTCTAGAAGGAACAAGTTCAAGTCTAGTATTCCAGATCGCTGCTAGTTTAGAACAGCAATCGGAACACCCCTTAGCGAAAGCGATAGTGGCTTTTGCTAAAGAAAACGCAATAGATTTACAAACTCCTGAAAAGTTTACAGCTTTACCTGGTAAAGGAATTGAAGCACAATTTGGTGAGTCAGTTTATTTGGTTGGTAATCGACGCTTATTTGCAGATAAGGATGTTTCGTTATCGCAGGAAGCTGAGTCTGTATTAATTGAGATCGAAAACCTAGGTCAAACACCTGTACTAGTTGGGACTCAGACGAAATTTTTAGGAGCTGTTGCTCTAGCAGATGGATTACGCTTAGAAGCAACGGAAGCGGTAAGACTCCTCAAGCTTTTGGGGTTGAAACGGTTGGTTATGTTGACAGGCGATCGCGCCACTGTAGCAAAGCAGATTGCCCAACAAGTTAATATCAAGGAATATCAAGCAGAACTGTTACCAGAAGATAAGCTAGACGCAATTCAACAACTACGGCGTGATGGAGTTGTTGGAATGGTTGGGGATGGTATTAACGATGCACCAGCCTTAGCAGCAGCAGATATCAGTTTTGCAGTTGGTGGAATTGATATTGCTCTAGAGACAGCAGATGTCGTACTAGTAGGAAGTGACTTAAGGCGACTTGCATATGCAATCAATTTGAGCCGCCGTACTGTCTCAGTCATTCAACAAAACATTATTTTTTCCCTTGTTACTAAAGGGCTTTTCTTGCTTTTAGGTACTTTTGGCTTTGTTGGATTAGCCGTTGCTGTTTTGGCAGATACAGGAAGTTCTCTGCTTGTAACAGCGAATGGGATGAGGCTATTTAGAAATAGAAGCTAACAAGCTCATGTTTTTGGTTGGCTGAATTTCAAAAGTTAAATTTTGTAAAGAATGTGGAAATCTAGGACATTTTATCTGAGTCCTAAATAGGTGCGTGCTAACAAACCAGACTATATTTACATAAGTAAATATAGTTCGTATTAATTGTGCCTAACGACTTAAGTTCAAGGAGGTTAATTTAAAGCATCGTGAACAACTGAGTAAGTCGGCACGATAAAACCAATAGTTAGAGGGTGTTTGATAGCGAGGTTTACTCCTAGTATTACTTTTAGAACTATGAATGCGGGACTAGAACAGCTAATAATAAAAGTTGAACAGTACACTCCTCACTCTGAGAAGTGGCAGTTGACGTTAACTCGGCTAGTTGATGAAATGCTGCGAACACGTAAAGTGGCACGTCCACTTATTGGTCAGCCTCTATTTGGTATTTATAAGGAAATTTATGAGCAAGTACGACAAATACTTTTGCATGATATTAGTGAAGAAGTTGATAAGTATAAGTCAACAGGTATTCCTCTAAGAGTATGGGTTAAAGCAGTGCTTAATCAATCTTTTAGAAAAATCTTGGATGATCAGCAACTGAAAAATTTGGCAATAGAAGCTCAAAAACATCCACCTCATAGTGAACTACGGCAATATAGCTTACGAGAACTGATTGAGGCAATTTATCGATCAGGTAGACTTTGCCATCCCCATCGACAATTATGCTCACCTCAGTTGTATGAGCTTATTTACGAAGAAGCTGTTAGCACAACTTTAATCTATGTCTGTCAAAAAATTGATAATTATGATCCTGAGCGAGGTGACAAAAAATTTATGAATTGGGTCAATTTTCGCTTAGATAAGGTTTTTTTAGATATTTATTTCAAGTTGAGAGATCCAAAGCTTGTTGAATTACCTTCACTTTCTGATTTAGACAAGCTAGTCCAGCCAGAACAAGGCTTTTCCTTAGTAGAGAATATTTGCGAAAAAATAGAAGAAGATCCTGAGAATCTTTTCAAGAATGCACATATTAGAGATCGACCAGATGCTAATTTTCAAACTATAGCTTTAGCCAGATGTGCTGGAAAATCTTGGGAAGAAATTTCCTTAGATTTTAATATTTCCATCTCAACACTAAGTGTTTTTTTTCAGCGTTGTTGCAAAAAGTTTCGTTCTCAACTGAGTCAATAATTGTTGAAATTAAAACTTTCTTATAATTTAGGGAGGCCAAGAAAACTCATGAGAAACAATCAATCAATTACTAATCCTAAGCTTGAGCCTTGGACTTTCATTGTATCGCTAGCTATAACAGCGCATTCTCTAGCGGAAAAATTTCTACATTATCATTCTAGTCCTCAACTAGGAAAGCAAGTTTATATTAATACGCTAGCAGTTTATGCAGTGAATATTTACCTCCAGTATCGGGGATTTGAAACTGACTGGGAAAATAGCGACAGTTGGAACCCTGTGATGCAAAAGCTGATGAATGTTGCTGATTTGATAGTGCAAAATCATGGAAAATTGGAATGTAGACCCGTTTTGCCAGAAGCAGAGGTTGTTAGTGTTCCGCCGGAGGTTTGGTCAGAACGTATTGGCTACGTTGCTGTACAGTTGGACGAATCATTGCGACAAGCAACAGTTTTGGGATTTGTAGATAAAGTCTCAAAGTCAGAAATACCTATCAGCGAATTGCGATCGCTCGGGGAGTTGCCAGAATACTTGAATAAAATTAGACCTGCAATCACCCTTAGCCAATGGTTTGAGAACGTCTTTGAAAAAGGTTGGGAAGCTCTAGAAACTATTTTAACAACAGAACCAACAGAGGCGGTTTTTAATTTTAGAAGCTGTCCTCAAGCAGAAGTGCAAGAAGTAAAGCGGTGTAAGTTAATTGAGTTAGGAAACTCAGAAAGATTGGTAGCAATGATTATTACCCTCACTTCAGAATTAGAAGAGGTAATTCATATTGTTGTGCAAGTACAACCCCCAGATACTCAGACTTATCTACCAGACAATTTACAGGTACTTTTGTTGAATGAGGATGAAGAAGCTATTATGGATATTCACTCAGGAAGAGAAAATAAGACTATTCAATTAGAGTTCACTGGAGAACTCGGAGATCATTTTAGTATTAAGATAGTACTAGATAATACTAGTATTATTGAAAATTTTGTGATTTAGCAATTACTTACCTGATTTTTTATCTGTTAAGGCGTTCTTAAAAATTCTGTAGTTCAATATCTCTGTCTTGGTGTCTAGGAAGTAATGGCGAAGTTAGTTGTCCTTAAATTAGATGGTGATTTTCAGCAAGGCTTTCGGGTGACCTTAGAGATAGGATTAGAAGGTGAGCGCCCGCAAGAGGAGATGCTGTGTAATTTACCTCCCGCAGAGGAACTTATTGAACAATATATTTGCTGGCAATTAGCTTATCGTAGTTTGGGTAACATTACCCGCATAATCAAACCTGGAAGAGCCAAAGTAGATGGTTGTTTAAAGAAAAAGAAGAAGGAATGTGACGAGCAAGCGAATAAGTTATGCACTCTTCTAAATACGTGGTTGAAAACCGAGTCATTTCGTGCAATTCGTGAGAGATGTCTAGAACAAGTTGACATCAGCGAAGAAATGAGATTAATGATCCGTGCTGATAACTACCAGATTTGGCAATTACCTTGGCATAAATGGGATTTGTTAGAAAGCTATAATCAGGTAGAGATTGGATTTAGCAGTTTAACGTTTAAATTTAAGCAGCCTCAGACCACAAAAACAGATTCTCAAATCACAATTTTGGCAATTCTGGGCAATAGTAAAGGTATTCAAGTCAACGAAGATAAGCAACTGCTTGTGAATTTGCCTGTCGCAAAAACGACTTTTCTAGTAGAGCCACAACGCCAACAGTTAAACGATCAGCTTTGGGAACAACCTTGGAATATTCTATTCTTTGCTGGTCACACTCAAACAGAAGATAAAATAGGTACAGTTCACCTTAATCAAACTGATAGCTTCAATCTTGATGAACTTAAGTATGCTTTACAAAAAGCTATTGATGGTGGATTGCAGTTAGCAATTTTTAATTCTTGTGATGGTTTAGGATTAGCTCGCGAACTGCAAGAACTACGTATTCCGCAAATAATTATTATGCGGGAGCCAGTTCCTGATCAAGTAGCACAAGAATTTTTAAAGTATTTTTTACAAGCGTTTGCTGGTGGCAAGTCTTTCTATTCTGCTGTGCAAGAAGCACGCCAGCGGCTGCAAGGTTTAGAAGATAAATTTCCCTGTGCCAGTTGGTTGCCTATAATTTGCCAACATCCAAACGTGGTACCTTTGACTTGGCCTAAGCCTAATTCATTACCATCTGTAAGTAGTACTCGTGATAATGCATCTATTTGGAGTCGCTTACTAACTGTATTTGTTACAAGCTTAGTTGTCACTAGCTTTGTTACGGGAGCGAGATTGTTAGGAGTATTGCAAACCTTAGAGTTAAAAACCTACGATCTACTTCTTCCGCAACGTCCTCCTGAACCACTTGATAATCGTATCTTGATGGTTGGCGCTGATGAACCTGATATTCAACACTACAAGTACCCCTTATCTGATGCTGTTCTAGTTCAGGTGATTGAAAAACTAGAGCAGTATCAGCCAGTGGCGATCGGCATAGATATTTTTCGTGATCTACCAGTGTCGCCAAATCATCAAATGCTGATTGCTCAACTTAAACAAAATAAACATTTATTCACTGTTTGCTCAATTGGTGATAGTAAAGAAACTAGTGTTGCATCCCCACCCAATAGTCCACCAGAACAAATAGGATTTAATGATTTAGAGAGTGATCCTGACGATACTGTTCGTCGCCATCTCTTATCCCGTAGTCTAATTACAATATCTTCGTGCAACACCGAGTATTCTTTCAGCTTGCAACTTGCTGACCGATATTTAGAATCAAAAGGTATCCAAGCAAAAATCACTCCTGAGAAGAACTGGCAGTTTGGTAGTCTTGTTGTTAAACGCTTAGAACCCCATACTGGCGGATATCAAAACTTGGATGCACAGGGAAATCAGATGTTGATTAATTACCGTGCTATTCCAGAGATAGCCCGGCAAGTTACTCTTAGGGATGTCTTAACTGGAAACTTAAAATCTGAATGGGTAAAAAACCGAGTTATTCTGATTGGTGTTACTGCTGCAAGTGTTCCAGACTATCATGACACACCCTATGGCAAAATGCGTGGGTTAGAAGTTCATGCACACCTAATAAGTCAAATCCTTAGTGCAGTGGAGGATGGACGCCCTTTGATCTGGTGGTTACCTGAATGGATGGATGTTTTGTGGATCTTATTTTGGTCGTTGACAGGTGGAATAGTCGTTTTGTTATTACGACTATATGGTATTAATAGAGGACTATTACTTGTCAATTTACTGTTAGTGCCTTGTACTGGTGTGACAGTCTTGTATGGAACTTGTTGGTTTCTTTTACTAAAAGGTGGTTGGCTACCACTTGTTCCAGCAGCAATAGCTTTACTTGTTACAAGTAGTGCAATGACTTATGTCTATATTTTATCTGCTGTTGTCGAAACAGAAGCAGGTGAAGAAAGTTAAGTCATCGTGAATTTGTCCCAGGAGTTGAGGAATTATGGTTTTCCTATCAAAAACAAAATTTGTCCTGATGACTACTTTTGTAAGCACTATTTTAACTATCACTTTTACACCAGGATGGACAAAGCCTAGCTTACCGGAAATTGCTGCTTTACCACCAGCGCCAGATAATGGGACGCCCATCATTACCCAACGGACGCCAGGAGGAACGCGCGGTGGAGTCTGTCAGCAGAAAGACAAACCGCAAGCTCCGCAGGTTACTGCCTTAGTGCCTATAAACGTAAACCAGAGTTTAACGACTGCTGAGTACCCAGTTTTTTGGTTTTATATTCCTGATACTGCTGTTGACGTCTCCTCTATAGAGTTTTCAATTCATGATCGGGAGGAAAAGAGTACTCTTTATCGAAAATCTTTGCAACTGACGAAAATACCGGGAGTTTTTCGTATTGCTTTGCCCCCAAATCCACAGTTTTCCCTGCGAGTTAACGAAACTTATAGTTGGCGATTAATCGTGAATTGTACTTCAGCCTCGACAGAAATTATTGAGGTATCTGGCTTTGTAAGAAGGCTGCAAAAAAATCCTAATCTTCCAGGTATGATTTGGTACGATGAACTCTCAAATCGAGGGAAACTTTATCTTTTAAAGCCACACAATAGTGAAGTCAAAAATTCTTGGATAGAACTATTGAAAGCTGTTGGGTTAGAAGGAATTGCTCAGGCACCTCTATATTAATGATTTAGCGCCAATCTCCAACTAAAACGTAAGGAGCCCAAGCGTAATGGGCTTTGTATTGCTTAAATAAAGCTAACTGAGCTTGATGAAGTGCCTCAGCTTTTGTCACATTAGGCTTGGCGAGTTCTTTATAAAATTGTTCCATAAATTCTGGAGTTGAATTATCATTGACTTGCCATAGTGTTGCTAGTGTACTATGTGCTCCAGCCTTCACAGCTATTCCAGCCAGTCCTAAAGTTGCTCGATTATCTCCCTGAGCGGTTTGACATGCACTGAGAACGAGTAAATCTATGTTTTTAAATCCACTTTGCTTCTCAATTTTCAGCAAGTTGTTCAAGTCTTTACTTCTAAGAAGCTTTTGATAAGTTAGAAGAAATGTCTCATCTGGATCAGAACTAAAGTTACCGTGAGTTGCTATGTGAACGACAGAGAAAACACCTGAGTTAATTTGCTTTTGTAGATTTGCTAGGGTAAAGTTAAGATTTAGTAACGATTTTGTAGGAGCTATACTCCGAATTTGTTGCAATTCTCTTATGACGTTGGGGAGTTCATTAAATTTTCGCCCTTCCACTTCTCGCTTCTCACTCATGCCACCTGTCAAGACTTCTAAACTTTCTCTCTGTCTAGATTTGAGATCGAAAGCTTGCAAACTTGGAAGCACAGCGAGAGCATAAGGTTTTTGCATTAGATACTCTTGCCGGTTTGCGTCATAGAGGTTTGAAATTGGAACATTTCGTAGTGCTCCATCTAGGGTAAACACTAAAGTTCTAACTTCTCTATTATTCTGTAAGTTTTGTTCTAATGGTTCAATCAACCATTTATATATCTGTGCAGCATTTTTTAAAACATTTTCTGGACGATTGTGTCTCAGGATACTTGCTCGCAAATCGATGACGGTTTTTTCAACTTCAGTTCCTTTGATAAAAGTGACATGATGCTTAAGGGGTTGTCCTGGGAAATGAGTGATAACTTCTAATCTATCTTTCAAAATGATGGGATAAATAAATGCTGCTTTTGGATCTAATTTATCAAATATTACTTTTAGATCTGAACGATGAACACTCTGCTTGGTCTGTAATATTGTAGATAGGTTACAGCTAAGGAAACTTTCTAATTCAGCTAACTGAAGAGAGTCGATCGCTTGAATTGCTTTGTAAAGATTGATTTGGCTTGGTTCTGATTTTTCCTCGGTTTTTAAGAGTAAGCTGACTAGTTGGCGATAAATGGGTTCTACATTGTCCCGGAAGGAGAACTGTACTTCTGCATCAATACTGAGTAAATCACCGCGAACAGATTTGAGGGTTTCAATTGCTGTCTCGTAAGCTGCGATCGCTCTTTTTATCTCCCCGTTTTTTTCCCACAAACGTCCTAATTGCCATTCCCAACGGTAGAGAATTTCAGGAGATTGTACCTCTTGGGCTAAAAGCAGAGCTTGCTGCGTTAGCTTTTGAGCTTCTGAGCTTTTTCCAGTCAACTCATACAACTCACCTAGTTGACCAAGAGCATATGATTCAGCTCTACGATTTTTTAAGGTACGAGCTTGTTGAATGACAGACAGTAAAATTTTGTTAATTTCTTGAGAAGAGGGGAGAACTGTACCAAGACTTATTTGCGGGGGGTTTTCCCTCAGCTTCTGCCACCTTTCATGACTACTAGACAATGAAAGTTCTTCTATGTCAATACCAGGAATAAGAAAAGTTAAACTGCGAGCATAATTCAGTTTAGCATAAATACTTTCTTGACTTATGGGCAAGCCCAACACAGACGGCTGGAGTTCTGCTTTAAGTTTTAACGCTTCTGACCAATTTCCTGTTTCAATCAATAGGCTAAGTAAATTCAGTTGGGCGTAAAGTTTTACAGAAGGATCAATAGCTTGTTGATAAAGTTCGATTGCTGTACGAGTATGTTGCTGTGCATCTTTTTCCTTACCGATAGCTATAGCTCTATTACCTAAAGCCCATTCCGTATTACCCAACTCTAGTAAAGAAGAACTTACATTTTTAGAGAGTTGATATTTCTGAGCTACTTGCAAACTTTTTTGCAAAATCTCCTGAGATTGTCTCAGATTGCCCATTCGTCTCAATGCTTGACCAAGATGTTGCAACCCAATTGCTTTCAAATCAGGCGCTGATTGCTGTTTTATAATTTGTTCTAAATTTTCTAATTCTGTTTGTGCTTGATTGCCTAATCCTAATGTTTGTAGGGCAGTAGTTTGATTAATTAGACTACCAATAAAGCCAGTATAATTATTAGATTTTTTGTAGGTTGCTGCTGCTTGCTTCCAAGTTTTGACAGCCTCCGACCACTCTCCTGTTGACCATTGTAACCGGCCTTGGGTATTCAAAACTTTGGCAAGAACGTTTAAGTAAGCCTGGGTATTAGTATGATTTTTTTGCTGCTCTAAGAGTTTCCAACTTTGTGCGATCGCCTCTTGAGCTTCCTGCCAATTTCCAAGATGCTGATAAGCTAAGGAAAGATACCTTAGTGCAAGGGCTTGGTTAAGTTGGTCTTTCTCTGTGACAAAGCTAGAAGCAGCCTCTGAAAAGATCTTTATCGCCTCTGAAAACTGTTGATTATTGTAAAGCTCTATGCCTTGTTCTAATAACACCTGCCCTTTTGATACCTGCGATGTTACAACTGTTATGCTTTCAGCCCTATGTTCTAAAACAATTGGGACGCTCACAGTTGTTATGAGTGTGAATAATGCCAAAAGTATGAATCTAAGTAGCCGGTGATAAAGTATCATAGATTTATTGATCTTTTGTATCACATTCTCTAGCGCAGACGACAAAGGCTGTGAGAATCGAGCAAGGATGTCTCCGGAATCAAGGTAACGTTTCCTTTGCCATCAAAGACCCATCCTTTAGCTGGTACAATTTCGCTAAGTGGGGGTGAATTTTCAGTCTTGCGCATTGTGGTAGGCACATCTTCCCAAATATCGCTGCTGCTTTGTGGTTCGTAAGGGTTAGGTGCTACTCCTCCTTTGCCAATATTGAAAAATGCCAGCGATGATTGCTTCCTAGAAGCTTGACATCCCTGTGTAATTTGGACGTTGACGGGCGCGGCTGGTAACTGGACTAACCCACGACTGGGGTCAACATCCGGCGTATTAATTGTTACTGTTCCGTTTAAAGAAGGATTGCCTTGAGAAATAGCAGTGATGTCATTAGTTGGTAGTAAGCTGGGGTCAAGTTTAGTCGGATCAGTAGTTCCTAAAAGCTGCTGAAGTTGATTGCGAGTGCGTGATACCATACCAAAGATACTAGCAGCCTTGACCATCACCCTACCCCCTGAAGCACTGAAGGCATTAGCAGTGATGTCGCTGTTTTCACCCATGGCGGCAATGATAAAGCCGGACGGGGTATCGATAGTGATGTTGCCGCCATTACCACCACCGAGATTTCTACCAGCAGAGGTAGAGATTTGACTGCTGTGTCGTAATACTAATAAGTTGTTTGGTGTTAGCGTAATACTGCCACCTTGACCTGATGCAGTTTCAGCTGTGAGTTTTCCTTGATTATCTAAACGGATCGAATCTGCTGAGACTTGCACGTTTCCAGCATTTCCAGATCCAAGACTACTGACAGTCACTTGAGCCGCATCTCGAACCAATAACTGTCCAGTTCTAATATTGACATTTCCGCCTTTACCAGTAGAAACCTTAGACGTGTTGGCGTATATTCCACTTGCTGATGGGTTATTAGGATCTATGTCTACGAAACTCTGAGCGTGCCTAATACCATCTACTTTAGCTTGTTCTGGAGTATACTTAGGTGATCCATCAGCCCTTGTTTCCCTCAATTCCTTCTGAGTAAAATCATCAGCTATCCGTTTAAAAAGAATAGATTTGTCTGGGTTAATACCTGAGATGAAAACACTGTCTTTAACGTTGAGAATAATATTACCTGCATCACCCTTACCAAAGGCAGTATTGATGAGTTGCCCGCCACCAGTTAGCTCAAAAGAACTTGCATTAATTTTTATACTGCCACCACGAGCATTATTTTTACTTTCTGCTCTTAAAATACCACCATCTGCTACACGTAAATTTTTGGTAGTAATCTTGATATCACCAGCTACACCTCGACTTGGTTGCTCACTAGTTGCCGTTACCGTGCTATACAAGTATGTACCAGCGCGACTACTATCTGGACGTGGTATTGTTGGCGCTCTACCTAAAATTTCTACTTGCTCTATGCCAGTAATTTGAATATTACCAGAACTTAGACCGCTAAAAGTTCTAGAGGATATTTCTGCTCCATCAGTGATAGCAACAGACTGCCCAGAGATATTTATATTACCACCATTCCCTAAAGTTAGATTAGATCTAATAGCACCTGGATCTCCCACAGCTGTGGAAACTAAACTATTTTGAAACGAGACGGAGCCAGACAAAGATTCCACCGTGATGTTTCCGGAGTTTCCCCGCCCAAAACTTGTAGCAACGAGGGAACTATTGTTTGCTAAGGAGACAGACTTATTTCCTTGAAGTGAAATGTTACCAGCATCTCCTCGAAAGTTACTGGTAACAAAATAAGCATTGTTTAATGAGATTGTGCCATTAGCATTAAGTGAGATATCTCCGGTTTTTACATTGGGACCGAAGGTAGAAATTACGCTACCATCATTGTCTCCAACAAGATTCTGCCCTGTGACAGAAATATTCCCACTAGCTTTGAGAGAAATATTTCCAGTCCGTCCAAGAGGAGTCTTATTAACTGTCTCTAACAAATGAGTGTTATTAGTAGTATTAGTAATACTATTTATGAAAATATCACCAGCTTGAATGTTGATGTTCCCTGTATCACCTCGAGCACGATTAGCCACCGTATTACTTATGCTGCTAGCTTGATTGATTGTGACTGTTCCAGTAGCATTGATATTAATATCACCAGCACTCACCCCAATATTACCCAAACCTTGTGCAATACCAGCATTCAGTTGACTACCACCTGTAATGTTGACATTGTTAGCATTGACGGTAATACTACCACCACCACCCGCTGTTACATTTACCGAGGCACCATTAAGCAGAGATACTGAGGCTGCGGTACTTTGAGTTGGAAAACTCAAACTGAAATTATTACCATCTACCCCAAGCCCTACCATACCCGGTGTTGCTAACCCGCCTAAGAAGACTTGTCCACCGTAGGCGTTTAATCTTCCACCATCGATGTTGATATCTCCACCTACTAACAGCAAACTTTTACCGTCTGGCACACGTAAACCAAATGAATTTGCTCTGGTTGGTGCAACAGTATCAGGAGCTGTTGAGTTATTTTGGATAGATGCAGCAGAGATCTGGTTATAAAACAATGCTGTTGGATTAATTGTTAGTACCGCAGGATTATTTGGCTCACTTGCACTGAAAAAACCAAGATTACCAAATTGAATGGCATTAGCAGTAGTCGCAACAAATGAGCCACCAACGTTTAAGCTGGCATTTTTTCCAAAAACAATGCCCGAAGGGTTGAGCAAGAATAGATTCGCTGTTCCGTTTGCTTTAATGATTCCATTTATATTAGAAACTGACCCACCTGTAACGCGACTAAAAATGTTTTGAACATCAAGTCCATTGTTGAAAGAAGCTGTACTGCCAGTAGGAACAGAAAACTGTTGGAAGCTGTGGAACAGATTACGTCCTGCTTGTGTTCCACCTCTGATATTGAAGGTACTACCATCAATTGTAACAGTGGAATTATTGGGTAGACTAGTATCAGGTGTAATTTGGGCTGTTGCAGAACTAGTAACAAATGTACAAGCACTACTAAGAGCGGACCCTAATAACCAACGCCAAATACTAGCCATTACTATCCCTTCGTAAACATGAGTTCCGCAGAACTATTTATTAGTAAAGCATTATTTAAGTAACCCTAGAACAACTGCTCTGTAACATTCTTGATAATCTTTACATAAATTCATCAAGCCAATAAAGACTTGGCGACCAACAACGCCGCGAGAAGCTATGTCATGACATGAAAGGGCGATCGCATATGTAACTGGCACTTTCTCTCAAGGATCTCTGCGCAATCACTAGTTGTGCTGTACGACCGTGGTTCGGTTATTTACGCAAATGGTTCCATTTGGAACCCCAGAAGTGCCTAAGACATTGTCAAGGAAATAGATCTGCGCCTCATGTTTGCCGGGTTGGATAGGGTCAGTGACAAAGGTAAAGCTGTGCGTGCCATTGGAGACAGAGGTTGCACTCCCTTCATGTACCAACACCCCCCCATTGCTGGAAATGGAGTCAACTCTTTGACCGTCAATGAACAAGAAGATAGATGCCCCAGCCGCTTGGCTACCCGCTGGGATCTCGTCTTGGCTAGGCTTAGGCCACTCTGCAACAAACGTTACTAGAACTGGGCCAGTAGAGCCTTGTACAAACTTCACATTCGTACCTGGGATTGGCTCAAGCGTGGTAGCAGTTGTGCGGCACACGCGATCATTTTCAGTCGTCGTTGCTGTGCTTCGACCCACATTGGCTGTGACGCTATCTGCACTGGCGATCGCAGTGACAGCGTCAACAACGGTCGAACCTAGCAAGAATCCGGCTGTAACACCCATTACCACCCATCTTCGTTTGTTATTAATCATTATATTTCTCCTGGTTAAAGATATCTTGGTCGCAAAGTTGATGATGCTGTTTAATTCCGTTCAATTTGACGCTGAACAAACAGAATTGAATTGACGTATAAATTGTTTTTTAGGCTTTTGAACCTCTAGTTGTAACTCAAAACCAAAACCAATAGTTTTATGCAATCCTGCTGATCTGAAACAAAACTTTACACGTCTTCGATCTTATGGACTTGGTACAAACTCATAGGCTCCCACATCACAGACAGCAGTGCCATCTTTATTACCATCCTGTGGTCTGGTTACACCCCGCTGATCTGTACTTTGACATTGCTCATTAGTACCCCCATCAATCGCCGGACTACCAGCATAAATGGGATAAGTATCATTATCGTCACGCCCACCCAACACGAGATCGACGTTGCTTCTATCTTCAGGAAAGCCACAGGTATCATCACTCGACAAATTAAACCCTAGATCGATAATGGTGCCATTACAATTTTTCCCGTAGAAATTGTTTGCTACAAGCGTATTCTTCAACGAGATTTTGCCAGTATTAGCAATTCCACCGCCGCTAGTCTCCGACTGAAACGACTGATTACTGACGATTGTGGAATTATATACATCCATTGTCCCAAGATTTTCAATCCCACCTCCACCACCAGATGTAGAATTACCAGCGATCGTGACGTTCACAAGGGTAGCCTTACCAGTACCAGCATTGGTGATTCCTCCACCACCCCATCCTTTAAGATCTGTCGAACTGGCTCTGACTGTACTGTCTACTAAAATTAATGTACCGTGATTGTGAATCCCTCCTCCATGATAGTGACCTGCAAAACCAACGGTTGCTTTGCCCCACTGCACTGTGACATTACCAATATACGCAAAGCCAGTGTCGGCAATATCAAACACTCGACTTTTCAGCATTCCATCGAGTTTCGTTTTTCCTGAACCTGCACCAGTCAGAGTCAAGTTTTTGGAAACGTCTAGATGTCCAAGGCTGAGTTCATACAAACCCTCTGGTACACTGACAGCAAGGTTAACTGCTTGCCCTTCTTGAACAGCAGCTCTTAGCGTACATAGACGTGAAGGAGTGGAACTACATTTACCATCGCCGATATAGGCATCGGGTTCGTCCAGAGTACTGTTAACCTCGAAATAAGGTCCAGTATGTTGAGATAGACCAATCTGTGGTGTAATGGCAAGTCCGAAAGTCATACATAATAAGATGACCAACCAAAACCAGCGAAATTGCTTGAGTTTTTGCATATAGCCCTCCCTATAGTTGCATAGATAGCTAATTGATGTTTTTTGTGGAAGTGTTCCCCTTCACAGCAACTCATTCGGGAAAGCTAGGTTTAATGCAAAAAGCAACAAAAATTAATAATTAAACCATTTTTTCTGCATCAACTCTAGCACTTTGGATGGTTGCTAGAATTGGGGTGCTAATTGGAAGTCAGGAGTCAGAAGTCAGGAGTCAGAATTCAGGAGTCAGGAGACAGGAGTCGGGAGTGATTTGGGAGGTTGAACGAAAGTTGAAAGAAGCTATGCTTTATCAAAAACAGCAGGATGGGCGTGTTTTTTGCCAGCTTTGTCCCCATTATTGTTTGATAGAGGAAGGTAAAAGAGGAATTTGTCAGGTAAGGGAAAATCGAGGTGGGTTACTATATTCTTTGGTTTTTGGTCGGACTGTAACTCAAAATGTAGATAGGGTTGAAAAAAAGCCTTTATTTCATTTTTATCCTGGTTCAAATTCCTATTCTCTAGCAACAGCTGGTTGTAACTTTCATTGTCAATACTGCACTAATTGGCAAGTATCCCAAATGTCAGCAGAACAGTTTGCAGAGTTTGGGGTTGAAGCTTCTCCTGAGAAGATTGTAACAGATGCTCTTAAGACAGGTTGTCGCAGTATTGCTTATACCTACGTTGAACCGACAATATTTTTTGAATATGTTTATGAGATTGCTAGTTTAGCTCACAGTCATGGTCTTTTTAACCTGTTTAAAACCAATGGTTTTATGACCATGGAAATGTTGAAAATTTGCCACTCTTTTTTAAACGCAGCTAATGTAGATTTAAAAGCTTTTCGAGATAAAACTTATAGGCAGTTTGGGGGTCGGTTACAACCTGTCTTAGATAGTCTCAAATTTATGAAAGCTCTTGGTATTTGGTTAGAGATAACTACGGTCATTATTCCCGGAGTTAACGACGAAAATCAAGAAATAGAAGATATTGCAGGATTTATTGCTCAGGAATTAGGGGTTGATACTCCTTGGCACATCACACGATTTTTTCCTGCTTACAAAATGGAAAATATACCACCTACACCACTGGAAATGCTCTACAAAGCTCGTAAAATTGGACTTGAAAAAGGATTGAGATATGTTTATTTTGGTAATCTATTAGGAGAGGGAAACCAAGATACGATTTGTCCTAACTGCGGAAAACTTTTAATTCAACGTCGTGGTTGTGAGTTAGTCGAAAATTTGATGCAAAGTGATCAGTGTCCGTCTTGTGGGATATTAATTCCAGGTGTTGGGTTATCCCATCAGATATCCGAGGATTTGACCTAATGTTGCTGTTTCTCCAGCCCGGATTGTTTCCCATCTTTCGCATAAGTTAGCAATATCAGGTTGTAATTCAATAGCAGGATATTGAACAAATAATCCCCGTAAACCTTGTATACGGGATATGTTTTGCTCAGCGCCAAACCAGGGATGAGTGAGTAATAATATAATTGGTTCTAGTCCGCTTTGATCGATTAGGTTAGTTCGTATTGCATTAGCTACCTTTAAACTTCTGGTTTCATTGGCTGGCGCGATCGCTCGTTGCGTCCAAATTTCTACTAAGTCCTGGGTATTATCAAGCTGGACAATCTTTTCTTGCTCCTCACCAGTGGTAATGAGGAC
Source organism: Aetokthonos hydrillicola CCALA 1050 (assembly GCF_017591665.1). Taxonomy (GTDB): domain Bacteria; phylum Cyanobacteriota; class Cyanobacteriia; order Cyanobacteriales; family Nostocaceae; genus Aetokthonos; species Aetokthonos hydrillicola. The sequence continues at coordinate 94,718 of NZ_JAAKGC010000020.1, read as the reverse complement.
TACGGGTATTTCTGCTTGTCTTAAGAAGTTAGCCACAGCAAACGCAGCTATGCGGGTAATAGCTTCAACCGTACCAAAAGTAGGAGGACTAACATCTAGGAGCAAAACAGTAGGACGCAGACGGGGTGGTTCAGCTAGCTTGCGGGTACGAAATAACAATTCCCCCCGTTGGTAACGGTAGTTAAGAACTGGTTGCGGTAAAGCTAATTGAGTGGGAAGCAAGGAACTCCAATCAGTACGACTGGATGTCTCCACACCACTGACTTGACCCCTTTCTGCACCAGGAGCATTACCACTGGAACGTCCTGCATAGTCGCCAAAACACACCTGCACTCCTATTAATTCGCGTTGTAAGGTACTTAAAGCTGGTAAGTTAGGGACACGGGAAAGTAAACGTAGGGGTAAAGCTGGTTCAGATGCGATCGCTTGTTCACCTAGGATTGTGAGTAAGCATAACAGTTGCTCATCAATAAGTTTAGCTGCTTCTTGTAACAGAGAAATCGGTGGAGGTAGGGCTTGTGGTTCTATGGGTTCTCCTTTTAAACCAGCTTGCAGAGCAGCACTTATTTCACTAGGAGAAATACCAGGTGGAGGTTCCCAACCAGAGAAGGGTATTTTATGAAGTAGCAGTGCAACTAATCCTATGCGAGCAGGTGTAGCCCAGCGTAAAGCAATTAAATCTTGTATTTCTGTGGTATCTTTTGCTAATCGCGCAAGGGGATTATCTGCAAAATGACCACCAGTCAGGTTAAGTAAGTCTTGGACTAGGGATAATGGAGGGTAAATTCCTAGTCGGTGCATTTGGGCTAAAGCATTGGGGAGAAAGGAGAGATCGTGGGGTAAGGAGGATAAAGAACCTTCTTGTACTTGCTGTCCTACTGTTGCTGCTTGGCGAGTAATGTAATCATTAAGAACTTTCTGCGGATCAGGATTTTGATAGTTATCCGATTTGCCTTTTTCTGTATACCGTTTCGCCATTCCTCCTGACTCCTGTATTTTGACTCAATCCAACATTTATGGGCATTTGTTGGGTTTCGCTGACGCTCTACCCAACCTACGATGTTCTGATAACTGGTAACTGATAACTGATAACTGATTCATTTCCCACCTATCGCCATTCTTTCATACAAACGTCCCGCTTGTGCTGGATAACCCGCTTGTTCCAATAAAGTTGCTGCGTGTACCAAATCTCCTTTTAATTCTGCTTGTTGTGCTTGCTCTAAAAGTCCTACCCCTTCAACACGCTTAGTCTGCTTAGGCTTAAAAATATTCAGTATTCCCTTCTTACTTTCTTGCTGTTGTAACTGTTGCGGAATACTATTTAGCAACTTCTTCCCTTGTGGTGACAGATCTTCCTGAACTTTTGGTGCTTCTCCCACCCACAGCGCCCAAGCGGGAATCATTTGTGCTGTGTTGAAACGATAGGTTTGGTTTCGTGCTACAACAACTGCTGTTTGGGAATTGAGTTGAAAACGCTCCTGACAAGCTGCATCGGGTAAAGGGGGATAAAAGTCCATCCCTAATTCTAAATAAAACGCACCAGAACCAGTGCAAACTAGAGGAATTCCCAAGGGGATTTGTGCTGGTAAGCCTCCTGGTGCGGTTAATAGGTGGTATCCTGCTCCTGGTAAGAGAAATGCCATTTCTCCTATTGGTCGTCCCATCAGCAGTTTACGCAACCAAGGTAGTTCAGTATCATCTATTAAGACTGCATCAACTTGCCTACCTGTTCCGGGACGAGGGACTAGTTGCACAGGTATGGGTGCAGGTAGTTGAGGCTTATTCAGGATTGGAGATATTGCTTGGGGAAGTTCTGGTGCATCTAGTAGTAGTGAACCATCAACTTGATCCCCAGTAGTTATCACTCGCCAGTTACCCACGTCAGGTGTTCCCAGTACCCAAATTTCTGATTCGGGAATCATCGGCTCGATTAAACTAGGCGCTAAGGATAAACGCTGACGCACATCGACCAAAATTCTTGGTCTATCAGTATCGCTTGAGGACGCTGCTACTGTTGTGTAAGGTAGGCTGGTTAAACGATGGACTAAGGCAGGGGAAATAGGGCGGTTTTTTGGCGATCGCCTTTGGCGCTGCCCTTCGGGCAATCGCATTTGCAGTAACAAAACCCCAGAACCTTTGTGTTGCTGATTGTTAAGGGGATATTGCAAGGCTGGTGTGATGGTTACTTCTAAACCTAAAGCTGTAGCACGGCGCAAAATCCAGCGACCGAGAGATCCAGGGGTGATAATATCTAAGACAGTAGCTCCTCGATAGCGACTAGGGGGAAGGCTGGCTTCTGCAAACAATTGTGCTAAATCGACAATAGCCCATGAGCTAACATCTAATTTTTCACTATTGGAAGCGTCTGGAGGGATATCTCCTGATAGTGACAAGGCTATCCATTGCTGATTTTGACATGCAAATGGGCGACCTCCTGCTGCCCAAATTAGGGGAGCGATGCGATTAGACGGAATTGCAACTTCTACCCACCAAGTTCTTTGTGGTGTGCGACGAACCACTGCTGTTTCTGATAACGTAGTACCAAAAAAAGAGCCGAGGAAAGCCAGAACACTGTTAGCGCTGGGGAAAACCCCTCCTGTTGAAGTTGGTGTTGTTGATGAAGGTGGTGGGGTTTGCTGTTGTTTTTGTGGGGGAGGGCTTGGTTCTGAGGGCGGCTTTTCCTCTGGGGTTACCCGCCGGATTGTGAACTTGGGTTTGTCTGACATGCCTACTAAGGGGTATGAGACTTTTTTGTGACGTTAGCGACTTAGCGATAACAAGGTAAAAAAGTAAGAACACTTGCAATACGGTTCGGTTAAGGATAATTGTAGGTTGGGTGGAGCGTGAGCGAAACCCAACAAAATCCCAAAAATGTTGGGTTTCGTTCCTCAACCCAACCTACGCAAGTTAGGATTTTAGGCTTTAACCGAACCGTATTGAGAACACTTGTGTTGTTAGCCTTTTACCTACTCTTAGATGGTAGCTTTATTTCTACCGATCTGTACTGTGAGTAAGTCGGCGAGAATAATACCTACTATGTAAAGTTTTGTAAAAACTTCAAAAGGTTTAGCGCTAAAGCGCAACTACGAACCAATATTTATTGAGCGCATTTAGCCAAAATTCAAAAAAAATTTTTTAAAAGAGCAAAAGGGGAAAAAGGGGAAAAAGAGCAAAGGGTTAAGTCCTCCCAACCCCGCAACTGACTCGAAAACCAACATTGAGGTTGATGACGTCGCGCCAATTAAAGAGGTTGCGGGACGCGGAACGGCAACTCCTAGGACCATTGTTCCACGAGCCGCCCCGCAGTACGTATAAATTATTATCAGTAGTATTGTCTACCCATACTCTTCCATCATTTGGCGCACCTTCATAGTTACTATGCCAGGGGTCTGCACACCATTCGTCAACATTTCCATGCATGTCGTATAAACCAAAGCTGTTGGGGGGAAAACTTCCTACTGGGGTGGGTTCTTCTCGATATTCTCCTGCTGCTTCTTCTGCATAGGTAGAGCTTGCACGGTAGTTAGCTAATTGACTGGTGATAGTGTCTCCGTAGTGAAATGGTGTTGTGGTTCCAGCACGCGCTGCATATTCCCATTGTGCTTCCGATGGTAGTGTGTATTCTCTTTTTGTAAATACCGATAGTCGCTGACAAAATTCCACCGCATCATCCCAGGATACACGTTCGACTGGTCGATTCTCTCCTTTAAAGTAAGAAGGGTCTGGGTTTAAATCGCGCTGGATTTTCGGCATATTAGCCACTGCGAGCCATTGTGCTTGGGTGATTTGATATTTGCCCATGTAGAATGGTTGTATTGTTACAGTATGCTGGGGTCTTTCACGATCAAGGCTTTCTTTCTCATCCTCTGGTGAACCCATCATGAAGGTTCCTCCGGGAATGTAAACCATCTCCAACTCTACGCCATTTAACAGATACTCTGTGAAATATCTCGCTTGTCGCCATGCTTTTGTGATGATTTCTCCTCTGTGATTCGCGGTGACGACTTCAAATTCATAGGTTTTTAAACCGTCCGATTCTTGGGGTTTTGGTACTCCTGTTGCATCTTTTAGGGTTGCGATCGCCCATTTCTCCCATTGAAGACAAGCATTCGGGATTTTTGCTCTGTATGCTGTAGCGTAGATTAGGGCTGTTAAATCTGGTCTATTTAATACTTGTGCTATTCTTAATGCCCAGGTATACAAATGCTGTTGCGATTGTGTGAGTAAGGGGTCTAGTTGTTGCCTTAATCTAATAGCACTTTGGCTTTTTCTCCTGTGACTTGCTTCACAACGAGCGGTGATGAGTTCTATTTCTATTGCTTGGGTTTGGTTTTGGGGGATAAAGTTGGTTAACTGTGCGCGAACACTATAAATTTGCTGCAGGCTATCTGCCAATATCCAAGCTGCTTGTAGGGTGTCTCCTGCTTCAAGCCAACAGTCTGCTGCGGCTTGTGGTTGTTCACACATCAGGTAACAGCGCGCTGCATTTGACCAGTTTTTTGCCCTTTTGTAGCACTGTGCGGCTTGTTCCCAGAGAGATTGTTGTTCGTAGGTTTGTGCTGCTTGCTGGTATTCCCCGATTTGTTCCCAAACGCGACACGCATCTGCTAGCCATCCTGCTTTGATGTAGCACTGGGCGGCTTTTAGTAGTAGTTCTCTCCTCGTCGCTTCGTCTGGCGTTTGGGTCACTTTGATAATCTGGAGATTAAGCTCTTGATACCAACGATAGGCTTCTTCAATCTGAACTTCTGCAATTGGGGGAATTTTAACCTGAAATGCCATACTTTTGCTGCAAAACCTGCAACTTTACTGTAGGCATTGGCAGGCAGCAGTGGTTAACATTGTGGGTGAAAAATAATCTTGGGTTTGTGAGTATCAATATTAACCGACCAGAAAGTGCGATGGAGAAGCACCCAAAGTGTGATCGCACTTTAGCCGTTTATTCTGACAAAAGCAGCAAACAATGACCAACCTGAACTATAGCAACCAGATATTGCACGATCGCTCTTTCAAAGGGCAGGACTTGTCTGGAGCAGATTTCAGCGGTTCAGACTTACGGGGGTGCAATTTTACAGGAGCAACTTTAATTGGGGCAAACTTTCAGCAGGTGAAAACAGGACAGAGCCAGCACCAAGTACGTATGTTAGTTGCTAGCACTATAGTCAGTCCAGTGGTTTTATGCGGCTGTGGTGCGATCTTTGTGTATCTATTAAGTTTATTGAAGAGCAATCGCGCCATCAACTTCTTAATCGGTGCGCTCCCGATATTAGCTTTTCTAGCTGAGATCTTCCTCAGAGATAGTATTACCTTCCACTTTCCCCAAGCCACAAGTTATGCAGGTATTGGATCCATTGCTGTACTGTTTGCGATCATGGTCACGCTTACAGTCGGACTTGTTTTTATTGGCAACTCTAGCTTTGGTGATGGATCTATAGCTCAAGGATTTTTCTTGTTAATCATGACAGTTGTTGGTGCGATCGTCACCTACCGAATTTTTCAATGGCTGATCCAATCTATTCAAAGCCATCCCGGAACATCTTTTAGAAAAGCGAACTTAACCGATGCCGATTTTAGTTATTCCGAACTGGAAAATACAGATTTTTCCCTTGCAGTTTTGACAGGGGTGTGTATTTTTAAGTGGGTGATTAAACCTTATACCGAATTTACAAATGTTTATTGTAAATACCTTTATCTGGAACCAGAGCAGCAAAATCGTCAACCAGCTAATAGGAATTTTCACGCAGATGAGTTGGAACCAATACTGACTCAATTTAGAAAATGAATAGATGAATATTATTGAGCAAACATCAACTACATTAAAGTTTCAAGACAATAATTGGCAATGGCTCTGGGGACTGTTGTTTAGCATTCCTTTTGTGGCGATTGGATTGGGTATACCTCTTGTGACAAGCAACGTCACTACATTAGAATGTCAGAGAACTAAACCTAGCACAATAACTTGTCAAAGAACAATTATCGGCTTATCAGGAACAGAAACAACTGTGATTCCAGGGCAAATAAAAGGAGCTAACGTCGCTCTTGAACATGGGACTGGAGTTGTATTAGATACTTCCAATATTCAATCAGTAGAGCTAGTTAATCACAGAGTATTTATCAGGGACAAACAATACCAAATTGCAGATGAAATCAACACTTTTATCAAAAACCATCAACAATCTAGGCTGAAAGTTCAACAAGACGATCGCTGGGAGGGATTTTTTGAGGGAATGGTGTTGTTTTTGCCGGGAATTGCCATCATTCTACAATCCCTAACCATCCCAAAGCAGATCCGCTGTGATTTTGACAAAATCTCACAGCAGATGACATTGGAGAAACACTATCAATTCTTGGGCAGATTTACTACACAAAAAAAGCTAACTGAAGTTAAGCAAGCCCAAGTAACACAAATACCGATAGAAACTAGAATTCCCAGGTACTTTGTGCAACTGGAATTGACATCAGCCAAACCAATTTCTTTATCTCCAATCACCTATAATCGCCAGGAGTGCGAAACTATTGCGAACGCGATCAATCAGTTTCTCAGGCTGATGCGCTGACACTGAGGATTTACTGCGATAGCGTTCGCGTTGGCAAAGCCTCTCCGTCAGGAGAAGCGTCTCGAAGAGAAGCGCTGCCGCCTGAAGGGCGGATCGCGCTTGCGGTTATGTTCAGCCTCGCATTGTAACTATACTACTGAGTTTTCAGGATACCATTCGATAAACTCATCAAAGGTATATATTTTTGGTTCAGTTTGTGCTTGGGTCATAAGTTAGGGATGCTCCCTTCTAAGTAGGTTGGGTTGAGGAACGTAGACGCCTTCGGCGGCTTCCCGCAGGGTAACCCAACACATCAAAGCTTTGTCTTTGTTGGGTTTCACTTCGTACCCCTACGGGGAAGCAAGCTACAACCCAACCTACCGATCTGTTTCATTTTTTTTGTGAAATGGTATTAGGGATGCTCCCTTCTCAGTTGTGTATTCTGACTCGTTTTCACTACGTTTGTGTTTGTTCTTGGTTTTCGGAGAAATTTAACGCTTCGTCAATATCTGATGCTTCGGTAATTGGTTGTTGGTTGGCTGGAATACTATTTCCGAAGACTTCCGTAATCTGGGGATTACGTTCAATGATATTACCTAATTCGGCAGAAATGCGATCGTGCTCACGGTTGTGTTCAGCTTCTGGTAAACGCATCGTTCCTTCATCAGTTACCTCGAATACTTCTACCTCACCAGTTACTTGGTTGAATCGAAATTTTACTTTGACATCCATAGGTTTATTTTTTGTTATTTTTCTAAGAGGATGTTTGAAAAGTTTGTAGTAGTGTATCAAATATTTGTTTACCCCACCCTAACCCTCCCCTTGGAAAGGGGAGGGAACTGGTTATCTAGTCTCCCCCCTTTCCAAGGGGGGATTAAGGGGGGTAAAAATGTGATGAAAATCACAGTCAACCACTTTTAAAACAACCTCTAAGATAAACGTTAAAACGCGAGCATCACGTAATCAAATTCAATTTTCGTCAACGGTAGCGTTACCACTTCGCAAGAGCGCACCCTAAACTGTTTGAACGCCATACCTGTAAAAATAAAAAAAAAATTTTTAAAAAGGGCAAAAAGGGGAAAAAGAGCAAAGGGCTAAGTCCTCCCAACCCCGCAACTGACTCGAAAACCAACACCGTTGCCGATGTCGTCGCGCCGAGCATAGCTGTTGCGGGACGCGGAACGGCAATACCAAGGATAATCGTACCACGCGCCGCCCCGCATTACGTATAAATTATTATCAGTAGTATTGTCTACCCATACTCTTCCATCATTTGGCGCACCTTCATAGTTACTATGCCAGGGGTCTGCACACCATTCGTCAACATTTCCATGCATGTCGTATAAGCCAAAGCTGTTGGGGGGAAAACTTCCTACTGGGCTGGTTTGTTGTCGAAATTCTCCTGCTGGTTCTTCTACATAGGTATCGCTTGCATAATAATTAGCTAATTGACTGGTGATAGTTTCCCCATAGTGAAATGGTGTCGTCGTTCCAGCGCGCGCTGCATATTCCCATTGTGCTTCCGATGGTAGTGTGTATTCTCTTCCTGTAAATACCGATAGTCGCTGACAAAATTCCACTGCATCGTCCCAGGATACCTGCTCTACTGGTCGATTCTCTCCTTTAAAGTAAGAAGGATCTGGGTTTAAATCACGCTGGATTTTGGGCATGTTAGCCACTGCACGCCATTGTGCTTGGGTTATTTGATATTTGCCCATGTAGAATGGTTGTATTGTTACAGTATGCTGGGGTCTTTCACTATCAAAGCTTTCTTTCTCATCCTCTGGTGAACCCATCATGAAGGTTCCTCCAGGTATGTAAACCATTTCTAACCCTATGCCATTTAACAGATACTCTGTGAAATATCTCGCTTGTCGCCATGCTTTTGTGATGATTTCTCCTCTGTGATTCACAGTGACGACTTCAAATTCATAGGGTTTTAAATCTTCCGATTCTTCAGGTTTGGGTATTCCTGTTGCATCCCCTAGGGTTGCGATCGCCCATTGCTCCCACTGTTGACAAGCATTCGGAATTTTTGCTCTGTATGCTGTGGCGTAGATTAGGGCTGTTAAATCTGGTCTGTTTAATACTTGTGCTATTCTTAACGCCCAAGTGTACAAATGCTGTTGCGACTGCGTGAGTAAGGGGTCTAGTTGTTGCCTTAGTCTAATAGCACTTTGGCTTTTTTTGCGCCTACTTGCTTCACAACGAGCAGTGATCAGTTCTATTTCTATTGCTTGGGTTTGGTTTTGGGGGATAAAGTTGGTTAACTGTGCTCGAACCTGATAAATTTGCAGGAGGCTATCTGCCAATATCCAGGCTGCTTGTAGGGTATCTCCTGCTTCAATCCAAGAATCTACTGCGGCTTGTGGTTGTTCACACATCAGGTAACAGCGCGCTGCATTTGACCAGTTTTTTGCCTTTGTGTAACACTGTGCTGCTTGTTCCCAGAGAGATTGTTCTTCGTAGGTTTGTGCTGCTTGCTCGTATTCCCCAATTTGTTCCCAAACGCGACACGCATCTGCTAGCCATCCTGCTTTGACGTAGCACTGGGCGGCTTTTAGTAGTAGTTCTCTCCTTGTTGCTTCGTCAGGGTTTTGGTTCACTTTGATATTTGACCTTTGACTTCCGCGCAGCGACGCTATCCCCGCAGATTAAATTCGATTTCGATAATATTATTGTCTTCACTACATTGAATATTATCAGCACCATTACGTCTAGCGTAGGCGAGGATTGCATCACGATAAGCGGTTGCTAAAACGCGGTGAAAAGCCTGACGACAACGCACACCTACAGTGTCCAGGTATTCTCTGGCTTGTCTTGAGAGAGTTGCTTGACGTTCTGCTGCTAGTTGTTGTAATCGGATTTCTGCTTGGGTACGAGCTGCATTTTCAATGTCGGTTGCGACTTGGCTTTCTGCTTCATTTTGTGCTTGTTGAATCTGGGAGCGAGCAATTTCGTCTAATTGTTGCTGTGCTGCTGTTTGTGCTTGTTGTTGAGCAAATTCTCTTGTGTATCCTCCCCAACCATCATCATAGTATCCTCCTTCACCTTCAGCAGAAACCTCTGTATTGACTAACCCTTCTAGTGTTCTTGTTTCTTGTGCAGATGTCTGAACCTCGCCTTCTAAAGTTGCAACAATTTCCAAAGCCTGCTCGTCTACTAGATAAATGACATAACCCCCTTCTACATCGTAGCGATATCCTTCTTCTACTTCTCTCCAACCTGAGCCATTAGCAGCTAAAGCTGATTCTAAAGCTCGTAGTGCGGGAGTACCTAAGGTAGTATCAAGAGGCTGACGTACCCGCGCTTCACCAATTACTTGTTGTTGTAACTCAACTGTGCGGGAAACTTCCCTTTGCCAAGCTTCGTTTAATTCTCTAGTGGCTGTTACTCTAATACGTCTGGGGTTACACATATAATCAGTTATCAGTGAACAGTTATCAGTACCTATTCGCCCGGTTGCTCTACGCTGTCCAGTCTTCGGTTAACAATCTTGGAACTTTTGTAAAGTCTCTTACGTTTCGGGTCAACAATACTAAGTTACGAGATATGGCAATTGATGCAATTCTCAAATCCATTGTAGACACTCGAACTTGTTGAGATCGTAACTCGTCAAAGATAGCGATCGCACTACTATCAAAAGGTAACACGTTAGCCGTTGCAAACCCCTGAAGAATTTCCAACAACAAAGCATATCCACGTATCGTATGAAAATTTGTTCCGGCGCGATTGATAAAGTTGTGAGCACCAAGCACCTGTTCATGGAAGCTGACGACAGATAATGCAAAATCTGTCGGTAAATATCGTTTCATTCGAGCAGTCAAGCAAGTAAACTCCAGACCCGAACCCCTTTGTAGAAAACTGATGTGATCCGTATCAAGCAGATATTTCACCGTTGATTGCTATCCTCATCTGTTGGCTTATCCGCTTGACGAAAAGCACGTCCATATTCTAGAGCCTCAAGCAAAGCAGCTTCATCAGAAATTGAACCAATGAGTTGTTCTAACCAATTTTCAGAAGGCTTGTTTTCAGCCCTGCGTTGGAGATCAGAAACTGCTTGCTCAAGAGTCGTTAACCGTTGTTCAATGACTGTTTCATCTAACATAATTCTATCCTTAAAATCGAAATAAGTTTTATTAAACAGAACTCAGGAGTCAGGAGTCAGAATTCAGAATGAATCCTGTATGATTGGTGGATGAGTCTAGGGGTTTAAGAGCCCTGCTCAATTAGTGGGGGTAAGAATCCAAGGGTGGAATTGATTCTGACTCCTGAATTATTCTTCAACGACGGAGGGTTATTAACATTATAAATAAGTTCACCGTAGAACTGTAAAACAGTATGTTACCCCCGAACTTCCAATAATTGCAATCCTTGCTGAATAACTCTCTCAACCCGTTTACGAGCGTCTATATCTTGGGGATGATTACTAATGAGTTCTTGTCTAAGTTTGTTAAGCGTCATGAGATGAGCACCTACAGCAGATTCTGAAGATAAAAGGGGTGTTTGTGCTTCTATTGTTTCTAAATCCATGATAATATCACTGACGGGTCGTGATGTTTCTCTGGTTTCTAATCCTGCTTCTTCTAAGCGCGATCGCAAAACTGTTTTGAGAACATCTGCTTCCTCTGATCTATCCCACAGATGAAATAGCGGTAAAAAATCAACGTATTCTGCTGATTCTGCACCACGTAACAAAGTTGATCCAGCTATTAATTTTAACCCCTTTACAACTCGCCGATCTGAAAATTCAACGCCTTCTGCTCGCAGTTCCCGCACCAATCTACCGTATTCTGGTCTAATGTTGGCTAGGTTAACTTCTGTTAATCGTCCATGCAATTGGAGAATATCATTAAGTTTTATAATAGGCAAGACTTCACTAACAGGTTGATTCGCCATTGCGCGTTTAGCTGCTTCAATTTTTTCTCGCTCTAGTTCCCAACCTTGTTCCAAAAGTTCATCGATTTGGTTATCTTCTACCCTGTTCACTTCCAACCGCAACACGAAGCGATCGCCAAAAGCATGTAAAGCAGGATCATCTGGTAGGCTGTTAGAAGCGCCAATCAAACATATTAACGGTACTGCTTGTCGTTGCGAGCCATTGTAAAACTTGCGCTCATTGAGAATTGTTAACAGGGAATTGAGAATAGCACTACTTCCTTGGAAAACCTCGTCAAGGAAGACAATTTGTGCTTCTGGTAGCATACCCTCTGTGCGAATATGATAAGTTCCTTTTTGGAAAGCAGCCACATCCAAGGGACCAAAAAGCTCAGAAGGTTCAGTAAAGCGAGTTAATAAGTAAGAAAACTCTTTAGCGTCGATGAGATCAGTATAGCGGTTGATAATAGCTGTTTTAGCTGTACCAGGAACACCAATTAGTAACAAATGCTCTTGACAAACTGTGGCTAATACCAGTAAATCAATTGCCTCGTCTCGCCCTGTAAATAGGCTCTTGAGGTTGCGTTTAACGTTGTTTAATCGTTTGATGGTATCGTTGACAGTTTGCGACCAGGGCATAGTTATTTTTAATTTGGTAAAATCTAACGACAAGATTATTCTGACTCCTGAACGCCACATTCCTACGCTAGTAAACCCAGATGCAGAAGTGGCTCCTCCTGACTCCTGTCTCGTTCTTTTAATAGAGCAAAGGAACTCTTCGGTACAAAACCTACAAAGCTCCCCAACTCAGTTTTATTTTTGGATACTGTTACCAGCATCGCAGGAACAAGGCTGGACTCTTCTTCGGTACTCTCGACAGATTCCCACCTGCCAACTCTCACACTGAAGAGTGCTCCCAACCCCGCAACTGACTCGAAAACCAACATTGTTGTTGATGTCGTCGCGCCAATTATAGTTGTTGCGGGACGCGGAACGGCAATTCCTAGGATTATTGTTCCACGCGCCGCCCCGCAGTCGGGTTTGCCTCACCCCTTCTTCAACTCCTCGAAACATCGAGGGAATTGAATATCCGTCTCTTTAACTGCCAAGTATCACCATGATCTAGGTGAGCAAACCAACTTTGCAGCGATTGAGAAAATTTTTTCTGATCAACTTTACCCTGAGTGTAGCCAATTTGCAAGCGCTTTAATCTTCGCCTTCCCCGACGAAGGTTTTGTTGACGAACTCGTATTGTTTGTGGAAAAACTCGAAATCCGAGAAAGTTTGCTCCATGTTTTGTGGCGAATAATTGGCTCTTGATCGGGTGAATTTTGAGTCTTAATTTTTCTGCTAAATATTTCTCTATAGCTATTCTTGCATCAGCTAAAAATTGCCTATCATCTGAGCAAAGCGCGAAGTCATCTACATAGCGTAGATATTTTTTAACCATTAATTGTTCTTTGACAAAATGGTCAAAACCATTTAAATAAACATTGCGTCGTAGGTTTTTTGGATCACAGATAATTCTTTTAATTCCTGCATTTTTATAAAAGATGATACTTCTTTTCATCCTTGGTTCGTAGTTGCGCTTTAGCGCACTAAAGTGAGCGAGTGCGGTGGTGAGGCAGCGCGTTGGGCGGTGAATCCAGCGCTGCAGGAGGGTCTCCCTCCGTAGGCGACTGGTGCTAGCGAAGCTATCTTCGACGCAGGAGCGTCACCCGTAAGGGCTTTGCCGACTTAAAGCGACTGCCGAAAGGGTTTCCCGGCATCAAGCACCTGGCGTGCAACTACAAACTTTTCAACTTATTTGGCATAAATTTACATAGTTAAATTATTCTCGTCAACTTATTTATATAAATTTTTCCGTAAAGAAAGTTAAAGAGAGCAAAAAATAAAAAAAATTTTAAAAAGGGCAAAAAGGGGAAAAAGAGCAAAGGGCTAAGTCCTCCCAACCCCGCAACTGACTCGAAAACCAACATTGCCGTTGATGTTGTCGCGCCGATTATAGCTGTTGCGGGACGCGGAACGGCAATACCCAGGACGATAGGGCCACGCGCCGCCCCGAAGTATGTAATAATTGTTCTCAGTATCATCGTCAACCCATACTCTCCCATCACTTGGCGCACCTTCATAGTTATCATGCCAGGGGTCTGCACACCACTCCCGAACATTTCCATGCATGTCGTATAAGCCAAAGCTGTTGGGGGGAAAACTTCCTACTGGGGTTGTTTGTTCTCGATATTCTCCTGGTGGTTCTTCTGCATACGTTTCGTTTGCATTATAATTAGCTAATTGACTGGTGATAGTTTCCCCATAGTGAAATGGGGTTGTACTTCCAGCACGTGCTGCATATTCCCATTGTGCTTCCGATGGTAATGTGTATTCTCTATTGGTAAATACTGATAGTCGTTGGCAAAATTCCACTGCATCATCCCAAGATACCTGCTCTACTGGTCGATTCTCTCCTTTACAGTAAGAAGGGTCTGGGTTTAAATCGCGCTGGATTTTGGGCATATTAGCCACTGCACGCCATTGTGCTTGGGTGATTTGATATTTGCCCATGTAGAATGGTTGTATTGTTACAGAATGTTGAGGAACTTCTTTTCCCTGACTCCACTCATTTTTTTCCTCTGTATCTGGTGAACCCATCATGAAGGTTCCTCCAGGTATGTAAACCATTTCTAGCCCTATGCCATTTAACAGATACTCTGTGAAATATCTTGCTTGTCGCCATGCTTTTGTGATGATTTCTCCTCTACGATTCACGGTGGCGACTTCAAATTCATAGGGTTTTAAACCTTCCGATTCTTCGGGCTTAGGTACTCCTGTTGCATCCCCTAGAGTGGCGATCGCCCATTTCTCCCATTGCTCAGATGCATTCGGGATTTTCGCTCTGTATGCTGTGGCGTAGATTAGGGCTGTTAAATCTGGTCTGTTTAATACTTGTGCTATTCTTAATGCCCAAGTGTACAAATGCTGTTGCGATTGTGTGAGTAAGGGGTCTAGTTGTTGCCTTAATCTAATAGCACTTTGGCTTTTTTTCCGCCTACTTGCTTCACAACGGGCGGTAATTAGCTCTATTTCTATTGCTTGGGTTGGGTTTTGGGGGATAAAGTTAGTTAACTGTGCTCGAACACTATAAATTTGCTGTAGGCTATCTGCTAATATCCAAGCTGCTTGTAAGGTATCTCCAGCTTCAAGCCAAGAATCTACTGCGGCTTGTGGCTGTTCACATATCAGGTAACAGCGCGCTGCATTTGACCAGTTTTTTGCTTTTGTGTAGCACTGTGCTGCTTGTTCCCAGAGAGATTGTTCTTCGTAGGTTTGTGCTGCTTGCTGGTATTCCCCAATTTGTTCCCAAACGCGACACGCATCTGCTAGCCATCCTGCTTTGATGTAGCACTGGGCGGCTTTTAGTAGTAGCTCTCTCCTTGTCGCTTCGTCTGGGTTTGGGTTCACACTCATGAATAAATTTTAAGGTATTGGAGATGCGATCGCTTTGTGGAGCAATAGATTTATTCCCAACCAGGAATACCACCCACCATGTTCGGAACTTCACCGGTAACGCGATCTGCGCTCCGCGCAGCAGGGAAGAGATGGCTTATCATTCAGTTAAAAATTCATAGTGATCGCCTTTAAAAATTTCATTCTTGGTTCGTAGTTGCACTAAGCGTGCGCTAAAGCGCAACTACAAACCTTTCAAGTTAATTTACATACTTTTTCTGTAAAGAAAGTTAAAGAGGGGAAAAAATTCAAAAAAATTTTTTTAAAAGGGCAAAAGGGAAAAAAGAGCAAAGGGTTAAGTCCTCCCAACCCCGCAACTGACTCGAAAACCAACATTGCCGTCGATGTCGTCGCGCCGATCAAAGTTGAGGCGGGACGCGGAACGGCAATTCCTAGGATAACTGAGCCACGCGCCGCCCCGCACCGTGTATAAATTGTTATCAGTAGTATTTTCTACCCATACTCTTCCATCATTTGGCGCACCTTCATAGTTATCATGCCAAGGGTCTGCACACAACTCCCAAACATTTCCATGCATGTCGTATAAGCCAAAGCTGTTAGGAGGAAAACTTCCTACTGGGGTTGTTTGTTCTCGATATTCTCCTGCTGCTTCTTCTGCATAGGTTTCATCGGCATCATAATTAGCTAATTGACTGGTGATCGTTTCCCCATAGTGAAATGGTGTTGTACTTCCAGCACGCGCCGCATATTCCCATTGTGCTTCCGATGGTAATGTGTATTCTCTATTGGTAAATACTGATAGTCGTTGGCAAAATTCCACTGCATCATTCCAAGATACCTGCTCTACTGGTCGATTCTCTCCTTTAAATCTTGAAGGATCTGGGTTTAAATCGCGCTGGATTTTGGGCATATTAGCCACTGCACGCCATTGTGCTTGGGTGATTTGATATTTGCCCATGTAGAATGGTTGTATTGTTACAGTATGCTGGGGTCTTTCACTATCAAAGCTTTCTTTCTCATCCTCTGGTGAACCCATCATGAAGGTTCCTCCAGGTATGTAAACCATTTCCAGCCCTACACCATTTAACAGATACTCTGTGAAATATCTCGCTTGTCGCCATGCTGTTGTAATAATTTCTCCTCTACGATTCACGGTGACGACTTCAAATTCATAGGTTTTCAAACTATCCGATTCTTCGGGTTTAGGCACTCCTGTTGCATCTCCTAGAGTGGCGATCGCCCACTTCTCCCACTGTTGACAAGCATTCGGAATTTTTGCTCTGTATGCTGTGGCGTAGATTAACGCTGTTAAATCTGGTCTGTTTAATACTTGTGCTATTCTTAACGCCCAAGTGTACAAATGCTGCTGCGATTGCGTGAGTAAAGGGTCTAATTGTTGCCTTAGTCTAATAGCACTTTGGCTTTTTCTCCTGTGACTTGCTTCACAACGAGCAGTGATGAGTTCTATTTCTATTGCTTGGGTTTGGTTTTGGGGGATAAAGTTAGTTAACTGTGCTCGAACACTATAAATTTGCTGCAGGCTATCTGCTAATATCCAAGCTGCTTGTAGGGTGTCTCCTGCTTCAAGCCAAGAGTCTACTGCGGCTTGTGGTTGTTCACACATCAGATAACAGCGCGCTGCATTTGACCAGTTTTTTGATTTTGTGTAACACTGTGCGGCTTGTTCCCAGAGAGATTGTTCTTCGTAAGTTTGTGCTGCTTGCTGGTATTCCCCAATTTGTTCCCAAACGCGACACGCATCTGCTAGCCATCCTGCTTTGATGTAACACTGGGCGGCTTTTAGTAGTAGTTCTCTCCTTGTCGCTTCGTCTGGGTTTTGGTTCACACTCATGAATAAATTTTAAGGTATTGGAGATGCGATCGCGTTACGGCGTCATAGATTTCACCCAAACAACCCCAAACTAGAATATCATCCACTGTCTTTCGAGCTTCACCGTTAGACTTTGCGCGATCTACGCTTTGGGGAGCGATCGCCTAACATTCGGTTAAAATGCCCAAAACCAACCCATTGAGAGGGTTTGGAAGAATTTATGGATACTGCGATTAAAGTTACGCTGCATATCTAATAATCTCAACTTCTGCGCCATTATTAACGGCTACTTCCGCCCTTTGGAGCACTTGTTCGGTAATTGAATCACTTAAATAATATTCCCCACAGTTATCACACACTTCCCCTGGAACTTTTTTAATGACAACAATACTTTCGTCTCTTTCTAAAGTCACGGTTACCAAACCGGGGTTAGTCTGTCCGTGCTTGCAAATAACACATTTCATAATTTTGCTTTCCTAGCTCTAAAATCATCTGACCAAATATTCTTATCAGGAATATAAGCTGTTACTACATAACCTGTATCTGTTGATTCATCGTAAGAGCATACAACATGAATTGGTTTACCTCCTACAAAATCAAGTATTAGGCAACTGGTAAAAGGTGTATCATCAGGATTTTCCTCTATCACCTCTCCATAAGCAATCACACTTTCTACTTCCTTTTTACTGATTCGACGATAAAACATCTGTTGGATAGCATGACGAGAAAAAACTAGATTTTGACAATACATGAATGTTGCTTCAAAAAGGAAGCCTTCCAATTATAAAAGAATTAGCTTTTTCTCTGTTAATAATGACAAAAATTCAAAAATTTTTTAAAAGGGTAAAAGGGAAAAAAGAGCAAAGGGCTAAGTCCTCTCAACCCCGCAACTGACTCGAAAACCAACATGGCTGCTGATGACGCCGCGCCGAGAATAGTCGTCGCGGGACGCGGAACGGCAATCCCTAGGAACAATGCTCCACGCGCCGCCCCGCAGCGTGTAATACTTGTCACCAGTAGAATTGTACACCCATACCCTTCCGTCAGTTGGTGCACCTTCATAGCTATCATGCCAAGGATCTGCACACCATTCGTCAACATTTCCATGGATGTCGTATAAGCCAAAGCTATTGGGGGGAAAACTTCCTACTGGGGTTGTTTGTTCTCGATATTCTCCTGGTGGTTCTTCTGCATACGTTTCGTTTGCATAATAATTAGCTAATTGACCGGTGATAGTTTCCCCATAGTGAAATGGTGTCGTCGTTCCAGCGCGCGCTGCATATTCCCATTGTGCTTCACTGGGCAATGTATATTCTCTTTTTGTAAAGGCTGATAGTCTCTGACAAAATTCCACCGCATTTTCCCAGGATACACATTCTACTGGTCGATTCTCTCCTTCAAAGTAAGAGGGGTTTGGGTTCAAATCACGCTGGATTTTGGGCATATTAGCCACTGCTCGCCATTGTGCCTGAGTGATTTGATATTTGCCCATGTAGAATGGTTTTATTGTTACAGTATGTTGGGGTGTTTGCCTATGAGGGCGTGGTTTCTCATCATCTGGTGAACCCATCATGAAGGTTCCTCCGGGAATGTAAACCATCTCCAACTCTACGCCATTTAACAGATACTCTGTGAAATATCTTGCTTGTCGCCATGCTTTTGTGATGATTTCTCCCCTACGATTTACTGTGACCACTTCAAATTTATAGGTTTTTAAACTATCCGATTCTTCAGGTTTTGGTACTCCTGTTGCATCCCCTAGGGTTGCGATCGCCCATTTCTCCCATTGTTGACAAGCATCCGGGATTTTTGCTCTGTATGCTGTAGCGTAGATCAACGCTGTTAAATCTGGTCTATTTAATACTTGTGCTATCCTCAACGCCCAAGTGTACAAATGCTGTTGCGATTGTGTGAGTAAGGAATCTAATTGTTGCCTTAGTCTAGTCGCACTTTGGCTTTTTTTCCGGCTACTTGCTTCACAACGAGCAGTGATGAGTTCTATTTCTATTGCTTGGGTTGGGTTTTGAGGGCTGAAGTTAGTTAACTGTGCTTGCACCTGATAAATTTGCAGGAGGCTATCTGCTAATATCCAGGTTGCTTGTAGGGTATCTCCAGCTTCGAGCCAAGAAGAAGCTGCGGCTTGTGGTTGTTCACACATCAGGTAACAGCGCGCTGCATTTGACCAGTTTTTTGCCTTTGTGTAACACTGTGCTGCTTGTTCCCAGAGAGATTGTTCTTCGTAGGTTTGTGCTGCTTGCTGGTATTCCCCGATTTGTTCCCAAACGCGACACGCATCTGCTAGCCATCCTGCTTTAATGTAGCACTGGGCGGCTTTTAGTAGTAGTTCTCTCCTTGTCGCTTCGTCTGGGTTTTGGTTCACACTCATGAATAAAAGAATTCAGAATACAGGAGTCAGGAGTCAGAATAAACCACCCATAAAGGGATGGTGTTTTAATGAAAAAGTTTCAACCCCTATCTCGTCCACTCTTGCACGAAGTTTTAAACCAAAATTCATTCTGACTCCTGAATTCTGACTCCTGACTACTTCATAAATTTTACGGTATTGGAGATGCGATCGCGTTACAGCGTCATAGATTTCACCCAAACAACCCAAAGCGGAATATCACGTGGGAATTAAAATGGAAGATGCAACATCCCTAATCAGAGTTTTGCCCATGTTGTCTACCCATGAACTTCCCCACCTGACGCCACAGGAATATTTTGAGTGGGAAGCCCAGCAAGATGTACGCTATGAGTATTTTGATGGGCAAGTCTTCGCAATGACTGGTGGATCGTTACCCCATGCTGACATTGCTCTGAATGTTGCGAGTATTCTGCGACAAGCTTTACAAAGACGCTGCAAGGTGAGAAACTCCGATGCAAAGGTCGGAATCACAGAAAATGGCCCCTTTGTTTATCCTGATGTTAGTGTTACCTGTGACGATCGCGATCGCGCAGCCCAACAATTCTCT
Source organism: Aetokthonos hydrillicola CCALA 1050 (assembly GCF_017591665.1). Taxonomy (GTDB): domain Bacteria; phylum Cyanobacteriota; class Cyanobacteriia; order Cyanobacteriales; family Nostocaceae; genus Aetokthonos; species Aetokthonos hydrillicola. Next base: position 75,036 of record NZ_JAAKGC010000020.1, on the reverse strand, counting down.
CGTTATCCCTGCTTGATTATTGAAGTTTTATCTCCCAGCACTGAAGCGTATGATCGAGGAGGCAAATTTGCTCTCTACCGCCGTTTGGAGAGTTTGCAAGAGTATCTTCTAATCGGATCTGAAACTAAGTCTGTGGATCTGTTTCGACGAAGTCAATCGGGGGAATGGACATTTATTCCCTATGGGGAAGGCGATGATATTGAACTGAGGAGCTTGGGTTTAACGATTTCGGTCGATTTGATCTATGAAGATGTGCTGCTGTGAACAGTTAACGGTTACCAGTTAGCACCGCACTATACACCTTGATAACTGATAACTGTTGACTGATAACTGTTAAATTCCCTGATTCACAGAGGGAGTCAAAGTAATCATTGCGACTGTTGGTCTAACACGCTCCCCAGAACGAACACCGTCAAAAGCAGTTACTCTACGTTCAGCAACACTTGCATTACGCTCGGTAGCAGCTTTACGTAACAAACCCACCAACTCACCAAAACGTCGAGCATCGGCTACACGAGGTGGTTCTTCACAGTACAAACCAACACAAGCATCTCTAAAAAGCGAGCGGATATCATCCCCACTCATACCCTCGGTTTCGGCTGCAATTATCTCAAGCAGTTCACCAGAAACCTCAATACCAAAGTGCTGAGAATGAACTTGAGCAATAGCTCGTCTAGCAAGTATATCAGGTCGATTAATAGCGATCGCTTTAAAACGACTAGGACGCAACAATGCTTCATCTATAATATCCAGACGGTTTGTTGTCCCAATCACCAGCATAGGAACATCCGGACGAAACCCATCCATTTCGGTTAATATTTGAGCAACTAAAGCATTTCCTGCTCTTGTTCCACCATCATCTCTTCCTGATCGCTTAGTAGCAATAGAATCAAATTCATCAAAAACCAAAACTGCTGGAGCATTACGTCGCGCTTCAGCAAACAATTCCCGTACCTTACGCTCACTTTCACCAACATACTTATCAGTGATTTCTGGTCCCGAAACCACCTGAATAGTTGCGTTAAGTTGATTTGCAATAGCTTTGGCAAATAGCGTTTTACCTGTACCAGGAGGACCATGAAAAATAAAACCTCTAGGAATCAGTTCTTGGCGTAACTTTTCGTTGGGGAGGTTGTAGGAACCAGTCATTAACCGCAAAGCTTTCCCAAGTTCTTCCTTAACTTGATTGTATCCGCCAATATCATCAAAAGTCACGTTAGGAACTTCAAAATTAACCGAAGTTTGGGCTTTAAAGGCTCTAATTGCTTGATAGAGGCGACTAACAGGGACTTTTTCTGTTCCAGCGACTTCTTGAACTGCATACTTAATAGCATGGCGCAATCGAATAGGGTTCATACCCGCAACATTTTTGTACAACCCTTCTGGATCAAAATCCTCGAAATGAGCGACTTCATCAGCAGTCACCAATGCTCTACCGATGTTTTTTTCTTCCCCGTTAGGATAAGTCACTGTGCGGGAAACTCCACTAATGAGTAACCGTACAGCAAATCTAGCCGCCAACACTTCGGGAATATCCTGAGAACGATCTGCAAAAGCCAACATCAAGCGATCGCTTTGTTTATAAACCAGTTCAATTAATTCCCTAGATTCTGTAGATAAATTACCATCACTCCCCCCTGCAAGCAAATCCAGATGAGGAATCACCAACACATCCCCTTGTTTGAGGGTATTAATCAAATTCTTCAGCGTAGCCAGTTGACGTTGACGCAGACTTCTAGGCATTAAGCCTCCTTCTTCATCGTCAGGAACAGTCAACTCTATAGGATTAAGATTAGCTCGTTGTGCCATTTCTCGCCAGACGTGTGCAACCACCAATTTTTCACACACCACCAGCACCGACAGTCCAGCTCTGAGAAACGATGCAGTTGTATTAATTTCCAGCGCATAAGCTAGTCTAACAGCATCTTTTTCACTAATATCTTTTGGGAAATCGTCTTGTGCAGGTGTCGAGATGGTTTCTGGTTGAATTTCTAGTTTTTTTGCTTCAGACTCAATTGGCGGAGATCCCGGATCTGGAGATTGGTTATTCTTTGTTCCTGCTACCCCTTTATTAATAACCAAACCAGGTGGACGATACAAAGGACAATCTGGTGGTTCTTGTGCAACCGTGATGACAAATTGTTCTAATTTTTGCTCCATAGTACTTTCATCTATAGCAGAAGTACTCAGAGCAGGAAATTGACACAAAAACTCTCGCAGCGTCAGAGAGTCATTATAATATACGGAGTCTTGAAATTGTTGCACATCATCTACGAGAGGAACAAGCTTAATCCTTTGTCTAGCCATACGGGAACTAACCATCTAGCGCTGCTAAGAACAACATAACCAATGCCTACGCCTATTTATCACATCACGCACATAAATAACTTGCCTTCCATCCTAAACAGTACTATAGTACTATTAAATTAGTTGAAGATGCTATCAAACAGCGATCGCTTAACTCTGAAATTAATTGCGAGTAGCTGTTGATAAAGTTGCTCTAAGCTATCAATAGTAATTTTACCATCTACCTGAAGTTTGTTGATTACTGCGAGAGTCCCCTTCACCTGAAGTCCCAATCGAACTGCTTCTTTTCGAGCGGCGTTGTCATCTAAAATAATGTAATCACATGGTAGCTCAATACCTAAAGCAATGGCTTCTGATTCTCCTAAACCTAGTCGCGCGTTTAGACTATTAGCTAAAAAAGTTAACTTAATCGCTTTGGGTGTTATCTTACCCGAATCAACCAACTGTTGCACGGATTGACTGGCTTTATCCGATTTAGCAGAAATTTCCTCTGCCACAAACATTGGTAAATAAAATTCATTGGCAGAGTCAACAAAAGTATTTAGAAATCCTAGTTGCGCTAGAAAGATTAATGGAGAGGAGTTAAAGACTATTTTCACACTATTTACCAATCCTTTTCAAGTGCAACATCTTGCGGAGTTAGATAGGAAAACTCTAGACCCATCATGTCCAATAGTTCTAGAAATACGTTCGGTTCTATTTCCATAATTTCTGCTGCTTTTTTTAAGCTAATCACTCGTGAAAATAATGCACCAACAACAAACAGAAAAGTTTCTTTCTGCTCAATATCATTGAACAATTGAATTTCTGCTGCTACACTTCTAAGTACTTCCTTATTAGTCATAAATCTATTAGATAAGTTTAAGAATAATTTTACTAGACGAGCAAAATTATGTTGCAAGACAATTGTAGTGTACAAGGGGTGTTACATTTAGAACAAGGGCAATTTGAGCAGGCGCGGTACAAGCTAGAAACAGAGTAATAGGCAAAATATTATGCAAGCCTACAAATTCAAGGGAAAAATCGACAGTGCAGGTAATTTAGTGATTACCGAATCCATACAAATACCACCTGGTGAGGTGGAAGTAATTGTCTTACAGGTTGCAAATTCCACAGAAAAAATTACTAAGCCAGAACTGGAGACACCCAAAAGACGTACCAAAATAAAAGCTTTAGAAGGATGGTTTGAAAAAACACAACCCGCTCCTCCTGATTTTGACCTAGATGGAGCAAGATGGGAAGCTTTGAAGGAAAGGTTTAATGTAGGTTGGGTTGAATGAAGTGAAACCCAACATTTATAAGGGTTTGTTGGGTTTCGCTTAACGCTCTACCCAACCTACGATTTTCTCAATTAACCCCTAAACCTAACATTTTCTGAGAAAATTTATATAATTTAATCCCCTCACGATAAGCATAACCAAGATAGCGACGCGCGCGAAGCTGATCAATATCTGATCGCTCAATTGTCCATAAAGGTTTCCACCAATTTGCTATTGACAATGCATCTCGTAAACGTTCCTCATCACTCGCTGCTTGGCGATCGCTCATCACACTATAGGCTGTCTTAACTTGATGTATCACCTCTTGCTCATGATAAATCATTGCGGCTTCATACACATCTAAGACAAAATTCTGTTGTGTTAGGCGCAGACGATCCAGTAATTCAGTTCTCCAATTACGAACTTGAATATCTATGGTTGGTTGTGCTAAATGCAGAGTAAGGGATAATTTTGTTGTTGAGTTTTGCAACAGTTGTAATACCAAATTAACAGCAACACTTTCTTGTCCTCTTATGGGTCGATGCAATACTGTAGTTAAAGGTGATAGCTGTCGGCAATCGTCTGCTATATCTTCCCCTAAAAATGGTAACGCTGGAGTTAATAAACCATACCGTGTTACCCAATCCCCAGAACAGGATGATGGTGGTATTGTCTTAAGTAATGTACGAGCTAACTGAGGATTTGCAGTACCCAAAGCCGCAGCCATAAAAAAGTTACTTACACCAATAGGACTATTATCTCCTAAAGGAGGCATTTCCCATCGTAACCGAGCTGCTGTGACAGAGGTGAGTTGTGCGATCGCCTGAACAAGATTAGCAGAAGGACAATTTAGCTTTTCTACGGCAGACAGATCTCCTTGTGGTGGTGCAACTCTTGCCTCATGGCTCATCATTGCCCACTCTATCACCTGTAAAACTGTTTCACTCGCGCTCATCAATCACCCAGTATGGACAAAGAACCATTTTATTCCCTTGACGGACATAAAAACGCAAAGTGCGTTTATTTCCATCTACGTTAATCAATCCTGCTAATTGCCAAGGTATAGTAAATGTGCTGAAATGTAACTCCACATCAATAGACGATAAACCAAAACTTGGTGTTGCAGGAAATAAGTGGGTGTGATACCAGCCTAACAACCGATCTCCTGGGTGATTTTGATTGAGTGTACGTTTAACCTCAACAAAGGAATCACCTGTAAAAGTCAAATGCAGAAAAGAAGCTCCTGTGTGCTGAGCAGTTAAAGCATTGGTAATTTCTAGTAAATAAATATTCTCGTCTTCCCCATCTCGATAGACTTTACCAATCAAAAACCCACCTTCTTCAACCTTTCGAGAAAGGGGACGCTCGTGACATATATCTTGGTAGAGCGATCGCTTTAAAACAACTTTAACTGGTGCTTTGCTAGTTTGGGTTTGAGATTCTGTAGATAACTTGACCAAAACAGGATGTATATTTGAGCTAATTTCATCGCCACTTTCTTGTATTCCCGAACCTGTTTCACTAGATATCACCCCAAAATCACCCAAGGTTTTTATAGGAGGTTTTTCTTCCTCTAAGCGACGAACTGTAAAACTGGGTTTTTTTTCAGGAGGCTCCTTGAGCGCTGATGTATAATGTGGAGCTAATACCGTCAATTTTAATCTGATTGCCGAAACTTTGGGTATTTCTGACAGATCCACTCGGAAACCCCACCAATTTTCTTCTGGGTACTGTTCACTCAATTTCTTTTGCAAAGTTCGGGTTACAACATCATAAAGGCGATGAGGATGCTGATAAATTAAAAAGTTTCCCTCATATACCTTAATATAAGTGTACCCGAATTCAGGAACCAAATTTTCAACAATGGGGGGTTCCATTGGTAGGGGTTCTTCAGGCAGATTAAGAATTAAGATTTGTATCGAATCTAAAAGCAAAGAGCGTCCTAGTAACCTCTCTAAGGATTCTCTAACAACGGGTAAAAATGATATTTTGCCGAAGAACTTACGATCTGCTCCTCGGTATAATTCAATTTTTAAGTCATCCTGTTCCTTCATTCGCTCAACCGTTTAATATTGAGTCTTGGAGGGGTTTGCACCTCTTGGAAGAGTTTACGCAAGACTGACTGTCCACCTCGTTTTTCAATTGCGATCTGACCTTGTTCAGAAATCGCCCATTGTTGGGCTTCTGGATTATACCCCTCTTCAACAGCATAATTCTGATAGCTGGCAATATCAATTAATAACTGGCACAGCTTACCAAAATCCAAACCAGGACGATAGCGATCGCCAAGATCCCCCAAACAAACTAAACCAGATCCGGGATCTACGTTAGGATGAAAAATAGGAGTTTGCCAGAAAACCTCTGGTGCTCGCATTGGAAATTCTCCAAGTAGAACAAGGTAAACTTCATGCTCATCAATTAATAGAGGTTCTCCACCCAATTCTAGGGGTGGTGCGAATCCTGGCGCGTTAAATTTCAGTAAATAATCAGTTGGTACTGAGTGGCTATTTGCAGAGACTTGAAAACCTGGATGGCTTTGAGCATAAGCAAGTATTTGGTTTCTAGCACGGGCTAAAGCTTCTTGGCGCAGTTGTGGATGAATTGCCCCAGCCGTTGCTTCCGGCGCTACACTCAAGGTATCATCTTCCTGAATATTCGCATCGTGCAACGTTTGGTCATGGTTTAAACGTTCGGTTGATCCATCTTCATGTCGCCTGTCAATTACCACTCGTCGCCCTTGCTGAAACATTCTTGGATCATACTCTTGGCTCATAACCCCTTTAGCCACTTCTCCAACAGTCGTATCAGAAGGGACATCATTAATCTCAAATCTTGCTTGATCCGGACCTTCAACAAATATACGGCTAATGAGATACGATTGAGGATCTTCAGTTAAAAGATTGACGCGTACTGAATTTTGATTCGACTGGAGTATTGTCTGAAGTCCTTCAGCAAAAGACGCAACCGCGTCAGAACTACAATTGTTTACTCCTAGTAAAACCACCCGATTCCCTGAAAATCGCAAAGTAAGATTTTCGGGTGATATGTTTTGTGCAGGTGCAACCACTCTAGCTGATGCAAGAAGATTGGTTACATCGTCTCGACCTTGGATTGAAATAATGAATAAGTTAGAATTTGCTTGTTGTGTTTCTGTTGAACTACTGCTAGGCTGTGCCGTGCTGCTAGCTTGATTGTTGGGGGTATTAGATTGGGTGCGATCTGCCTCTGGCAGCAAGCTTGGCTTATCGCTACAATATTGGCTTAAAACACGATTAGATGGGTAAACATTAGCAGCAGCGTCAATCAGTAGTTGTAAGTCAGATCCTTCTTGTAAAACACCAGATTCGATTCGATTACAAATCCCTCGCCAGTATGCTAAAGTCCCGTCGTTTTGTGGACGCATATGAACAGGAAAATCAATTGTATCCAGCAAAAGATTAGCCATTGCTTCATCCTGGAACAAGGCTGCTAATTGGTTTAGTATACCATTTTTGAGTAAATCCTTTAACGTTAAAGTCATTTGTTAACTATAAAAATAAATTTTTTTCTAAATTTTAAGTTCGGTCAATAATGAACTGCTAATCTAACTACGGTATTTCTGAAAAGTAGAATTTCCAGGATAAATATCTGCTGCTGCATCTACCAAGTATTGTAAGTCGTTTCCCCTAGGCGAAGCACCATTCTGAATTGTTGTACAAATTTTCTGCCAATATCCCAAACTCGTACCTTGTGTAGGAAAAATAGGACGCATATGACCAGGAAAATCTATCGCATTTAGTAATAACTCTGCCATATCTTCATTATTGAATGAGGTTGTTAGCTCCTTGAGTATTCCATTTTTTATTAGTTCCTGTAAGTTCATTTTGACTTTTTGGGTTTTTACTACGGTTTTGTCAACTATGTTTTCATCTGATTTTACTACATTCTCTGCATAGTAAGCGAGGACTATGTCTCCTAATCCTTCAATACGTTGCGTAGGAAACTGCAAGCGATTCTTTTGAACTCCCCATTTTCTCAATTCATTCAATACATACGAATAAAGTTGATAAACAGTAATAAAATTTTTATTTTCCCTAACTTCCTTACTATTTAATCCTTGTAATAGAAAATGTGAAAAAATCCCATTTTCTCTATCTTCATAAGCTTTTTGATTTGCTGTAGCTGCTGCAAGTAGAGCAAAACCTTCAGCTTTTTGGTAGACATTCTCAAAAAACTCTTGTTGGTCAATTACATCTCTGCCTATATTAACCCCACTGTGACAAGCATCTAATGTCAGTATTAGTTGACGCGCTCCACTTTTTCTCATATAGCTTTCGACTTGCGCTACAGATAAAACTTCGGATTCATCGTCTAAAAGAGAATATTCAGTATCCTTTAGTATCAAAACAGGCTCTTTTTTATCAGGAGTCAACGTTCCATGACATGAGAAATGTACCCAAAGGAGATCATTGGGTTGGAGTGTTTGAGAAAGTATATTAAGTTTTGCCTTTACGTTCCTACGAGTCGGTGAGTCTTTATCGTCTAGTTCATCATGAAGACAGAATACTTCGTAGCCTAGCTTAGAGAGAGTTTTCTGTAAAGCTTTAACGTCATTTACACAAAACATTAAGTCTTTAATTTCAGAATCAACATAATGATTCACACCAACTAATAATGCCCAAAAATTTCCTTTTTGTTTTTCCTCCGTTGCTGGGATTATTTCACGCTCAAGCATTTGTTGTTCATCGATCTCCTTTATTTTTCCATCATTCTAACTCAAACCATTCCCAGCCATTCATTGTTTTCACGGTCAGTATTTCACGCTTAGGAATACCCAATTGCTCAAGCGTTATATCTTCTGGAACGTCATCTAATTCAATAGTTGTTCTAGGTCTTAAAGGTTTTTGACACTGGGGACAAAAATCTCTAGAAGGAACACCCCATCGTATTTCATGAAAATTGCAATGAGAACATTCTACAAGCTTTTGCACTGGTTCCCAAACAAGAGGAACTGATTGTTGAGGTAGGAAAGTCCGCAGCTTTTGTATAGTATCCTGAAAACTAACATTAATCTTGGTTACAAAATCAATTGATGTATGCAACGGGCATTCAGGATCTCGTACTTGTGGAATAATGACCGTGCTTCCTCGTCCAGTATCAATCGACAAAGTACCAGAAGGACAAGTCATATCCATAAGAAAACGGACAGCTATTGTTCCCATCCATGTTCCCACTAAAGCAGAAGATGGAACTGCTGCACCTACAGAAATTTCTTGTCTGGTATCAAGACAACTCCAAGGAACATCAGCTATGCTACGGTCTTCTACACTAAGGCTGCATCCGTAACATGCTCCTTGTGGATCTAAGTAAGGTCGTACTTCTCCACCCCAAGGGTGTGTTCCTCCATCAATGTAGGGAGTTTTCATTAATTGACAACGACCTGTAAGCTGTAAACGAGCAGAACGGCTATCTAGACAACTAATAACTAGATTAGCCTCTCGGATTTCCCCTAATCCTACACCATGAATCAGTGGTAGCGATCGCGTCTCAATTTTCAATCCAGGATTCCATTCTATTAAAGCTGCTGCGGCTGCTTCTACCTTAAAACGACCAATATCGGATTCACGAAACAACAGCGTTCGACTCAAATTAGATTCTTCTACCCGATCTGGATCACACAAAAGCAAACTACCCACTCCAGACATAGCAAGAATTCTAGAAACTTCATTACCTAAAGCTCCCATCCCAACAATAATCACCTTCGCATCCGCGAGCTTTTGCTGACTCCAACCAGGGATTAATTCATGTCGAGCATAACGACTACTCATCAAGTTTTTTCGATGTGACAGGACAGTAACGTTGTCCATTAAACCCTGGATTCCATGCTTCTAAGCAATTAAGACCATGAATAATATCTCGATGGACAGCTATCTTGCACAAAGGTTCATGAGGACTACAAGGGCAAATAACAACGCGATCGTTTTGCCGAAAAGTATGACTACACACTACACAAGTATGGCGTTGAAAACCTGCCAATGGTGGATTTAGTAAGTGATGACTAGCATTTAACCTTGCAATAGGCATATCCTTTGGTGGAGGACAAGTTGTATCCAACCCCATAAAAAAAGCCGATGACTGTTCAGAAAAATCCAACTTAGTGACATCAGTCTGGCTACAAGGCAACAAAGGGCTATTATGTCGAACAGTTCCATCGTTCGCGATTTCTACTGTATCACCCAATCGGAACGTGTGAGAACAAACCGGACAGTACTGGTGCAACCAATAGGAATTTAGGGTCGTTATTCCTTGACCACCTCTGTGAATTGCAGTGTTATTAACCGGATCCATAGCAACACTAGCCCCTTGGTCAAAGTCACTACGTAAATCAGGTAAGTTTTTGGATTGTTCGGGCATAATAAAGATAGTCAGAATATATCTTCCCCGTTGCTTCAACCACAAAGCATTCGTTCGATCTCATCTGCCCCTAACCCTGCCATTAATTCTTCTACTAGATGAGCATACATACTATCACCTAGTACATCAACTCCTTGATCATTGATATTAATTCGCACACGAATCTTCTTATCGTCAGAACTACTAAGATAATCTTCTTGTGTCATTAAATCTGGCAGATGAGAAACAAAGCGTGTTTTGGGAGGAGAATTAGAAATTAAATCGCTCAAGTTGTTATATAGAGACTGATAATAAGAAAACAAAGCTTGTGTTTCAAATTCTAGCAAGAAATGAGCAATTTTTGAGTATAGACCACGTTTCCCAAACAAGAGCAGGGGAGCAGGGGAGCACAGGAGCAGGGGAGCAGGGGAGCACAGGAGCAGGGGAGCAGGGGAGCACAGGAGCAGGGGATGCAGGGGAGAAAAAAAGACAAATCTTACCCATTTTTGACTTTTGACTTTTGACTTTTGACTTCCCCAGAGGGGTGCCCCATGCTATAATTCTTCATCCAGTTGGGTGAATGCGATACATTCCAAGACATTGTACTCTGTAAAGAAGAGGTGGCGGTAATCTAAATCCTGAAAAACTGCCAAGCGGCTCTTGATTACCTTTCACAATCAATTAGTTGCTTGTGGATCAAAGTCTAAAGAATGGATGAAACTGTGAACGCGCTGCACACGCCAGAAAAAGAAGCATTACGTCTACTGGAAAAAATCGCCGCCAACTTATCGGGGATGATTTTTCAATTGCTTCAGCGACAAGACGGTTCCAAGTCTATCCTTTATGCTAGTTCTGGTTGTCGAGATTTGTTTGAATTAGAACCAGAGGATGTACAGCAAGATTTTCAAGCAATCTATAACCTTATTCATCCAGAAGATATCAAAGCTTTTGAAGAATCCATTGCTACTTCTTCCACTCGAATTATACCTTGGCGCTGGGAAGGTCGGATCATCACCAATAGTAACAAACTCAAGTGGATTCAAGGAACCGCTTGCCCAGAAATACAAAAAGAGGGCGATGTTGTTTGGGATGGATTTTTAACTAATATAACAGACCGCAAACAAGCAGAACTTTCTCTTTGGGAGTCTGAGCAAAAATTTTCCAAAGCATTTCGTTGTAGCCCTACCCCAATTAGTATCCTGAAGCTTCAAGATGGGCGTTACGTGGATGCTAATGATGCGTTTGTTGAGATTAGCGGCTTTTCTCGCGAAGAAGTGATTAATCGTACTCCTGGAGAGTTGAATATTTGGAACAATTCTGCTGAAGGAGCCAGGATACAAAGGATGTTACTGGAGGAGGGGTTTGTTCGGAATTTAGAAGCTGAGTTTTACACAAAATCAGGTGAGCTGAAGGTGGTACTGTTCTCAGCCGAGATGATTACCCTTGGGGAACAAGCTTGCGTGCTTTGTGTTATGAATGATATCACCCAACGCAAAAAGACGGAAGAGTTACTACTACTGAGTGCAAAACGCGATCGCCTCTTCAGCCAAACCTTAACACGAATTCGTCACTCTCTCAATCTAGACCAAGTTCTCCACACTACAGTCAACGAAGTTCGGCAATTTTTACAAGCAGATCGAGTTTTTATTGCTCTTAGAGATACGTTGGGAAAATCAAAAATCCTTGCTGAATCAGTCGATCCAGAATATCCATCTGTGTTGAACTGGAAGCCTGAACACGAAATTTATCTTTTAGAATTGAGAAAACTATTAACCACCCATCGTGTACGAGTTGTAGAAGATATCACGCAAGTAACCTCACCCGAATTGCAGGGACTTTATCAAGAATTTAGAACCAGGGCGACTTTGGCTGTACCGATTATCCTGAATGATGAATGGTTTGGCGCGTTGGTTGCTAACCAATGTCGAGAAGCACGTCATTGGACAGCTATGGAAATTGATTTGCTTCAGCAGATGTCAGAACAGGTAGCGATCGCCATTCAGCAAGCGCAGCTATATCAAGAACTAGCAGAACTAAACGCTAATTTAGAACTTCAAGTACAAGACCGAACAGCACAACTACAACAGAAAATGGAGGAAATCCAAGAACTCAGTCGGGTAAAAGATGTAGTTTTGCACACAGTTTCCCACGATTTACGAACTACTGTCATGGGTAACTTGATGGTATTAAATAATCTGCTAAATAATTCAGTGGAGGACAAACAACAACGCGACGACTCTTCCCCTCTTGTTATATCTCGCCGAGTTATAGAGCGAATGATTCAAGGTAATGATCGCCAACTTGGGATGATTGATTCACTGCTAGAAATTCATGCGAGCATTGAGCAAGGTGTTGTTCTTCGTACTGAAGCCGTCAATCTTAGTACCCTAGTAACAGACATTATTAACCATTCATCACATCTCATATCACAAAATCAAGCTAATGTCAATAATCTAATTCCTGCTGATTTACCACCAGTTATTGCTGATCCAGTACAGTTACAGAAAGTTTTTGTCAATTTATTGACTCAAAGCTTGCAAAATAATCCACCAGGTTTAAACTTTACCTTGAAAGCTACGATTGAAAGGGGAGTGATTCGCTGTATTATTCAAGATGACGGTGTGAGAATGAGTAAGTTAGAGTGTAATCGCCTCTTCGATTTGTACGTACGCGATCCACAAGCACGATGTTCAACAAGCATTGGCTTGAAAATGTTTCTTTGTCGGCAAATTATCAAGGCACATCGCGGTGAAATGGGCGTGTTCAGTGGTAACCGTAAGCAAGGGTTAACTTTCTGGTTCACACTCCCAATAGCAACTCAGCAACTTTAGGTTCGATCTCGAGATGAAGAAGGCAAACCCCTTCCTTGGAATGGTAAGACTTGGTCACACCCTTAAAGCTACTCTGTTGAGAACAGTACGGAAGTATGGTCGAAAAGCCAACCGTATTGTTAAATGGCTGATGGATGAGGAAATGCTCCTGAAATACCGAACTTTACGCCAAGACGTAGAGTGGCTTGCTGTTAGGCGTCGCTTCATGTGGCAGCGGTTATGGTTAACAATAGGGATTGCCATTTTCTTTGTATCTACATTTATAGTACAAAATATTTTTCAGAAAGTATTTAACTTTCAACAAGCCACAAAGTTGACACCAGAAGTTCAAAATCTTTTTTTTACGGCTGAAATCTTCATATTTTTGAGTCTGGTAGGCTGTTTAATACTGCATCAAACAAGGATAGCTCGTCGTTATCCCGAAGCTTTGTTTTTATGCATGTCGTTTTCTATTACTCTGGTTGAGCAAATTGTCGCAACGCTTAAAGGTTTTGCTTTACCAGATAGATTAGCTTGGATCGTAGTCTTCCTAACTCAAGCTACCCTGATCCCAATACGCTGGTATCTCCATCTGGTATCACAGGTGGTAGTACTTTTATATTACTTTACTGTCAATACAGCTTTGGGGCTAAAGCTACCACCACCATATACTAACCACTCAATATACGACTTAACGTTAATTTTGTCGATTTTCTGGGTATGTTTCATCAGCGATTTGGCGGTATACCTATACGAACGCTTACAAAGTTCTGAATTTTATGCTCGTAAAGAACTCCAAACTGCTTATCAGAAAGTAGGGGTTGCTGAGGCTAAATATCGTAGCATCTTTGAAAACGCAGTTGAAGGTATATTTCAAAGCACTCCCGATGGACGCTACATCACGGCGAATCCTGCACTAGCAAGTATCTATGGCTACTCTTCTCCAGAAGAGGTTATAGAATTGGCTGATATTGCCAATCAACTATATGTTGATCCATCTCGTTATGCAGAGTTTGTACACTTAATAGAACAAGATGGTAGAGTGTCAGGGTTTGAGTCTCAGATTTATCGACGAGATGGTAGTATTGTTTGGATTTCACAAAAGGCTTATGCAGTTCGTGATGGAAACAATCGATTACTTTACTACGAAGGGCTAATTGAAGATATTACTAAACGCAAGCAGGTAGAAACAGCACTACAAGAACAATTAAATTTTCTTCAAGTTTTAACCGATACAATTCCAACACCAGTTTTCTATCAAAATCCCCAAGGTATTTATGTAGGATGTAATCAAGCTTTTGAAGAAGCTTTAGGCTTAAGCAAACAGCAAATTATCGGTAAGTCTGTTTTCGATTTAGTACCGAAGGATCTTGCTGAGCGATATTATCAAGCGGATAAAGTATTATTTGATGAGCAAGGAGTTCAGACTTATGAAGGCGCTGTTCTCTACCAAGATGGTAAGAAGCATGATGTGATTTTTTACAAAGCGACTTTCTTAAAAGCAGATGGCACGCTTGGTGGTTTAGTGGGCGTGATTCTCGATATTAGCGATCGCAAGCGAACCGAGGAAGCACTACGAGTATTTTTTCACGCCGTTTCCCATGATTTACGCAACCCCGTGTTAGGTACTTTAATGGTGCTGAAAAATTTGTTAAATCAAAGCGCGGAAAACTCCTCAATTTCTGTGTCTCGGTCAATTTTAGAGCGGATGGTACAAAGTAGCGATCGCCAACTTAGCCTAATTAACTCGTTGATGGAAACCCATGTTAACGAGATACAAGGAGTGGTTTTGCAAACGGAAAAAGTGCAATTGTACTCTGTGGTTGAAGCTGCGATCGCTGACTTAGAACCAATGCTACAAGAAAATCAAGTAACTCTGACAAATTTAGTTTCACCTGACTTACCAACAGTAAACGCCGATCCTACGCAACTATGGCGAGTGTTTTCTAACTTAATTGTTAATGCTATGAAACACAACCCTCCAAACCTAAGCATTACAGTTAACGCAACGGTAGAAGGGGATAAGATTCGCTGTACAGTTGCTGATAACGGTGTAGGTATGAGCCAGCAGCAGTCCGAGCAACTGTTTAACCTTTATTTTCGCGGTAGCAGTCTCCGCAGTTCTGTGAGTTTGGGTTTGGGTTTATATCTGTGCAAGCAAATTATTAATGCTCACGGTGGCAAAATTGGTGTGACAAGTGCACCGCAAGCAGGAGCAACTTTTTGGTTTACATTACCAGTCACCCACCAAACCATTGATAATAGTACATTACCTTCCTAAATTTGGTTCGTAGTTGCGATTCAGCGCACCAACATGCAACTCCAAAGCTTTCAAGTACTTTTTGATTTGCACCATTATAAAAAACATACATATGTTCTTTTGTCAAGTTCTAATTAAAAGCGTTTGTCCTGTTATAATAAACAACATATGTCCTATGAAATCATACTCTCACCGGAAGCTGTAGAAGACTTACGCGCTCTTAGAGCAGATGTACGTCAAAAAGTTAGAGAAGCGATAGAAACTTTTTTAAAATACGAACCAAAAAAAGTTAGTAAAAGTAGAATTAAACGGATTTTGTTGGGTTTCACGACCGTTCAACCCAACCTACTACTAACCTTAACTGAACCGTATTGGTAGATAAGGCGCAATTCAATAGCATTTAAGGCTAAAGCGGCGCTCGAATCCATCCCCTTTCGGGAGAAGCTCCTGCGTCGCTAACGCTATGCCCTATGCCCTATGCCCTATGCCCAAAAACTCACAAACTAGGACGATGGTTAATCCAAGGGTTAGCAGCTTCCAGTTGTGCTGCTACACTAATTAAAGTAGCTTCAGCAGCCGGTCGTCCCATTAACTGTACACCTATTGGTAAACCTACTTCATCAAAACCAACAGGAAGTGCGATCGCGGGTTGTCCAGTAGCATTAGCTGGTGGACAAGGTGCAATCCAATGAATAATCTTCTGGAATGTTTCTTGAGGACTCAAATCTGCCCATTCTCCAACCCGGATAGGAGAATGTAAATACACTGGTAAGACTAAAACATCGACTGTCTCAAAAATCGCTACGATTTGTCGCGATATCATCTGTAGTTGGGAGACAGCTTGAAGATACTGACCAGCAGAACCCGTTTGTGCTATAAGCCAACGATTTAGCGGTTGTAATGCTTCAGAAGGAATAGCCGATGCTGCTACCCCAGTTTGCCAAACGAATGTAAACGGTTCCACTAAACCACTGAAATCAAAACTGATCTCTTCAACTGTGTGACCAAGTTCTTCTAAGAACTTGAGTGTTTGCAGAACGCCTTGTTCGCAGTTTTTGTCAGCTTTTCCCATTGGAGGGATATTGGTAGTATAGGCAATTCGCAAACGGCCTGGTTTTTCTTGGGTAGCGGCAAGAAATGACGGTTGTGGATCTGGTAACCAGTATGGATCGCCTGTCACATATCCAGATATAACATCTAAAAGAGCAGCTGCATCGGCAACAGTTCGCGCTAATGGACCATTCGTTGCTAAACCACTGAGGCGATCGCCTACTGGTGCATGAGACACCCGTCCTCGTGATGGCTTAATCCCCACTAAACCACAACAAGCAGCCGGTCCCCGGATCGAACCACCACCATCAGAACCTTGAGCGATCGCACACAATCCTGCTGCTACTGCAGCCGCAGCACCACCACTAGAACCACCAGGAGTGTATTCTAAGTTCCAAGGATTTCTAGCTGCAGGAAATCCTGTTGGTTCTGTGTAAGGAAAAGAACCCAGTTCTGAAGTTGCTGTTTTACCTAGAATAATAAATCCAGCTTGCTTAATCTGCGTCACTACCCCATCATCATAGTTTGGGATATTATTTAGCAATGCAGGATTTCCATAAGTACAAGGAACATCTGCGACCGGGTTAAGGTCTTTAATAGAAATTGGTACGCCAAAAAACGGCGGTAGTTCTGAGGTTGTCGTCAGTATTTCGGTTTTGGCTTGAGCATCTGCGATCGCTTGTTCTGCCGTGACAGTAAAATAACTTCCTAATTGGGGATTCAAGGTAGAAATACGATTTAAATATATTTCTACTAACTCAATGGGTGATACTTCGCGGCGACGGATTAACTCTGCTTGTTCTAATGCAGTCTTAAAGGCTAAATCAATTTGGTTCATGCGTTAATTTGGCGGCTAATTTTGTTTATTCCTATCATCTTTTATCCACTTTTTTACATTTTGGTAGCAAATGCATTCACAAACACGGTTTTTCTTTAGAAATGGTTAGGTGTTAACAAAAAGAATTCAGTAGTCAGAATTCGATTGGGTATGTTGCACTGCCGGTGGATGAATAAAGAGTTTAATTTCGTTAGAGTAAAATCTAAAGCGAGATTGATTCTGGCTCTTGACTACTGTCTTCTGACTCCTTCTTTAATTGCTTATCTCACATTTTTTGTAAAGTCAAGCACAAGTATTCCAGTAGCTTGACTTTGTTATGGTGGCTTGACTTTGCTTAAAGCTCAAATTTTTTTGAGAATCGTTTAGTAATCCTACTTAAGCTCTTCAAGTCACCTCTTAATGACAGGAGATGTTGTACGAGTACACTATTAACCTTAATGAGTAATAGGTTATATTGCAAAAACAAAGGGCGAGGCATCTGCACAAATCAATTCACCGTCGTTGCATTTGTACTCTTGATACAAAGCACTACAAGACATACAAGTTTGGTCTTCAGAAATTAATCATTAGCCATGAGTAACTGGATTGAAGCAAAAAAAACTCTTCCAAATGAAGGAGAGATGATTTGGGTAACAACGCGCTCTAGAGACCTTTACATCGCTATGTTGGTGAAGGGAGAATTTGTGTTGTACAGTTTGGGTCGTGGACGCACCAATCATGTAGAAATTCTAACTCCCGAACAAGTTGTTGCGTGGACGGCTGTGGATATTCCACTACCTCCTCCACCTAAAAGGTAGCGGAACTTATCATCAGTTAACAACTCCTTATTCTCACCTACTTCTCAAACAAAGAAAAACGTGACGCTTTTGACGCCACGCTGAGGAACACAATCATGAATCAAACAATGAAGACTTTTATGGACAATATTCTAAAGTTTGAAGTTATATGATAGCATTAGTATTTGTGCTGATTTTTGAAGTAAGTCTGTTTGATTCTCCGTAGTCCTACGCTAAAAGCTTTAAATATTTGGATTAGCTTCACAAATGCTTTAGCTGTTAACCACTAACTCACCATCCCCAAGTACCTGGTTCACCTTTGAATGGTCCTGTGATATCACTAGTAATCCAGCCAGCGTAAAAATTTCCTGGTTGTGGCTGAACCTTTTCCCCGTCAACGTAACAAGCATCCATTGGATGAGCGTAAAAAGCTACATAATCTTTAATGGATGCAAAACTGGGTGTAGGATTATGATAAAACCACGCACCATTTTGAACTTCTTGATCACCAACACGAATTGTGTAGTAACTTGCACGTCCTTTCCACTCACAAAAGCTAGACTTTGGTGTCAGTACCAGATATTCCATTTTGATATCTGTGGGTGGGATGTAGTAGTTAGGAGGATGACTAGTTTCTAAAACACGCTTAGCGTGATGAGTATCTGCAATAGTAATACCGTTAAATATAATCTGGATGTGTTTGCTGGTATCCTCAAGGCGAGGTGGACGAGGGTAATCCCAAACTGATTCTTGTCCGGGATCTGGTTTTATAGGTTGGGGTCTCATTCAGGCAAAAGTAAAAAGAAATCTAATTATGCAAGCTGTTTACCTAATTTTAGAGGCGATCGCACAATTTGTGAGAAAAGCAGATTTCACTTTTTCTGTGCTTTCTGCTTTATATCGATTTTCACCTAAATGAACCAACCCTATTGTAAGAGCGCAAGGCCGCAGCGCCCCTACGACTGTGGTCTAATTACTTGAAAACTGCTGTAATTACTGTACTCAATGATTTTGTAAAGATTTGTAAAGTTTTTATAATGATATGGATAAAATCCACAATTAGCATCCGATAGTTTGTAGAGAAGTACAATTCTCGTAAACCCATGAATGAGCAAGAGCTTCAACAGCTAGCTCTACAAGCCCAAAAGCACACACTAGGTACAACTGTTAGACGAATAACCTTATCAAAATTAATTGATGGGATCTACCGTTCGGGAAAACTTTGCTACCCATATAAAGGTCAATTCCAAGGAGTTTATGAACAAATTTACAAGGAGGCGGTACAAGACCTATTGTTGTATATCTGTAAAAATATTGACAAATACGACCCAGAAAGGGGTAAATTTATAACTTGGATCAATATGTTATTGAGTCAACGTTTTTTTAAAGAGGCTATTCCCAAAATAATCGGCTCAGTCAATGAAATTAGGGTTGAAACTGCTCGATTAGAAGATCTGGAAGGTTTGGCATTTGCTCAAAGTGAAGATGAGGAGGATTATACTTCAGCTTTTGAAAAAATAAGACGACATATAGAAGAAGATACCCTTGGTATTTTTCGAGAAGAGCATATCAAAAAATATCCCCAGGCGAATTTTAGAGAAATTGCGATAAAAAGATGGTCAGGCGTATCGTGGAAAGATATATCTGATGAATTAAAGATTCCCATTCCAACATTAAGTAACTTTTATCAACGATGTTTAGAAAAATTTCGGGATGAGTTAAAAAATGTATGTGGTTTTGAAACCTGAGAGTACGGTAAATAAATAATGGATAATGTGACAACTCTGAGTACATTTACAGCTTATATATCCCCGGTTGCTTACCAGCAAGCAGAAAAATGGTCGAGACGGCAAGCAACTGCTGAAAAAAGTCAGCAAGTTCTACTCAATACCTTGTCTGTATCTTTCGTGAATTTCTATCTAGAATGTATGGGATTTGAAACCGACCTAGAAGCTAGTGACAGTTGGAATCCGATAGAACAGACACTTATGGATGTAGCTGATTTATTGATAAAAAATATAGGGAAGTTGGAATGCCGTCCAGTTCTAGAAAATTCACAATTTATCTCCGTTCCACCGGAAGTGTGGAGGAATAGAATTGGTTATGTAGCTGTGGAAATAAGTGAATCTTTACAATCTGCTAAATTGCTCGGATTTGTTGAAGAGGTATCAACTGATAATTTACCTGTCAACTCTTTACAAAACTTAGAAAGTCTCTTGAATCATCTGGAATATTTAGAGGTACAAAAATCTCAATCATCTCAAAAAAAAATTGTGAGTTTAATAAGATGGTTGGAGAAGATTTTTGAATCAGATTGGTTACCAATAGAGTCTCTATTTTTTACACAACCTGTTTGGGAATTTAGAAGCCCTGAAGAAAAATCAAAAAACTTTGCTGAGCGTGCTAAGCTCATAACATTTGGCATAGAAGACAACAAAGCCTCAGTGGGGATAGTTGTTAAAGTCAATCAGGAGTTGAACAACCCCAATGAGATCGATATTCTTGTGGAGTTACGTCCAACACATGGTCAAGAGTACTTACCACCGTCGCTTCAGGTCATGATTCTGGATTCTGAGGAAACTGCTATAATGCAGGCATTCTCTAAAAACGATAATAAAAAAATTGAATTAGAATTTAGCGCTTCTGTTGGAGATGCTTTCAGTGTAAAAGTAGTTTTGGCCGATATGACCGTGATAGAAAATTTTGTTATCTAGTTTACACTAGGGCGATTGGCTTCGCCAGTGGGCTCCCTGCGCGATCGCGCCCAAGTCGGCTAGAAACTTCAACAAGCATTGTTGCCACTGTGTGGGTTAACCTAACTGCATAAGCTGTTGTATACTGACACCTATATAAAATAAGAATTTAAAACAAAATACAAAAAATATGATTCTTAAGTTCAAGATTCTTCAGGGTCAACCAAGTACTTGACTTCTAACAAGAGGGTCGTTGTACTCATTCATCACATCTTACAGAATTGAAATCACGTCTTTGGTAGTATCAATGACAAAGCTGATTGTCCTGAAGCTAGATGGCACCTTACAGTCGGGTGTACGAGTTTCGCTGTCAATGAATAATGAAGGTGTTAACCCCCACAAAGAAGTGACTGGATATTTACCACCAGTTCCTGACTTGGAGACAACAATTGACCAGTGGAGATCAAATTATCGTAGTTTGGGGAACACTTCTCGCGCACTGAAAGCTAAAAAAGTGACTTACGATGATTCTATTTCCCAGAAGTATAACAACTGCAAAAATTCAGCAACTGAATTACAAAAGCATCTAAATGGCTGGTTACGCTCAGAGTCTTTTCGCCCCATACGGGAAACTTGGTTGAAGGAATTGAAAGAAAATGACTCAGCACGAATACTCATTCGTACATCTAATCATCAGTTGCGACAAATTCCTTGGCAGGTTTGGGATTTGGTGGAAGAATACCCTTATACGGAACTAGCTTTGAGTGCGCCAGATTATCAACAACTTACCCTAGCAAAAACGCCCACAAAAAGGGATAAAGTTAAAATTCTGGCGATTTTGGGTAACAGCATGGGTATTGATGTTGAAACAGACCGAAAATTGCTTAACAGTTTACCTGATGCCGATGTTACGTTCCTGGTGCAGCCCCAACGCCACGAAATTAATGATTCGTTGTGGGAACAGCGTTGGGATATCCTGTTTTTTGCCGGTCATAGCGAAACTGTGGGAGATAGTGGTCGAATATACATTAATGAACAGAAAGAAAGCTTAAGCACTGATGACCTGAAGTACGGGTTGAAAAAAGCCACCAGCAACGGGTTAGCTTTGGCGATTTTCAATTCTTGCGACGGCTTGGGATTAGCGTATGAGTTAGAAGCGCTACATATTCCGCAAATTGTTGTAATGCGTGAACCAGTACCAGATGAAGTCGCACAGATATTTTTAAAGCATTTTTTGGTGGCTTATGCTACTTCTGGCAAGTCCTTATACCAAGCAATTAAGGAAGCAAGGTTAAAATTGCATGGGCTTGAGGATAAGTATCCCTGTGCTTCTTTGTTACCAGTCATTTGTCAAAATGGTGGTGCAATTCCGCCAACTTGGTTAGACTTAGGTCGCCGTCCCACCGAAATTTCTCCATATCAGGGTTTGTTCGCATTTAAAGAAGACGATGCACAGTTCTTTTTTGGGCGGGAATCTTTTACTAAAATGTTAGTGGAGGCTGTACGAAGTCAATCCTTAGTTGCTGTTATTGGTCCTAGTGGTAGTGGTAAATCTAGTGTAGTGTTTGCTGGTCTGGTGAAGTGCTTGCGAGATACTGGAGACTGGCATATCATCGACTTTCGTCCTGGTTCAAGACCTTTATTTGCCCTCGCTACTGCACTTGTTTCTTACAAACAAGCCTACCCTAGCCGCACTGAACGCTTGCGGGACATTAGAAATCTTGCCAGCGACCTAGGGCAGTGTGAGAATGGGTTGCGGGATATGGTGGATGATATCCTCTTTGAAGACCCTAGAAAGCGTTTGTTGCTAGTTGCTGACCAATTTGAAGAACTTTACACTCTTTGTCGCGACTTACAAGAGCGCAAAGCTTTCTTAGATGGATTACTGTCAGCGATTCAGAATTGTCAAAATTTTACTTTTGTCATCACTCTCAGGGCAGATTTTTTGGGACAAGCGCTCTCTTACCGTCCTTTTGCTGATGCCTTACAGTATGCAGACTTAAAACTAGCTCCGATGGCGGACTCTGAACTGCAAGCGGCGGTAGAAAAGCCAGCTTCGTTGCTGGGAGTAACAATTGAGTCGGGACTGACTGAACGTATTGTGTCTGCGGTGAGCGCTGAACCAGGGGATTTACCTTTATTAGAGTTTGCCTTAACTCAGCTATGGGCAAAACAGCTCAATGGGCAATTGACGCACAGTGCTTACGATGAAATTGGGGGAGTGGAAGCAGCATTGGCTCGTTATGCTGATGAAGTATATAGCCAACTCAACTTTGACGACAAACCAAGAGCGCAACAGATTTTTATCCAACTTGTACACCCTGGACTTGGTACAGAGGATACTCGCCGTGTCGCTACCCGCTTGGAGATAGGTGAGGAGAATTGGGATTTGGTAACCCGTTTGGCGTCTTCTCGCTTGGTGGTGACGGGACGAGACGAGAAAAGTGGTGTAGACACTGTGGAATTCGTTCATGAAGCACTGATTCGCAGTTGGGGACAATTACAACAGTGGATGCAAGTAGATCGGGACTTTCGTCACTGGCAAGAACAGTCACGGGTAGCAATGCGTATTTGGGAAAGTAGTGGTTTTGATGAAGGGGCGCTGTTAAGAGGAAAGCCACTGGTAGATGCGGAAGATTGGCTGTTGAAACGTTCTATGGAATTGAGTTCGCAGGAGAGAAGTTTTATTGGGCTGAGTTTGGAGTTGCGATCGCAACAGAGCAAAAACCAAAAGCGTAGACGTCAGTTTATTATCTCAGGACTATCGAGTAGTTTGGTTGTAGCCCTGTTACTAGCTGGACTCGCTTGGTGGCAAGAACAGAATGCACGCATTAGTGAGATCAAAGCTATCGCTGCGTCCTCACAACTGCTATTAACCTCACACCAAGATTTTGATGCATTGATAGCAAGTCTGAAGGCGTCAAGAAAGTGGAATCAAATACCCAGTTCTCTGCTACTATTTCCTGGATTTAAGGAAAAAGCTGAAATTGAAAGATCCTTGAATAGTTTATTACAGGAAGCCGTTTATAAAGTTAGAGAAATCAATCGATTAGAAAAGCACACAGATGAAGTAATAGGTGTTAGTTTCAGCCCTGATCGTCAAATGATTGCTACAGTCAGTAAAGACAAAAATGTCAAACTCTGGAGTTTAGATGGCAAGCAACTCACAACCTTAAAAGGGCACAAGGATTTAGTTGGAAGTGTTAATTTTAGCCCTGATGGGCAACTGCTTGCCACTGCTAGTTGGGACGGAACTGCCAAACTTTGGACTCGCGAGGGGAAAGAACTTAAAACCTTTATAGTCTCTAAAGGGGATAAAAAGAAGATCTTTGGAATAAGTTTTAGCCCCGATGGTCAACTGCTTGCTACTGGCAGTGAAGATGGGACTGTCCAAGTTTGGAACCTTGAAGGTAAAATAATTAAGACTATAATAAAGGCACATGACGGTTTGGTATTGAGCATTAGTTTCAGTCCCGATGGTAGACTGCTTGCGACTGCAGGTTCCGACAACACTGCTAAGCTTTGGAGCCTAGATGGTAAAAAAATAACATCCTTTCCACACAAGAATTGGGTGCGGGATGTTAGTTTTAGTCCTGACGGTAAGATAATTGCCACTGCTAGTAAGGATACAACCGTCAAACTTTGGAGCTTGGACGGCAAACAACTCGATACCCTTAAGGGTACAATGGAGTTTACCAGCGTCAAGTTCAGTCCTAACGGCAAAATTCTTGCTGCTACTAGTACTAGTGACAACAATGTCCATGTCTGGAGCTTAGACCACTTTAAAAAACCAGAAAAAATCCAAACTTTGAGTGGACACAAAGATTGGGTTTGGAATGTCAGTTTTAGCCCTGATAGTGAGGCGATCGCTACTGCTAGTAAGGACAAAACTGTCAAAATTTGGAGATTGAGAGATAAGGAACTTCAATTTCTTCCGGATGATAACATCTATGTTGGAACTTTTAACCAATCCGACGGGAAGATTGCTACCGCAAATATAAACAATACTGCCAAAATCTGGAGCCGAGATGGTGAAGAACTTCAACATTTCACGGTAGATAACCAGATTACTACTATGAGTTTCAGCCCGGATAGTCAAAAAATTGTTACTGCCCAGAAGAATGGAACTGTTACACTTTGGAATAATAATGGTCAAAAAATCCGAGCCCTTTGCAGCCATAAAGATGCAGTCAATCAAGTGAGTTTTAGCCCCAACGGCAAAATGATTGCTACTGCTAGTGCGGATAAAACGGTCAATCTCTGTAGCCAGGATGGAAAAAAAATCGCAACCCTTGAGCATAATGATCCTGTCAATAGTGTGAGTTTCAGCCCTGATGGACGATTGCTCGCTAGTGCTAGTTGGGACTGGAGTATCAAACTTTGGACGAGTGAAGGGAAGTTAATTAAAACCCTTGACGATAAAAACGGAGGGCATAAAGATGGAGTGTATAGCGTTAGTTTCAGCCCCAACGGTAAAATAATTGCTACTGCTAGTGAGGATAAAACTGTCAAACTTTGGACGAATGACGGTAATTTACTTAAGACTATAAAGGTGCATGATGCTGGAGTTTATAGTGTCAGGTTTAGCCCTGATGGCAAGAAGCTTGCTACTGCTAGTGCTGACAAAACTATCAAAATTTGGAAATTAGAAGATAAGGAACTGAAGGAACTCAAAACTTTCAGGACACAAGACGCCCTTGTTTTCAACATTAGTTTCAGTCCCGATGGTCATACCCTTGCTTTCTCTGATCAAACAGGAAGATTTATTTTCTGGGATTTGGATTTGACTCCAGATGATCTACTCAAGCGCGGTTGTGATAAAGTTCGTGATTATCTCAACAATAATTCTAATGTGAGTGAGAGCGATCGTCACCTGTGCGATGATCATACCTCCGAACACTTTTACTGAAGCTAATAAATAGGAGTCAGGAGTCAGAATACACCACCCATAAAGGGATGATGTTTTAGGAAAAGTTTCAACCCCGACCCACTTCCACTTATGGAGGAGGTTTTAACCATTATTGTGTGGGTTCGCACATATCCGCGACAAATTTCAATTTATGCGCGAACCGACATTTAACCGCGTCCCCGCGTCACCGTGTCAGCTCCTTTTTAGGTTTTTCTTAGTGCCATTCGGTTCTAAACCCCTTTATTCCTCCGCTCTTCGGGTTCGTCAGTTGCTCCACTTGGGGAGATCCCAAGACTGCACTGACTCACCAGTCGTACAGAATTCATACGCTCATTCTGACTCCTGAGGACTGAATTCTTTGAGGATAAATAAATTATTGCCACCTAAAAATAATTAAATATCACTTTTATGAGTACCTAAAAATAATTAATTATCAATCCAATTAGAAAAGAATAGTATTGATATTAAGAAAGAGCGAAGGGATTAGCAAACAAACTAAACCTAGCATTTCTAAAAAACACTCTATTTTTCAAAGAAAACAAACGTGATTACTACAACTTTAAACCAAGGACAAACAACCCCTCGAAATCGCCAAGAGCTTGAAGCCTTAATTATTAAAAAAGCTCAACAGGACACAGGATTCAAACAAGAATTGCTAAACAATCCTACAAGCACAATTATGAAAGAGCTTGGGCTAGAGTACACCCCTGATGTTGCCAGATTTAAAGTACTTGAAGAGACTCCTGACACTCTTTATCTGGTATTACCTATGGAGCAACAGCAAATAGCTTCTTTAGTAGAACAAGGCAAAGAACTTACCGATGATGAATTAGAGCGATTCATCCAAATTCAGCCTGTTGCTAAATGCAGTCCATCTCGACGCTGGTGTACTGCAACAATCCAATGCTAAGATAATGAGGTTGCCCTATTAACAAATAGTATAAAGTCAAGAATAATTGTCAGGTAAGGCAGAAGTAAAAACTGAAAAAGCAAAAATTTTACAAATTTTAGAAAGTACTTATTTTTGCTTATTTAATAGATTAAATATTTCTGCCTCCTGCTTTCTTGATGCCATCGAAACGGGAGCATCTCACTTTTTAAAGTTCCTGAAGAGAAAAATCAGGTCGATAGGAATTGTATATATACTGCAAACGGGTAATAACGAGACTTTTTAAAAAAGGCTATAAGCTTGGTGCAGAAAAGCTTTTGGCGATTATTGAAAGGTAAAGCTCTCAGCCGTTTTTAGTATAGCTATGGGTATATTTTTTACCTGAAAAAGAATAAAAACTGGGATGCACCCATCGAAACTTATCGTCTTTATTTACATAACTATGTCCAAAGCAGTTGTTTTACTATCTGGCGGTTTAGATTCCGCTACTGTTGCTGCTTTAGCACTTGCCTCAGGTCATGAAGTAATTGCTTTATCAGTTTACTACGGTCAAAGAAACGCACGTGAGTTGCAATCAGCTAAAAAAATTGCCCATAAGTTAGAAATTAAAGAACACTTTGTTGTGGACATAAATTTAGCTCAATGGGGTGGTTCTACGCTGACAAATCATGAAAAATTCAATTCTACAGATTTGACTCACTCAACAATAATTGCTAACGATTATGTTCCCGGAAGGAATACTGTTTTTATTTCTGTTGCTCTTTCCTTGGCAGAAGCTAAAGAAGCTAATTTGATTTATCTAGGGTTTAATGCTGCCGATACCTACTATCCTGATACTCAACAGTCATATTTAGAAAGCTTTGAAAATTTAGCTTCTTTGTACTCTAGAAATGGCATAGAGGGCACAGCACCAAAATTAGTTGCTCCTTTAATTAAATATGACAAAGTGAGTATTATCAACCAAGCTCTTCAACTAGGAGTACCAATTGTAGACACTTGGTCTTGCTATTCAGGAAAAGAAGAACCTTGCGGTATTTGTAATGCTTGTCGCATTAGAGACTTTGGTTTAATTAAAGCGGGTAGGTCTGACTTAGCTACTGCTAAGGGAAGAGATTTTTATGTCCAAGATACTCAACGTGCTACCAGTATATTTTGGCGTTTTATGTTAAGGTAAATTGCTGGTTAATAATTAGTTTTTCGCCAAAATAATTCTGGATTCTAATACTAAATAGGTGTAAAAAAATGGAAGAATGGTTGATATATAAAGATTTTAAATTTGAGGCAGCTCATCAGTTACCACATCATGATGGTAAATGTTGTAGATTACATGGACATAGCTGGGTAGGACGAGTTTACGTTCGAGGAAATAAACTTGTTAAAGATGGTTGTAAGCAAGGAATGCTGATAGATTATGGCGATGTAAAAAAGTATATTCAGCCTATAGTTGAAAAGTATTTAGACCATTACTACTTAAATGAAACAACTGGACTTCTTAATCCTACTAGCGAAGCTTTAGCAAGGTGGGTTTTTGAACGACTAGAAGAAGCTGGACTGGATGGGTTACATGCAGTAGAAATTCAAGAGACTTGCACAAGTTGTGCTAGATATACAAAATCTGCAATTGGCGCACAATTTAGCAACTATTAAATAAAAAAGGATTAGAAGCTATGGAAGCTAATTATGATTTCAAAATTTTCAATGAATTAGATGATTTGGAAGTAGCAAATCAGCGTGCTCAAGAAAATTTAGAGAAGTTGGCATATATCGGAAATATCATTTGTCATTATGGGCTACATGAAATAGTTGGTGTATGTTTGCTTCACAGGCATTTTAATTTACAATTAGACGAGCGTGTTGTTAGAGAAATTGTTGACAATAAATTTTCTATCAAGCCTGAAGCTAAAGCAAACTGGGATTGTGTAACTCCATACTCTTGGAAGATTAAAAAAAATCAATTGTTAGAATTTACTTACTATCCATTAGAGTTTTTTGACACTAAAACTGTAGATTTAGAAATCAAAAAAAATGCTGAAAGCCTGATGAAAAATCAAGTATTTCTTATTGATATAGCTAGAAAATTATCAGAGCTAGAAGTAATGGATACTTTTGGAATCGCTATATTGTTTAAGGAATTTCTCGGTTTAGAGTATGGTAATTTTTTACTTGAAACTACAGATGATAATCGAATGCAAATGTTTGAACTTACTTCTGCAAGTAGTCTTGGTTCTGATTTAGCAATTAAAACACTGTGGAAATTTATACCACATCAACAAAAAATACATCTAGGTTCTGATTCAAATCGCTCACTTTTTTGGAATTTTTTTGCTCGGAAATAAGAATTTAGATAACTTGATTAAGCTAACTAGTTATTTAAATTCTTATTTTCCTATTAGTTAGCTATACTCACCTCACAACAATCATCACATTTTTATGCAAGTTCAAATACCAATCCACGAAACATTTCAAAACACAATTCAAGGTGAAGGATATTGGACAGGAATATTAGTAGACTTTATCCGGTTATACGGTTGTCCAGTTAGTTGTCCTTGGTGTGACACTGGTTATGCTGAAGTTAATTACCAAATACCATATGTAAAACGAAGTATCAGTGAACTTTTAGCTGAATTAAAGTCCCGCAGAGTTGTGATAAGTGGGGGAGAACCGTTTATCCAGAAAAATTTGCCAGACTTGGTTCAAGCTTTATTAGAAACAGGGAAAGATGTGAGCATTGAAACATCAGGTTCCTTTTGGCAAGAAATTTCACAACAAGCTTGGATTACCCTATCTCCAAAACAGCACATCAATCCTAAGTACCGAGTCAAACAGGAATTTTGGCATAGAGCTAATGAACTAAAGATTGTAATTAGTACAGGTAAAGAACTAGATTTTTATCAAGATTTTTTGAGTGATAATACAAATATTCCTGTTTTTTTGCAGCCTGAATGGAACGAACGTTCTACAACCATTCCATTAACATTGAAGTTACTTAAACAAAAACCAAACTATCGAATATCGTTACAGATTCATAAATTAATATGTGTTCAGTAGTTTGAGAAACAAATCTAAATTCCTACCCATACACTACTCCACTAATTTATGTCATTTACTAGCAATAAGTTATCAAATATATCCTTGAGTCAATTTAAGGAATCAGATTCTCAAGAATTGTCATTATTAGAAGCAGCAAAATCTACGCCTCAACCAGTACATACACAAAATTTAGCTCAAGCATCTGAATTATTACGAAAAGCAATGCAATTGTTATGGGGTGACTCATTTAACACTGAAGGTATGGAAGATACTCCTGCAAGAGTTGCAAAGTTTTGGGCTGAAATGACGTGGGGGCTACATAAAAATCCATCTCAGCCTTTACAACGAACTTTTCAATGCGAGCATAATGAAATTGTTGTACTCCGAGATATTAAATTTTCCAGTCTCTGCGAACATCATTTACTTCCATTTTCTGGCGTTGCTCATGTTGGTTATATTCCCCAAGGTAGAGTGGTTGGTTTATCAAAAATTCCTAGGTGCCTCGACATTATCGCTGCTAGACCGCAGATGCAGGAACGAATTACGTATCAATTAGCAAACACTATTCATAATACGCTAAATGCGCTAGGTACTTTTGTTGTAATTGAAGCTGAACATAATTGTATGAATAATAGAGGAGTATTAAAATACGGTTCAAAAACAATTACAAATGCAGTTTTAGGTGTTTTTAAAACTGATGTAAATGCCAGGGGTCAAATACTTTCGTTAATCGCAAGTAGCAAATTATGATAAAATACTGCAAGTACATTGGAATGAAAGTTTTCATCCTCATCTGGTTTGGACAACTAGTCTCCTCAATTGGCTCTAGTCTCACTGATTTTGCTTTAGGTATTTGGGTATATCAGCGCACTGGCTCAATTAACCAATTTACCCTAATTACTGTATCCAGTGTCCTACCACTAATTGTTATGTCACCGTTAGCTGGTGTCTTGGTAGACCGATGGAATCGCCGATGGGTTATGATTTTGAGTGACTCAGCTTCTGCTCTGGGCACTATTGTAATCGCTCTTTTGATTGCCACCAATCGTATTGAAATCTGGCATATTTATCTAGCAACTGCCATGAGCTCAACTTTCTATACCTTGCAGTGGCCAGCTTATAGTGCTGCTACCGCCCAGCTAGTACCATTACAGCATCTTAGTCGTGCCAATAGCATGATGCTACTAGCCGGGTCTGCTACTGAGTTAATTTCTCCTATACTAGGAGTAGCACTACTGGGAATCATTCATATTCAGGGAATTATCCTCCTAGACTTTGCCACTTTTTTAGTTGCTTTATTTACACTATTCTTGGTTAAATTCCCTGATGTGGTGGCTGTACAAATAAAGCGTACACAACAAGTAATTAGAAATTCCCTATTGCAAGAAGTTGCCTGTGGCTGGACTTACATTGCTGCAAGAAAAGAACTTCTAGGATTGCTAATTTTTATGGTTACTAACAACTTCTTCGTTAATATCTTTAACGTGTTACTTGTCCCATTTGTACTGTCAGTTACCTCAACTAATACACTTGGTATAATTATATCCATCAGTGGTATTGGTTCATTGGTAAGCAGTCTATTGATAAGTGCTTGGGGAGGTTCACAAAAACTAATTTACAGCTTATTCGGCTTTCAATTGCTAGAAGGGCTGTGTATTTTATTGATGGGGTTGTATACTAGAATTCCGCTCCTCGCCCTTTGTATTTTTCTTGTTTCCTTTGGTTGGCCAATTATCTGTGGTTACAATCAAGTAATTTGGCAAAGGAAAGTTCCACCTGATTTGCAGGGAAGGACTTTTGCAGTAAGAAGTATGATTGCTGGTTTGTTCCGCTTACTGGCTTATCTGGTCTCCGGACCATTAGTAGAAAAAATCTTTCAACCCTTAATGATTTCCAATAGTCCAATAGCAACCAGTATAGGCAAAATTATCGGCACTGGTTCTCATGCAGGTATGAGTTTGGTATTCATTATCGTGGGTTTTTGTGCTGTGCTATTAACCATTGCTGCCTACCAGTATCGCCCCTTGCGGTTAATGGAGGATGAATTGCCAGATGTATTACCGTCATAATCAGGGGAACCGTGCTATGCACGGGCGCTACTTACGCATAATTGGACAGTAGCTGAATGTGTGATCGATCTTCGCACTTATGCAAGCTTACTCAGTAGTAGTCCACCAAAAATATTTTGACTAGTTGATTGGGAGGTCAGATAATAGGATAAAAATCTCCTTAAAGGTATGTCATTGGACTTTGGACAAAAAAAGAGAAGTTCGCGTAATATTTACGAGAATCATTCCCCAATTAATCTTGCAGATAGTTTTTTGTGGGTTCGCGCATAAAGTGAAATCGATTGTGGGACAAAGGTTTTAGCCTCTTACTTGTTTCGTGCATAAAGTGAAATTTTCAACCTGTGGATTTAACGAGAACCCAAATGCTTATAAAAACGGACTTTTGAAGTGCAATCTCACAGGTGTGCGATCGCCAATACATTCTTGTTTAACAATCATCTTTGGTTGCAATCAAATCATTAGACATGCCCGGAAATGAGGTATTGACCCTGACTGTGTAAGGCTTTTATATTCCTTTTCGGAGATGTCTATTTGGCAAAGAAAAGTTCCACCTGATACCATTTCACGAAAAAAATGAAACAGATGGGTAGGTTGGGTTGTAGCTTGCTTCCCCGTAGGGTTACGAAGTGAAATCCAACAAAGACAAGGCTTTGATGTGTTGCGTTTCGTTCCTCAACCCAAACCTTGTATCAATCATTTTTTGAATTGGTATGACTTGCAGGGAAGGGTTTTTGCAGTGAGAAGTATGATTGGTAGTATGTTTCGGTTACTGGCTTATCTGGTCTCTGGACCATTAGTAGAAAAAATCTTTGAACCTTTAATGATTTCCGATCTTCCAATAGCAGTCAGTATCGGGAAAATCATCGGTACTGGTTCTCATGCGGGTATGAGCTTAATATTCATTGTCGTGGGTTGTTGTACTATGCTAACGACCATTGCTGCTTACCAGTATCCCCCCCTGCGGCTGGTGGAGGATGAATTACCAGATGTAATACCGACGATATAACTACATCCATTGATGACATAATGACATTTTAAAGTGGTTAAATACCCTAACCACTATTTTTATTTTACCACGGTGGATAAATCCGCACGAGTCGTATTTCATACACTGCATAAGTTAATTTCCCTGACACCTAAATATATTTATCGGTGATGCGTTCATTAGGAAGAGTGAAATGGAAGAGATCCAATTTGGCAAGGACGAGATAAACACCCTTATCCTAACCTATGATCCGCTTAACAAATCCCATATGATCAGTGGTTTCGGCGGGCAAATATGGATGGACGACAGTAGAGCCGTTAGAATAGCCACAGATCAAGGTTGGTCAATGGTTCGCATGTCAATAGAGGACAAGAAGCCAGACGGTAAAAAGGTCAAGTTGTCAAAGTCCCGTAACTCCCGTGCAGAGTACGACGCCTATTGGAGCCAGTTCAACACAGAAACGATGAAAAACCTCCACAATACCCTGACTTCTATGGGGATTACTCCGATTTATGTTCAGTTTGGCATAGATCCAGTGTGGCTTGAGAATCAGAAATTTATCAACAGCTATGTGAACGAACTGGCGGAATACTGGGGATCTCATGTCGTGTGGATGAAGAAGAATGGCGTGACCCCGGAATATATCGAGCTTTTCAATGAACCCGATGGAGACTGGAACGGTTATGTAGCGGCGAGTGATTACAATAGCATTGTGGAGTCCGTAAGGCGCATTCTAGATGAACGGGGCTGTTCTGCCACGCGGATTGTTGGTCCAGGTAGGGCTCACATCGATGTGGGTGCTTCTGATCAGTGGGTTGATGCGCTCTCTTCAGATGGTATCACAGCCATCGACGCATGGTCTATTCATGGCTATGAATGGGGGCAGAGTTCAGGGGACATAAACAACCCCCAGTATGTTCGTGATAACTGGCAAGGTTTCCTGAATTCAGTTAAAGCAAAAGACCCAAGCCATTCAAAGCCAATCTTCCTGACTGAGTACGCTACAAAATGCACCACTTTCCATAATCAGACCTACGCTGATGAAAAAGGTAATGCAGACAATTTCGCTTCTAACACTCAGTATTACGGCGTTCGTGTCTTCGAGAATGCACTGTCTTTCATCAACATGGGCGCGAATGGCATAATCGTTTGGCAAGCTTGTGATCAATCCTGGAATCCAGAACAATTTTGGGGTATGGAAAAATTGGACACAACAAAGCGCCCTGTTTATTACGCCCTGAAGACGCTGTCTACCGTTGTTCCGCCTGGTGCTTTTGTCTTGAAATCACCCCCCTTTGCTCAAAATGAAATCTATGCAGCTGCCTTTACCACAGATGATCGGTTTATAATAGCATTCGCAAATGGAACTGCTGAAGAGCGTGCTGTGACCGTGAATGTCAACAATGCCAACATATCTTTCCTGAAAGCGGAAGCAATGGTGAACGGGGCGATCAAGTCAAAGTCTATGACCGTTGAGAACAATTCCTTTCCAGTATGTCTGCCGCGTGACAGCACGTTAGTAGTGACTTTAGCCCTGTCACAATATATAGATAGAAGGGGGCTTCGCCTAACACAACGGCAGTCGCCTACGGAGGGAGAACGCCAGGTGACGCCAGATTCCTACGCCGGTAAACCCTCCTGCAGAACTGGCTCCTTTATGCCGGGAAACTCTAGTCGAGCACTGGCTCCCCTCCTGCAGCGCTGCCTCCCCTACGATCAATTTACATTTCTTCATATACATTGAATTTTTTTGCCAACTTACTTATTAGGAGCGTCAAGTACCTTTTTAGATGCTTTTTTTTGCTGCTTATTGTTTGTAACTTCCCAATTTTATTAACAATTAATTAAACTTTATTCAAAATCAAAATAATAATTACTCTTATTCATATCGTATGTAAAGTTTTGAGAAATTATTGCTTTTTTCCAGATAAATAGGCTTGGAAAGCCCTGAGTAAAAAGTAGAAGAACTTATTATTTTTGCTTTGAAGACACCTATGTATTAACGAACATTGGTTTTATTGATGAATAAGCTCTTCTTAAATCTATGAATCTAAACAAAGGGTCTTTCAAGTGATGAAATATCATCAGTATTCAACTTACTTAAATAGTAGGAGAGAAATGGCTAATATTGTATTAATTAATGCTGAAAACAAAGGAAAAAACTTCTTAATAGAATGCCTGGAAAACTCAGGCTTTGAAGTGATTAGCATAGAAAATGGTCTTGTTCGTGTTCAGCTAGGACAGGAGAAAATTTCCACTACTGGGGAAAGTAAAAAATCAGATACTCAAGAGTTCACATTTCCGTCTATTCCCAAAATAAAACAGGTTTTCGAGTTCATTGAATCGAATTATCATCAAAATATTAGACTAAAAGAAGTAGCTCAAGCAGTCGGTTATTCCTCAGCTTACTTAACAGACTTAGTACGACGTCTTACGGGAAAAACAGTCAATGATTGGATTATTGAGCGTCGAATAGCTCAAGCTTGCAAGTTACTGTTGTCAACTAAAGACTCTGTTAATCGGATTGCTTTACAAGTGGGCTATCAAAATATCAATCATTTTTACTGTCAGTTTCGCAATTACCATAGCACTACCCCCCACGCTTGGAGAGAGGCTCAACGTTGTAAACTCGTTTAGCACTAAAAACTGCAACCATTAAAAAGTATCTCTAGTTAAATTTATCGATCTACTGTTTGTAATGCAGTAGTGAGCGATCGCTTGCGCGATCGCTTACTGCTGATTCTTTATTCATTACAAAATCGTTTTTTTTTGCAAAAAGAAGCCACAATAAATTACTAAAGACTCCCTGATACATTAACTTAAGAAATTATAGCTGCACTTTTTTATGCAGCCGTAATTAAGTTATACTGACTTATGTACTCAATAAGAAGTAAACGCAGATAGTTAATTTTTTCAATATAATTTTTTAGCTGTGGATATTCATTTTCTGAAGAAAAGTACCATTCTTCAAAGTTCGAGTTAGAAAAGATTTGTATTCGCTTCAATTTTTCAACAGTTTTTTGAGGATTTTCTAAAAAATTATTGGTTGTGATTTGAGATGCATAACCCCGGATATCAGTTGTAAAAATTTCTATTTCACCTAAAATTGAGAAATCTTTTAATTCTTCCCAATGCATAAGCTTTCGTCGTTCTTCTCGTGTATTTTTATAATCAATCAATAATTGATTTAGTACTCTAATAATATAATTTTTCGCAGTGTTAGGGTTGTTATCAATATTTCCAGTTTCTAAGTTATGCATAATCTCTACCCAAAGGCTTAATTTTCACCATATGATACTATTTTGCCATTCCTTTCAATTAGAAACTCATTACCTTGATTTATTGACTTAGTGCGATCGCGTGTTCTTCCAAACTCTTGCAGTGACTGTGTAAAAAGGTAATGCGATCGCTCTGGAGGAGCGATGGACCCGTATCACTGACAACAGAAAGCAAATCATTCATGCACTTAGTTCATTATTAATATTATCTGTACTATCAACTAAAATAGAAAAACCATAGTTTGGTAACATTTCCTCAAAAGCACGACGATTAAGGTTTAATACCTGACAAGCTTGAGATTGAGAAAGCTTCCCTTGAGTATAAAGAATTGCCACAATTGCTTCATTAATATAACGTCGATCTACATCAGGAATATCAGGTAATTCTACAGTAATTTTCATAGATTTAAAACACAGAATAATCTATAATTGAGTATATGTTAAATCATCAGTTGTGAGGTAGGAATTAATAGCGTCTCCATGAAGGATTGTTCCACAAATGAAGGTGTTCCTGCCCATTGTAAGGGCGAACGGCGTTCGCCCCTACAGGTGTGAAACTATTTTCATTCTTCTCTAGCCTCTAACCCACCTCTACGACTAGCAAGTTCTTTTGCTATTTCTTCTTCATCTAATAAAGGTTTACCAGAAGCAACAATCTTTTCACGTATTTGCTGCAAACGTTCCCCCAATTGAATTTTATTTGCAGAGTGTTTGAAATGAATAAATTCTACAAATTCTAAAACTTGTTGTTGTTTATCTAGTGGAAGTTCACGCCACTTTTCTAGTAATTCTTGTTCTGCTACACTCATATTGGTTTCACCTGTTTTACTACAAATCCAAACGGAGATATCGCTCCTTGAGCCGACTTATAATCCAATACGGTTCAGTTAAAGCCTAAATCCTAAAATTCCGTAGGTTGGGTTGAGGGACGAAACCCAACATTTTTAGGATTTTGTTGGGTATCACTTCGTTCAACCCAACCTACCACTAACCTTAACTGAACCGTATTGACTTATAATCCATAGTACATGATAATAAATCTTCGTAGCCCGATTCTGACTTGACAGTGAGATAATATGTAGCATGCGGCGCTAGTTCTCACTATGGCGACTTTCCACCTGATACGATGGTGAAGACTTTTATCTTTAGCGCGATATGGTCGTACACCCCTACAGAGTGATCTGTAGCATTCTGTTTTGAAATTTGTATTACCGCACTTGTTTGAGACTATCAACTTGCTTAGTAAACAACTCAGTAAACAAACTCATTACCGTCCGTTCCTCTCGCACTTTAATGTTAGCAGTGATAGACATCCCTGGTTGTAAAGATATATTCCTACCCCCAATCAACAGAGATTGTTTATCCAATCTGATTTTTGCAGGAAACCGATAATACTGGTGAGTTTGATCTGGCGGTAATGCATCGGAACCCACCAAAATTAATTCTCCTTTGACATCACCAAATTCGCTGTAAGGAAACGAGTCAACCCTTACATCAACCTTCATCCCTTCCTTCACAAAGCCAATATCTTTATTCGTAATTTCAGCTTCAGCAACTAAATTTTCATTAGGTACAATTTGTAATATTTTCTGGCTTGCGTTTGCTACAAAACCAGGATTTTTAGCTTGTAAATCGAAAACTATACCTTCCACCGGTGCACGAACTACTTGATACTTAAAGTTTAATTGTGCTTGCGAAATTTTACTATTAGTCTCAGCCAATTTCTTTTCGTTTTCTAAAAGATTTTTAGTTAATTGACTATCTATTTCAGCGATCCGTTTTTTGTTATCAGCTATTTTCTCAGATGTAATCTTATTCGCAGTAGCAATTGAATTCTTTAATTGCTGTTCTCCTTGTTGAATCTCATACTTCAAACGTTTTTGTTCTTCCCATGATCTACTGATTTCTGCTATGGTGTCTTGCACCTGTTTTTGTTGTTGAATATACTGAAGTTGTGAAATTCCACCTTGTTCTGCTAGAGTTCTAAGCTTGTTTAAAACTTGCTTCTCTATCACTAAAGTTGCTCTGATTGCACTGAGATGAACTTGATTTTGAGTTAGCTTTTTCTTAGATTGCTCAATTTGCAACTGCACTGTAGCAACGCGTGAATCTTGCTCTTTCTTCGCAATTTTTAGACGTTCTTGCTCATCAACTCCCAAAGAATTTCCACCTGCGGTAGAATTTTTTAATTCAGTTCGCAATAGCTCATTTTCTGCAACTAATGCTGCTCGGCTTTTGAGGATAAAAGCAGCTTCTCTTGAGAGATTACCTCGCAAAAGTTCTATTTCAATGGTTTCAGTAGAAGCTGATTTTGTTAAATTACGATAAACATCTATTTCTTTAATTAAAGAATTGCGAATCTTATTTAAAGAATCTAATTCAGCTTTAGTCGCAGTAGAATCAAAGACTAGCAACAACTCCCCAGGTTTTACATGCTGTCCATCTTTAACATAAACCGATTTAACCACTCCAGCAACGGGAGCTTGAATTTCTTTAACTGCTCCTTGTGGCTTTAACTGACCTGTTGCTGGAATAACTTGCTCAATTTTAGCAAAGTATGCCCATCCAACCCCAAAAGTTGCTAACCCAACCAATGTCATCATGATCGTGCGTGACAGTACTGGAGATTGACGGAGTATAACTGATTGCTCAGATATTTGATCATCGAATTCATGTACAGACACTTTAGGCGTTTTTGATTCATCTGTAAGCAACAATGAATCTAGCTTAAATTTATCGTAATGACCGTTCCAGTGATTTCCGTTTAATTGAGTCATAATGATTGTTGGGCAAGGGGCAAGGGGCAAGGGGCATTTTATAATTTTACTTGTTGTTGATTATATAAGTAGTGATAATAACCGTGCAAAGCTATTAATTCCTCATGGTTTCCTTTTTCAATAACTTTACCCCCCTCCATAACGACGATAGTATCAGCATTTCTGACTGTATTAAGACGATGTGTAATAAAAAATAGTGTACTATCTTTAAAAGCCTGCGCCAAATTTTGACAAACTTGTCGCTCTGTTGGATAATCTAAAGCGCTAGTTGCTTCATCTAACACCAATAATTTTGGCCGTTGTAAAACAGAACGAGCTATGGCAATTCTTTGTCTTTGTCCACCAGAAAGTGATGCACCTCTTTCCCCCACCCGCGTATTATAACCGTTTGGTAGGTTCATAATAAATTCATGAGCGACTGCGATACGAGCAGCTTCAATAACTTCTTCTGTTGTTGCATCAGGATTAGTCAGAGCGATATTTTCCTGAACTGTTCCATCAAACAACAATGTGTCTTGAGGAACTACACCAATTTGTCTCCGTAAAGAATAAAGTTCCACTTTAGCAATATCGTAACCATCGACTAAAATTCTGCCTGACTCTGGTTCATAAAGCCTAATTAACAGTTTCATCATTGTACTTTTTCCTGAACCACTTTGTCCCACAATTCCGACAAATGTATTCGCAGGAAAATCTAGATTGATATTGCACAGTTGTAAAGGACCATTATTTGCAAACCTGAAGGAAATATTGTCGTATTTAACTGATCCCAAAATTGCCGGTAAAGGAATATTGTCGCGATCTTTTTCGGCTTCTTGTGGCGTATCGACAATATCAGCTAAGCGTTCTAAAGATAACGCTGTCTCTTGAAAACTTTGCCAGAGTTGAGCTAGGCGTAAGACGGGGCTAGTTACATAACCTGATATAATTCTAAAAGCGATTAATTCACCTAATGTTAATTGTCCTTGAAGAACTAGATATGCTCCTACCCACAAAACTAGTAAGCTACTGAGTTTATTGAGAAAGTTGCTGGTAGAATTTGCCAGGGTAGAAGTCACTACAGTTGTAAAACCAGCCCCTACATAACGAGCATAACGATCTTGCCAAGAAAAACGCGATCGCAACTCGATATTCTGCGCTTTCACCGTTTGAATTCCTGACATAACCTCAACCAAATAAGATTGAGTTTCAGCATTGCGTTCTGCTTTTTTACGTAACTGTCTACTCACTGTTGGAGAGGCAACTAAAGTGATGAGTATAAAAACTGGAATTGTTCCCAAACCAACCAGTGTGAGTTGCCAACTGTAAAACAACATCACGATAACATAAAGCACTGAAAATACAGCATCTAACCCTACAGTTAAAGCAGTTCCAGTCAAAAACGAGCGAATATTTTCTAATTCGTTGATCCGAGTTGATAATTCTCCTACTGGTCGTCTTTCAAAATATCGTAGTGGTAAGCGTAACAAGTGGTCAATAATTTCCGATCCCAAACCCATATCTATTCGGTTTGTGGTATCGACAAATAAGTAAGTCCGCAATGTCCCCAGCACTGCTTCAAATAACCCAACCACGAGTAGTAAAATACCTAAAACATGCAGCGTACCAATACTATTCTGTGTGATAACTTTATCAATAATAAGTTGTATCACCAGTGGATTAGCTAACGCTGCTAGCTGCACAAAAAATGAAGCAATGAAAACTTCTATCAAGACTCGCCGATACTTTGTCAAATACGGTAGAAACCACTGTATCCCAAAGCGTTGTCTTGGTGTGGCGCTCGTGGCAGAAATGAGTAATACTCTAATTTGCGGAGGATAATTAGTTTCCTGCGTATCCATTTCTAACTTGTCAATGAATTCAGCAGGTTTATATTGCTCGATGCCTTTGGATGGTATACCCAAAACTATAGCGCGATCGCTTGCTTCATACAAAACAGCATAATCATCACCATACCGAATCAATGCTGGTGTGGGAATTCGCGTTACTCCTGAAACCGGTACATCAACAAGCTGCCCTTTTAATCCCAGTAACTCTGCTAAGTAAGCACAAAGCTGAAACGATATAACACCTTGGCGTTTTATTTGATCAGTTAAAACGCGGCGAACAACCTCCCGACGCAAAGGCATTTCCAAATATTTGGCTATCATTTGGAAACACGCGATCGCTGAATTTAGTTGTCCCTTACCATTAAAAACCGGATATTTGCTAGATTTTGGCCTATTATTCGTGGTATGTGGTTCTAATATTAGCTGTTCTTGCTGTGGTGCGTAAGGAATTTCTACATTGTTAGTAATATTGCCAGATGTCGTATCCTTGATCTCAACTTGAATTTTATGACGATCTAGCAATCTCAAATCCGACGGACGCAAACCGATTAAACGTACAGGCTTGTCCTTAACCTCGATCTCATATTGCACATCCCTCAATTCTATAGGATATCCCACAGAGAAGTTTGTCACTGTTCCACCACCACTGACAAACCACACCTTTTCATGATTGAGTTGAGTGAAGGGTGTTTTTCCCGGTGATAGATAATGTACCTGAGCCGAGAGTAAAGCATTTTGAGCAAATTCTTTAAGATCTGCTCCACCATAAGCCACTTTATCTAGCTGTAAGCCTAATATATCAAAGACCTCTAGCACATGACACTGGTTTTTGCGCACTTTAGCAAAACTTGGGTACGTGTCAAATAAGCGAAGATACTCAGCCGCATTAATTGTTAAACATGTGACTTCGGTTGAAGCGATCGCAGTTTCACAAGCTAACTCTCTTAATAAGCTAAGTTCACCAATAATTGCTTTTTTTTCCAGCAATTCTAAGGTAGTTGGCGTTTGCGTACGAAAATCGTATCCTAATAATCGGGCTCTTCCTTCGTAGATAATTGCCACTTGGTCTGGTATATTTTCTTTACCTATAATCTTTTGCCCAATGCGGTAGCGCCACACTTGAAAAGCTGATGATATCTTGGCGATCACCTCAGTTGGTAACTGGTTAAAACCCTCAAGGCTGCGGAGAAATTCTTGAACATCGTTGTTATTATAAGTCATCTCACTTTTATGTTTAAGATTTCGCGTAGAATCCACCCAATTACCAATGCTGTAATCTCAAATTTCCGGTAGATATTTTTTTGCAACCCTAGTACCGCTGCGCGGAAGTCAAAAGTCAAAAGTCAAAAATCAAAAGTGTTATAAATCAAGCTTTTTGGCTGTTTGAAATGGTTGGTTTATTTACACCGTGCTGTACTAGTATAATACTACTCTCTGAGGACTTAAGTTTTTCTCAGTCCTTTCGAGTGTTTCATGCTAAACCCTGGCAAGCGAAGCATCCTGAAGAGAAACTGAAAACTTTGATAAATGCAATATTATTGCTTCGCTACTACAACAACTTATATAACACATAACAAGGAACTCTTAACAGTTTTTCCTATTAAGAGTTCTCAATCAAGTAGTGTAAAGCTGACGGGGAATGAAAAACCCCGTCCATAGACGAGGTGCAGTAGTTTATCGAATTTTGCGGATATCTAAGCCATTACCAGTTTGTGGTTGAGATGAACGTTGAAGCGCCACTCCATTATTGAGCTTGGTTCCTGTACCGCCATCAGCGCGATCAAGGAAAGGTTTAAGATTAATGGGGTCAGAAGAAGATGATAATGAAGATGAAGGAACAGATTCTTTGCCACCGTTAAAAATTGAGCGTCCTGCGTTGTATAGTTGGTCTAGACCGCCACTACCACTACCAGCAAAAGTATTAACACCAATAGTTTGCTGTCCACTATCAGCAGTCGTTAGATTTTGGAAGACACTATTACGTACAGTGTAAGGATCTTTTTCTGGTGGTACTGTAAGTACAATTCGACAGGATTTCTCAGCCTCGGTTGTTACGCACAGAGTGTTCATTCCGTTTTCTGTACCTGTCTGAAGTTCTACCAAACCATCTCGACGATACGATTCTAAACGTTGAGCAATAGTTTCACAGCGTTTTTGTATACCCCAGCCGCCGCCCAAAGTTCTAGGAATTGCCCAAGGAAAGTATTGACCAGATCGACTTTGAGGTTGGTACATCACGGTATACTGACCATTATAGTATTGACAGCTAAACCGAGTAGCACTAGTTACATCTGTTGACTTGCGTATTGTCCTATTTGTTGTTGTGGTTCTTGTTGACGATTCATTCACTGAGCCTGATTCTGTTGGTACAACAACATCACCAGATGAACGACGTGCTTGTGCAAATGCTGCCGAATTTCCTATGAATAAGGATAAACCAAGACTGCCCAAAAACAGAAATTTAAAAGTCTGTGATAACATAAATCATCCTCACACTTATTATTAACTTAAGGAGTGGATAATTCCAGTGACGGAAAATTTTGTTTTTTGATTCAGCTTCTGATCGCACTTTCCACTATACCAATTGTAATGGCTGCACTTGACTATAGGGACGATTAGTAATCCAAACACCTCTGATGTCTTGATTAGACATGATGTTTCTCCAACAATGTGCACTTCTTACATTGAGCAAACTTTACTTTTAGCTAAGTTAAAGCCTGAGATTGACATGTTTCTGATCAAGCCCTTATCCCTTAGCACGCATTCGCGTTAACATAGTTTCAAGAAAAGCGAGTTACAAGGCGACAATTCAAGACCAGATAACAAAGGAAGAATTACCCCGAATATTGGGTACTTGCACCATGACTAATTAAATTCTATAAGACGAAAACGTAAAATTATTGTAATGCGGGCTGGACAGCCCGCGTCTCAACATATAAATTAAACGCGCAACAGCTTAGTCTTTACACCGCTATCAATTTGACTGCAACACTGCATCTAACAACTTACCAGCATCATAGCGAACCACATCTGTACAAGGTAGTCCTGTTTCAGACTCAGTTTGAGCGATCGCATCAATAGCTGCAGCTTCATCCAAATGGTGTGTGTTAAGCGCAATACCCACAACACGTACAGGTGCAAAAGCACCAGCCACACTAGCGACAGTTTCATAGAGCCTTACCACTTCTGGTAAAGGTGGAATTGGTATATTATTAACCACTTGAGTTTGTCCAGCACGATGTACTAGTATCAGGTGGGTTGGTTGAGAACCACGTATCAAAGGTAGTGTTGCTGTTGAACCAGGGTGTAGCAGAGAACCTTGTCCTTCGATATGGAGAATGTCGTAGTTTTTGCCATAGCGCATCACCATCTGTTCTACAGCACCCGCAGCAAAATCCACGCGTACAGCATCCAAGGCGATCCCGTCACCTTCTAACATTAAACCAGTTTGACCTGTAGCAAGAAACTTAGAACTCCAGCCTCGTCGTCGCGATGCCCAATGTAATTCTAGACTAGTTGACATTTTGCCAATAGCCATGTCTGTACCTACGGTTAATACCCGCCGACACGATAGACTACGCGCCATACCACTAGCTATTTCTAAGTTAGGTGGTTCTTTACGCACATCCCAAATCAATTGTCCTGGTTTTAGAAGTGTTTTTAACTCAGGAATATTTGCTAATGGTTTGTGCAAACCATTCACAACTGACAACCCAGCCGCTAAGGCGTCTTTGATTTCATGCCAATAATCTTCTGGTAGAATGCCTCCTCTAGGAGCAACCCCAATCACCAAAACTTGGGGTTGATACTCTAATGCAGCAGAGAGCGATCGCACTATTGGCACATCACGTTTTATCCCCGTTAGTTCTTGTAAAGATTGCCCTGCGCACATGCGGTCAATCACTGCTACAATAGGGGCTTCACTGTAGCGTAAAATTGATAAGCCTGTTTTGCCATGAGTACCGCGAATTTCGTCATGCAGTAAAACGGCAACTCGTTGATTAAGTGGAAGACGCACGACGTTCAACCCCCAAACCTGGTAAATTATTTGGCAATACTTTCCCTTCT
This sequence comes from Aetokthonos hydrillicola CCALA 1050, assembly GCF_017591665.1. Classification (GTDB taxonomy): domain Bacteria; phylum Cyanobacteriota; class Cyanobacteriia; order Cyanobacteriales; family Nostocaceae; genus Aetokthonos; species Aetokthonos hydrillicola. The sequence continues at coordinate 30,837 of NZ_JAAKGC010000020.1, read as the reverse complement.
TGCAACAATGCACCTGTGAAGGGATCATCAATTAAATTGAGGTGACTGTCTAAGTCTATATAGTCAGCTAAGGGAGCGAGCTGTATAGCAGCCGTATTGGCTAGTGTACTGTCAGAATAGCAACCCAACATCACTTGTAAGCCATGCGATCGCGCCGTGTGTATCATCCGCATTGCCTCAGTTAAACCCCCAGATTTCATCAGTTTGATATTAATCCCATCCACACAACTTGCCAATTTAGGAATATCACCGCTAGTGAAGCAACTTTCATCAACAAATATTGGTAGAGGCGATCGCTTTTTCAGTTCTCTTAAATTATTCTCCTGTCCTCGTGACAGTGGCTGTTCTACATATTTTACACCTAAATCTGCCAACCAAGTACACATTAGTTCTGCATCTGCCAAACTCCACCCTCCATTTGCATCCACATACAACTCTGGCGTAGGTGCTTCTTCTCGCACAGCCATAATCATTTTTTGATCTGCTGCAATTCCATCAGGACTACCTAACTTTACCTTTAAAACACGTACATCTGTAAATCCTAGCCAGTCACGCACCCTAATCCTTGCCCCTTCTGGCGAATTAATCCCAATAGTCACTGAAGTTGGTACAATCGAATTGGGCTCAAGTCCCCACGTCTGCCAAAGAGGTAAACCCACCTTTTTTCCTAACCAATCGTGCATAGCCATATCTAATGCAGCCTTTGCAGACGAAGGAATGCCTGCTTTATTTAGCACTAACTCAACTGATGAGCGTTGCAACGGGTTAAATGCTTTCAAAGAATCTGATATTTGCTGTAAAGCAACTTTGATCATTTCAGTCGATTGCGGATGACTATCAGCATTAAAAGGCGATGCTTCCCCCCAACCTTCAATTCCATCGTCAACCATTCTCACCCAAACATTGGTCGTTTTAGCTGTTGTCCCCCGACTAATTGTCAAAGGAAACCGCTTATTTACAGTAAAAACTTCTACTTCAATTTGCATAATAATGCTTAATATAGCAGTATAATTGCTACTAGCTTTTTCAAAATAAAACGATTTGTCCTAATTTATGACAAACCTACAGAAATGGGAGATTTTGCGGTCAGAAATGGTATTAGACCATCACTGGTGCAAAGTCAGGCAAGATGTTATACAATTACCCAACGGTAAGATTATAGATGATTATTTCGTCAATATTAAACCAGAAGTTGCTGTAATTTTACCTATCACAACCAATAAGGAAATTATTTTTGTTCGCCAATACAGACACGCCGTAGGTGAATTTTTTACAGAACTCCCAGCAGGTAGTTTTGAACCAGCAGTAGAAAGCCCAGAAGTTGCAGCAAGAAGAGAACTAGAAGAAGAAACTGGTTATACCGCCCAAAATATAACTAAAATAGCAACTTTATACGATAAACCTAGTAAAGACACAAATAAAATACATTTATTTTTAGCAAAAGATGTGATGAAAGTAGGAGAACAAAAGCTAGATCTTACAGAAGAAATCGAAATTATTCTTATTCCACAAACATTAGTCAAAGAGAAAATCTTACAAGGAGAAATTTGCGTAGCAGGAACTATTGCAGCCCTTTGTATGGGTTTAGCTCTTTTGGAGTAGGGTGCGTTTATCAAACAGAATTCAAGAGTCAGAATTCAGGAGTCAGAAGAATAAATACTGCAGAGCGGAGACACTACGTGCGACGCGCAGCTATGCCCGCAGGGCTTTACGCGAAAGTCAAAACTGATATAAATCAAGGCTTCTAGCTGTTTGAAATGGTTGGTTTATTTACGCCGTGGTGTACTAGTATTTCTTGCTCGAATTCTTCTCTATCTTTTAATATTTTAATAATTGAATCCATGTGAGTCATTTCAAATAGGATCCTGACTTGATCGTTTAAAGAGCAAAGGAATAGCTTAGTGTTAGTTTGATTAATGATTTTCTTTACCTTTGCTAAAGCACCTAATCCAGAACTATCAATGAAGTTGACATTCTTCATATCTAGTAAGAGAATTTCAATTTTTTTTGTATCAGCAATATCCTTGATTTCAACAGTTAGTTCATCACCTTTATTAGCATTGAAAAATCCAGATAATTCAATTATTTTTATAGGAGAAATCATGAATTTGAATTAATTAAATATGAATCATTGGTAATTGATTGATAAGAAACCTGGGAAGTATCGATGTAATTAAAAGAATAGACCTTTTCCAGGTTGGATATCACTTCTAACTTTAAGTTTTGTCTTGCTCTTGTATTACATTTAAATATTTCTTCAATACAATTATTGATCAAATTTAAATATTCCGTCCATTCTTCGTCGCTTATATTCTTATAGTCATTACGTAAAATTGCAAACCTAGTAACTGATTCTGATTTTATTTCTGATTCTGTCATAATTTGATCATAAAGATTCTCAAGAGAAATTTTGAAAGTACTACAATCAAATAACTTAAAACATAATGTTAAATCTTTGCCAAAATAATTACAAAATCCTCGAATTAGAACTTCCCCCATTTTTATCGTATTTTTCATACGTTCACCATCTGTTAATAAACAACATAGTGTACTCTTATCACCTTGGTAAATAGGTTTTCCATCAATATAACCAACAAGAAGCGGATTTAGTAGTTTCATGAGCATGTTTCTCCTAATACTAACAGTAGGATGGCATAGAGAATTGGTAAGCCCTTTCCCAAAAGAGGGTTTATGATCTTTGAGAGCTAGTATTCTACCAGGATTTTCTAGCACTCAGGCGTAGCAGCATTCTAGAAAAATTGCCATAAAATATCAATAGCAAATATAGACCTGCTCAAACCATATATTTTTATTTAGTGTATTCAGTTTTTATTTAGTGTATTCAGTTGTCTAAAGTTTGTCATCTGTAAATTTAACAGTGCTTAAATTGTGTTTATATCGAACTTAAGTCATATGATCTCATAATTTGTAGTTATTTTACTGACGATTCTTCTTTAAAGACATGTTAAAGTACAGTATAAATAACGAGATCATGATAATTTTCCTTATTTTTTCTTGAATGTATTATTCTATTAATTTTTTCTACAAAAAACTTAGAGTTCGACTGACCTGTAGACTATACTAGTGTTGTATAGGAATTCAGCCTAAACATTGAAATCTGGTGATTGAAATTTCTTTTTCGATCATTTTCATAATTTTATTATAAAGAGGAAATTATGTTTTTTAAAGCTTTACTACTTCCAATTACTGGACCAGTGAGCGGACTTTTATGGATTGGAGAACAAATTCAAGAGCGCGTTAACACTGAAATTGATGATGAAGAAAATTTACATAAACAGTTATTATCTCTACAATTGAGATTTGACATGGGAGAGATTTCTGAAGAGGAATTTGAAATTGAAGAAGAAGAATTGCTCCTAGAAATTCAAACTTTAGAGGAACAAAAATCTTTAAACAAAGAATTTATAGAACAGAACGACTTAGCTTTAGTCTGAAAATTATTTTCGATGATTTCGTGGTCAAAACAATTCAAAATTCAAAATTATTAATTCAAAATTACAATCAGTGGAGTCTTGAAACCCATCACCTAGAAGCACCACTGATTTTTTAAATTCAGTAGGAGCCTGTACCCGAAATTAATTAATTCAATTTTTTTTATTCTTAATTTTGAATTTTGAATTTTGAATTGTTGAGATGCACCGATAACCACTTATTTCTTGTTAAAAAGGTTGAAAATTTACCGCGCCCATTGCTGCAAAATATAAGAGTAGAAACGCTCTTTATCTACCGTTGCCATAGCTTTAATTTTGCGACCTCCAGAAACTATCTTAGTACGTCCTTGGCTAATACCAGTGGGGACAATCTCTGTTTCCCATTCCCGTAATTGATAAAATTCTGGATGACCAAGATAAGCTGTTGCTAAAACATCCCAAAAATAATAATCTTGAGGAATCACTAATGCATAACATTGTCCTGCTAAATCAGATACAGGATAGTGGCGCTGTCGCCCCATTTTGTACACTATTTCTGATGTAACAGGTACAGTGTTAGTCAGATCTAGAGGACATATAATAATTTCAATCTGGGTTTCCCATACCCGCGCAGCAGAAATTGGATCCCAATAAACGTTCCATTCTGCGGAACCGTCTTGCCCTGCTTCTAAACTTTTTTCCACGTTCCCCGAGACATTCAGCGCACCTCCCATCCAAACAATCTTTTGAATTTTTGCTTCTATATCCGGTGCTTTGTCTAATGCTGTTGCAACTGTTGTCAATGGCCCAGTTACCATTAGTGTGACTGGTTCTGTTGCCTCACGCAAGACCTGGATCATAAAATCTTGACCAGGTTCTGCAATTAAAGGTGTGCGAATGGTTTCACGTTGATTAAGAATAGGTAGATGATCTACGATAAATGAATCGCGACGGTAAAGGCGGGGAAATGGGTTGATACCGCGCACGGTGCTTTCTGCTACTGGGATATGAAAACTCCCCATTAAGTCTAGAATTTTACGTGTAGCATTTACAGCCGGTTGAGCGTAGCAATCAGCTGGAGTGACTACGACACCAAGAAGTTGAATATGATCCATTGTCAGCAGTAGCATAGTTGCTAAGTAGTCATCTACACCGCCGTCGTGATCCATTAATACAAGTTGTTTTTTCATATAGGAGAGTTGAACTGTGGACGAATTTATGGAAGCTGCGATCGCACAAGCAAAACAAGGAAAACTTGAAGGCGGAATTCCGATTGGTTCTGTTCTTGTAAAGGATGGCAAAATTATCGGTAGAGGACACAATAAGCGTGTCCAAGACGGAGATCCTGTCACCCACGCCGAAATTGATTGCCTACGCAACGCTGGTAGAATTGGCAGCTATAAGGGTACAACGCTCTATTCAACGTTAATGCCATGCTATTTGTGTGCTGGAGCAATTGTACAATTTGGTATAAAAAAAGTCATTGCCGGAGAATCAAGAACTTTTCCTGGTGCTAGAGAGTTTATGATATCTCATGGAGTGGAAGTCGTTGATTTAGAGCTTGACGAATGCGAACACTTGATGAGTGAGTTTATCCAGAGCAACCCTGAATTGTGGAACGAGGATATCGGGGAATGATTGACTTGCTCAAACTGCGATGTGCTGATAAATAAGTTAACTTGGGGAAAGGCTCTATATTAGATTCTTCCACCCCTTGGAGATTTTTAAAATGAAGTGGACACTTGAAGAAGCCCAAAAACAGCTACCATCAATAATTAATGCAACAAGCCTTGAACCTCAGCTCATCTACACAAAAGAGGAATTAGTGGCTGCAATTCTTGATCCTGAGCTTTTTCAGTAATTTTTAAACTGGCGGCAAAAAGAGGTAAAACCCTCTCTATCTCAAGTTTTTAAAGAACTTCAGCAGTTCTGTACTGAAGAAAATTATAGCTTAGAAATACCACTGCGAAGCGATACCTTCGGTGAGCTTTGCTAACGCCACAATCCTTTTAGCTAGCCAGCCAGAAGCCCCAAGTCTTACCCGAAGGGAAGCGTGGGATGAATGGCGAGGGGATGAGGAATGCACCCCCGACCAGAGTTGAGCAACGCTCAACCAGGGAGCGGGGTGTCTGACGAATCCCCAAACTGTGGTTGGTCTTGGCTTTCAATGTACCGCCGCAAAGTTGTAATGGTTACGCCACCGCAGCTTGCCACAAAATAAGAACCATTCCAAAAAACATCTTTTGAATAGAATTGGCTTAAGTGTTCAGTGAATTCTTGCCTAATTCTACGGGAAGTAGCTGATTTAATATTGCCAATTAATGTACTTAATTGTAGGTCTGGATGGTATTGAAAGAGTACATGCACATGATCTTCCTCGCCGTTAAACTCAATTAACTTGCAATCCCATTTAATCAATAAGTCCTCAAGCATAGTATGCAAACGCTTCAGCATGTTATCGGTTAAAGCTTTGCGGCGATATTTTGTAGTCAGAACTAGGTGGACTTTAAGGTCACTGATCGACCTGCCTTTTGAAACAAAATCATTTTTCACAAACTTTTCGGCAATTATGATATACTAACTGTAGTCAATTATAACAACACTAAATCAAAGGAGGTTATTAGATTGCTGCTAAATCACCAATACAGGGCTTATCCAGAAACTCAACAAAAGCTGAAATTGAATAGCTGGCTAAGAACCTCTAGGTATTGGTACAACTGGCAGCTACGAGACAGATTTGAATGGTGGGAGAAAAACAGAGATTATACGTTATTCCCACAAGGTGAGTTTTGCTATATTTCTTGTTCCTTGCCGCCTAAAGAACTTAGGGATAAACCAAATTTTTACAGTCAAAAGAAGCTGTTGCCAGATCTGAAAGAGGACTTTATCAAAGTTGGTCATTCTGGTGAACTATTGGACTTTAAATCTGTACCATCCCAAACATTGCAAGATGTCTCAAAGCGCGTTGAACTAGCTTTTAACAGATTTGTTAAGGGCGATAGCAACGCTAAGAAAAGCGGTAAGCCCAGATTTAAGAATGCTGCCAGTTTCAGGACAATGAGATTTGAAGGGCAAGCTGTAACCATTGAACGAGTAGAAAAAGATTGGTTGTTTTTATCAATTTCAAAACTACCTGGATGGTTGAAAGTAAGATTACATCGACCTTTAGCGGATGGCTTCACCCTCAAAAGTGTATTGTTAACCTCTAAAGCAGATGGTTGGTACTGCACCATTACCCTCGAAGATCCAACAGTACCAGTGTTCAACCACGCCAGATGCTTTATGCCGGGAAACCCCGAAGTTTGCCCGGAGGGAGACCAACGCCAGTTGCCTACGCCGGTAAACCCGGCTGCAGCACTGGCTCCTCCTTGCAACTTCTCTCCGTCCACCGCACTGGCTCCTGACGACATTACCCCCACCTGGGATAATTCTTTGGGGATGGACGCAGTGTTACATGAGGATGATTATCTAGCAACTTCAGAGGGAGAAAAGCTACCCTCGCTCAAATCATTCCGTAAATCTCAAGCAAGACTCGCCAAGGTTTCTAAACGCAAAGCCACCAAGAAAAAGGGTAGCGCCAGTCGCCGAAAATTAGCAAAACGAGAAGCGCGGGAACATCAACGTATTGCCCGTTCCCGTAAAGATCATGCTTACAAAACCGCTCATAAACTGGTGCGTACTGGCAAGAAAGTTTTCTTTCATGAAGATTTAAACTTGCAAGGACTTACTAAGCGCAACAAAACAAAAAAAGACGAGCAAGGAAAGTTTCTTCCGAATGGGCAAAGCGCCAAATCGGGCTTAAACAAGTCTTGGTTGGATGCTGGCTTCGGTCAATTCTTTACTACCCTGGACTACATAGCCTCGAAAGCTGGAGCAGCTGTAGTAAAGGTAAATCCTGCTTACACTTCACAGTTACTGGCATATCGGGATGAATTGGTATTCACCGATTGCGCAATCAGGAGTTACTTTGACCATCAACAATTGCTTTATGTTGACCGTGATGTGAATGCATCCATCAATATAAAGCGTGTGGGGCTGGGACTGTTCCCCACAATAAAATGCCGGAAAGGGAAAGTAGTTATTACTTCTACTGCGACAGCTAGTACCTCTAAGGAAGTTCTGATAGCCCTCTCCAGGGTGTCAGAAGCCCACACTGACTGCTTGCAGCAGTGTGGGTAGTTCACTGAGAACAGTGATGATGTCTGTTAAATGTAGTGAGCAAAAATGTATATCAATAAATAATGTGGCTCTTCAGTACTTGTTATGCTAAAATAACAAGTACTGAAGAGGGAACTCTTAACAGGGAACGGGGAACAGTGAAGAAAGGAAAAAGGGAAAAAGGGAAAAGAAAGCATTACTCTAGCTTCTTAATAAGAGCAATAATCATTCGGCTTTCTTCTCGCAGTAAAGAAAGAATCGGTTCTATATCTTCTTGTTTAGACAGTCCTACGCGCTGAGATAGAATAACGTGTGTTTCTAACTCATTGACCGAACCTTGAGCAATCCACCAGAAATCTGATGTACTCAGCTGTCGATCTTCTTCCGTATCCCTCGGCTATGTTAGCTGGAATAGAAACTGCTGATTTTCTAATTTGTTGTATCATGCCATATAACTCGTCTTTGGGAAAGACTTTAGTTAAAAAATAGCACTTTTCGGCTATATCCATACCTTTTTGCCAAATTTTTAAGTCTTTAAAATCATGAATTTCTGACATTTAAAATCCTTGAACATCTGAAAACTAATTAATTTTTAATAATTATTGAACTGCCAAGCTAATAAGCATCGAACTCGAAAGTTATCAAAATTTTTGAATCCATAAGCGCTCCGCTTAATTAGCTTAAGTTTGTTATTAATGCCTTCAACAACTCCATTTGTCGTCTTATTATCAAAGTAAGCAACAATCTCATCCAACCAACGACGTATTGTGTTGTAGCTCCACCAGGTAATGTTTTTTCGCTTTTAATAACCATGTTCCTAGTTTAAATAAGCCATCATACCAATGATTGGTCTTCTCAAAAATCTGTCTAATCTCCTCTTTTAATTCATGCATTATATTCAGATTATGAGAAACTAGTTTGACTTGAATTAATTTATATCTTTGAATTTCATTTAAATCATCTTCGTTCTTAAGTAAAACATATTTACTTTTAGTGATTCCTTGTAAATAGTTTTCTCCATCTGCTTTATCTTGGGGCAATTTAGCTTTTTTAATGACTTCTTCTATCTGGGATTTTTCTCTCTTTCTTTGTGTATCTAGCTCCTTGTTTATCTGTTTCATCACGTGAAATCTATCTGCCACTAGTTGCGCGTGAGGCATTAATTCTTTCACTAAGCTTCTGTATCCTTGCCATAAGTCTATACTCACTTCTTCTATTTTACCTAAAATCTCATTCCCCCACTCAAGTAAAGTTTTTTTCACAACTTCTTGCGTCCGTCCATAGCTCATTGCAATCAGTTTAGAGGTATCCAAATCTATGAAAACTGTACAGTAATTTCCATGACCTTTAATCAGAGCTATTTCGTCAATCCCAAGTCTTTTTAACCCTAAAGGTTTTGATGCATATAGTTCATTAGAGGCATCTTTTAACATTCTTTCTATTTCTTCTGTCGTCACAATTCCTTTAGATGCGATACTGTGTATATCGTTTTCTAAAACGTCTTGTATTATTTTTTTGGCTAATCTTTTTGTATAAGTTCTTTTCCAACTTACAAAATTTAGTTCCTCACTAAAAGGTTTTTTACATATATCACATTTAAATTGTCTTCTATTTATTTCTAAAAAGACTGGTTTTTCTCCAAAAGGCAAGTCTTTGACTATATATCGATGATTTTGATGTAATCTATGACTTTTAGTTCCACAACGTGGGCAAATACTACATGATGAAGTTGATTCAGTCTGTAGTAAGAGTCCAATTCCAGCATGGAGCCGATGCGATATGACTTTTACCCCTTCTATATCCAGAATTTCTGTCAACGCTTTGATACTTTTTTTCCCTATCATGACTGTCATACTTTCAAAAATATTATCAGGTAAGGCCAACAGAAAACTTTGTTCCTTTCTTCACTGTTCCCTGTTCCCTGTTAAGAGTTCCCTCTTCAGTACTTGTTATTTTAGCATAACAAGTACTGGAGAGCCAATAATGTTAAAATTAGAATATACAGTAGAATGAAAATATATACATATAAAATAAACAAGTATGATCAGTGTTAGTCCTTCAAATCTTACTTATAATGTGCTGATTGAACATGAACCAGATGGTAGGTTTAGTGCATTAGCGCTAGGCTTATCCGATTGCAAAAGTTTAGGTAATACTGAAAAAGAAGCTTTGGAGAACTTACAAGAGGTTTTGCAAAAACGGTTACAAAATTCAAAAATAGTTACTTTAGAAATAAATTCTCCCCAAGCAAATAATCCTTGGACGAAGATAGCTGGTATGTATAAGGATAATCCACTTTTTGATGAGGTATTGGCTGATATAGAAACAGAACGTTGTAAACTGGACGCAGAAATCGACGAATATTATAGACAAATGGATTCACAGGACGGGGTAAAGTGACTGTTGTTTGGGTGCTGGATACGGATCATTTATCACTCTTTCAAAGAGAACATCCAACTGTTAAGCAGCGCATCAATCAAATTAATTTTACTAGTACAGCCATAACAATTGTAACATTGGAAGAACAAATGAAAGGATGGCTGAATGTTATTAATAAGTATAACGATCAACCTTCGCAATCTAAAAAACTGATACTGGCTTACAAAGGATTAAGAGATGGAGTAGAATACCTCAACCAGATCAAATTACTTGACTTTGACCAATCTGCCTATAACTGTTATCAAGAATTAGTTCGCCAGAGAATTCGTATAGGTACGAGAGATTTACGTATTGCAGCAATAACGCTATCCGTAGATGGCATTTTAGTTACACGCAATACCAAAGACTTTGCCAAAGTTCCTAATTTAAAAATAGAAGATTGGACAATATCATGAGCTATCCAGTCTTGGCTTCCGCTGAGACTGGATTAATAGCAATTCCCAACACCCCTTTCTTTGAGAAAAGCATCAAACGTCTCTCTATTTGGAAGGGAAGATTGCGCACCTAGTTTAGTTGCGGCGATCGCGCCTGCTGCTGCACCCCAAACAACCGCCTCTCGTAAAGAAAGTCCTTCAAAAAGTGCTGCTGCTAAACCGCCATTAAATGCATCTCCAGCCGCCACCGTATCAACTGCATGAACTGGAAAAGCTGGGATAAAAAAGCTTTCATTTGCATTTACACAAACAACACCCTTCGCACCCAACTTAACGATCGCACACCTCACACCTCTTTCAAGTAACACTGCTGCTGCTTTGAACCCTTCCGACTCTCCATTAACAGCAAAACCTACCAATTGCGATGCTTCCACTTCATTTGGCGTGATGATATCTATCAATGGATAAAGTTCAGCAGGAATATTTATTTGTGCTGGCGCTGGATCAACAATAACAGTGACTCCTGCTTGTCTCGCTGCTTGAGCGGCTGCAACAATGCTAAACATAGGGATTTCAAATTGTAATAGCAATGTTGTAGCTGTTGGTAATAGAGGTAATAACCGTTCTATATCTTCTTGATTTACGCGCCCGTTTGCACCAGGAATGACGATAATTTGATTGTTACCTGCGTCATCTACCGTAATGGTGGCAATCCCAGAACTAACTGTTTTATCTATAAAAATATTATCAGTTTGTACACCAGTAGCTTTTAAATTATCGAGAAGTACTGTGCCAAAGCTATCACCACCAACACGCCCCACCATCCGAGTAGAAATTCCAAGTTGCGCTAGTGCTACTGCTTGATTGGCTCCTTTACCACCTGGTACAGTAATAAAATCATATCCAAGTAGCGTTTCTCCCAGAACTGGTAACCGGGGTACTTTTGCTACCAAATCCATATTAATACTGCCGAAGACAATAATAGACATATAGGCTTTTGGTATTTCAGCTGAGGTGGAGCTATCTTATATAAGACAAAAACTTAAAATTATTGTAGTGCGGGCATCTTGCCCGCGTTTTATATAGAAATTTATCCGTTAGAATCGTTCAACTGTGCTTCAGAAACCCAAGCACCGTGAAACCCGTAAGGCACTCTTTGGGGAATTAACACCCGCGCCACAGGCTGCGCTGCCATATCCTGAGCATTAACAACCACTAGCTCAGAATTCTCATTGTTCGTATCGTAAACAAAGCTGATCAACCAACCTTCATCTTCATCTCCCTTACCGGAAGCATTAGGAACAAACACGGCTTCTCCACCATATCGCCCCTGCCCAAATTCATGAGTTTCTGATTTACCACTTTCGAGGTCGTACTTAATTAAACCATCAAATAGAGGCAAGGAACCCTTCTTCATCCTACCTGTGTAACCATATCGTGTCTTTCGTCCCAAAAAGTTTTCATTTACACGTGGAAATTCGCAAGGCACATCATCTAACATCTTCTCAAGAACCTCTCCCGTACTGAGGTTAAACCGCCATTGATAAAGGCGAGGTATATCAGCATCTGGATCGGGTTGGGAATCTTGAGGTATTAAGACAGTCGTAGAACTCATGCGACAGCCAATTAATACTATCTCGTCTTTTTCCTGATAGGCGTTAAGGGTATGAAAGACATAACAAGAAGGACTTTCAAACCAGCGAATATTGCTGTTGTCGCCAAAACGTGGGAGAATACCGAAGCGACTGGGGCGATCGCGCTCAAACATCGTGGCTGGTTCTCCCCTCTGCATTCGTTCTGGACTGAAAGTAAAAGGCAAATCCATAAAAATGGTATAATTTTCCGTGATGGCAAAATCGTGCATCATCACCCCCATAGGTAAATCAATTGGTACTGTCCGTAATAATTCACCCGTTGGGGAAACCAAACTATACTGCAAGTACGGTGGGGAGAAGGAATAACCAAAGAACATCATCTCGCCTGTAACTGGATCTACTTTAGGATGAGCAGTGAAAGCAGAAGCAAGTTTGTTGTTGTAAGTATACTCACCAATAGTATTTAAATCAGGAACCTCGATGGAATGAGGCGCGCCTCCTTCCCATAATGCCAATAATTGACCAGCATGCCATACAATAGCTGTGTTAGCAGTATTTTTTCCAGGACCGTAAGGATTATCCTGCTGTGGGGGTTCTAAAAATCCACTCCAAACAGCCTTACCTGCTTGATTCTCTATTTCCCATCCTCTTGTTCGTACATAGCGATTGCGATAAGTTGCAACACCGTTGCTAATTCGCACCCCGTGCAGCATTCCATCACCATCAAACCAATGATACATCCCAATGGGTGTCCATTGAGGGTTTGGTCCATTGCGCACAAACATTCCAGATAAATCTGGAGGTAATTCACCTATAACTTTTAGGTTATCGGTAGTAATTTCTTTGCTTACTGGGGCAAAGTTGCCATTAAGATAAGGATTATTTGCTACTGTTGTTTCCATTATATGTATTTACAGCCAAAGTAAGTATCACTATATTCCCAACGAACGTTGATTTAATCTATATGGGGATAGGTAAACACTTCGTCCTTATTATAGTTGGCAACACCGGATATAGACTACTTGATCAATTTTACAACATTGCTCTTCTGACTGATTTCATCTCGATAAAAAAATCCCATAATTGTTCAATTCCTAAAACTTAACTTTTGTCATGATTCCTGTTATCACTACTATTCCGCTTCGTCAAATGGCTTCAGGCGATCACCTTTCTCTCCAAGTTTACAAATTTATTGGTGCTTCCCCTGGTAAAAAAGTTTATATTCAATCAAATCTACATGGAGCAGAAATTGCAGGCAATGCAGTTATTCATCAACTTATCGACTTTCTTCTAACAGTCGATTCTGTAAATCTAATAGGAGAAATTTGGCTGGTTCCTGTTTGTAACCCAATGGGAACTAATCAACGTTCTCACATTTTTTCCTCGGGGAGATACTGTGTTTATGAAGCCAAAGATTGGAACCGCATCTTTTGGGACTATGAAAAAGAGACTAATGATTTATTGGCTTTTGCAGAATCTCAAATTAATTTAAACTTAGATATAGTACGAGAAAATTATCTTAACGAAATTAAAGAAAAATTTAACAAAATTTTAGATAAGATAAATTCTCCAAGTAGTGTGCCCTTTACTCAGAAATTTCGTTATCAATTGCAATCCTTAAGTTTAGATGCAGACTACTTGATTGATTTACACACTTCTACAAATCAAGCTATCAACTACCTTTTTTACTTCCGAAACCGGGAAGATAGCGCTAAATACTTCCTTCTCACGGGATTTTACTTGATGTCTATGATGGGGATGCGTTTGATGAAGCGTTTATTAAACCTTGGTTAGCGTTAGAAAATTGTTTTAAAGAGCTTGGTAGAGAAATCAGATTTGATGTGGAAGCTTGGACACTAGAACTTGGTGCAGGAATGCAAATCAATTCAGATTCAGTTGCCAAAGGTGTTCAAGGGATAAAAAATTATTTGGCGTACAAAGAAATTCTGTATATATCTGGCTTACCTATTGACAAACCTGCATCCCAAGAAATAACTTTTAGTACTAGAAGTAAAATTACAAAATACTATGCTCCATCTGGTGGCATGATTCAATCAAGAGTTGAATTGGGAAGTTCAGTGAAAGCTGGAGAAAGACTCTATCAAATTCTGATTTTTAATAAGGAGGGTAAGCTACTTACTATACTAGATGTTCTTGCACAAGACAACGGATTAGTTTACGATATCTCAAGTAATCAAGCAGTGAATGAAGGTGAGTTTGTCTTAGGAATTATCTAGTACAACAAGAGAAAAATAAAGAGTAGAAGTAAATTTTATACCGCAAGCTTTTAGATGGTAACTTGACTTACTAGGCCCCTGTACTAGCGTCATAATATCAGGTTATGAAAGAAATGTTGTTGCTCATACTTAGTTCAATTGAAACATAATCTAGTGTGTTACAAAATACAAGTAGACTGGTTTTTATAGTGTATAAAATTTCGATATTTGCTATGAGAGACATATGTGAAGGAGTAGCTTAAACTAAAACAAAGGCAATTTTTGGAAAAACCAGGGTGATTTTATGTTTGTTTTGTTTTCGACAAAAAACGAACTAATACCAAATGCCAAATAGGACGATGGAGCCACAAGTGACTGGTAATCAAAATAACAATTTTTCCATTTCAGAAGATCTAATAATTCCACAGGCTCCTCCGGGATTTAAGTCAGGTTTTATAGGAATTATAGGTCGTCCTAACGTCGGTAAATCTACCTTAATGAATCAATTAGTAGGACAAAAAATAGCAATCACATCGCCAGTAGCGCAAACTACACGTAATAGATTACGAGGAATTTTAACTACGCCAGAAGCACAGCTAATTTTCGTGGATACCCCAGGTATTCATAAACCTCATCATCAATTGGGGGAAGTGCTTGTGCAAAATGCAAAAATAGCTATTGAATCAGTGGATGTGGTGCTGTTTGTCGTCGATGGAACTACCCCGTGTGGTACAGGCGATCGCTATATTGCGGATTTGTTAACTAGAGATGTTACAGACAACCCCGAAGCAAACCCAACAAAAGTCATCTTGGGTTTGAACAAAATCGACCAACAGCCATCAGACAGTGAGGTGGTAGATAATAGCTATATGCATTTGGCGGAACTGCATAAATGGCAAACAGTGAAATTTTCTGCAAAAACTAATGCAGGATTGGAACAATTGCAAGAGTTATTGATTGATCAACTTGATACAGGACCGTTATACTATCCACCGGACTTAGTAACTGACCAGCCAGAACGCTTTATCATGGGGGAGTTAATTCGAGAACAGATTTTGCTGTTAACTCGTGAGGAAGTTCCCCATTCAGTAGCGATCGCCATTGATCAAGTGGAAGAAACACCCACCATTACCCGTGTACTCGCCACGATTCATGTAGAACGCGATTCCCAAAAAGGGATTTTGATTGGTAAAGCCGGAGCAATGCTAAAAGCAATTGGTAGCTCAGCTCGCGAACAAATCCAAAAATTAATCGCAGGCAAAGTATACCTAGAATTGTTCGTCAAAGTCCAACCCAAATGGCGTCAATCTAGAGTGCATTTAGCAGAGTTAGGTTATCGGGTGGAAGAATAAAAGGGGGCATGGGGCATGGGGCATTGGGCATTGGGCATTGGGCATTGGGCATGGGGCATTGGGCATTGGGCATTGGGCATTGGGCATTGGGGAAAATATGTGTCTCTCAATTAGTGTGAAATGGTATAAGTAGCGATCATAAACTGCTAACACCGCAACCCATGAACCTCTTTCTCTCCTAATTCCATATGCCCCATGCGCATTGCCCCATGCCCCGTGCCCCATGCGCATTGCCCCATGCCCCGTGCCCCATGCGCATTGCCCCTTACCCCTCTTCCTTATAATGTCTCCAGATACATTGTTAAATTTACCGGCTAATATCTCTCGTCTACGGGTTTTAATTGTAGAAGATGACCCGATGATGCAATTAGGACTAGAACAATCGTTGATGGCTCACCCTCAGTTAGAAATTGTGGGACAAGCTGAAGACGGTTATTTGGGTGTTCAAGCAGCACTGAAACTCAAACCAGATATAGTGGTAATGGATATTGGATTACCGCGATTAGATGGGATCGCTGCAACACAGCAAATTAAAACAGCACTCCCAGATACTCACGTGGTGATGCTAACGTCTCATAAAACAGATACAGAAATTTTTGCGGCGCTGTCAAGCGGTGCAGATGCGTTTTGTATTAAAGGTGCGAGTATCGAGAGGTTATTAAATGCTATTTCAGCAGCAGTTGAAGGTGCAACTTACCTTGACCCTCAAATAGCTAGACGAGTTATCGACAATCTTAAACCACCATCTCCCACCAAAAATGAAAACGCAGCAAACTTATCTAGTCGCGAGTTAGAGGTGTTGAAGCTGATGGTAGAAGGGTTCAGTAACCCAGAGATTGCACAGAAACTCTATCTCAGCCCCAACACTATAAAAACTCATGTTCGAGGGATTATGAATAAACTATCCGTTGACGATCGCGTCCAAGCAGCCGTGGTAGCATTACGTTCTGGTTTGGTGTGATTCAGTTATTTTTTGTTAAAAATCCTAACCCCCAGCGATCACACCAAGGATTGATGAGAGACTTCGCTTTATATTGAGACAATCGCACTATAAAGCGTGATATGGCAGAGGAAATTATGATTAAATCTTGGATGGTGATTGGGGGTCTAGCTATATTAGTTGCATTAGGTGCAAATATAATAACTCCAGATGATCGCAAATGGTTCAAGCGGTTACAAAGACCTAGTTGGTTGACTATTGAAGCTGCAATTCCTATTATCTGGACTGTAATCTTTATTTGCGGCGCTTGGTCAGCTTATAATGTCTGGGAAAAGAATCCAGGAACTACAACAACTTGGGCTCTCATGGGCTTGTACCTTTTGCTAGAAATTGTGACTATTGCTTATACTCCTGTCATGTTCCGACTTCGTAGCTTGAGAGTGGGTACAATTATTGGTGGTACTGGTTTCTTTGTATGTCTGATATTAGCGATCGCAGTTTTACGAATTTCCAGTACAGCTGTATTGTTACTCATCCCTTACTTGCTTTGGAGTCCAATTGGCACTTACACTACTTGGGCAATGGAGCGTCTTAATCCTCAAGATGCTTGAACACCAAGACAGTTTAAGCAATCACCAATTGAGTCAAATGCTTGAGGATACGCGCTGTCACTCTACAATAGCAATTGACTTAACACTGAGAGTTAGTTTTTAGTAGCACTAGCTGACCGTTTTTTGTCAACTTCAGTTTTTGACCACGCCATTTAATGGAATTACCCATAAAACTATAGCACCACAGGGCAAAGCTCATTAAGTCACGCACAGGGATAAGCCATAGAAACTTTTTTGTTGCTGGATCTTGAAGGCTCCAAACTCCAATAACCCATGCCATTAGCAACCTTGTACTCCAAGTAAACGCCAACCCAACCCAGCCTAACCAAGAGCCTCCTGTTGCAATCACAAATAACAAACTGGCGACAGTTCCGTGAGTAAAGATCAGTCCTATATAGCCCAAAGGACGAGAAACTCGCGAACCACGTGCCCAGCGAATTTGGCGTTGGATGGAATCCGATAATGTGCTGGTTGTGAGGACATGCTCAACCACATAGTCTGAAAGTACGACTTTATAGCCGCATAAAGTTGATAGGTAGCCCAGTTGGAAGTCATCTTCAAGATAATTAGCAATCGCTTTAAATCCTCCAATTACCTCCAGCACCTGTTTACGGATCACAATGGTTGAACCAAGGGCAAACTTTATCCCCTCAAGATGTCTGCCGACTAGAACTCCTGCATGGAATTCGGTGGCACTTCCGAGAGCTTCCAAAGTTGCCGCATACCCTCGTGCTCGAGAACGATACGGACAAGTAACAACACCAACACTTGAGTCTTGTAGTGGTTGAATGATTCGCCGTAGATAATCTCTCCCAACTCGGATGTCACTATCAGCAATCACTAGAATTTCGTGCTTAGCAAGATCTCTTGCATTTGACAAATTGCTCACTTTCAGGTTGGTACCGATTGTGTCAGAACTTATTACCAGCTGAATATCTAAAGAAGGGAAGTCATGGATAATTTTCCGCACGACTTCTATACCAAGGTCTTGTGTGTCGCGCACGGCAAATATAATCTGGTATTCTGGATAGTCTTGCTGACAAAAAGAGGCAAGATTTTCATAAGCTTCACCGTCGAGTCCACATATTGGTTTCAAGATGCTTACCCCCGGCTGTATCTCTTGAGCAATGTGATGGGAACGACGAAAAAAAGTGATTGCTGCATAGATTGCATAGCAGTAAAACCAGCAAGCTGATAAGCAGAGGCTCAACAATAGAAAATTAATCATAGTCAAGCTAAAACCGCTTAAAGAAACCAATCTTGAACTGTCCATTATGTGAAATTTCGTGACTCGGAGCAAAGTATTACTATATTGAAGCAACGAAACAATTTATCTATAGCCTGCGATAAAGTACTGACTATGGAGTAAGGTAGATCCAGTGTGCCACTCGTTCTAGAGTAAATTAATACCTCTAGATGAGAATGTCAAGTTAGAAACTTGAAAATCTCATAACTAATTGATGGATGTAGGTGAATAACCCCAGCCGTCAAGGACAACGTGACTCCAAATCTTACCACGTAGCGGTTAATCACGCATTACGAATCTCTTTTCTCTTTGCACAAACTTCTTTGATTGTGGTGACACTAGTGCGTCAAGCAAGTCTCTACGGGGCTAGCTTACTTACGCAAATCTCCTGAAAAAGCGTCCTACTCGCTACATGAGAAAATTATTTTGTTTAAACTTTGATAAACCAACGTTGCCAATACATTACATAAGCAACCGCTAACCAAAATAGCAACGTGGCGATCGCCAACAATAGTGAACCGTTAAACGCACCTGCCCAAGAGGCAAAAAGGTTCTGGTAAATCCAATCATAAACGCTAGGAGCCTTTTCCCCAGCGCCAACATTTGTTTTTACTACGATTTTTATAAGCAGCACAGAAGCAACGAAAACGAAAATAGCATTTAACCCCATCACTTTAAAAGGTTTCCCCCATCGCCTTAGTGCCCGCACTTCAATAAGTTCGTAACAAGCAGCAAGTAACAACAATGCCCAACCTGTAGTAAATACAACAAACGAACTTGTCCACATTTTCTTACTGAGAGGAAAGGCTAGATCCCAAAACCAACCACTTAGCACACAACCAATACCGAATAACGCTAACCCTAAACTTGTACGCGATTTTACTCCTTGATTACGTATCCATTCCCCACTAAAGTAGCCAGCAAGGACACTTACCACGGCAGGAATAGTGCTGAAAAGTCCTTCTGGATCTCCTAAATTGTTGAAACCATCACCTTTATACAAATGTGCTTTAGGAATAATCAACCGATCTATATAAGCACCAAAATTTCCTTCTCTGGTTAATACACCAGCACCGTATCCAGGAACTGGGACATACATCATCGCCAACCAGTAACCAATGAGTAATACTCCAGCCATTATCCACCGTCCCTTACGCGGAACGTTAAGAACTACAACAGAAGCAAGTAAATAACTAAGGCTGATACGCTGTAAAACTCCCATGATGCGGATGCTACTCAAATCAAAAGTCCAAACACCTTTATTCCAAAAACCGTTAAGTAGCAACCCCAGAGCAAATAAAATTACAGCGCGTCGGATAATACGCTGATACACGGAGAACCTGGGTTTATTGCTGTCGGTGTACTTGGACAGGGAGAAAGTCATTGCTACACCAACAATAAAGAGAAAAAAGGGAAATACTAAGTCGGTTGGTGTGCAACCGTGCCAATCGGCGTGGAGTAGTGGAGGATAAACATTAGGTTCAGCAATGCTTGCCATGTTGGCAAGGATCATACCAGCGATCGCAATACCACGGAAAACATCAAGTGAACTGAGGCGGCTCATAGGCGGACAATAATACTCTTACTTTTTGATTGACTTTTTATCTCTCATTTGGAATAAATCTTATCTCTCAATGGTAATAAAAGAAATATTCTACGTCAAAAAGTTTTAGTCCCTCTCTCGTCGACAAGGGAAGAGGTTTTAAACCAATAATCATTCTGACTCCTGAATTCTGAATCCTGACTACTTTATAAAAAATACATCCAAGTACAAATCCTCTAATTTAAATTATTCGGTTTTCTCTATTCCCTGTTGCTTCTTGCTGTCTATCTCGTGATAGATTCTAGTCTTATAAATGATAAATGTGCTTGATTAAAAAGCATAAAAACCCTTGTTGTAAAATATCTTTTGCCTTAGATTCTATTTTCAATCCAAAAAGATATTAAGTTTTGTTTTGGGTATTTAATAACAATTCGGTTATTTCTTTGGGAAGACGACTTAGACAAAGTTCTTATTTACCTTAGATAAAGGTAAAACTTTTGAGGATATAGAAATGATTCATCAGTTTCGCAAAATTTTAACAACTTTTGTTTTAATTCTAGTTTTAACTATAACTACTGCTTGTAGTGGAGCAGTTCAAGCTAAACAACCAAATACTTATGTACCAGGAGTTAGTAGTAGAGGAGAATATGCTCTACTGGAACGTGGTAACACACAAGTCGGACAGGATTTTGGTAATTGGGTGGTACAAACAGCTCAAGGGTTAATAAATGACGCTTATGTCCGTGACAACAATAAGCTAGGTGTTGTGATTACACCCCAAGTCCGCCCCAACGAAGTCCAACCCCTAGCACGATCTTTAGTTCAAGGGTTCCATCACAATTTTCCAAACCAAGACTTAACTGTTTTGATATATGGTCCTGATAAACAGCTGATTGTGACAGCTCAGTATGACACTCAGTCAAACCAAGTTAAGTACCAATGAAGAAGAATACAGGAATCAGGATACAGGAGTCAGAATCAATTTAGCCCTTGGGCTTAAACCCACTTATCAATCCATAAGTTTCGCAGCATGAATGCTGAATTCTGACTTCCGGCTTCTGAATTCTTTGAAAATAATCTAGCTAAGTTTTTCAAAAAAACGACGACCTTTGATTTAAAACAAGGAGAAAACAGTAATGACTAGCAGCAATGAATATAAGCGTCAAATCATGAAGGATTTGAGCCACGGTAATACCGAATCTCTTAATGATGCGTCTTCTGATCCTACAAAAGATTACCAAAACTTTGACGATTTTGCTCAACGCTCGTCACACGAAGAACGTCGTCAACTATTTCGTCAGTCTTTAAATCACGACAGCATTCCACCTAGCCAACTGGAGCCAGAACTTCAAAAGGCGATCGCACAAATTAAGCCAAACGAACGCGATGATGTTGCCCGTTCTTTCTTCAAGCACTTAAAGCAAAGAGGTTTGGATGATCGTCATCTAGAGCAACAGTTAGGTCTTTCTACCCACCACCCCAATCGCATCAATGCTGATGATCTTACCAAACTTGCATCTTTTACTTATCACAACCACCCCGACATCTTCCAAGAAGTAATGGCAGAGCAACCAGCTATTCTCAAGTTTCTGGGTAACCCCATGATAGGCGCAGCATTGGGAGCGATCGCGTCTAAATGGTTGGGTGGTCACAAATAATCAATTACAGCACAGTATAGCTTAGACCATTTTCCGAAACCTTATTAAGACGCGCTCAATCGCGTCTTTAAGGTCGAACTTTTTTCTCAAAGAATTGGTATTAGCTATAGCACACGCTACATATAGGTTGAGCTACTAGCTCAAAGGAGGAAAAGAAAAATGTTATTAAGTGAATTTGCGTTAGCACCCAAGCTCGTAGCGCAAGCAGTTATTACTCCAGAAGAAGCCTCACTAATATTGTCTGGCCCTAAATTTTTCTTGGCATTGCTTACTGGTGTGGTAATGGCATTCGCCTTCCAATTACTATTGACAAACTTCTTTGTAGCAATAGGAATTTCTTCTTTAGGGAATAACTCAGGTGATGATTCGTCAGACAACTTGGGTAGTACAATTGGCAAAGTTGAAAACACTATCGGCTTTTGGGCAGTTGTTACGGCAACTATTGCACTATTCAGCGCTTGCTTTCTAGCAGTGAAACTTAGCTTAGTCGAAAGTACTTTTTTGGGAGCAATTATTGCTGTAGTTATCTGGTCTATCTACTTCTCCCTCTTAGTGTGGTTTGGTTCGTCAGCCGTAGGTTCTTTAATTGGTTCTGTCGTCAGCACTGCTAATCTTGGCTTACAGGGATTAATGGGTACAGCAACTGCTGCTATGGGTGCTAATGCTGCAAAAACCCAATTAGTTTCTACTGCCGAAGAAATTACCAAGGCAGTCCGTCAAGAACTAACTTCAGGTTTTGATACTGACAGTATCAAAAATACATTACAAAGTTCTTTGTCTTCACTGCAACTACCAAACCTAAATCTGCAAGAAATTCGCACCCAATTTGATAAGCTTTTGAGTAATGTAGATTTGCAATCCATCGGCGATGGCGATTTACTCAAAAACATCAACCGTCAGACATTTGTCGATTTAATTGGCGATCGCACAAACTTCTCTAAAGAAGATATCAATAGCATTGCTGACCAACTTGAAGCTGCTTGGAAACAAGTCGTCAATCGTCAAAATCCGACAGAACAAGTGATAAATTTCCTCTCCGCAGCTTCACCCGAAGAATTGAATTCAGAAGAGTTAGGTGAACGACTTCAAGAATTAGTAACAGTTGGAGGAGGAAGTAACGGTAACGGTAAGCCAAGTAATGGTGTCATACCGAAAGCCATTGGATATGGCATAAGTGCTGTTTTACCAGCGGTTCTAGATAGGGTAGATTTTTCTAAAGTTGATGTAGAAAAAATTACAGATCAACTACCAAAGCTGAAAGAAAAAGTCCAAGATTTGGACGTCGAAAAAATTACCTCCCAGCTCAGACAGCTTAAAGATCAAGCAGCCGCACAAATATCGGAAAAATTGCCATCCGTACCCAATAATCCAATAAAAGCGGATGTCGAAGACTACATAGCTAGTTCTTTCCCTTGGCATTTTAACCGCATTACGATCAAAGATGAATTCAAAGATCTCATCTATGACCCAAATGCAAACCCTGGAACTGTAAGACAGCAATTGGAAGAACTCAACTCTGAGTATATCACCAACTTGCTCACAAAAAGGAATGATCTGAGCGAAGCCAGAATAAAAGAAATTGCGGAACAGATAGAAAGTGTTCGTTCTGAAGTTTTAGAAACTGTCCAGCAAGGGGACGGGAAAGAAGAATCTCAAGGTTTGCGTAGTCGCATCGAAAATTACTTGCGTTCTACAGGAAAAGAAGAACTGAACCCAGAAGGTATCGAACGCGACTTCACCAAGCTTCTAGAAGATCCACAGGATGGGGTTGAACAGTTAAGCGATCGCCTACAGCAATTTGACCGCGATACCTTAGTGCAACTACTACAGCAACGCGAAGACATTAATGAAGAGGAAGCTAATAATATTGTTAGTAAACTCGAAAGTACTCGTGATAATGTCTTAAATCGGGCAAAAGAACTGCAAGAACAAGGAACCGCCAAAGCTAATGAAGTGCGGCAAAAAGTAGAAGAATATCTGCGTAATACCAACAAGGAAGAACTCAATCCTGAAGGTATTAAGCGAGATTTTAGAGTTTTGTTGGAAGATCCACAAGCAGGAGCAAGTCTCCTTCGCAGTCGCTTATCCCAATTTGACCGAGATACTTTAGTACAGCTATTGAGTCAACGAGAAGATTTGAGCGAGGAGCAAGTTAATCAAATCATTGATCAGCTTATCTCTGTTAAGGATAATGTCTTGCAAGCGCCGCAGAAAGTTGCAGACAAGGCAAAACAGCAGTATGAACAGACAACAAGTGCTATTGCTGAATATCTCCGCAATACTAACTTAGAGGAACTCAATCCAGAAGGTATTCAACAAGATTTGACGAAATTGTTGGATAATCCTCAAGAAGGTGCTAATGCTTTGCGCGATCGCCTTTCCCAAGTAGATCGAGAAACCTTAGTAAAACTGCTGAGTCAGCGTGGAGATTTGAGCGAAGAGCAAATAAATCGCTCTATAGACTCTGTGCAAGAAGGTATTAGTAGGATCGTTAAAACACCGCAACGTTTGGCAAAACGCGCTGCTGAGAAAGTTTCAGATTTTCAAGCTAATCTGGAAGACTACTTACGTCACACCAACAAAGAAGAACTTAACCCAGAAGGGATTAAGCGAGATTTGCAATTGTTGTTGTCTTCTCCTAGCGCTGGAATTGGAAGTTTAAGCGATCGCGCCTCTAAATTCGACCGTTCTACACTTGTGGCTTTACTATCCCAACGTGAAGATATTTCAGAGGAAGAAGCCAACCGTATTGTGGATCAAATTGAGTCTGTACGCAATTCTCTTGTTGAGCAATTTCAGCAGATCCAACAAAGGTTACAGTCAGCGATTGATCAGATCTTCGGTTCAATCCGTAACTATCTCAATTCACTGAATCGCCCCGAACTGAACTACGAAAGTATTCAGCAAGACTTTGGGAAGTTGTTTGACGATCCACAACTTGGGTTTGAAGCATTGCGCGATCGCCTATCCAAATTTGATCGTGACACCCTAGTTTCTATTCTTAGCTCTAGCCAGAATATCTCTGAAGCACAAGCTAACAAGATCATCGACCAAATTGAAGCAGCGCGTGATAACGTACTTCACCAAGCTGAACGTATTCAAGAGGAAACACAAAAACGCTTGCAACTTATCACAGACGAAGCCAAAAAGCAAGCCATGGAAACCAAAAAAGCCGTTGCTGGTGCTGCTTGGTGGGTATTCAACACCGCCGTTGTTTCCCTAATCGCTTCAGCTTTTGCTGGTGCTTTAGCAGTAGCTGTTCCTAGCTTGTTTGGTTAACATAGGTGTAGACTTCTCCAAAATTCTAGGATAATTTGACTGACAAGCTTGATTGAGCCTGATTTTTTTACAAAATTAGGCTCAATTTTATTGATAAAAATTTAAGAGCAATTGCAGGCGAGGGGACGTTCTTGTTGTATTGGGTGCGAAGATCTGCCCCGCGCGAAAATTACATATTCATCACCCAAGACGACCTGACCTCAATAACTCTGTTACTTCTTTTAATACTTGAGTAATTTCAGGTTTGTGAGAACTGATGACATTATCTGGTAAATGCTTGTGATGTGGAAAAGTAGAGAGATTAGGAAAGTGAGGTGTACTATCATAACGAAAAATTAGGCGATTTCGTTCGTCTTGAAAATGGTAACGATAATCGAGAAATTCTAACTGATTGTCTGTGATTACTATAGCTTCGTTTATTTCTAACAAGTATTTTTGATGAAAGCGCAATCTAATTCTTAAATTAGCCCGTTGTAAAGTTAAAATTTCTTCTTCATAACGTTCAACATAAACATTTTCACATTGAACAATTGCTTTTTCTACTTGATTAAGGTAATCAGACAGAATGTTAGGCAGCATAGTTCAATCTGAGTTCTATTTCTTGACGTAAGGCAAGGTAATGACGGTAATCATTTGCCCATTCTATAAATAGGACATCATCTGGTAACAGTCCCTGATTATATTGGTGAAAAAAATCTTCGGAGTCCATTTTTTGCTGGTTCTCATACACACTGAGTCGCTTGGCAATCGCAACTAAAGCATCTATCGGTGATGTATATTGAATAGTCTGTTTGCGCATTTTATTTTAACTCCAAAATAATGATATTTTAATTATAAGCGATGATAAATTCGCGGGGTAGTCCACAGTACTGACGACCTTTGGACACAAAATTGTTGGGACGAAGAAAGCACTGAGGATAATGATTAAAAGTTTGATTAATGAATGAGCTGAATAGCGATTTGCCGTAGGCGGCAAATCGCTATCGCACAGAATGTGGAGGGTAATCGGTGTAGTTCTTCACCTTGCAGCACAACTCGTTGGAGTACTAGGAGCGTTAGACACAGAAGAGATAAGTGTCACTTCACCTTTTCCATTGAACACCCAGCCAGTAGCAGGCAAAATTTCTATGGGTTTGGGTTTGATTTTAGCAGCGTGTTTGCTGGGCTGATTTTGGTGTGCTGTGGTTAGTGGGAGGCGAGTGTCTGACCAAATGGCAGAGCTGGTGAGTGGTTCGTAAGGACTGGGGGGTAAGCCGCCGCGTCCCGTGATAGTGAAGCTGTTACCACCATTCGTTTCATTAAAGGCAGTGCAGCTAGAGGAAACCAGCTTGGGAGGATTTTCAGTGATTGTGGGGAGGGTGATTAAGCCACGAGCCGGGTCTATATCAGGTGTAGTAATATTGACTTGACCACTCAAAGTAGGATTCGTCAGAGAAATAGCTGTAATATCATTCGTTAGTAGCTTTTGGGGATCTAATTTACTTGGGTCATTAGTTCCTAGTGAATTCTCTAAGTCTTGTAAACTACGTTGGTTAAAGTCATAAATACCAAGGGCGTTGATTTTAACTGCACCACCAGAACCATTGAATGCATTAGCAGTGATATCATTATTTTCACTCCTTGTTGCAATAACGAAGCCGTTAGGAGCATTAATTGTAATATTACCACCATTGCCTCCTGCTCCTCTTGTGCCTGCGGTCGTAGAGATTCGGCTATCATTACGTAGCAGTAAGTAATCGGATATGTTCAAAATAATGTTACCACCATCACCGGAAGCAGTTGCAGCATTTATTTGACCGTCATTGAGAAGTAAGTTACTTGCATTGATAGTGATAGTACCACCTTTGCCTGGACTATTAACCGTAACCCCGTTCCCCTTTCCCACAATAGTTAGAAGTGAGACAGCAGATTCTATTACCCCACCATTTTTAACACTTAATTGGGGTGTTTCAATTGTTATACTGCCACCGTTCCCAATACCGCTGTTAGCAACTCCACCAGATATTATAGTCAGGTGCGGTGAGTTACTACCTGTTACTTCTACCGAGTCACTAGCTTGGATCAGCAATCTTCCAGCATTACCTTCTCCTTGAGTATACGCAGCAACCTGTCCACCATTTCGGAGACTTAACGTTCTTGTTTCAATTGTTAAATCTCCACCATTTCCTTTAGGTGGATTAACTGTGTGGGGGTCACGAGCAACAGTAGCAAAAATACCTGTGAAATAATAAGGTGGTCTTTCAGTATCAAAAACATTAACTTCATCAGCATGGATCAACAGGCTACCTGCATCTCCTTCACCAAAGTTAGCAACTTGCACTTTACTACCATCACTTACACTTAAGCGAGGAGTTTCAATATACATCTTGCCTGCGTTACCTTTCCCGTTCACGTCTACTTGGGCAAATATACCTCCAGGAGCCCCTTGTGCACCACCAGGAATTTCTCCGCTTAATTCTACAGATCTGGAAGCACTGACTTTAAAAGTCCCCGCATTGCCCTCGCCGTATACGTCAGAACCTATTTGTGCATTTTTGAGAATTAGATTTCTAGTGTTAATATTTATATCTCCAGTGTCTCCTTTACCATAGGTTATAGAAGATATACCCCCATTATCCCCAGTATTGTCAACAACAATTTCTCCTGTTTGTACATTGATGTTTCCGCCACGCCCTATAGAACCAGATTTTATATCAGTGAAGATCCCGCTTGGAATTCCAGCAATTGTTACAGCACCTGTAGCTTTAATGTTGACATTGCCAGCATTACCTTGTCCATAGGTACTAGCATCAAGTTGTGCACCACCAGTTAATCCAAAGGAATTAGAAAAAAGAGTAATATTTCCAGCATTGCCCATAGCTCGCTCTTGAACATTGTTGGCAATACGACTTCCTTTGCCATCAATCTTTATATCCCCAGTAGCATTGAGTGTAATATCACCTGCTTTTACCCCAACAGACTCCAAACCTTGCGCAATACCAGCATTGAAGCTACTTCCACCTGTAATATTGAGATCGCTAGCATTAACAGTGATGCTGCCACCATCACCTGCCGAGACATTAATATTAGCTCCATTGGTCAGAGAGACGGCTCCTCTGGTACTTTGCGTTTTTAAGCTTAAGCTTAAATTATTACCATCTACCGCAAGTTCTACTGTTCCTGGAGATGCTAATCCCCCTAATTCAATATGTCCACCATAAGCTCTTAATCTTCCACCATCCATGTTAATGTCACCACCAACCAGCAGCAAGCTGTTGCCATCTGGGACACGTAATCCAGATGAAGAAGCTCCTGTTGGTGCAACACCTGCTGGTGCTGTTGAACTGTTTTGAATGGATGCTCCAGCGGCAATTTGGTTATAAAACAATGCTGTTGGATTAACTGTCAGCAAGGCTGGGTTATTTGGATCACTTGCACGAAAATTTCCTAGATTACCAAATTGAATCGCATTAGCAGTGGTTGCCAAAAATGAACCACCTACATTCAACCTGGCATTACGTCCAAAAACAATACCATTTGGGTTGAGGAAGAATAGATTCGCTGTCCCGTTCGCTTTAATTATTCCATCGATATTAGAAATTGACCCACCCGTTACCCGGCTAAAAATATTTTGTATATCCAAACCATTGTTAAAAGAAGCCATACCCCCAGTTGGTACAGAAAACTGCTGAAAACTATGGAACAAGTTGCGTCCGGCTTGCGTCCCCCCAATAATATTGAAGACATTGCCATTGATTATGACACTGGAATTATTGGGAAGAGTCCTATCAGGTGTAATCTGGGCTGTTGCAGAACTTGCAGAAAATGTACAAGCACTACCAAGAGCAAACCCTAATAACCGATGCCAAACAGCAGCCATCGTTATTCCTTTGTTAAAGATGAGTTACGCAGAACTACTTATCAGTAAACCATTATTTAAGTAACCATAGAGCAACTGGTTTGTAACTAACTCTATTTTCGTAACAAGACTTCATCATTTCAAGGAATCGGGTGATCGCAGAATCGTCTGTCTGTGGTTGTTACGTAAATCTGCTAAATAATAACCTGACTTTCAGCCATTAATACGAAATAGTTCAATGGCAACTTGCTGTGGCGAAATGTCGGACAACGATTTAAGGTCGTTGTCCGAAGTTTTTAACGATGTAGTACGCCGATAAAAAAACCGACTTGGTTTCATAAGCCATCCACCAGCAATACGCTCAAACACGCGGTAGTAGTCAGGGAGGTAAACTGTTGTGTCCATTTGCTATACTTTAATCAAGAATTTTCCCCCAAGGGGTAATCGGTGTAGTTCTTCACCTTGCAGCACAACTCGTTGGAGTACTAGGAGCGTTAGACACAGAAGAGATAAGTGTCACTTCGCCTTTACGATTGAACACCCAGCCAGTAGCAGGAACAATTTCTATAGGTTTGTGCTTGATTTTAGCAGCCTGTTTCTTGGGTTGATTTTGGTGTACTGTGGTTAGTGGTCGGCGAGTGTCTGACCAAATGGCATCGCTGGTAAGGGGTTCGTAAGGACTGGGGGGTAAGCCGCCGCGTCCAGTAATGGTGAAGTTGTTACCACCTGCTGTCTCATTAAAGGCGGTACAACTAGAAGAAACTAATTTAGGCGGATTTTCGGTGACTGTGGACAGGGTGATTAAGCCACGACTGGGGTCAGTATCACGTGTGTTAATTTCGACTGCACCACTGATACCAAATTGAGAACTAGCAGTGATATCACTTTGCGGTGTGAGGCTGGGGCGAAATTGAATGCCAAAGACTCCCTGTGCTGTAATATCAACATTACCACCACGACCGCTAAATGCATTAGCGGTAATGTCGCTGTTTTCGTTTGGGGAAGAGACAACAAAGCCGTTGGGTGCATTGATGGTAATATTGCCACCATTGCCCCCCTGTTGCGCTATACCAGCAGTAGCAGATATTAAGCTGCGATTTCGCAATAAGAGAATATCTCGTGCGTTCAGAGTAATGTTACCACCATCAACACTAGCAGATTCTGCACTGAGGAGACTTTTTGTCAATAAAATATTGTTGGCAGAAATGACAATATTGCCTGCATTCCCCGCACTAGAAGTTCCCGCAAATACTTGAGCGCCATTAGTCACCTCTAATGTTTTCGTGGCAATTTGTATATTCCCACCATTGCCACGAGCATTTGATAAAAAGACCTCACTGAATGCTCCACTAGGAAAATTTCCATCTGCGCTTATACCACTAAACAAAACATGATCGCGTGCATTGATGATGATATTACCCGCATCCCCAATGCCGAGAGTATTGACAATAAAACTGCCACCGTTAACCACTTCTAGGACGTTGGCAGTAATTTGCACATTACCACCTTTCCCCATAGCAGTTCTTCCCACACGGCTCAAGACATCGCTATCAATGATAGAAGCGCGATTTGCTGTAATTATGACATTGCCTGCATTGCCAACTCCAAGGGTAGAGGCACTAAGTTGTGAGAGATTAGCCACTTCCAAGTTGTCGGTCGTAATTTGTAGATTACCACTGTTGCCACGACCGGTAGATTCTACACGGCTAAAAGCTCCACTGCTGTTTACAAAAACTCTTTCTCGTGCTGAAATCGATATACTGCCAGCATCTCCAATACCAAAAGTTGCGCTAACCAGTTGTGCACCATTGCTTAGCTGTAGGCTATTGGTGAAGATTTCTAAGTTACTCCCCTTGCCCATAGCATTTTCTTCAACTTTGGTCACAATTGAACTAGCAAAATCTCCATCCGTACTTCTGCCATTTAATGCGACGCGATCGCGAACTGTAATGAATACGTTTCCGTTAGGGTCGAGGTGTACATTACTGTAGCACCCCTCCCATCCGAAACCGTGCATGTCACTTTCATGTCACACGGCTACTCAGTGTGTTGTCCTTTTGTCATTCCGGACTTCCTGACCTTAAACCCTTTAAAGAATGGAATATCATTAACCCATTCCCAGTCAAGTTTTTCCCAAAATTGAGAAAGTTTTTCTAG